>DGRZ01000052.1:6517-23185 GCA_002391195.1 Fibrobacter sp. UBA4375 | reverse complement strand
TTTCCCAGTACTTGATGCCGGCCTTTTTGTCGATGTTGGTGTGCTTCACCCAGGCTGCGGCTTCTTCTTCGGTACCAGAACCGAAGTTCACCGTGAACATGGCGTTAGAACCGGTCTTCTTCAACCAGGCGAGGAATTCGTCGGTATCCACCATCCAGTCGTGGTTGTCGAGGATTTCTTTCCAGTGATCGTCATCGGCACGGAGACCGCCCGGATAACGGATGATGCCGTGGTTGATGCGCTTGGCATATTCAGCCGTCTGCACCTTGAACTTGGGGTTGTCCAGCATGTCGCCATCCCAAAGGGCGGCGTTGATACCGAACAGGCCGCCAGAGATGTTGGGGTTCACCACATCGCCGGTACCCTTGACTTCGACCTTCACGAGAGCCGGACGGTCAGCAGCCTTAACTTCCTTCTGGTTGGTGAGCTTGATGTTGTCGATTTCGAAGTTACCATTAGAACCTTCTCCACCCGGTTTGAAATCGAGAGAGACAACGCCCTTCAGGTCAAACACGCCGTTTTCCTTGGCGGTAGGCGGCTGGTAGTAGGGGAACTTGGAGAATGCACGGAAGGGCACAATCACAGTGGTGCGTCCACGAGGCACACCGGTGTTGGCCACGAAGAGTTCGTTGCCGGCGTCACCAATCTGCACGGTGATGGACTGCCATGCACGTTCGGAGTAAACGTCGAACATAATGCCCCAGTGCTTGGTCCAGTCGCGATCGGCGGCAGAGCGCTTGCTCTTGACCATGTCGAACACGATGTCCACCCAGTCGGACATTTCGAAATGCTTCACGTTGAGAGAATTGCCGTCAAGCTTGGAGGTCTTGAAAGGCACTTCCACTTCGACCTTGGACTTCGGGCCCTTGGAGGGTTCCCACACATCACCCTTGAACTTGTCTTCGAAATCGGTGATGATCAGGTCCTTCTCCTTGGATTTCCAGTTATCCCACTTGATATCCGGGTCGACCCAGTCGATATTCTCGGTGAAGGTAATCTGGTCCACGAAGATTGTCACAGGAGCGGGCTTGCCCGGTTCACCCTGGTTTTCACCCTTGCCCACAGAGAAGCGGATTTCCTGAATCTTGTTCCACTGGATATCCTTGGCGACTTCGGCCTGCTTGTTGGCGTCCCAAGCCTTGCCCTTGTCGTTGAACTTCTTCAGAGGAATCTTCACCAGTTTCCAATCGGTGCCCACCTTGGCGCCTTCGATCCAGTCGTTCAGGCTGATCTTGGTCTGGCTCTTGATGTCGTTGCCCTGGTTGTCAAGGATACCAACGTACACCTTTTCGCCGCCGAGCTTACCCTTGATCCAGAAATAGAGACCGCCCTTGTTGCGGACCTTGGACAGATCGGCATACTTGCCTTCGCCCATGGAGTAGGTCACACCGGACCAGTCATTGTTGTCGATGTACAGGGCAAGCACATTGGGGTTGCCCGCCGTCTTGGACTTGGCTTCACGTTGGGCAGAAAGACCACCGTAGCTATAGCTGAAGCCCTTCAGGTTATTGTCGTAGAAGGTGACAAGAGTCTTGGCCTTGCCATCCAACTTTTCGGGATTCTTCGGGCCGTCGATGACGTCTTCGTTTTCATCCCAGTAAACAATCTTGGCCTTGGGCTTGGCCTTCTTGTTGCCCTTCACAATTTCGATGTTGTCCACCCAGATTTCGAAATCCTTGGCGCCGCTCTTGTCGATAGAGAAACGGATTTCAGCAATCTTGTCCCAGTCAATACGGGCCGGAAATTCAGACTTGCGGGTGTTGTCCCAGTAGAGACCGCGGTCCGGGAAGTCCACCAGAGGAATAGAAACTTTCTTCCAGTCCGTAGTGATGGCGCCACCCTCGATGTACTTGTTCATGGGGAGCACAACTTGAGTCTTCTTGCCATCGCCCACTTCGTCATCCAAGAGGCCAACCTTCACAGATTCGCCACCCTTCTTGCCCTTGATCATGAACTCGATCTTGGAGTCCAGCATGTACTTGTTCAAATCAAAGAACTCGTTATACAAGCAGATAGAGGCACCCGAATACTCGCTGGGGTCCAGCTTGATATTCAAGGCAGACTTAGACTTGTAACCACCATCTTTGGTAATGGTAACGCCCTTGCTAGAACCACCGTAAGCGTAGTCAAAGCCACCCTGACGATATTGGTCGTCAAAGAACTTGTAAACTACCAAACGAGGCGGTTTTGGCTGAGCCATCGCTGCCGTCGTCAAAAGCCCAAGCAGGGCTATCGAGGCGACCTTCAGAGTTTGCTTCATCATATATCGCATCCTTATGTTGTTGATTTTTGTTTAAAATTAAACTTTTCCTACAGAAACACGAAGTTTCCGTCTAATCTTTGTGTGTACGGCCGAAACCAGCGGCTTACTTAGCCTCTTTCAGCATCTTTTCCACCAGTTCCTTGCTGAAGCGGTCCTGGCGCTTGCCGTTGATGTAGAAGTTAGGCGTACCCTGAACCCCGACTTCAACCCCCAGTTTGAAGTCCTTGTCGATACGAGCCTGCATGGCGGAGTCGAGAACCATGTCCTTCTTGAACTGTTCCACGTTCAGGCCCACCTGCTTGGCGATTTCAACAAAGATGGAATCGCCCAGTTCGCGGCTGTGGGGAGCGAGGGCATAACGGAATTCCCAGAACTTGCCCTGCTTGTGGGCGGCAATAGAGGCGGCAGCCGCAGCCGGAGCGTTGGCGTGGAAGCTCAGAGGGAAATGCTTATAGACGAACTTGATCTTGTCACCGTACTTGTCGTTCAGTTCCTTCATAGTAGGAGCGATACGAGAGCAGTAGGGGCACTGGAATTCGGTAAATTCAACAATCGTGAGCTTCGGGTTCTTGGTGTTGCCAAAGACCGGGCTGTCTTCGTCGGGAATGTCCCAGACCTTGTTGTCCGCTTCCATCTCGGCGCGGGCCTGTTCCAGAGAAATTCCGCGCTTGTCGAGAGCGTACTTAATGATTTCAAATTCTTCCTTGACCTGCTTGAAATCCTTTTCCAGGGAGTCCAGCTTGGCCTGCTGGTTGAAAGAAGAACCGGCGGAGGCCTGGTTGCAAGCCACGAGGCTTGCGAAGAAGATTGCCATAGCAACGAGAGAGAGACGTTTCATAGATGTCCTTTTATCAGTTAAAAACAAGCAGATTCCTATCTGCATCTTGCGAGAATATACAATAAAATGAGTCCATCTTTGGGATTCGTTTTTTGATTTGGCCTTTTGTCACGATTTGTAAATAAAAAGAAACAACAAAGACGGATAAGATTCGAGCCTCATGCCTCAAAGCGAAGCGACCTCAAACCCCTATCCCCTAGCCCCTAGATCCTAGCCCCTAATTACTACATTTATGCCATGGTTCTGAACATCATCTGGCTCGTTTTCTTTCTGGGCGCCTTCGTGGCCTGCATGGTCCAGTGGCTCGCCTTCGGTGACTCAGGCATTTTCAACAAGGCCATCCTCGGAGCATTCGACATGTCGAAAACGGCATTCGAAATCGCTATCGGCCTTACGGGCATACTCTCCCTGTGGCTCGGCATCATGAAAATCGGCGAAAAGGCGGGAGCAGTGCAAATTCTCGCGAAAATCGTCTCTCCCCTGTTCAGCCGCCTGTTCCCCGAAATCCCCAAAGGCCACCCCGTGGTAGGCACTATGCTCATGAACATCAGCGCCAACATGCTGGGCCTGGACAACGCCGCCACTCCCATGGGCCTCCAGGCCATGAAGCAACTACAAGAAATCAACCCCAACGAAGACAAAACCGTCGCCAGCAACTCCCAGATTATGTTCCTGGTGCTGAACGCCAGCGGGCTTACGCTCATTCCTGTGAGCATCATGACCTACCGTGCCCAGCTGGGTGCCGCAAACCCAAGCGATGTATTCTTGCCCCTTTTGCTTTCTACCTTCTTCAGCACCATCGCAGGCATTATCGCCCTGAGCTTTTTCCAGAAGGTGAAACTCAAGGACCCCATTACCGTAGCCTGGCTCGGCGGTGGCGTTGCCGTTGTGGTCGCCATCATGGTTTATTTTAGCCGCCTTACGGCAGAAGCCATCGGCACCACCAGCCTCTTTATCAGCGGATTTGTGCTGTTCGGAATCATTGTCGCCTTCTTGGGGCTTGCCATCTACAAAAAGGTCCAGGCCTACGAAGCCTTCGTGGAAGGTGCAAAGGACGGGTTCCATACGGCCGTCATGATTATTCCGAACCTGGTGGCCATCCTCGTGGGCGTGGCCGTATTCCGTGCCAGCGGAGCCATGGACCTGCTTATGAACGGGATTTCGTGGGTACTAGGACTGTTCGGAGCAGGAAACGACGTGGTGCCAGCTCTGCCCACCGCCCTGATGAAGCCCTTGAGCGGAAGCGGTGCCCGTGGCATGATGATTGACGCCATGAAGAGTATGGGTCCCGACAGTTTTGCAGGACGCCTCAGCTGCATGTTCCAGGGAGCTGCAGACACCACGTTCTATATCATCGCCGTCTATTTCGGTTCTGTAGGCGTAAAAAAGACCCGCCATGCCGTCACCTGCGCCTTGATAGCTGACGCCGCCGGCGTAATTGCAGCCATCGCCATCGCCTACCTGTTCTTCCCGCCGGTTTAACGAGATTTTTTCCTAATAAAAAAAACTATCTTTACCGCCGAAAATCAATAGGAGTAGTATCTTATGAAGTACGGTATCTTAAGTGCAGCCATTCTTGCGACAACTGTTGCCGCCTACGCCGCAGATGCAGCAAGCGTCACCGACAACATGACCCTCAAGGGAAATGTGCAGACCCAGGTCACCAAGTCCATCAACGACCACGACAACAATTTCAGCAGCGGCTGGATTCGCGCCAACGTGGGCGGACAATACAAGAGCGACAATCTGGACGGAACCATCATGCTCCGCATTTTCGCTCCGGAATTCGGCAACAAGAATGTCACCGACGTCAAGAGCGACGAAAATGGTAATGTCAAGGCCACCAAGTCCGCACAAGACAAGATTCTCGCCGACCTCTATTGGGCAAATTACAAGTGGAAAGTCACGGACATCGACCAGGTGAACCTGAAGATCGGCCGCTGGAAAACGGACTGGTCCCAGTCCACCCACTACGGTACCTATATCGACAAGGACCTGACCAAGCGCGGTCTCTGGATGCGCGATTACAGCCACAACGCCATTGAACTGGGCTGGAAGCACCAGAACAACCAGCTGAACGCCATGCTTGCCACCAAGGACGGCAACGCCAACCAGGGCTACCTCCGTGTAGAAGACGACATGAAGTTCACCTTCCCGCTAGAAGTCAAGGCCGCCTACCGTGGAAACCTCATCGACGTGGTGCAAAACACCGCCTACCTCACCCACCGTGTTGCCGCCTACGCGAGCTACTCCATTATCCCGAACCTGCGCCTCTACGGTGAATACGCCTGCATCTACACCCAGGATGATGACATCAACACCAAGGCTCCTAACTATATCGCTCCCGAATCCAATTATTTCCAGCCGGGTATCTACTACCAGCCCACCTACATTGGCCTGGAGCTCCCAGTCCGTTTGGTCCCCGTGATGAACGTGTTGCTTTCTAACCTGATGGTAGAAGGCGAATACATCAACGACAGGCAGATTATGGCAGACAGTAAGGCCGAGATGGATGACTGGGCATGGACGGTGGCCCTGGTCCGTAACATCGGCAAGTCCAAGTTGCAGTTCAGTGTCTATAGCGAAAACGAAGTCAGCGACGTGGGTCTCGCCTTCCGCCTGACCAGTACGATTAAATAATCAAAGTATAAAGTATAAGAAAGGGCGAGCCATCTGACTCGCCTTTTTTATTTCGTCATGGCGGTCAGCCTGCCCTGAGTGCAGTCGAAGGGAGCCGCCATCTGGAATCACGGAGCGGGAGCAGCATTCCCAGCAGGCTGAGCTTCCGTCGCAGGTGCGGCTGCTTCAGGACCATTCGAAGGCTCAGCAGCCTTGGGACCCGCCTGGGTTTCCTGTTCCAGAATTTCTTGCAGAATCTCTGCCGCCTGTTCGAATTCTCCCGAAGTAGAGCAAGTTTTGCTGTTCAGGATTTTCTGCAGGTACTGCTTCTGCATATCGATGTTGCCTTCGGTGCTGTAGATAGCCGCTAGCTTAAACATGGTGGTGCAGACCTTCTGGCCTTCGGGGAAGGCATCGGCGAGGCTCGTAAACACCTTCTTCGCCTTTTCCACCTGATTGGCGTCAATCAGGCACAGCGCCATCCAGTACAATGAATTCTCCCCAAGCTCACCGGTCTTCATCTGTTCATAGACCTGCTTGAAACCGGCGTAGGCCAACTTGTATTCACCGCGATGGTAGTCGGAACGGGCCGTATTGAACATGGCTTCGGCCTCTACCAGCTTTTCGGCTTCACGCTCCAGGCTGTCCATAGAAATGGGAGCCGCAGGAGCGCCACTGACCACAACCTTCTTGGCCAGAATCTTGTCGCTCTTGCCCAGCAGCATATCCAAGCGGTAGATGATTTCTTCTTGCCTAGAATCGTTCCGTTCGGACTCGTCACCCATACGGCGGGAAAGCATGGTGACTTCGGCCATCATGCGCTTTTGCACCAGGGCAGAAGCCTCCAGTTGAGCCTTCAGACTATCCATCTCCGCACGCAGGGAATCGTTCTCTGCAGAAAGTTTCAGCACGGCAGAATCCAGACCCTGCTGCATACCCGTCTGCACATCGCTACCCACAGCCTTCATCTCCTCGGTACGGAGCATGGTGATCTTGGAGCACCCGACAAGCGCAAACGCAATCGATACTATTCCAATAGCAAGTTTTTTCATGTTCAATCGCTTTATTTTTCTACGACAATTCTTAATTCCAAAATCCGAATTCCGAATTAAAAACTACTGCTTGATATTCACGCGGAAGTTGGCACGACGGTTCTGGGAATAGGCTTCCTCAGTTTCGCCCTGAGCCTTCGGAGCTTCCTTACCGTAACTCACCGATTCCATACGGCTGTTCTCGATACCGTAGGCGGCCAGGAATTCCTTCACCTTCATGGCGCGCTTTGCACCCAAAGTAAAGTTATAATCTTCTGTACCGCGGGCGTCGGTGTGGCCTTCGATGGTAATGGTGAAGCGCTTTTCCTTCAGCAACAGTTCGCCCACCTGTGCCAAAAGTTCCTTGGCCTTTTCGGTGAGTTCCGAACGGTCAAAGTCAAAGTAAACGTCTTCGGACATAATCTGGTTAATAAGCGCTTCCAAGCGGGCGCGTTCTGCTTCCAGACGTTCCGCTTCCAGGCGGGCCTGTTCGGCAGCCAGGGAATCAGCCTGGGCCTGAGTCATGGCAGGAGCTGCTTCCTGGCCCGCAGCAGCGGCAGGAGCTGTATCTGCGGCAGGGTCGGTCTGGGGTTGCTGCTTCTTGGCACACGCCACCAAGGCAAGGCAGGCAGCGCTAGAAATCAATGCAATCTTGACGATGTTTTTCATTTGGATCCTTCTTTAGGTTGTGGTTTATTTTCTTCGTAGAACCAGGACCATGTAGGCGAAGTATTTTCGCCGGCCTGGGTAATGCGGGTCACGTTGCTTCCGTCTTTCCGCATAATGTAAATCTGGTACGTACCGCTCCGGTTGCTAGAAAAGGCAATGAGCTTGCCATCCGGCGACCAGGAGGGATGTTCGTTGTTACCTGCGTTGTTGGTGAGCTGTACAATGTCGCTACCGTCCAGAGCGCAGGTGTAAATGTTCATCTTGCCGTTGTCCATGGAGGTGTAGGCAATGCGGTCGCCTTCGGGTGACCAGCTGGCGCGTTCATTGTAGCGGCCCATAAAGGTCACCCGACGCAAGTCGCTTCCGTCCTTGCCCATCACGAAAATCTGGGGGCCACCGCCACGGTCGCTGGTAAACAACACCTCGGTAGCATACGGACTCCAGGCAGGGCTGGTCTGGTTGCTCTTGAGGTAGGCAAACTTGCGGGCCTTGCCAGTCTCCATGTTGCCAAGATACAGGTCCGTCTTGCCGTCCTTAGAAGACGAGAACAACAGTTCCCCGTTCACAGGGTTCACCGCAGGACTATATGTCTGGTCGAACTGTTCAAACAAGGGCTTTTCGGGCCTGCCAAAGTTCTTGGTGTAGAGTCTCGGACGGTTGGTCTTGAAATTCACATATACAAGGCCCTTGTTACCGCGGGTCCACACCGGCATCATGCTGATGGTAGAATCCCTGGTAATCTGGGAGCGGTGGAATCCATCGTAGTCAGACACCACCACCTGCTTCACGCCGTCAATCTTCGAAACGTATGCAATGCGGGTGCTGGCCACGCCGCGCTCACCCCACAGCTGGTAAATCACCTTGTCAAAGAAGGCATGCATGGCCCGACGAAGTTCCTTCTGGGGCACCGTATAGCGTTCTCCCAAAAGGAGCGTCTTGGACTGGGACACATACAGGTAGCAATCCACGGCAAGGCGGCCGTCAGCGGTGGGCTCCACCTTACCCGTCATGTAATGTTTCGCCTTGGAACGGCTGAACAGGGCCAAGTTGAACTTTTCAGAAGCCACCACGTCAAAGCGCCCCGAAAGGTTCGCATCGCGGGTCAAAATCTGGTGAGGCCTTTCTTCAATCCAGTCAATGCCGGGCCTTTCTTCAAAGGGAACAATGCCTATGGGCGTAGTCTTGAAAACAGAAATTCCCACATCTACGGCAATAGTATCGATAGAGGCAAACACTCCCTGCGGGAAAACGCAGGCCAAGGCAAGGACAAGCCCCCAAACAAACCTTTTCAAATTTTCTCTCATTCTTAAAAACACTCTCTTACAATTATACAAAATCAGTTAGGCGTAAAGTTGAAATTCAGTACCAAATTCGGAGCTCGGTAATTGAAGGGCAACTCCGGCACCTTGGAAATCTGGATAGCACGCACCGACAGGTGGTCCCAGGCCTTGTTGCCCGAGGACTTCTTGAGAATCACCGCCGAAATTTTTCCGAATCGGTCCACCGTAAACTGCACTGTGGTCTTGGCATCGCGGCCAACCTTCAAATCCTTGGGAGGCCTGAAATTGCTCATGATAATCTTCTTGAGCTGTTCCAGGTACACCTGCATCAGGGGGTCCATATCCACAGAACCCACAGGGTCTAGGCTCGGAGCCTCTAACGCCACAGGCAGGTCCATGTCGTCTACCGGGAAATCATCCACCGGTTCCGGCGTGGGCTCGGGCGGTTCCGGATCTTCATCTACCACCTCCGGCTTTTCCTTGGGCTCGGGCTTTATTTCCGGCGGCAACCGCTTGTTGACCTTGGGTTTGGGCTTTGGCTTTGGTGGTGGGGGCTGCGTCTTGGGCGGCGCAGGCGGCGCGGGCTCGGACACCTGCACCATTTCGAACACGGGAATCTGCTCCGGCTCGGGCTTCACGTTCACATAGTGGAAAGCGATACAGATTCCCACGATGGCCAGGTGGAACACCACGGCGCACACGATAATCTTCACCAATGTAGAATCTACATCGGAGGAAAAATACTGTATCCTGTCCTGGAACTTCTTCATTTACCCGGAGTTTCTTTGGGGTTCATGGTCAAGAAGCCGAGCTTTGTCACGCCCAGCTTTTGCACCTGGGTCACCACCTGCATTACTAGACCATAACGAACAGATTCGTCGGAGTTGATGACCACCGCCATCTCACCATTCCAGAGGGACTGGAACACACTATTGAAGCTGTCAAAATCCACCATCATGTCGGCAATGTAGATTTCGTCGTCCTTGGTGATAGACACCTTCAAAAGCTTTTCCTGCTCCATAGTAGGGGCTTCGGCCTTGGGCAGGTCCACCTTGACGCCCTGGCTCATAAGGGGAGCAGAAATAATGAACACAATCAGAATCGAGAACACGATATCAATCATGTTCGTGAGGTTCATCTCCTGCTTCAGTTCTTTTCCGCGGCTACGCTTCACCTAGGCCTCCTAGCCCGCCACTTCTTCGAGAGCCAACAGGTCGCCACGCTTAAACAAGCTCAACACCTGGGAACCGAAGTTGAAATAAGAGATTTCGTTCTGGCCATTACAGCTGGTAAAGTAGTTGTAGCCTGCAGAGGCAGGGATTGCCACCACAAGGCCGCCCACTGTAGTAATCAAAGCCATGGCAATACCGGGAGCCACCACGGAAAGGTCGGCAGACCCGTGCTGACCAATCTGGAAAAACGCAATCATGATACCCCACACGGTACCGAGCAAGCCAAAGAAGGGCGCCAGGTTGGAACTGGTGGCCAAAAAGCTCAGGTACTTGTCTTCGGTAAGGCGGAGGCCCTCGATAGAGCGCTGGATGGTGTCTTCCAGGAGGGAGGCTCTGTGCTGGATAGAGTCGTAACTCACAAAGTTACTGAACTTGGAAGCTTCTTTTAACACTTCGGCTGTCAGACGGCGCAGTGCACTATCTTCGGCCTTTTCGCACAGTTCCTGAAGCTCCACGAACTGGGTCACTTCGTTAAACTTGCGGAAAAATTCGGCATTGGCGTGCTTGTTCTTTAAGTAGGTAATGTACTTGACGATGATGATACCCCAAGACCCCAGGGACATAACCGCCAATATGCAAAGGACAACGATGGTGGCAATGTCTGACTGCAACACCATTTGCACTAAGGGAATGGAATTGTTCAAAAGAACCTCCGTAAAACGTTACGGAGATAATATAGCAAAAAGGCCGAATCCCGAAGGATCCGACCTTTTGAAAGACTGATTACAAGAACCTGACTATTCCATCACAGAATTGAGGTATTCCTGGAAGTCTTCAGCAGTTGCGTAGACACCCTTCTTGGCATCAAGTTCCGTCTGAGAAATCTTGTAGCCAGAAGTCTTGGTGGGAATCCACACAAGACCAGCGTCAAGACATTCGGTTTCAGTCTTGGGGCTCATGTCAGCGCAGTGAGCGGCAACGGTGCTCTTGCCGGTACCGAAGTACGGGACCACGACAAAGGTCCAATCCTTACCGTCCTTCTTGGCATATTCCCTTGCTCCATCCTTGAACGGAGAGCAAGCATCATCCATTGCAATGTCAGCAGACACGCCCGAAATGGTAGCATCACACTTGACCCAGCCAGCATCTTCAAGTTCAGCGTAAATCTCATAACCAGTCGGAGCCTTCATCTTAGGAGCGTCTTTATTCATCGTGACATCGATACGGAGAACTGCACCATACTTATCACCATCGGTAAGCGGATTCGATTTAGTAACAGTAGCGGTGCAAGAAGAGGTTTCGGAACCAGTACATTTGTAGGCCACAGAATTTCCGGTCTTCTTTATATCGATCTTAGCAGCGGTGATGTATTCGGATGTCTGCATAGCCCAGACATCTTCGTCGGCTGCATCAAAGGTCTTGATGGTGAGAGCCTTGGCATCCTTAGCGAGAGCTTCGCCGCTTGCATTTTCAGGAAGGACAATGATGTCAATCACACCAGACTGGAGCTTGTTCTGCGGGAAGAGCAAATAATTACCATTGTTGAGGGCTGCAGACAGGTCAATGGTCTTTTCTTCTACATCGGTCTTGGTGGCCTTGATTTCATCAACCTTGACATAGTCAGCATCGGCATCCTTGTCACCCTTGACATAGATATTGTACTTTTCAACACCCTTTTCAATGGCATCCCATTCGAGAGTGATGAAAGCAGTGTAAGTCAGGTCGCTCTTTCCGTTCAATTCAGAACCGTAGTTGAAGTCGCCAATGTAGTCGAAGGCGATTTCTTCATTATCATCGTCATCGAGTTTCACATGCAGGTTCTTGACCTGACCGGGCACTTCCAGAGCGCCGGCGGTGAACTTACGGTACTTCTTGTAGTCAACACCATCGATATTGACAGAGTCCCTCAGGCCCTTGGTAAGGGTAGACCAGACATCAAAGTCAATGACGTAAGACTTGCCGTCAGCCCATTCGCCAGACTTGGACTTGATAATAACGGTCTTGCCATCTTCAGAGAGGCTCACACTCACAGCCACCGGCTTGAGATCGTTGGGCTTGTTGGTGACGGGATCTTTAGAATCGCTGAGCATGCGATTCACAAAGATGTGCTTAGTGGTCACGGAATCCTTTTCAAGCACTTCAGAGAAGTTGAGCTTGATGTCATCCTTGACACCGAGGCTGCTCAGGTTGGAAGAAAGGAGCACCGGTTCAAGAGATGCAATCTCCGCAATCATCGGTTCCATTTCCTTCAGCACGCCCTTACGCTGAGCAGTGCCACCAATCTTAGCCACTTCGTAAACGGTGCTATCGACAGTGAAGCGTTCGCTCCAAACTTCGAAGCCTACGTTAGAAGCCAGGTTCTTGAAGGTATAGAAACCGTTCTCGTCGGTCTTGGTATAGACTTCGTTGGGGTAAATTTCGGAAGAATCCGGGTAGTCAATATAGACGGTAGCATTTGCAGCAGGCACCCAGTCCTTGGTTGCAGCATCCCTATAGAAGAACTGGCCCTTCACATCAACGCCAAGTTCATACATGGGAACTTTTTCAACGTTGTCTTCCACACGGGCCACGTCGCGCTGGATCTTGTCTGTAACCTTGACGTCGTGACGCTTCATGGCATAGCCATCAAGCTGGAAGTCAAAGTAAGACTGACCGATGTCCACATTCTTCCACACGATAGTACCGGTGGAATCGGTGTACTTGGTCTTGTCTTCGGTACGGTAGTAGTTGGCCACGTCTTCGAGAGGCATCCTGGTGAGGACGTCATACACGAAGAAGGTGACGGTTCCCTTTTCCTTGATTTCGTCATTGGCATCGGAAACCGAGGTGTCGCTACAAGCAGCGAGCAGCGCGGCGGCCGAGGCGAGAGTCAAGAGTTTATGTTTCATACATTCTCCTTGTGATTTGTATTTATGTTATTGTTAATAAACTTATCTGTTAGAGGTTGAGGATCCAGAAGGTGGCACGGGCACCGATATGGAACGCATTGCCCTCCACATCGTTGGTGAATTCCATGGTCTCGTTCAGGTCGTAAGAGACAAAGGCACCAATTTCACCGGCCATTCCGGCAAAGGTAATGCCGTAGCCAGCGCCCAGTTCAACAGCGTATTCAGACTGGGGGCGGTAGAACATATCCGAGAGGCTCGAGGTATAGGGACTCGGGATTCTGATGTTGTCAGAGGTAACCCATGCAGCGGTAAGGCCGAGTTCCACAATGAGGCCTTCCTTCTGGGCAGGCATCCAACGGCCATAGAGGCCGAGACCGGCACGCCAGTAGCCTTCGTTGATGGTGCGGTTGTTGGATTCGCTCACATAGAGGCGATGATACTGCATAGAAGCCGTGAGGCGAGCGCCGAACTGCTGCTTAGAGAAGAGTCCGCTCACGCCCAAAGCAAAGGGAATATCCTTGAAGTGGTTTTCGTCGTATTGGACATCGAACATACCCCAGGCGCCAGATCCGGTAAGACCGACAGCATAGCGAGGAGCCTTGGCAGCCTTTTCCTCGGCAGCCTTCTGAGCGGCTTCGGCGGCAGCGATAGAATCAGCTTCGGCCTTCTTGCGGGCTTCCTCTTCGGCAGCGGCAATGGAATCGGCACGGGCCTGTTCGGCGGCGATAGAGTCAGCGATAGCCTTCTGGCGGGCTTCCTCGGCGGCGATAGAGTCGGCGATGGCCTGCTGGCGAGCGGCTTCAACAGCGGCGGCGCAACCTTCGGGGTCAATCTGCTGACCCAAGGAGTCTACGGCGCAAGGATCTACAGCAGGAACTTCAGCTACCGGTTCAGCAGCGGGAGCGGCAGCCGGTTCAGCAGCAGGAGCAGGGGCAGGAGCAGGGGCAACCGCCGCAGGAGCGGGAGCCGGAGCAGGGGCCGGTGCGACTGCTGCGGGAGCAGGAGCCAGTGCGGGAGCAGGGGCCGGAGCGGCAGCTGCGGGAGCAGGGGCCGGCGCGGGAGCAGGTGCAGGTGCGGCAGGGGCCTGAGCATAGGCTCCGCCGACCATAGAAGCAAGGAACATAACCATTGCAAGTTTCTTCATAGATTCTCCATTCATAAAAGAGTTTGCATTAAAATCACGTGAAATATATAAAGAATAACCCCTTTATGCAAGTTTTTTTTAAGAAACGTCCCCAAAAGGGCTTTTTTCTGTTCCCAGAGTGTTTTCTAGATGTGAAGTGTGGGGTGTGAGCGGTGTAATTTCCCATTACTCACGACTCACAACTCATTACTCATCCGCTACAGCCCTTTCGGATGGAACGTCTTACGGTGTACCGGCGAAAAGCCCTGCTTGCGGATGGCGTCCAGGTGCGCCTTAGTGCCGTAGCCAGCGTGTTTTTCAAAGCCGTAACCCGGATATTCCTTTGCCAGCTGGTCCATATAGCGGTCACGAAAAACCTTCGCAAGGATTGAAGCCGCAGAAATAGAAGCCACCAAACCGTCCCCTTTTATCACGGGGAACTGGCACCCCAGGTCCAACCCGCGAATTTTCAAATTTCCATCCACCGCCACAAGAACGGTCGCACCAGACTTAAATTGTCCCCGAACCTCCACAGGCAGTTCGGGCTGTTTTTCCGTGATCCCCGTCATACCCAAAGCCTGCAACGCCCGCCGCATGGCCAAAAAGTCAGCTTCTAGAATATTCAGTTGATCAATTTCCTCAACGCTGGCACTGGCTATGGCATAGCATTCGCAGGCATCCTTTACTTTGTCATAAATAGCTTCTCGCTTGGGTCGAGTGAACTTCTTGGAGTCGTTTAATACAGACAAGACGTCAGCGGACTTGAGCACGGCAGCACAGGCCACCACAGGGCCCGCCAACGGACCGCGACCCACTTCGTCGATACCTACTATAATATAGTTGGGGCCAAAAGTGGATTCGGCGTAGTTGCGGAAGGCGATTTCACCCTCAATAGGAGTGGTGACGGCAGACATGAAGTCGGGATTCTTGTATTTCATGATTAGGGGCTAGGGGTTAGGATTTAGGGGCTAGGATTTAGTGGTTAGTGGTTAGGTAATAGGTTGTAGGTTGTAGGTATTAGGGGTGCAGGTTACAAGAAGTGCCATCCTGAGGAGTGCAGCGACGAAGGATCCAGTCCGTAGGAATAGGTAAACTGTGGTTTGAGGTCGTTTTGTTTTGAAGTGTGAGGCAGTACAAATTCCACATCTTTCAGTCAAAAGTTTAAAATTTTTCTATAAAAATATAGTTCATTTATCAAACTTTTACAACAAACCAGCATTTTTCAAATTAACAAAACCAAAATTTCCCGCAACTTTGTCATTTTTTTCGCAATTTTCAACAATTAAAAGCTCAAAAATTCATTTTTTATTAAAAAATTCAAAAATTTTCAACAAATTCAGGAACTATATCTTGCCGTTACAAGCAAAAACTGCTAATTTTCCATCAACTTTTTATAAAATTTCAAACTCTAACTCAGGTATTTTATGGCAAACAAGACATTAAGTGGAGCCGAAGTGATTATCGAGTGCCTCAAAAGAGAGGGCGTCGATACCATTTTCGGGTACCCTGGCGGATCTGCAATCCCCATGTTTGACGCAATTCTCGATTCTAATATTAAAGTAGTGCTGACCCGCCACGAGCAGGGAGCCACCCACATGGCCGACGGCTACGCCCGCCAGACGGGCAAGGTGGGCGTCGCCCTCGTGACTTCCGGTCCGGGTGCAACAAACACGTTCACCGGCATCTACACCGCCCTCATGGATTCCAGCCCCATCGTGGTGCTGGCCGCCCAGACCACCACGCCGAACCTGGGTAAGGACGCTTTCCAGGAATGCGACACCAGCGGCATGACCTTCGCCGCCGTCAAGCATTCTTACCTGGTAAAGAATTCCAACGACCTTCCCCGTATCATGAAAGAGGCCTTCCACATCGCGCGCAGCGGCCGACCGGGCCCCGTGCTCATCGACCTGCCCAAAGACGTGACCGCCGGCCCCTGCACCGCTCCCTTCACCGACAAGATGGACCTGCCGGGCTACAAGATTCCGACCCACGCCCCCATCCAGGCGGTTGAGAAGGCTGCAGAATTCCTGAAAAAGTCCAAGAAGCCCCTCTTGCTGGTAGGCCACGGCGCCATGATTTCCGGAGCGAGCCGCCAGGTGCGCGAACTGGCCGAAAAGCTGAACGCTCCCGTGTGCTGCACCATGCTGGGCCTCGGCGCCTTCCCCACCGACCACGAGCTTTCTCTGGGCATGCTGGGCATGCACGGTACGGTTTACGCCAACAAGGCGGTGCTGGACTGCGATTTGATTTTCTCCATCGGTAGCCGCTGGGACGACCGTATCACCGGCAAGCTGGACGTGTTCTGCAAGGACGCCGTCAAGATGCACCTGGACATCGACCCCGCCGAAGAAGGCAAGGTGCTGCAGCCCGACGTGTTCCTCTGCGGCGACGCCAAGCTCGTGCTGGAACAGCTTTTGCCCATGGTAAACAAGCTGGACACCGCCGACTGGGTTAAAACTTGCCAGAGCTGGAAGAAAAAGTTTCCCCTCACCTACCCCAAGCAGGGGGGACTCCGCATGCAGCACGTTATTGCAACAGCAAGCAAGCTCACCGGTGGCAAGGCCATCGTCACTACCGACGTGGGCCAGCACCAGATGTGGGTTGCACAGTTCTTCGACATCAACTACCCACGCCAGCTGCACAGTAGCGGTGGTGCCGGTACCATGGGATTCGGATTCCCGGCGGCCATCGGCGCCTCCTTCGGCAACGAGACCGGCTGGCCGGTGCTCAGCTTCAGCGGTGACGGTGGATTCCAGATGACCGAAGCGGAACTGGCCACAGCCGC
>DGRZ01000052.1:1143-6391 GCA_002391195.1 Fibrobacter sp. UBA4375 | reverse complement strand
GCCAGTGGCAGGAACTCTTCTACGAGCACCGCTACTCTAGCGTGGACATGCAGGGCAACCCCGACTTCGTGAAACTCGCCGAGGCCTACGGCATTCCGGGGCTGCGTATCAAGCGCGCCGCCGACGCCGAGCGCGTCATCCAGAAGGCGCTGGAATACAAGGACGGGCCCATCCTCATCCATTGCGAATGCGAGAAGGAAGACAACGTGTTCCCCATGATTCCTGCCGGTGCCCCCATTACCAGCATGATTGTTGAACAGCCCAAGGCCCAGCTGGAAAAACCCACGGGATCGACCTAATAGGAGGATTTGAAAATGATTGATAAGGCACATTCTATTAGTCTGTTGGTTGCGAACCGCCCCGGCGTGCTGGTGCGTATCGCCCTCGTGTTCTCCCGTCGTGGCTACAACATCGATTCCCTGGTGGTCTCCCCCACTCTGGACCCGAATTTCAGCCGCATGAACATCATCGCCCACGGAAACCCCGAAATCCTGATGCAGATTATCAAGCAGCTGGAAAAGCTGGTGGACGTGGTGCAGGCCAAGGACCATACCGACACCAACGCGGTGGAAAAGGAACTGGCCCTCATCAAGGTGCGCTGTTCTCCGGACCAGAGGACCGAAGTGCTGCAGCTCTGCGACCACTTCAAGGCCCATACCGTAGACATGACCGAAAAGTCCATGATTATCCAGATTACCGGAAGCAGCGACAAGGTGGACAACCTGAAGAGCCTGCTCCAGAAATTCGAAATCGTGGAATACATCCGCACAGGCAAGGTCATCATGCTCCGCGGAGAAGACAAGACGTAAGCGAGAGCAAAGCTCTCGCACAATTCGGAATCCGGAATTCGGATTTCGGAATTCATTCACGAAAGAATCCGTCCGAACTTCGGGCGGATTTTTCTATATTCCGCCACAACAAGAAGGCTTTATGGCAGACTCTCAGGTTAAAGATTCTCTCGTTATCGGCGGTCACGAATTTACATCTCGTTTCATTCTTGGTTCCGGCAAGTATTCGCTGAAGCTCATCGAGGCTGCGGTACGTGACGCGGGAGCGCAGATAGTGACTCTCGCCGTGCGCCGGGCAAACACCAAGGACCACGAGAACATTCTGGACTACATTCCCAAGGGAGTGACGCTGCTCCCCAACACCTCGGGTGCGCGGAATGCCGACGAGGCGGTGCGTATCGCACGGCTTTCCCGTGAACTTGGTTGCGGCGACTTCGTGAAAATCGAAATCATGCGGGACACCAAGTACCTGCTGCCCGACAACTACGAGACGGTAAAAGCTACGGAGACTTTGGCAAAGGAAGGTTTCGTGGTGATGCCCTACATGTACCCGGACCTGAACGTGGCAAGGGACCTGGTGAACGCAGGGGCTGCAGCAGTCATGCCACTTGCCGCCCCCATCGGGTCCAACAAGGGCCTTTCTACCCGGGAATTCATCCAGATCCTGATTGACGAAATCGACTTGCCCATCATCGTGGACGCGGGTATCGGAAAGCCCTCCGAAGCCTGTGCCGCCATGGAGATGGGGGCAGCGGCCATCATGGCGAATACCGCCCTCGCGACGGCAGGCGACCTGACGCTCATGGCGGAAAGTTTCAAGCTTGCGATAGAGGCGGGTCGCAAGGCCTACCTGGCAGGCCTTGGGCGCGTGCTCACGCGCGGGGCTTCCGCCTCCGACCCGCTCACCGGATTCTTGCGGGACTAGACCTTTTTCCCGAAAAATCCCGCCAGGGTCTTTTCAAGAACCGCTACATCGATAGGCTTGGCCACGTAGGCGTTCATTCCCGCCTCCATGGCCTTTTCTATATCTGCGCTAAAGGCATTGGCCGTCATGGCCACGATGGGGACGTATGCCTGTTCCACATTGCCGAGACGGCGGATCCGGCGGGTGGCCTCGTAACCGTCCATGACGGGCATCTGGATATCCATCAGGATCATGTCGTAGTAGCCGGGATGGGCGCTGGACAGCTTGTAAACGCCCTCCTCGCCATTTGCCGCAAATTCCACCTCGAAGCCCATGTTTTTCAGGATCAAACCGGTCACTTCGCGATTGACGGCCATGTCCTCTACCAAAAGGACCCGCTTGCCGGCAAAGTTCACCGGGCAGTTCGGCAAGTCGGAGCCCCACTGGGTCTGCATGGCCGACTGGAGGCGCATGGGAAGCGTCACCACGAACTCCGTACCCTTTCCGGACTGGCTCTGCACCTGGATTTTTCCGTCCATCTGGTCCACGATGCGCTTGGTGATTGCCATTCCAAGGCCCACGCCCTGGACGCCGCTCAACGAGGAGGAGCGCTCCATTTCAAAGGCGTCGAACAGGCGGCTCGCAAGGCTTTCGGTCATGCCGATTCCGTTGTCCTTCACCCGCAATTCGTACAGGCCAAAGCCCTCCCTTTCCGAAGGCATCTCGGAAAGTCTCAGGGACACCGCTCCCCCGTCGGGCGTAAACTTGCAGGCGTTGCTCAAGAGGTTCATGACGACCCGGTTAAAGCCCTGGCGGGAACAAAGGACCAGCGGGTCTTTTACGCCGCTGCAGTCCACGGTGAAGTCGATGTTCTTCTCTTGCATCCGAGGCGCAAATGTTTCATGCCAGCCAGCCACCATTTCCCTTAAGTCCAGGGCGGACTCTTCCGTCTCGATTTTACCGCTTTCCAGGCGGCTCATTTCCAGCACGTCGTTCACCAGCGACAGCAGGTGCTGGCAGGAACGTTCAATCTTCGCTGCATTCTCCCTGATTTCGGGCAAGGTGGCGTCTTCCTTTTTGCAAAGGGCGACACAGCCCATGATTTCGTTCATGGGGGTACGGATATCGTGACCGATGTTAGAAAGGAATGCGGACTTGGCCTCGTGTTCCTTCTTTTCTGCGTTCAAGTCCTTGTGGACAGCCCCGATGCGTTCTTCCCCTTCTTCCACTTTCTTGAGGATAATCTTCATCAAGGAAAGAATCAAGAAAACAAAAAGACTACCCCCGAAGAGGATGGATGGGACCACGTTGTCGGAAGTCCCCACGTAGCCAACCGCCAGGTACCCCAGAAGGAACAGCACCAACAGCGCCAGGGGAATGTGGAGAGGGCCACGGCCCTTGTCCCAGTAGTTCGACCTGAGGACAACCCGTTCCAGCAAAATGTAACGGACAATGTTGAGAAGCATCAGGGCGCTTCCGGCGTAAACAAGAATCAAAGGCAGATTTTCCATACAACAACCTTAACTGAACTTAAATATAACGAATTCAAAAAATATGGGCGGGCCGTTTTTTCTAATTTCTGGGCACTATGGTCAAGTTGGAAGAATCCTGGCTGAAACTCCTGGGCGACCAGTTCGAGCAGCCCTATTTCCAGAAAATAAAGGAAACCCTCCTGAAGGAGAAGGCGGAACACCACGTGATATACCCGCCAGGGCCGAAAATCTTTGCGGCCCTGGACTTTTGCCCTGTAGAAAAGGTTAAGGCGGTCATCATCGGGCAGGACCCCTACCACAATCCCGGGCAGGCCCACGGACTCTGCTTCTCGGTGCCCAACGGAATCGACCCGCCCCCCTCCCTCATCAATATCTTCCAGGAACTCCACGACGACCTTGGCATCACGCCCCCGCAACATGGGAACCTGGAAAGCTGGGCCCACCAGGGCATCTTGCTCCTGAACGCCTCCCTGACGGTGCGGGCCCACCAGGCGGCAAGCCATGCGGGAATCGGCTGGCAGACCTTTACCGACACCATCATCCAGAGGCTCTCGCAGGTGCGGGAAAACCTGGTGTTCTTGCTCTGGGGCAGTTTCGCTATCAAGAAACAGGCCCTGGTGGCGCCAAACCGCGGGCACCTGATCCTCACCGCCCCACACCCGAGCCCACTTTCGGCCTACCGGGGATTTTTCGGCTGCAAGCATTTCAGCAAGACAAACGCATTCCTTGTAAGCAAGGGAATCGAGCCTATCGACTGGTCGGTGAAGTAAAACCCAATTCAAGAGTCTTGATGTAGTCAGTCCTAGCACCGAGGATTCGGACTATCAAAACCTTTTCCTTTTCTATCCTGTAAAAAACGATATTGCCTGCAACCGTCAAATAACGGTATTGCCCCAATGAAGAAAATTTCTCCTGCAAAGACGGCCCAAGCCTAGGGAAACGGGCCAATTCGCCGATAGCGTCAAGAATTTCAAGCACCCTGTTGTTTGCCGCAACAGGACTTTTTAATTCCGTTTCGATGTATTCTTTTATGCCGTCCAGGTCTTCGCCCGCCTTGGGCGAAAATACGATTTCCGCCATCTAGACCTCGTATTTCTTGCGGATGTCGGCGACAGACAACCAGCCCTTCTTTTTGGCGGAGTTCTCACCCTCGGCGAGGGCGTGTTGCAGTTCCAGTTCGGCTACCATCCGCTCGTATTCCTTGATGTCCACAACCACATAGCAACCCCTGCCGTTCTTGGTCAAGTAAACGGGAGTGTCCTTGGAAACATTCTTAAGGACTTCGTTGTAGTTTCGCAAATCAGAAACAGGCAGAATACAGGGCATGGGAACCTCCTGCCATAAATATACAAAATTTTAAGAAGAATATTAAGTAAATTTTTTAGAAAACAAAGAAGATTCCCCAAGCGGGTGACGGGGCGTTGCGGGGTGTCCCCGCAGAGGGGGTGGAGAGCGACGGAGTGCGAACCAGGGGGAGGCATCCCCCCCCCCTTTTTTTCTATATTTGTGCCCGCAATAAATCAAACTCAAAAGAGACAAATCTATGGGAAAATCACTCTATCAGAAAATTTTCGAAAGCCACACGGTAGCTAAGCTCCCGAGCGGCCAGTGCCAGCTCTTTATCGGGCTCCACCTCTGCCACGAAGTCACGAGCCCGCAGGCTTTTGCGCAGCTCCGCGAAGAAGGCCAGAAGGTTCTGTTCCCGGAACGCACTTTCGCCACGGTGGACCACATTATTCCGACCACGTTCCCGGAACGCAACCGCCCGCTTAAGGACGGCATTTCCGAAGAGATGTTCTCCCACATTGAAAACAACACCAAGTCTAACGGCATCAAGTTCTTTGGCCCCAGCACCTGCGAACAGGGCGTGATCCACATCGTGGGCCCCGAAGAAGGCGTGACCCAGCCGGGCATGACCGTTGCCTGCGGCGACTCTCACACGGCAACCCACGGTGCATTCGGCGCAATCGCATTCGGTATCGGCACGAGCCAGGTGGCCGACGTTTTGGCTACCCAGACGCTCGCCATGAGCCCGCTCAAGACTCGCCGCATCAAGTTCACCG
>DGRZ01000052.1:0-1030 GCA_002391195.1 Fibrobacter sp. UBA4375 | reverse complement strand
GCCTACATCGCAAAGCTCGGCGTGAACGGTGGCGTTGGCTACGCTTACGAATTTGCCGGTCCGGTCATCGAAGAAATGGGCATGGAAGGCCGTATGACGGTCTGCAACATGGCTATCGAAGGCGGCGCCCGCGTCGGTTACTGCAACCCCGACGAAAAGACTTTTGAATACCTCAAGGGCCGTCCGTACGCCCCGAAGGCCGACAAGTGGGATGAAGCCGTCGCTTACTGGAAGTCTGTGGCTACCGACGCCGACGCCCAGTTTGACGACGAAGTCGAAATCAACTGCGACGAGCTCGAACCGATGGTTACCTGGGGCATTACGCCTGCCCAGGCCATCCCGCTGAACGGCAACATGCCAAAGATCAGCGAATTCGAAGGCAGCGAAAAGAAGGTCATCTCCGAAGCCTATGAATACATGGGCTGGGAAGAAGGATCCAAGATGATTGGCCGCCCCATCGACATCGCCTTCGTGGGTAGCTGCACCAACGGCCGCTTGAGCGACTTGCAGGCCGCCGCCGAAATCATCAAGGGCCACAAGGTCGCCCCGACCGTGAAGATGTGGGTGGTGCCCGGTTCCATGAAGATCAAGGTGGAAGCCGAAGCTCTCGGTCTCGACAAGATTTTCAAGGAAGCCGGTGCCGAATGGCGCGAAGCGGGCTGCTCGCTCTGCCTCGCCATGAACCCGGATAAGCTCAAGGGCCGCCAGGTGAGCGCAAGCTCCAGTAACCGTAACTTCAAGGGCCGTCAGGGCAGCCCCACGGGCCGCACCATTCTCATGAGCCCCGCCATGGTGGCTGCTGCCGCCATCGAAGGCTGTGTCACCGACGTCCGCAAGTACATCAAGTAACGCAAGGAGATTTAAAAAATGAATTCTATCGACATTGTTAAAGGTTCCGGCGTTCCTGTACGCGGCAACGACATCGACACTGACCGTATCATCCCGGCACGCTTCCTCAAGTGCGTCACGTTCGAAGGCCTCGGCGACAACGCCTTTGCCGACGATATCGCTGGCCTCGCCGCTCAGGGCA
>DGRZ01000029.1:47732-59875 GCA_002391195.1 Fibrobacter sp. UBA4375 | reverse complement strand
CGCCGTCGTTGATGGTACCGACCGGAGCGCCATCCTTTGCAATCACGAACGGCGGGAGATCCTGGTCGATAGCCTTGGTTTCGCCACGGAGAGTTTCGATAGCCTGGGTGGCGTTGTCGAAGTAGCGGCCTTCGCCGAGCACGTGGGTCTTCCAGCCCAGTTCCACCATCTTCCAGTTAGCGTTGTAACGGTCCATGGTAATCTGCATACGGCCACCGCCGCTAGCAATGCAGACGTCGAATTCCGGGCTGCGGAGTTCGTCGAGGAACTTTTCGAACGGGCCGACGTAATCGAGAGCGGAAGTTTCCGGCACGTCGCGGCCGTCGAGCAAGATGTGCACGCGGACCTTCTTCAGGCCTTCCTTCTTGGCCTGGGCAACCATGGCCTTCAGGTGAGAAATGTTGGAGTGGACGTTGCCGTCGCTGAAGAGGCCGATGAAGTGGAGCACGCTGTTCTTGGCGCGAACGTTTTCGGCGATTTCCTTCCAGGCGTCGCGGCCGAAGATGTCGCCGGAGACGATTGCGTCCTGCACGAGGGCGGCACCCTGGTTGTACACCTGGCCGGCACCGATGGCGTTGTGGCCCACTTCGGAGTTACCCATGTCTTCGTTGGTCGGCATACCCACGGCGCGGCCGTGAGCCTTCAGAAGCACGTTCGGGTACATCTTGAAGAGGTTGTCGAGAGTCGGGGTGCGGGCTGCCTTGATGGCGTTGCCTTCGACCTTATCGGTGATACCAAAACCATCCATCACGATGGTTACGACGGGTCCCTTGATGCCGGGGAAATTGGAAAGCTTCTTGAGCATGTTTTACTCCGTATTGTGCCCGCGCAGTCTGTGCAGGCGTGTTAAATTACGGGCGTAAATTTAGAATTTTGCAATTCCCATGCCAGAGCACAAAAAGAAAAGGGGCCCGTGATGGGCCCCTATTTAATTCCTAAAAAGAACTATTTCTTCTTGAAGTAGACGATGGTCAAGTCTCCCTTGGCTTCATCTTGCTTCATGAAGGCGTCAATCATGACGGCGTATGTTCCAGAAGCGGTCTTGATGAGATACCAACCCATCTGTTCCAGTTCCATGTGGTTGTCTTTGCCATTGTAGGCCTCGGAGAAGCTTTCCATGCAGACCTGCCCTTCTGGGATAACGCCAGTTTCCTGAGAGCCTTCACGAACGATTTCTACGCCAGCGGAGGCGGTAAAGAAGGGAGTGCCGTCTTCAATAGTCATGGTCACATCGGGGCTATCGGCGGTTCCCGTAGCAAAGTTGATGGCGTCCTGGCTACTTCCAAGCTTGTTGGAAAGGGTAACCGGACCAACCTTTTCCATCTCGGTGCAGGTGGCAGCCGCGCTAGAGGATTCGATAACCTTGCAAGGTATGGAGAAATCACCAGTCAGGCGGGCGGTGTATGCGTACTGCTTGGTGTCTTCGGTATCGCCACTCATAAAGATGGTGACGTAGAGCGTGAACTTGTCTCCGCAGGTGGCGTCTTGGTCAAGGGGAATTTCGTCAATGACGCTGATCAGGTTGATGCTTTCCTTTCCAAGGGATGCACCCTGCTTAAGGTTGACAGGGAGAGAAACGCGGTTGCCGTCCTTGTCACCCACATCAAACTGAAGGCTGTCGATATTGTAGTAAACGGGGTCTTCACCATCATAGCCTTCGGGGTCGGGGAACATTTCACTGTCGGTCTTGATGATGCCGCTGAGGGATAGGTAGTAGCCTCCTTGTCCGTCGGCGGTTGCAGCGGCAACAACTTTAGAACCTGCATCCAACGGAGATGTTTCCGAAACGGAAGACAGAACCAGGGGTTCTGCAGAAGAGGAACTGTCGCCTTCATCTGCACTAGAACTGCTGTCGCCACCGCAAGCGGTGAGAGCGACAGAACCCAGCGCGAAAACGGAACACGCAAGAATGGATTTTACGAATTGGAATTTCATGATGTTTTCCTCATAAAAAGTTTTCTGCCTTTGAAAATAAACAAAAATGGCCGAAAAAGCAAATGAAAAAGCAAAATTTTCATAAAAAACGCCTTTTTGGGGCGTTCCCCGCCCCAAAGTTTGGTGCAATTCTTCACAGGGGCGGGTCGGGCCATACTCGTCAGGGCATCCCGCCCTGCCTCACCGAGCCCGTCCGTTGTCCGGTCTCGTCCCCTTCGGGGTCACTGTCCCTAACGCATATTCCGGATAATGTCCCGCAGACGCGCCGCTTCCTCGAAATCGAGGCGCGCGGCGGCTTCCTTCATCTGGCGTTCCAGGTCTTCCAGCGAACTTGTCATCCCCGCGGAGGCGGGGATCTCCTTTCTTACATCGCGCCTCGAGCCTTTCTCTCGTCTCTTGTCTGTAGCTCGCTTGCGAGCGTTCTCTCGTCTAAATTTGGAGGGCTGTAGCGGTTCCATCGGGCGAATGCCCGGTTCACCATTTGTCATCCCCGCGACCTGTGGTGAGCGTAGCCGAACCAAGGCGGGGATCTCCTCGTCCTCATCGACGGAATCGTCACCGTCGATTCCAAGGGGGTCCGCGATTCTCAGGTCGTCTTCCAGTTTGCGGGTCACGGATTTGGGCGTGATACCGTGTTCCTTGTTGAATTCTTCCTGAACGGCCCTGCGGCGGGCGGTTTCGGTAATTGCCTTGTCGAGGCTGTCGGTCATGTTGTCGGCGAACAAAAGCACCGTACCGTTCACGTTGCGGCTTGCGCGTCCCATGGTCTGGATGAGGCTCCTGTAGTTGCGCAAGAAACCTTCCTTGTCGGCGTCGAGTATGGCCACCATGCTCACTTCGGGCAGGTCGAGGCCCTCGCGCAGCAGGTTGATGCCCACCAGCACGTCAAATTCTCCGGTACGCAAGCCCCGGATGAGTTCGTGGCGTTCCAGCGTCTTGATGTCGCTGTGCAGGTAACGCGCGCGGATGCCCGCTTCCACGAAAAAGTCGGTAAGGTCCTGCGCCATCTTCTTGGTGAGGGTCGTGACCAGCACGCGGTCGCCGTTCTTGACGACTTCCTCAATGCGGTACAGGAGCACGTCCATCTGGCCCTTGATGGGGAACATCTCGATTTTCGGGTCCAGAAGTCCGGTGGGTCTGTTAATTTGTTCGGTCACCACGCCGCCCGTCTTTGTTAGTTCGTAATCGCCGGGGGTGGCACTCACAAAGAGCACTTGCTTCGGGTACATGTACTCAAATTCGGCAAAGTTCATCGGGCGGTTGTCCAGCGCACAGGGGAGGCGGAACCCGTACTGCACAAGCGTCGTCTTGCGGGACTTGTCGCCTTCGGCCATGCCGCCCACCTGCGGAATGCTCACGTGGGATTCGTCCACCATCAGGAGCCAGTCGTCGCCGAAGTAGTCGATGAGCGTGAACGGGCGCGTACCCGGGGCGCGGTTCTCGATAATGCGGGAGTAGTTCTCGATGCCGCTGCACATGCCGGTCTCGCGAATCATTTCCATGTCGTAGCGGGTGCGGCTCGAAAGGCGGGCCGATTCCAGCACCTTGCCTTCCTTGTCGAGTTCCGCAAGGCGCTCGGTCAGTTCCACTTGCATGCGCTGCAAGATGCCGGCACGGCCTTCTTCCTTCGTGACGAAGTGCTTTGCCGGAGCGATGGTCATCTCGTCCATTTCCTGCGTGACTTCGCCAGTAATGATGTTGAAGCGAACGAGCCTGTCGACTTCATCGCCGAAAAGTTCGATGCGGAGGCCTTCTTCGTCGTAGCTCGGGTGGATTTCAATCACGTCGCCGTGCACGCGGAAACTGCCCCGCTCCAGGCTGAAATCGTTTCTCGTGTACTGAATTCGCACCAAATCGTGCAGAATCTTGTCGCGGTCGTAAACGTCACCCTTTTTGATGCGCACCATCAGGTCGAAGTATTCGCTGGGGCTGCCCAAACCGTAGATGCAGCTTACGGATGCAACGATAATCACGTCGCGGCGGGTGAGCAAGTTCGCGGTGGCGCGCAGGCGGAGCTTGTCAATCTCGTCGTTGATGCTGGCATCCTTCTCGATGAAGGTGTCCGTGTGCGGGATATACGCTTCGGGCTGAAAATAGTCGTAATAGCTCACGAAGTATTCCACCGCGTTGTGGGGGAAGAACGCCTTGAATTCCTGGTAGAGCTGCGCCGCCAGCGTCTTGTTGTGGGTGAGGATGAGCGTCGGCTTGCCTACGTTCTTGATGACGTTCGCCATGGTGAACGTCTTGCCCGAACCCGTGACGCCAAGCAGCGTCTGGAACTGTTCGCCGTTCTTGAATCCGGTCGTCAATTCTTCAATCGCTTTCGGCTGGTCGCCCGCTGCACCGTAAGGGCTCACCAGTTCAAAGTTTGCGCGAGTGGGCGACTGGAACTGCTTCAATTTCCCCGGCAAACTCTGCTCGGGCGGTAGCGGTTTCGCTATCGGTTTCGCATACGGGTCGGGTGTAATTGTCTTGCGTGCGCGTGCCATGGGATTAGGATCTAGGGGTTAGGATTTAGGGGCTAGTTTCTGGCTTGTATTCACTAGATCCTAGCTCCTACCCCCTATCCCCTAAAAAATAGTAAATTTCCACTATGGATCACGAGTATAGTATTTCAGGTCGGCTTTGGGTCGATAACGCCGAATTGGTTTTGCCGTGTTCGGATTGCCGTGAGTACGCCATAGACGACATCGTGTTCCTGCTTTCGACTGCGGGTGTCAACGAAATTCAAATATCCCTTAGGGATAAATCTATGGCGGTGTCAATTTTTGACGATAAAATTTCCACTTGCTGCGCCGATCTGTCCCGTAGGTTTGCGTGCCGTGTCCGTATGGAAAAGCTCCACGAAGAATACGGCAATGCCAACGTGTTCAACGGCGGGTCCGACTACGAGGTGGTCTGCGCCGACAGGTTTGTCTGTGAATGCCTAAACGGCGAAGAAGTTAGTCGCGAAAAAGAAAACTTTTAAGCCGAAAAACGCAGAATTTCAGCCATTTGTTCTGTGCAACGCCATCAAAAAGTGTATTTTTCAATGGTGAAAAGTACCATTTTGAGGTATCAATGAACAAATTGATAGTTTTGACTTATGTCCTGCGTGGCTTGGGCTTTGTGCTGGTGATTTTGAGCCTGTTTGGCCATGGCATTTTGTTGAACCTTTTCCCGGGGTTAGAGGGAACCTCCATCAACCCCTTCTTCTATTCGGGCCTTGCGGTGTACCTTGTTGGCGCCACTATCTACTTCTTTGTGAACAAGAAGATTCGTGCCGACAAGCGCCGTCGCGAAATAGAAGAGACCGAAAGCCGGATTTTTGGAAAGAAAGACGATCAAGAGTAGTTTATGATTCAGATTGAGCATTTGCACAAGACCTACAGGAGCGGTTTCCTGATGAAACCGAAACTGGCCCTGAAGGATGTAAGCTTTCATGTGGAACCGGGTCAGATTTACGGTTTTATCGGCCCCAACGGGGCGGGCAAGTCCACCACCATCAAGGTGCTGACCGGCCTTTTGAATTTTGATTCCGGCAAGGTGCTGGTAAACGGCATCAGCCCCCGCGATGTCAAGAGCCGCCGTTTTATCGGATACTCTCCAGAACAACCTTATTTCTATGACTATCTCACCGGCCGGGAACTTTTGCAGTTCTACGGCAAGCTGGTGGGGCTAGAAGGGAACCTTCTGAACGAACGCATCACCTGGGCGTTGCAGTTGCTTCACGCCGACAAAGACTGGATTGACCGCCGTCTGCGCTCTTATTCCAAGGGTATGATGCAGCGTGTGGGAATTGCCCAGGCCATTCTCGGCAAGCCCAAGTTGTTGATTCTGGACGAACCCATGAGCGGTCTTGACCCCATGGGCCGCCGCGATGTCCGGGAGGCCATTCTGGAATTGAACCGGGACGGTGTGACTATTTTCTATTCCAGCCACCTTCTGAGTGACGTGGAATCCATCAGCCATCGGGTGGCCATGATTGTAGACGGCCGTATCGTTCGTGAAGGAACCGTGGATGAAATTACGGATTCTTGCGGTATCGAATACCACGTGCGGACTCGGGAGGCCATAGCCGTCAAGGACTTGCCCGAGGGCGTCGTCCTGGCAGGGCACCCCCAGGAGGTTATCTGCGCCGACGATGTCGCTCGTGATCGCTTACTCCGCTATTGCTTGGATAACAGTATTGCTGTGGAACGCATGGAACATAAGCGTCCCAGCCTTGAAGATGTTTTGACCGAGGAGATTGCCCGTGCAGACGCTTAAGCATATCGGCATTATTGCCCTCAATACCTTCCGCGAATCTATCCGCGACAAGATTCTTTATAATATCGGTCTTTTGGCCGTAGGCCTTGCCTTGTTCAGCATCGTGCTGGGCGAATGGTCCGTATTCGACCGGGCATATGTCATTAAGTCCACCACTTTGTCGGTGATGAGCCTTTCGGGTCTTTTGATTTCCATTTTCGTGGGCATCAGCCTGGTACAAAAAGAAATCCAGAGGCGGACGGTTCTCACCCTGTTGTCTAAGCCCATCAGTCGCGCCACTTTCATCGTGGGCAAGTACCTTGGGCTGTTGGCGGTGGTGGCCGTCCATTTGGCGCTGCTCACCTGCATCTACTACTCCATTCTGTTCCTCACGAATTCGGAACCTACGGTAAGCTTGCTGACGGCGATTTACCTGATTTTCTGGGAACTGGCGGTAGTGATTGCGGTGGCGCTTCTGTTCAGTAGCTTTTCTTCGACCACTTTGAGTGCGTTGTTTACATTGGGCGTTTATTTTGCGGGTCATCTGAGCGACCAACTTCTGGAGCAAGTTCGTTTTGTGAACAAGATGCGCGAGGTGAGTGACTCCTCTGCAGCCTTGCTTGAAAAGCTAGCCGTGGTGATCCACGCCGTGTTCCCGGGACTGTACCGCTACAACGTGACCAGCTACGTGGTTCACGGGCTTGCTTTGCCGGACATGTATCTTTTCTGGAATACGGTTTACGCAATCGGTTATGTTGGTGTTTTCTTGGCCATCGCTAGTTGGTGGTTCAGCCGGAGGGATTTCCTATGAGAAATCAGTATATGGCACAGGTCCTCGTCCACAACAAGGTGGTCACGGAGGATCAGGTCAAGGCCCATTGGGGCGAAATTACGGAATCTATGGACATTGGCCAGGTTCTGGTCAAGGCGGGTATTTTACAGCAGGCCATGTATGCGAAGGTCCTTGCCTTTGTGCAGAACCTGGAAGCAAAGCATGCTGCCGCTAACGCTGCTGCCCAGCCTGCGCAGGTCCAGCCGACAGCACCAGCACCTAAGCCTGCTCCTGCCGCTGCTCCGGCACCCAAGCCCTCTCCTGTAGAGGCAAAGCCCGCCGTGGCCGAACCTGTGGATGACGAACCTGCCTTGCAGATAGAAGGCAACAACATTTACGGTGAATCTTCTTCGTCCAACATGGTGGTAGAAAAGGTATCCGGTTTGGAAACCACAAGCATTTCGACCATCAGCATTGCCGAAGAGACAGGGGAAGATTCCGCCGAAGAAGGCGAGCAGGAACTGCCCCGCCAGTTCGCCCTTTCTTCTGGAGAGGGAACGGCGGTAGAAGCACCCCAGACTCTGCTCCCCATCATGTCCTTGAAAAAGATGATTGCCTTTGCCCGTCAGTACGGCGCTACGGACATCTACCTTTATTCAAACCGTCAGGTGGTCATGCGCCAGTCGGGAGCGCTGTTCCCGGCTACCGAACAGGTGGTGGACAAGACCCGAATCTCTGAACTTTTGGCCGAAGCTTCGGAAGGTTTTGCCGATGGCTACCAGGTGGTGGCGGGCAAGAACTTCAGCAGGACCATCGCCCTTGCCGGCGTGGGTCGTGCCCGTATTTCCGTAACCTGGAACGGGGTCGTTCCCAGCGTGTCTATCCGGGTGATTCCTACGGAGGCGGCGGCTCTGGATTCTTTGAACCTGCCGCCTTTCTGCACCCAGTTTGCGGAGCTCAACAGCGGCCTTGTGCTGGTAGCTGGGCCTTCGGCCAGCGGGCGCACCACTACGGTGAACGCCTTCGCCGAAACCATTGCCGCAAACCGTCCGTGCTACATCCAGACGGTGGAACGCCCTATCGAACGCCTGCTTCAGGGCGGTGTCGGCGCCTTGGTCCAAAAAGAAGTTGGACTTCATGTGCGTACGGGTATGGACGGTATCGCCCTTGCCATGCGGGACGGCGCCGACGTGATTTGCTTTGACCATCTGGAAAACGTGGATGAACTGAACCTGCTTTTGCAGGCCGCCAATTCCGGTGCTCTGGTGTTTGCCGTTACCCGCGGAAACAACATCCACGCCCTGCTTTCGAGGCTCCTGGTTTCTGTTCCCGAAAGCGGACGGTCTTCTTTGGCCAGTTCCCTGGCAGACCAGCTGAAGGGCGTTGTCGTGCAGCACCTAGTTCCTGTGGTGGACAACCAAGGCCTGGTTCTTGCCGCCGAAGCGGTGCGGGTGACGCCTACCATTGCGGGCATGATCCGCAAGGGCGACCTGTCTCAGCTGAATGCCGCTATCAGTAGCCAGCGGGACCAGGGCGTTACTTTGGACGATTCCCTGCAGAAATGCGTGGAAGCGGGTTACATCGACGGTGTAGAGGCCTGGAAACGGGCAAACGACATTAGACGCTTTGCGGCGTATCATCCTGCAGGCGGGGAGGCATAAAGATGGCTGCAGAAATTGAATCTCTTTTGGAATATGCCGTCAATACCGGCAGTAGCGAACTGATTATAACCGAAGGGGCTGCCCCCGCAATCCGCTTGGCAGGGCAGGTCTGCGCCGTTCCCGACGCTCCGGTTATTCCCTTTGGTTCCTTGGCTGATTTTTTGGGCTCCCTGGAAGGGGAATCCGGCTCTATGATTGGCGGACCTTGGCAGGGCATGCGTTGGCGTGTGCGGTATTTCCGTGAGGCTCTCGGTAACGGGGCCGTGTTCCGTCCGCTCTTGAACGAGTGTCCGGATTTTACCTCTCTCGGGATTCCTCCTGTTCTGGAAAATATGCTGGGCTTTAGTTCAGGCCTGGTGCTTTTTGCAGGTCCGGCATGCTCCGGCAAGACCACCAGCGCTACGGCCTATGTGGGCGCCCTTTGCGAATCCAAGATTTTAAGGGCCTGCTTCTTGGACAAGGCCCAGGAACTTCCTGTAAAGCAGGGGAGCAGTCTCATTCTCGAAGATTCCGTGGGTGGAGTTGCCGAAAAAGTGGACCAGGCTATCCGTAGCGGAGTTGACCTTCTGTGGATGGGCGATTTCGACTCCAGTATTTTACTGCCTATGTTGCGGGCTGCCGAAGCGGGCGCCCTGGTGGTGTGCACCGTGACCGCCGGCAATTCCGCTGGCGCCCTGGACGCTCTTGTGGCTGCCGCCAAACCCGAAGACAAGGCTTTGGTCCGGACCATGCTTTCTTCTGCACTGAAGGCGGTGGTGGTGCAGCGCCTGCTTCCGGGAGCTGCCGAAGGTTCCGGTGCCGTTGCCGCCTGGGAAGTACTTTTCAATTCCCAGAACGTGGCCATGTGTGTCCGTACCGGAGACCATTTCAAGCTGCCGTCGGTCATTGCGGCTTCGGCTTCCGAAGGCATGATGCTGATGGACGACAGTCTTGCAGAACTGGTGCGTTCCGGATACGTGGCTCAAGAGGTGGCGGCTAAGTATGTGGCCAATCCCGCAAGGTTTGCCTAGGCGGTTTATGCCGAAGGTGGCGGCCATCCTGTTGGTCGCTTTTTCCCTGTTGCCTGCAGAACCAGCCGACAGTCTGCTGTCGCAGATGACGGTTGCCCAGGATTCTACGGCGCAGGCCCTTGCGGATAGTCTTGTTCCCCCTACCTCCGAACCTCAATCCTCTCAAGCGGATCCTCGCCTACGCGAGGATGACGTTCCTCAAACCTCTCAAGCGGATCCTCGCCTACGCGAGGATGACATTCCTCGAGCCTCTAGCCTCGAGCCTCTAGCCTCGAACCCCGACAGCGGGAGCGAGGGGGAGGCTTCCCCCGACACATCGTGGAAATGCGAAACCATAGATTTGTCGACAGGCGAAACCGTTCCTTCCGATTCAGACAATCCGAATTCCGAAATCCGAATTCCGAATTCAGCCCCAAAGAAATCCGTCCTCTACCTCAGTGGCGGCGAGCGTTCTCCTTGGTTCCACCTGGGCGTGCTCTATGCCATCGAAACCTACAAGGTCCGTATCGATTCCGTGGTAGGTACTTCGTGGGGGGCTTTTGTGGGTTACCTCTGGACCCACGGTATGACGCTAGACGATATCCAGCGAGTGCTGCTGGACCCGTACCTGCAGGGCTACGTGGGCCACAACATGTTCGACGACCTGTACAATAAAAAGCAGTCACAGGCCAGGTGGCCCATTTCTCCCGACGGTGTGCCCAGCCTGCGCTACCGTTTTGCGTTGCAGCCGGATTCGTCCATGACCTTGCGAAAAATTCCCAAGTCCTTTGAACCCGACACTTCCGCCCACAGGTATGCCCTTGCAAAGCTCCGCCTGCAAGAGGCCATGAACCGAGTACCTCGCGGGGCGGTGATTCCCTTTACGGTGCTTGGCTGTAACGGCGAACAATGGAATACTTCGGAGTATGTGTTCAAGAGTCTCCCGCTGGTTGAAAACTACAACTCCGGAGAACTGTGTCCGGGCCTTGCTGTGCCTTACGAAGATGTTTACGACCAGGTTCCCATTATTTCGGTTGGAATTCCCCGGGTGGCTCTTGCTTCCGTGTCGTCCTGGAATTCTCCCTGGCAGCGTATTCTTTTCGAAAAGCCCCTGCAGAATTTGTCTTATCAGGAGTCGGGGGTGGTGCTCCGCGCCCATTACGCTACGGATTCTGCCTATACGGCTTGGATTCAGGCGGGGTTCTCTGCCTTGGAACGCCACGCTACGGAACTAATACCTTTCAGGAACGACTCGCTGGACTATTTGACTTTCAAGAAGGTGGCTTCCCCATGGTTCAAGTTCAAACCGTCTTTTGACAGTCTGTCTGCGGAAACCCATTCCACAATAGCCTCTTATTGGAACGAAAGCGACACGGGCATGGTGGCGCCCGAAAATTTCTTGAAAGAAATTTCCAAGGAGCCTGCCTACGATTCCGTTTCCTTTGACATGTTGCCGACGGGGAACGTGCTGGTGGGGGCGAAGGTCGCCCCGACGGTAGATGTTTCTGTGGGCGGTTTCGGGTCCAACGCTATCGGGCCACACGCTTACGGCGATGTGACGCTCTCCTTCGTGAACCAGATGGATATCGCCCTCGGGGTTTCGGGATTCGTAGGCCCAAGGTCATACGGCGTAAGTCCCAAGTTGGAAATTTCCCGCCTGTGGAACAGGGACTGGTCGGTAGGGCTCCGCTATGACTGGCAGACCCTGCGGCCTTTTGAATCTTACCTGGAAGACAATGCGTATTTCACGACGCCTCGCGGTGAAAAACGAAGCGACTTTAACATGTGGGTAGATTACCACTTGACAGCCCACCAGGTGACATCGCTTACATTCATGTTGGGAGACAGGACTATTGATTTTGCCCAGGTGTACCGGATGGACGATTTGGAGACATGGCCCGTTTCGCCGGCTCTCCAGTACCGCTATACCGACGGCGATACCGATCCGTTCTTCTCGTATGGCGGACAGTCCCTGTTCCTGGAATGGGGACTCCAGTCCGTGCGTTACAAGATTGACATTGCAGACTTGATTCCCATATACCACAAGCTTTCTTTGGAAATGTATGCCAGCCGCTCTCCGGTATCTTTCTTGACGCTGGGGCTTTTCCTGGGCGGCGGCCTGGATACGTTCCACGACGAAGGACACGGCTATGTCTACCCTAAGTCAACGGGTATCAAACCGATGGACAACTTTTACCGCAGGCGTATTGCGGCCACCCCCTGGACCGGGGAATGGTACAATCCGGAACTGCTAAGCCATCACTATGGACTCGCCCGCATAAACCTCGGGCTCCACAAGGGAATGTTCGGCATGTGGGTGTTTGGCGCCTACGTGCGGGATTTCGAAGAGAATCCGACGGCGCACCTCGGGGCCGACAAGTTTATTCTGGAACCGACGTTACGCTTTGCGTACAAGTCCATCTCAGTATCTGCGGGAATGTCCCGCCTGGTGGACCGCGAAACTCTCGACGAGCTGGGTGACGTGATGGACTACACCTTCTTTGTTCGCGTCGGGAATTATAGTTTCTAGGGGCTAGGGGCTAGGGGCTAGGATCTAGG
>DGRZ01000029.1:7407-47630 GCA_002391195.1 Fibrobacter sp. UBA4375 | reverse complement strand
GGATCTAGGGGCTAGGATCTAGGATTTAGGATCTAGGATTTAGTGATTAGTGGTTAGTGGTTAGGACCGAAGGTCCGTAGGGCGTAGCCCGTTAGGATAGCCGGTCTCAAGAGTTGTCATCCTCGCGAACCTTCTTCGTCATCCTCGCGCAGGCGAGGATCCGCTGGATTGTAGTAAGCGGATGTTCGCCTGCGCGAACATGACGAATTCTTTTTCCATACCACACAACTCACAACTCATTCCCCTCTATTCTTCGCGGCCACGTCCTTGAATTTGTTGTGGTCAGTGAGGGTGCTGCTGAAGAAGTGGGTGCCCGAACCGTCGTCTTTTGCGACAAAGTAAAGTGCCTTTGTGTCGGCGGGGAATAGGGCTGCTTCGATTGCCTTGCGACCCGGATTAGAAATGGGGCCGGGCATCAGGCCCTTGAACTTGCGGGTGTTGTAGGGACTGTCGCTATTGAGCTGGCTCTTGTAGATGGGCCCGGTCAAGTTCCTGAAGATGAACCGCACCGTGGGGTCGGCCCCCAGGGGCATGCCAATTTCAAGCCTGTTGTGAAAAACGCCTGCAATCAAGAATCGTTCGTCGGGTTTGCCAGTTTCTTCTTCCACCACGCTAGCAAGGGTAAGCACCTTGTGCCAGTTGCCGAGAGTCGCCCACTTGGAGTTCGGCTTATCTTTCATCTCGTCCCGTACCTTCAGGTTCGCCGCCACCATCTGCCTGATGATGGTCTCTTCGTCGGCATCGATGGCGAAGGGGTAGGTGTCGGGCAGCAGGTAGCCTTCCAAGGAGTTTGCATCTACGCCCAGGGACTGGGCGAACTTCGGGTCCTGGACCAACTTGTTCCAGCGGTCCTCGTTCAAGTCGGGGAACGCCTTTTTCAGGTAGGCGGGGATTTCCCAACTGGCCCGACCTTCGGGGATGGTCACCTTGCGTACGGCGTTCTTGCCGCTTGCAAGCAGGGCGAAAATCTGTTCCAGGGTCTGCCGTGGCGGAATCTCGTACCAGCCAGCCTTGAGGTTTGGCTTGTCCATTTTGTTCCGGACCTTGAACGCCAGTCCGTCCTTCCAGACGCCCTTTTCCTGTAAAATTTGAGATACTTTGGCCGCCGAACTGCCCTTGGGAATCTCCAAAAGCACGGTTTCTTGGTTGTCAGATACCGCATTTATGCGTTTTTTTCCTTGAAAAACGGCAAAAATCGCCAAAATGACCAGCAAAAGCACGAAAATGGTAAAAATCTTCTTCATATCGTAAAAATTTAAAAGAAAATCTCCCAATTTGCCAAAATAAAAGGTATATTCCTACTGCATAGTTGTATATTTTACCATGTTTATTGAGGAATGACATGAAAAAGGTTTTATTTGTTGCTCTTTCCCTGATGGTGGCCGCTGCTTTTGCTGCCCCGAACAAAGTGAAGTCCAAGCTGGGCGATATTGACTTGACCAAGGAAAAGGGCGGTGGATCTGTGGTTTGCACCGCAGGCTTTAACGACGAACTTACCATCGTCAAGGACGGTGACACCGAAGTGCTGGTCAAGGGTAACTGCGGCCAGGGCTGGGTGGCCAAGTCTAAGGTGGAATACGTTGCTCAGGCCGCTGGCGACAAGTCCATGAAGTTGGAAGGCGTGGACGTGGTCGGCTGGCTCGATAACCCCAGCGCCGTGTTCGTGTTGGAAAACGATGACATCGACTTCGACGGTGTGAACATCGACCGTGACTTCAAGGAATACCTGCAGCACACGATGGACCGCGAACAGATGGAAATGCACAACAACGAAAACTAAGTTGTCTGTGTAGCACACTTGTCATCCTCGCAGAGGCGAGGATCCGTCAGGGATAACCCCGGCACTGCGCTGGGGTGTTTTTTTGTTAAAGAATGTGCTTGATTGTGGTGCCCCAAGACAAGATAGAATGTGTCGTGTTTACATCAGCAACAGATTGTTACCATAATTTGACTTGAATAATGCTGTCTCTGAAATTATTTTTTAGACGGTATATATCACAAATCTAGAGATGGGTATTGTATGAAAAGGACACTTTTCCTTCTTCTGGCCTTGTGCCTTGTTTCCCTTTCCTTCGGGCGCGTGGGCCCGGTAAGCCAGTATGGCCAGCTGATGGCTGGCAAGGCCGGCAGCAAAGGCCAGATTTACGGCTCCTGTGAGGGCATTAAATCTGGTAAAGAAGTTGCCGTGCAGGGCATGAGCCTTTTCTGGGCCATCTCTAGCGACGTGGGTTCCCCCTTCTGGACATCCAGCATCGTGAGTGGCCTAGTAGAAAAGCAGAATATCCAGATTATCCGAGCCCCTATGGGTGTAGATGAAAACTGGGGGTCTGGCAACTATTTCAGTGATATGAATAAGTACCAGAGTTTGATGAATGCCGTGGTGCAGGCGGCTATCGACAACGACATCTACGTGATTATCGACTACCATAGCCACAAGGCCAGCGACAATGTCAACAACGCAAAGACCTTTTTCAGCTACATGGCCCAGAAGTGGGGTGGCTATGACAACGTGATTTTTGAGGTGTTCAACGAACCCACCAGCCAGTCCTGGGGCACCATCAAGACTTATGCCGAGTCTGTCATTGAGACTATCCGTCAGTATTCCGACAACCTGGTGCTCGTGGGTAACCCTGATTGGGATCAGCATCCCGATTACGCCATTGGCAATACGGTTCGCGATTCCAAGAACAACGTGGCCTATACTTTCCACTTCTATGCGGGTTCCCACTCTGTGGGTGGCGAAGGCGCGAATGCCGATCGTGCCATGAATGCAGGCCTTTCCGTGTTCGTTTCTGAATGGGGTACGGTGAATGCTGACGGTGGTGGCGGAGTCAGCGGAAATTCTTCTTCTTGGCTCAATTGGATGAACAGCAATAAGCTTTCCGGTGCGAACTGGTCTGTTTCCAACAAGAACGAGGGAGCTTCCTACTTTAGCGGTAGCGCCTGGAACTATTCCAATAGCGGCCAGTGGGTGAACACCAACATCTTCTCCAAGCTCCCCAAGTCTTACACGAAGTGCGGAAACGCTCCTTCTTCTAGCAACTCCAATCCCACGTCTTCGGCGAGCAATCCGAATTCTTCCGCTTCTCAGGGCGGTACCAACAAGCCTTTGCTGGTGGACAACTTCGAAGACGGAAACTACACCTCCCTTTGGAACAGCCCGTGGGGAATATATAATGACAATGACAAACAGGCAAATTCCACTATCGATACCGCCATGGTTTCCGGAAATGGTTCCTCCAAGGCTGTCCAGATAACCTATCGTCTGGATAAAGGCACATACGAGTATAGCCCGTTTGTGGGTTTGGTGGTTTCCGCCAATGCCGATGAAACGACCACCGAAGATCTGTCGGCCTGTACCGCCATCCAGTACGATTACAAGGGTGGCGCCCACGACTTTAGGGTGGAATCTTCTGTTGATGTGGAATACAACTACCACAAGTCGGCGGCCCAGTCCAGCAACGGCTGGAAAACCCGGACGGTTTACTGGACGGACTTGGCCCAGGAAACAGGCTGGGGTAGGGTGGCTTCTATAGACGATGTCCAGAAGGCGGTACGCGCCTTCAGTTGGCAAATCCAGGGAACCTCGGGAACTACCGGCACCTTGCAGATAGACAACGTGAAGTGTCTGGGCCTTAAGGAGGCCAGTTCATCAAGTGTAGCCCAGTCTTCTTCTAGCGTGAAACCGTCTTCTAGTTCCGTACAGTCTTCTTCTAGTGTAAAACCATCTTCTAGCTCCGTAGCTTCTTCCAGCAGCGCCAAGCTGGTGATTACCGGAAACTTGACGCAGACGGTGCTTCGTGGAGGCTCTATAAGCCCGGTAATCTTTACGAATGTCAATAGCTTCCAGAGGAATTCTCAGAATGTCTACTACCTGAATATGACTCGTTCCGGCAATGTACTTACCTTGGACGCAGTTGTCCCCACAAGTGCGAACTTGGGAACCTTCCGTGAAAACTTTACGGTGAACGGAACGGCCTATACAATGGTGCTGACCGTAAACGACATCTCCAGTAGTTCTGTCCAGAGTTCGTCATCTGTCAGTTCTTCTTCGCAGACTCCTGCAAGCTCAGCTGCAGCAAGTTCCGCTTCCGTGAACAACGATTGGCAGTCCAACACCCAGCTTACGGTCAATAGCAATGGTGACGCGGTTATTGGTCAGTCGAATGGATGGACTCCCGACCGCGTAGTAACTAAGGGATTGGGCGAAGTTGAGAAGAACAAATCCTATACGCTGAGTTTTGATGCCTCTATCCAGCAGAACACTATGGATATGGCCGTTTCGTTGAGTTCCTATTGCAGTGGCACTGTGGAATTGGATGCAAGCGAAGGTGTTCAAGCCTATACTTGTACCTTCAAGGCTACCAAGAAGGAAAACGTGGTGTTGACCTTGACCATGCCAGGTTCCCGCTGGGAATCGGTGACCATTTCCAACCTTTCTCTGAAGTTGGCTGATGGTCACGAGGTGCTGTCCAGTTCTTCTGTAGCACCTTCTAGTTCTTCAGCGGCAGTAGTAAAGTACGATATCAAGTTTGTCGTAAACGGGAAAGTTATCCAGACGATCAAGGTGGCAGAAGGTGAAATTCCCGAGGCTCCCGCAAGCGTAGAACTGCCCAAGAATGATGCTCAGTACAGTTACAGCTTTGGAGGTTGGACTCCGGAGATTGTTGCCGTTACAGGCCCGGCCACCTACACGGCCAATATCGTTCAGACAATCAATGCCTACAAGATTACCTTCCTCAATTACGACAATTCGGAATTGTGGTGGGCCGAAGTGAACTATGGAAAGGTTCCTGTGTATGGCGGACCTGAGCCGACTCGTGAACCTAGTAAGTCCTACCGTTATGAATTCAAGGGCTGGAATCCCGAACTGAAAAAAGTTGTGGGCAAGGCTTCTTACACTGCCACCTATAATGAAATCCCCTTGAGCGAAAGTTCTAGTTCTGTTCAGGTGTCCAGCAGCAGTACCGAAACGAGCAGTTCGTCTGTTGCTTCCAGCGCTTCTACCGGAGTCGTTGTCACCGGAAACCTTACGCAAAATGTGGTCAAGGGTGCCGAATTTGAGACGGTTACGTTTACGAATGTGACTTCGTTTACCAAGGAGACGTACTACATTTGGTGGCTTTCTTATGATTACGTGGGCAATACACTCACCATCAGCAATTCTCAGTCGACACAGTGGCTGCAGGCCGGTGATTGGAACGAAAAGATAAATGTCAACGGGACCACGTATGAAATCCAGGTGACCGTGGTGGAGCCGGAATCCTCTGCGGCCTCTAGCTCCAGTTCCAATGAAACATCTAATTCTAGCGAAAGTCGTCCGAGTTCTAGCTCCAGTGCCGTGACTCCGGCCTCCAATGGTTCTTCGATGATGGCTTTGCGCGGGGCTGTGAAGTTCCCCGTTTCTGTGGTCGTGAATGGCCGTACGCTCCTGATTGAGGGCGGCCAGGCTACTGTTGAGGTGTTCGACCTTCAGGGCCGTCCGCTGGCCCGCTTCATCCAGGTATCCGGCGCCGTAGAACTTACAAAGTTCAATGCCGGTAGTTATATCCTGCGGGTCAAGTCCGGCACTCAGGTGCAAAACCGCAAAATTACGCTAAATTAGGCGTTTTTGCCTAAAAGATGTCGTTGCCCCTGGTCCTTGCGACTAGGGGCTTTTACATTTTTTTACAAGGAAAAAAAGAGTTTTGAAATTATTTTTTATACAGATATACATGGGAAATACACGGGTGTTGTTATGAAGAAAGCTTTTGCTTTGGCGCTGTCGCTTTTGGCGGCGTTTGCGTTCGCCGCCTTTGACGAAAGTCATTTCAATTATGGGCGGCAGTGGAAAGGTGAACTTAAAGGCGTTAACCTGTCTGGGAAGGGCCTTTCCCATTTGGCAATCTGGCTTGGTGATAATGCGACTTACAATACATATTGGGAAGGCGATATGGTACGGGCCTGTTCCCAGTATGACCTGACACCGGTAATTTATGCCTATGTGATTGCTGAATATGACAAAGACCAGGGGTTCTCGGATTGTGATATGGGATCGCCCAATCATTGTACCAATGGTGCACAGACCATTCGGGACCATTGGAGTGATATCCTCGCTCGCTACAAGTCATATGCCCAAGGCATAGCACAGGATTATGGTACGTCAAAAACCACCATCTGGTTGATTGAACCGGACTTTTTCCAGTATTCCGCTTCGGGGGATGCTCGTTCCCCTTATACCCAGCAGGGGGGCGGCATTCCCGACGCCGAACTTTGCGGTACCCGGTTTAACCAAATTGTGGCGGCCATCAAGCAGTACTTGCCCAATGCCAAGATTGCGGTGGATATTTCCCCGTGGCTGAATGGTGACATCGTTGGCTGGTATGCCAATTTTGACCAGAGTAAGGTCGATTACCTTTTCTCGTCGGGTGGTCGTACCCAGGGTGACCAGAGCCGTATTCGCAGCGACAACAACAACCTGCTGACATGGGCCCAGGCCAGTGCCGCCATGGGAGGCAAGAAAATTATTGCTGATGACGGTTACGGTGTAGGTGGCGGCAGCAATAACGATTACCAGGATTGGATGAACGTGAATAACCTGAACAACCGTATTTCTGACGGTGTTATCGGCATAACCATTCAGGATCCGGGTGATGCTTTTTATGAATTTGCGGCGCAGCATCCCATTTCTCTCGGCGGTGGCGGAGGAAATTCTTCCAGTTCAACTGCACAGAGTTCTTCTAGCAGGCCGTCCAGTTCGTCGGCAGCTCCAACGCCTAGCAACTTGACCGCCTTGATTGACAATTTTGAAGACGGCAATGAAATTTCTGAATGGGGCGGTGAGTGGTCCGCGTATACTGATGCCGATGATGGTGGACAGTCCACTGTCACAACGTCTTTCTCCACGGGGTATAGTTCTTCGAAGGCTCTAAAGGCGTCCTATGCATTGGAAAAGGGCAATTTGTCATATGACCCGCAGGTAGGTATAACGGTTGACTTGCTTGCAGACAAGAGCACTGTCAATTTGAATTCTTGTACAAGTATCAGTTACTATTACAAGGGTGCCGCCCATTCGGTGCGTATGGAGTCTCCTTTGGTGACAGATTATGCATACCATCAGGCTTCTGCCGCCACGACAAATAGCTGGACCAAGAAAACGGTGACACTCACTTCCATGACCCAGCCCGACTGGACGAAAACGATTGTTGATGTGAATTCGGCTCGGCAGAATGTGAAGGCTTTCAGTTGGCAGGTTTCCGGGACCACCGGTGCCACGGGTTCTCTGGAAATTGACAATGTCCGTTGCGAAGGGTTGCCCGAGGCTGCCTCCAGTTCTTCAGCAAAGTCCAGTTCCAGTGTTTCGTCCAGTTCTGCACGTTCCTCCTCAAGTGTTTCTTCCAGTTCGGTGACGTCTTCCAGCAGCGTTTCCTCCTCCAGTGTTTCGTCCAGTTCCGTCTCGTCTTCGAGCGTATCCAGCAGCTCGTCGGCGTCTTCTAGTTCCGTTGGGGAGGAATGGAATTCCAACACAGAGTTGACCATCAATAACAATGGTAGTGTGACTATCGGTCAGTCCAACGAGTATGCTGCCGCCCGTGTTGTGACCAAGGGTCTGGGCAACGTTGTTTCCGGAGAATCTTACACGTTGTCCTTTGATGCTACGGAGGGCTCAGGTGGCCAGGAAATGAATATGACGGTGGTTGTCGGGAGCTATTGCAACGATATTGCGACGATGACAGGTGGCAATACGACTCATGTTACCTGTTCCTTTACCGCCAATGCTTCGGAGTATTTGGTGCTTACTCTTGGTATGCCCGGTAACCGTTGGGAATCGATAACTATTTCCAATTTCTCCTTTGCGGCCAACGTCGTGCCTGTCACATTTACCATTACCTTCAAGAACGGCAATGTAACATTGCAGACGGTAGAAGTGGAACAGGGTACTATCCCTGTGTATACCGGAGCTGAACCGACAAAGGCGGCAACGGACCAGTACACCTATACATTCCAGGGCTGGAATCCTGCATTAGCTGCAGCGACAGGGAATGCAACATATCAGGCTGTCTTTAATGAGGTGACAAATTACTACTCCATCAGGTTCCTGAATGACGGAGCCGTGTTGGCTACGCAATCTGTGGCCTACGGAACAATACCTGTATATTCCGGTGCGACGCCCACCAAGGATGCGGATGCCGCTTACACTTACGCATTCGACGGTTGGAATCCGGAAATTGTCGCCGTTACGCAGGATAAGGATTATACGGCCAAGTTCAAGGGAACTAAGAAAAAATATACTGTGACCTTTGTAGATGATGACCTGACTACGGTTCTCAAGGACGCCGAAGAGTATGATTTTGGAACCCTGGCTGCAGACATTGTCCAGCCGGCAAATCCCTCGAAAGCTGCTAATGCGGAATACACGTATGAATTTGCCGGATGGTCTCCGGAGCTTGTGGACGTGGTTGACAATGTCACCTACATTGCAACTTACACGGCAACCAAAAGGAAATATCCTGTTACTTTCGTAGACGAAGACGGTACGATATTGCAGGCCACGGCACAGTACGATTATGGCACAAGACCCGCTGACATCGAAAAGCCTTCCGATCCTGCAAAGCAGGCCACGGCAGAATACACTTATACCTTTGCGGGTTGGAATCCTGAGATTGCTATGGTGACGGGGGAGGCAACCTACACGGCCACGTACACTTCTACGAAGAACAAGTACACCATCACCTTTGTGAACGGTGACGGTACCGAGACTACGGCAGAAGTGGAGTATGGTACGGTGCCTGTGGCCCCCGAAAGCAAGACCCCGGCCAACACGGCCCAGTACACCTATACGTTTGTAGGCTGGGATTCTGAAATTGCGGCTGTGACAGGTGCAGCAACCTATACCGCCGTGGTGAATAGCACGGTGAACAAGTACACTGTAACTTTCGAGGATGAAGACGGCACGGTGCTGCTGGCCGCGGCGGAGTACGATTACGGTACGGAACCTGCGGATATCGCGAAGCCCGCCAATCCCACAAAGCAGGGAACAGCCGGCGAGACGTTTGCCTTTGCGGGCTGGACTCCGGCCCTGGCTGCGGTAACGGAAGACGTCGTTTATACCGCCACCTATACATCTTCTACTAATAGTTACACCGTAACATTTGTGAATGACGATGGCACGCCTCTTTCCGCTGTCGCGTATCCCTACGGTACCATCGCGGCCGACATTGTAAAGCCTCGGACACCTGAAAAGCCCGCTACCGAAGAATGCACTTACGAATTTAGCGGCTGGAGTCCGAAGATTGAAAATGTTACGGGCAACGCCACATATACCGCCACCTACAAGGAATTCAAGCGCAAATACACCATTACCTACCTGAACGAAGACGGATCAGTCTTCACGAAGGCGGAATACGAATACGGCACTCCGGCCAAGAGCCTTCAGCTTGCTGAAAATCCCACCAAGAAGGGCACGGCCCAGTACACCTACACCTTTACAGGTTGGACTCCGATTCTGACGCAGGTGACGGGAGATGCCACCTACACGGCGACCTTCAAAGCAACTGTGAATCAGTACACAGTGACCTTCTTGAACTACGATAATTCTAAACTGCAAAGCTCCAAGGTGGCTTACGGCGAAATGCCTGAGTACATGGGTGAGACTCCGGTCAAACCCTCCACTGCTACCTACAACTATTTCTTTGACTACTGGACTCCGGGCATAGAGTCTGTGACGGAAGATGTTTCTTATATGGCGGTGTTCCGCGAGGAAGCCGTTGTAATTCCTTCTAGCAGTTCTGTTGAGGAGTCTAGCAGCTCTGAAGAAGAGTCCTCCTCCAGCGAAACGGTTGAGGAGTCTAGCAGCTCCGAAGAACAGTCCTCCTCCAGCGAAACGGTTGAGGAGTCTAGCAGCTCTGAAGAAGGGTCCTCCTCCAGCGAAGTGGTTGAGGAGTCTAGCAGTTCTGAAGCAGAGTCCTCCTCCAGCGAAGTGGTTGAAGAATCCAGCAGTTCCGAGGAAAGTTCAAGCAGCGGGGCAGAATCTAGTAGTTCTGTCGAAGAAAGCCCCTGCATTGCCTTTGTGAACGGTGTCGGGGGCTATGCGGAACACTGCTATAATTCTGGCTTGAACAATATGACTGCGGAAACATGCTACACTATTTCCCCCACACGTCCAGGAAGTTTACAGTGGATGAATACGGATGCTTCAAATAGGGAATGGTGGGTGGAAACCTCCTGCCTTGACTTTGTTCCTCCCAGCTCCAGTTCTGCAACAACCATTGTGTCTAGCAGCTCTAGTGCAAGTAGCCCAGAAGCGTTCGTAGCGGAACTGCAGTCGCAATTAAAGGTTTCCTTCGCTCACAACAGCCTTGCGATTTATGCGCCTAGAGAATCTTTAGTTCGTGTGCAGGTGTTCGATATGCTGGGCAACCGGGTGAAGACATTCCAGGATAGCTTCGCAGGGACCAGGGAAGTGTCGCTCCAGGGACTCCCGCAGGGTAGCTACATGGTTCGCGTTGTGACCGAAAGTTCTGCAAAGACCAGCCGTATCAACATACGGTAAGCCTTTTGCTGACAGTACTTGGTGCTTAAAAGTGTGTAATGTGGAGTGTGTAGTGAGAAATGAATAATTCCCAATTTGTCATCTTACATTCCACATCCCACATTAAATCCTCTTGTTTCTATCGGCCCTAATACCTAATCGCTAAAATCTCAAGCGGATCCTCACTTTCGTGAGGATGACTTTCCTCGTGCCCCGCACCTCACAACTCATAACTGACTACTCATTACTAATCTCACATACCTCATTCCCCTAACCCCTAGATCCTAGCCCCTAACCCCTAATCACTATTTACTATCTTTGGCCCGTATGTTTCTGAAGGGCGTGAAAGACGGGTTACCCATAGGCATCGGCTATTTTGCGGTGTCCTTCTCTTTCGGCATTGCCGGATCCAAGTTCATGTCTTGGTTCTTGGTGACCTTCATCTCCATGACCAACTTGACTTCGGCGGGGCAGTTTGCGGGCCTTAACATTATGGTGGATGCCGCTGGCACTTTTTTGGAGATGGCTATCGCCACCTTCTTTATCAACCTGCGCTATTCCCTGATGGCCATTACTCTTTCCCAGAAAGTCTCGTCTGATTTTACGACGCCTTACCGCCTGCTTCTGGCTACGGGAATCACCGATGAAATTTTTGCAGTTTCCATGGCCCAGCAAAATCGCGTGACACCCCGCTATTTCTTTGGCCTGATGGTGCTGCCCTATATCGGTTGGTCCCTGGGGACGCTCACGGGGGCCGTGTCTGGAGAGATTTTGCCCTCCTGGATTACCAATGCCCTGGGTGTCGCCTTGTATGGCATGTTTGTGGCCATTGTGGTGCCCCCCTGCAAAAAACATCTGTCCACATTGATTGTAGTTGTTGTAGCTATCGCCTTGAGTCTTGCGTTCAAGTATGTCCCTGTGTTGCAGGGAGTCTCTTACGGTTTTTCCATCATCATCTGTGCGGTAGTGGCCTCTCTCTTTGGGGCCATGTTCTTCTCGGTCAAGGAGTCAGACGATGAACCTTAGGGAATACTTTGCCTTCTTGATGGTTATGGCGGGAGTGACCTTCCTTTTGCGGGCTGTTCCCTTTGTGCTTTTGAAAGGGAAGCTGAGCAATCCCTTTGTCAAGTCCTTTTTGGCCTACATCCCCTGCACGGTTCTTGCTGCCATGACGGTGCCTGCCATCTTCTACTCTACGGATTCCATGCTGTCGGGAGTACTAGCCCTTGTAACGGCCGTGGTGGCATCCCTGTTCCGGTTTGGGCTGGTGGGCGTTGCCCTGGTGGCCTGCTGCACGGTGCTTTTTATAGACGGCCTTTGGCCCATGTTCTTTTAATAATCTAGATTGGTGTGGCTTATGGAATTCGGGCGTTTTGAAGCATTGATTGAAAAGTTTCCTCAGGTGCAGATTTTTAGCACCGACGGTGCGGATCTGGACCGGGTCATTACTCATTTCTTGAACCAGCGCAAGAATGTCTCTACCATGTCCGAATCCATGCAACGTAAAATCCAGCAGGCCTTGGCGCCCTTCTGGCAGCAACGTTTTATCAGCTTGCACGATTCGGAGGCTCCGCTGGTCAAGAACCTGCTTTTGAACAAGAAGTTCTTTTTGCAGACGGACCGCTATATCGACGACGTGCCGTTTCCGGAGACGGATCCCGCGAAGCTTGACGAGGCCATGGTCATCGCGGACTTGCCGATGGACATTCTGGAGAGAAAGCTTCTGAGCTTGTCTAACGGGGAACTCCGCCGGGTGCTGCTGGCCCGTATGTGGATGGAAAAGCCGGAGTGGGTTTATTTCAACGACCTGTTCGGTGGTCTGGACCCGGAGTACCGTGTGCACCTGGCTGGCTGTGTGGCCGGTCTTGCCAAGCGCCAAAACCTGAATGTGGTGGTGCGCCTTGCCCGTGAAGATGAACTGATTCCGGAGATTCCCGCTTTTGTATTCGAGAACAAGGTGTTCAAGGAATACGCCGGTTCGTTGCCCGATGTGGCGGCCCAGCCGAAATTTCGCAAGGCTGAACTGACGGACTACGAGGTTGTAGACCTGAAGTGTAGGCTTGGAGATCCCCGCCTGCGCGGGGATGACAATAAAGGGGAAGTCCTTTTCGATCTAAGAAACGTCAACGTCCGTTTTGGTGAAACAACGGTTATCAGGAATTTGAACTGGCAAGTCCGCAAGGGCGAACACTGGGTGGTCATGGGGGAGAACGGCGCAGGCAAGAGTACGTTGCTCGGGCTCTTGACGGCGGACCACCCCCAGATTTACGGAAACGACATTACACTCCTGGGCGAGCGTCCTGGGCATGGCCTGAACATCTGGGACCACAAGGCGAAACTGGGATTCTTCTCTCCGGAACTGGCGCTCCAGTACCGCGAAGACCTGAGCCTTTTGGAGGTGCTCTGCACGGGCTTTACGCCGAATCTTTGCAAGGCGGACAACACCACCTGGGAAGAACGGGCCAAGGCGAAGGATTGGCTTGCCTACCTGGGCTTTGAAGACCCCGAAGAAAATGTCCGCAGGCTTTCTCCCATAGACAAGCGGGTGATTCTTATGGCCCGAGCCGCTATCCGCCCGCCCCAGGTGCTTCTGCTGGATGAACCCTCCCAGGGGCTGGAGAAGGGCTATCGGGACAAGTTTTTCCACCTGCTGGACCTGCTCTCTAAAGAAACGACTATTATTCTGGTGAGCCACTACGAAGAGGAATGGCCGCCATGTATGACCCACCTTCTTCGAATGCCGAGATTTTCTTAGATGTGTAAATGATACAAGTCATGCTGAGGAGTGTAGCGACGAAGCATCCAGGCTTGATTGATTCGGAACTGGATTCTTCGCCCCTGCTGGGCTCTGAATGACGTTTAAAAAAGAAAGATATGCAGTTGAATGAACAAAATATTCTAAGCGCCCTCAAGGCCGTCCAGGATCCCGATCTGCACAAGGACATTGTGGAGCTGAACTTTGTGCAGAACCTGAAAATCGAAGGGACCAAGGTTACCTTTGACCTGGTGCTCACGACTCCTGCATGCCCCATCCGCGACCGGTTCAAGGACCAGTGCATTTCCATTGTGAAGGGGCTGGGTGCGTCTGAGGTGGAGGTGACCCTTACCTCCAATGCGGGGCGCGTGGGCGATGCTCCCGAACAGCCCCAGGTTTCTTTCCTTGGCGAAGTTTCCCACATCGTTGGGGTGGCCTCTGGCAAGGGCGGGGTAGGCAAGTCCACGGTGACGGCGAACCTCGCCATGGCGCTAAGCCTGTCCGGTGCCCGTGTGGGAATTCTGGACGCAGATATTTATGGCCCCAGCATGGGCCTCATGTTCGGTATTGACAAGGACCCCCAGGTTTTCGAAGACAATACCATCGCCCCGGTAGAGGCAAAGGGCGGCATTTCCATCGTGTCCATGTGCATGTTTGCCGGTTCCGAGAAGGCCACTATCTGGCGAGGCCCCATGGCAAGCCAGATGATCCAGCATTTCTTGAACCGGGTGCGTTGGGGCAAGCTCGACTACCTGCTGGTGGATTTCCCTCCTGGAACGGGGGATATCCAGCTGACACTGACCCAGAACTGTCCTATGGCAGGTGCCGTGGTGGTGACCACCCCGCAAGAGGTGGCTCTTGCCGACTGCCGCAAGGGGCTTGCCATGTTTGATTCCGTCGGCGTGCCTGTAGTGGGTGTCGTGGAGAACATGAGTTATTTCATCTGCGACGGGTGCGGCAAGCACCACAACATTTTCCGCCAAGGCGGCGGTGAACGCATAGCCAAAAATTGGGGTGTACCGTTAATCGCGAAGATTCCTCTTGAACCTGCGGTTGCCGATTGCGGAGATGAGGGGGTTCCTGCGGTGCTCCGCTATCCGAATTCAGAATCGGCAAAGGCCTTTTTGCAGGCGGCAGATGCAGTCGTGAGAACACTTTCGGTATTCAAGTCGGTCGGAGATGGCGTACTCAAGAACTTCAACTATGCCTTTGACGAACTTCCGGAGGAGGATGTATGATCCAGCCCAAGAAAGTTTTCAGGACGAAAGATGGAAAGCTTGGCTTTGAGTGGAACGATGGAACACGGGGCGTCTGTTCGGCCCGGGAACTTCGTCTCGCTTGCCCCTGCGCCCTGTGTGTAGATGAACACACCGGTGAAAAATTGCTTGACAATTCTGCTGTTCCCGACGATATTAAATTAGAGAGGGTTCAGTCCATTGGTCGCTACGCTGCGGGTTTATCCTTTAGCGACGGTCACCGTTCGGGAATTTACCCCTACGATAAACTGAAGGAATTGACGAAAAACGCTTAAAAAACAATATTTACTCCGAATAATTTGGAAAAAAATATGAGCGAGTTTAACGAATCACTTTATTTTCGCGATCTGAATCGTTACCCGACTCTTTCTCAACAAGAGGAAGAGGCTTTGTTGACGATTATCCGGACCGGCGAAACGGAGGAAATTCGTAAATCGGCCCTCCAACGGCTCATTCGGGGTAACCTTCGCTTTGTGGTCTCTGTCGCCCGAAAGTATCAAGGGCGAGGATTGGCTTTGCTGGATTTGATTAATGAAGGCAATATCGGTCTTTACAAGGCGGCCAAGCGTTTTGACATGAACAAGGATGTCAAGTTCATCTCGTATGCTGTCTGGTGGATACGCCAGTCTATCCAGAAAGCCCTTTTTGAACAGGTGGGGTCCGTGCGAATTCCGCCCAACAAGCTAGCTCTGGTGAACCGCTTTAAGCGAGCCCTGATGCTGAACGGTGGTGACTATGCGAAAACCATGGCCATGGAAGAGTTTGCTCCTTTCGAGAAGGACATCATCGAGGTCATGGAAAAGATTGTGGACATCTCCTTGGATGCCCCTATCGGAGATGATCCTGGCAGTAGCTCCGGAGCAGATTCTGTCAGTACCTTGATGGATGTCCTTGGCAACGATGGTAAGCAAGAAGAGGAAATGGAGCGAGAGGAGCGCCGCAAGATGATTGACGAAACTTTGGCCTCGCTCCCCCGTAGAGAAGAAGAAATCCTGAAGATGTTCTATGGTCTGGATACTACGGAGGACACCACTCTCAAGGATATCGGTGAAGATTTACGTTTGAGCCGCGAAAGGGTGCGCCAGATTAAGAACAAGACCCTTAGGCGTTTGCAGAAAAGCAAGGAACATAAAGAAAAACTTTCCGACTTCTTGGAGCTGTAATGCCTTTAGCGTCCGAGACATCGCGGAAAGCGGCATACTTATTCCTGATACTTTGCTGTCTGGCCGCTTTAGGCTTGGGCGGTTACCAGCTTTATTTGAATATGGCGCCTGCGAAGGTGGCGGTACCGGAAGTTCCTTTTGGAATCAAGGCCGGTACTGAATTTATGAAAGGCGATTCTCCCGACATGCGTGAGGAGTTGGCATCGCTCCCTATCCAGACCCAAGGTGAAATCCGCCGGGCGACCGAACTGTTCCGTAGTGGGGCTTATGCCCAGGCAAACGAAATTTTCAATGCAGTGTCGCTGTTGTATCCTGAATCGGTGGTTTCCCTGTGGAATGAAACGAATACTTTGTTTGAAATGGACTCCTTGACTGATTTGGAAAGCAACCGGTTGAATTTACTGGTTGGAAAGTTGCAGGGCAAGTATCCGGAGTCTGGGCTTTCCAAGTACCTGGAAAGCCGTAAGACCTACAAGTCTGGCAACAAGACGGTGGCCCTTGAAATGGCAAAGATTGCCGTGGATCAGGCTCCAACCCTAGTGGAGGCTCGCTTGTGGTTTGCTCGCCTGTTGAAGGAGAACAATCGCTTGCCTCAGGCAATAGAAGAAGCTCGTACGTCTATAAGCCTTTCGGCAGGGAACGAACCTCGAGGTTATGAATTTTTAGCTCGTCTTTTCCATGATCAGGGGAACCTGGACAGCTGTTCGTCGCTACTGGATTATGGCTTGACTCAGTACCCCTTGGATGCGGAACTTATGCTTTTGCGGGGGTACCTGTGGGAATACCAGGGTCGATATGACGAAGCGGAAAAGATTTACCAGCGGATTCTGGCCTTTAGGCCTGATTTCGAGGGAGCGGCACTTGCCCTTTCTACCGTTGGCGAAAAGACGGTTCCTGGAGCAGGTGGTGGTAAAATTTCTCCTATGGATCGCTCCCAGCTGGCACGGGAAATCCTTGAGCCCTTGGTTGAAAAGTATCCAGAAAACATGCCTTTGCGAGAGGCTCTTGGGCTTGCTTATTTGAAAGGTCGCGACTACGATCGTGCCCGCATCCAGTTCCGCGAGATACAGAACAGGGATCCGGAGTATCCGGATATCCAACTGCGCATTCAGGAATGCAACGTGACTCGTCCGTCGCTCCCTACACAGGGGACAGGACTTGCGGCAGACTTGAATCGGGCTGTGGATAGCTTGCGAGAGTCCGTTGCTCCTTCATCAACCCACGATTTTTCCACAATGCTCGGTCATTACCTTGTTCGTTACGGAGCGTCACCTGCGGAATTTTTCAAGAAATACGACATCAAGAATTTTAGGCCAGTGAAGAAAAATGTTTGGCAGGAATCCTTCTATGACGCTCCCTACAAGCACACCTATACGGTGGTGTTCGATTCCTTGAATCGCTTTCGTGAGGTTCATGTGGTCGTTTACGATTCTTCCAACACGTCTAATCACTTGGGACTTGCGCCAGAGGTTTTCACCAGGTTCCTCAAACAGAATTCAAGGATTTCTGGTATCGGAAACAGTACCGGTGAGACGGATTGCGGGGAAGAACTGGTGATTGATGCTGCGGTCTGGGAAACTCAGGATAACTTTGAAATTCTTGCTCGATTTGTCGGGACGCCTAAAGAAATCCGTATGGTGCGTTTCGACAAGTCCGTTCTCCCGGCTGGCCTCAAACTCTGTGACTACAGCACGTACCTGAAAGAGTTCTGAGTTGTGAGTTCTGAGTTGCGGGTAATGAGACATTAGACTGATAACTAGCCAGTTTTCCCCTTCTTCTCGTCTATTTTTGTATCTTTAGTCCTATGCTACGGTTCCGCTACATAGTGCTTGCATTGCTCGCTCTTTTGCTGGAGGGGTGTACTTGCTGTGCTTACTTGAACCACATGTTCAATGCGGAACGTTTGTATGATGAGGCGGGTGAACTTAGGGAAGCTCGGCTAGACAGCATTCCCGATGAAACTAATTCCAGCCCCGGAGCTGAAGAACGCCAGAAATACGACAAGATTATCGAGAAAGGTTCCAGAGTTTTGGAACGCTTCCCCAACAACAAGAAACGGACCGCCGAGGCTGTTTTCCTGATTGGCGAGTCTTTCCGTCACAAGGGAGAATGGGGAAAGGCCATAGTCAAGTACGATGAGTACGAGCGGTATTTTGCCGATTACGACTCTATGCGGGCTGTGGAATACCAACGGGCTTACTGTCTCTATCGGAACCATGAATACAATATCAGCCGTTTTGCCTTGGAACCGGTGATTGCAAGCAAGAACCACCCGTACTATTTCCAGGGGCTGAATCTGCTTTCGCTTTTAGACGAACAGTCGGAATTTCCGGATCAGGCCATTGCCGCTCTGGAAGCAGTTCTTGCAGATACGGCAGGAACACCCTTTATGCGGGGCAAGGCCCATTTCCGTCTGGCCGGTCTTTATTTCAAGAAAGAAGATTGGGCAAAATCCAGGGAACACTATACGGCCAAAGAAATCCAGGAACTGAATGTTCGGGAACGGCAGACGGCCGGTGAGCAGGCGGCGGAGTGCTTAGTAAACCAGAAAGAATACCTGAAGGCCGCCGACGAATACAAGGCTCTTTTCAAGAATCCGGATTACGAGCAGAAACAGCCGGAGTACTTAGTCCGCCTGGGGGAGGTGACCCTGATGGCGGAGCGCTACCCCGACGCCTTCATTATATTGCGCAAGGTAAATTCGGATTATCCCAAAACGCAGTATGCGGCCCGTAGCTACTACAATATGGGTGATTACGAGCAACAGAAGACCTTGAATTATGAGCAGGCCGTTATTTATTACGACAGCAGCTATAGTTCCCTGAATTACTGTGATTGGGCGCAAAAAAGCCGGGCTTTAAGCGAAGCGCTTAAACGCCTGATTGCCATGCGAAATATGAACGATTCGTTGAGCAAGGATTCTGTTCCCAATTTGGATAATTTCTTCGGGACAGAATTCCAGATAGCGGAGCTTTTCTTGTTTAAGCTTGACCAGGTAGATAGCGCGGTAAATAGGCTGACGGGTATTATCGAGAATTCTACTGATTCTGCGCGGGTGATGCTTGCCACGTATGCACGGGCGTTTATCTACGACGAGTACAAGGGTGACGAAGATACCGCCGAAGAACTTTACAAGGAAATCATCGAGAAGTACCCGGGTACGGAATATGCCAAGCAGGCTCAGGCGAACCTAGGTATGCGGGTGACCATCAAGACCCGTGACGACGAGGCAAAGGAACGGTATTTGCAGGCGGAAAGTCTGTGGACGGTGGCGTCGGAAGTGCCGCTGGACCAGATGGAACAGGTGGATTCGGCATACGCTACGGCCTTTGCCGCTTTTGACAGCTTGTACAGGGATTATCCCGACACCGAATCGGGTGTTCAGGCCCTTTACATGAAGTTCGTGTATTTTCAGATGGATCCAGAGCGTGGAGACAGTGTCGGAGTTGTCTTGAATGAATTACGTTCAAAACACAGGGATACCCCTTGGGGAAAATACGCAGCCAAGGTTCTGGATCATAGGCTTGCCATTACCGATTCCGAAATTGAGCGGCTTCGCAGGCGTGTGCAGCAGAGTATAGAACACATTGACCAGATGTCTGCCCAGTATCACGAGTCAATTAACAAGAAGCCCGAAGAAAAGAAGGCCGAGGTCAAGAGCAAGGAAGATGAAATCCTTGAGAACACCTACAACAGCATGTATGACTTCGAGTAAGTTGGGTGTGCGGTTACGGCTGTCGCTGTGGGCTTTGTGCGTCGGACTTGCATTTGTTTTGTCGGGTTGTGCGGCTGCCAATGCAAAAATTGCTTCCCGAAAGGGCTATGTCCGTTTCCCTGAAAAACATTACGCCTCCAAGGAAAAAGCGGAAATCGGAACCAAACTTCAAGGCGAAGCTAGCTATTACGGCCCGGGATTCCATGGAAAAAAGACTGCTAGCGGCGAGATTTTTAACCAGAACGATTACACTTGTGCCCACAAGTCCCTGCCCTTTGGTACAAAACTGAAGGTGGTTCGCGACGATACGGGGGCTTCGGTAGTGGTGCGGGTCAATGACCGCGGGCCCTACGTGGATGGTCGAATTTTAGACTTGAGTGTGGCCGCCGGCAAGGATATCGGCCTTGACAAGGTGGGTCATGCCAAGGTCACTGCTACGGTGATTGAATAAAAATACGCAAAATGTCACTTTTTGACATACCGTGGATTCTATATTTACCTGCACAGAAAGACACTTTCTTGTTTGTGTGTCTTTCTTAAAAAAAGAGGTCTGTATGAATCGCAAGTATCGTGGTGAAAATAAAACCCACTCTGTTGAACTCCCCGAAAAAAGCCCCTGGGATAGTGGTTTCTCCATATTCCGGCGCCGTATCAATGAACAGCTCCAGCTGGGCGGGGTAGATAGCAGTTTTGTAGATGACGATATGCTTTTGCCCTTTTATCGCGCTGGTGAAAGCGAAATATATGTGCTGGGCGCCCTCGGCTGCCCTGTAGGGGTGTGATTACTTACGGTTTACGCGGAACAGCAGCTGGAATGAATTCATCACGTGGTTGTGATGGTAGTAATCCTCGTAGTCCTCTTCGCCTTCCATGTCATCTCCGGAGGCGATGCCGAGGATTTGCCATTTCATGGCTAGCCCGACGTAGGTCCTTTCCGAAACCCTCCAGTCCTTTCCGATTTCGAGATTCATGGCAAAGGCGAACCAGTCCTTGCTTTGGCTATAGTCGCGAATGTCAAAGTAGTAAGGGTCGTCCAGCAAAATGATTCCCATCAGTAAGTCGGCATTGATGAATGTCCCGCCCATAAAAGAATCTGGCTTGCTGTGCAGCCAAGGGAAGAACGTGATTCCTGCGCCACCCATGAGGGTTGTTGTTTCAAAGTCGTTACCAAAGGCGTCGTTGTCGTTTCCGCTTTTCTGGTAATATCCGCCGTTGAGTACGGGCCGCTCCCGAATCCCGTTTTCCAAATCGTACTCTCCGTTGGTTATGGAAAAGTCGAAAATTCCATGGACGGCGATAAGCTCCTTGAAGAGAAAACCTAACGAAAGTTCCCCTGCGATACCCGCCCCGTTACCGTCATACTGGGTGTGTTCATCGTAATAGCGGTGGTCGTAATAGATGTAGGAGTAATCAAATCCTAAACCGCCGTTCAGGTAGAAACTGCTCCGCCTTTTGGGGCGTTTTTCTTTCGCAGATTGGTCGGGATTGTCCTGGGCTTGCAGAGCCTCCGCCTGCGCAGGAGTCACCACCTGGATTACATAAACGGTGTCCTGGGCAAAAGCAGTACCGCTGACGAGAAATATCGCCATAGCAAAAAGAACTGTCCGCCAAATCTTTCTCATGTACCCCTGCACTTCCTGGAAAGATAGAACAAAAATTTATTTGGCCTTGTAGCTTACAAAACGAATGTTGTCGCAATAATCCTTGTGGGCGCCCGTAAATTCCAGCCAGGGGTAGTTTGCGGCTTCGTTTTTTAGGACGTCGGCCTGTTCCGAACCGATTTCCAGAAGAATGCTTGCGCCAGTGTTCATCTTACCTTCGGTCTGGGAAAGCAACTTGCGCACCAGGTCAAGGCCGTCGGGTCCGCCGTACAGCGCCAGCGCCGGGTCGAACTTGTCCACTTCTGGCTGAAGCTTGCCCTTTTCTCCGTCGGGGATGTAGGGGAGGTTCGCTATCAGGCAGTCTATCTTTGTGGAGGCTTCGCCGAACACATCGCCGGTGGCCTTCTTGATTGCCTCGACCGTAACGGCGTCCAGCAGGTCGCCTTTGGCAAAGTTGAGCGTGTCGTCTAGTCCGTTGGCCTGTGCGTTTTCACGGGCCAGGGCCAGGGCGTCATCGGAAATGTCGGTGGCAAGAACCTTCACACCTTCGATTTCCTTGGCGCAGGCGATGGCGATGGCCCCTGTACCAGTCCCGATTTCCACGACAAAAGGATTCTCGATGCCTTTCAGGGCGTCTTTCGCCATATCTACCAGGGATTCGGTCTCCGGGCGGGGAATCAGAGCCCGAGGGTCGCACTTGATGACAAACCCGCGAAAACTGGTATCGCCGATAATGTGCTGCAGTGGTTCCCGGTTTCCACGGCGGGCCACCAGCGGGCGCAAGATGTCCAGTTCCGCAGGGGTCAGGGGCTTCTCGAAATTCAGGTACAGGTCCATGCGGTTCTTCATCTTGAGACCGTGGCTGATGATGTACTGGGCGTCCAGCAGCGGGTCGGGCACGCCCTTCTTTTCGAAGAAGGCCTTGGTGCGGTTCAAGATTTCAAGCACTGTCATCTGCGGCATAAGATTCTCTCTTCCTCAATCGTCATTCCAGGCTTGACCCGGAATCCAGTTTCCCGTCCTGCAAAAAAAGGAGATCCCCGTCTCCACGGGGATGACATTTACGCGTTAAACTTCCCCAGTTTCTCTTGGGCGTTGGCCATTTGGAGCCCGTTGATGATTTCGTCCAGGTCGCCGGTGATGACCTTGTCCAGGTTGTACAGCGTGAGGCCAATGCGGTGGTCGGTGACGCGGTTCTGCGGGAAGTTGTAGGTGCGGATTTTGGCACTGCGGTCGCCGGTACCTACCAGGGCCTTGCGACTGGCCGCTTCTTCCTGTTCTTTCTTCGCAATCACGGCGTCTAGAATCTTGGAACGGAGCATTTCCATGGCGTGGAGTCTGTTTTGCAGCTGGCTGCGTTCCGTCTGGCAGCTCACCACCACGCCGGTGGGGATGTGGGTGAGGCGGACGGCGGAGTCCGTCTTGTTGATGTACTGACCGCCAGCACCCGAAGAACGGTAGGTATCCATGTGGATGTCGGCTTCGCGGATTTCTACGTCGACTTCTTCGGCTTCGGGAAGAATGGCCACTGTCGCAGCGGAGGTATGCACGCGGCCCTGGGCTTCGGTTTCGGGCACGCGCTGCACGCGGTGCACGCCGCTTTCGAATTTCAAGGTCCCATAGACGCTGTCGCCTTCGATGAACACCCGGATTTCCTTGTAGCCGCCCACGGTACCTTCGCTGGCGTCCTGGATGGTCATCTTCCAGCCCATGCGGCTGCAATAGCCTTGGTACATGCGGAACAGGTCGCCTGCAAAGAGGGCCGACTCGTCACCGCCGGTACCGCCACGGATTTCGAGAGTGGCGTTGCGGTAGTCCCAGGGGTCCTTGGGGACCATCAGAATCTGGAGTTCGTCGGTGACGCCGGGCAGTTTCTTTTCGATGTCCGATAGTTCGGATTTGGCCATGGCCACCATTTCGGGGTCGGAATCGCCAAGGGCCGCCTTCCATTCTTCTTGGTCGCTCAGCATCTGCAGGTATTCCTTGGCCTTTGCCACGGCCTTTTCGATACCCTTGTACTGCTTGTGGATCTTGTTGTAACGGGCCTGGTCGGCGAGAACTTCCGGGTTTCCCAGTTCCGATTCCAGTTCCTCGTACTTTTCAATCAGTTTTTTTGCCTTGTCTTTCATCGGGCACAAATGTAGAAAAAAGTGTGGGGAATTCTATATTTTTATCTGTGGAATTTTCTCCCATCGGTACATTTTACGGCGAAGCCATTTATAAGTACGACGCTCCTCGGCAGGGGAAGCTCTTTGCGGGGCATCCGGGCCGTATCGAACTTAAGCCGGGGCAGAACTTCGAGATGGCGCTCCGTGACCTGGACGGCTTTGAACGCATCTGGGTCATATTCCAGTTTCACGAGAACGAGGGCTGGCGTCCGACGACGCGCCCGCCGGTGCCGCCCAAGGGGAAGGATCGCGTGGGCACCTTTGCGAGCCGTAGCCCTTACCGCCCGAACCCCATCGGACTCTCTTGCGTGCGGCTTCTGAAAGTTGATGGTCTTACTTTGTATGTAGATGAAGCGGACTTGCTAAACGGCACGCCGGTACTGGACATCAAACCCTACATCCCCATGGCGGATGCCTTTCCCGATGCCAAGGCGGGCTGGGTGGAGGAACAGGAAGGCGACCTTTGGACCGTCGAAATGTCCGAAACATTTGCAGCCCAGTCCCGCTGGATTGCGGAACACTGCGGTTTCGATTTAGAGAGTTTCGCCCGGGTGCAACTTTCTCGCGGGAATTTCTCCAAAGATGTTTTTGACAGCTCGCGCCGTCGCCTGACTATCGATGAAATTGCAAAAACGGGCGTATTGGCCTATCGCACTTTCCGCATTCATTTTAACTACGACGACGCCACTAAAAAAGTTATTTTACAACAAATTAGCAGTGGCTATACGGATGAAGAATTGAAAATTGGGGCCGAAGACAAATACGGGGATAAGCAGATTCATCGAGAATTTCTATCTGCTAAGATTCAGTCTCTTATGTAAATAAAAAATTACACTGGCTGAAATTCCTTGGAAAGTGTTCTCTAAACGTTCCCTAATTGCATTTGTTTCTTTTGCTAGAAAAAAAATATATTGTGTCTTGGTTTGTTTTGCGCATTTTTTATTATTTTTAAGGCAACTAAAAACCAAAAGGAGTTCTCTATGAATTTGAAATCCGCTTTCGCCCTGCTCGCCGCTGGCACCTTCCTGGCCGCTTGCGGTGCTGACGAAGTTGTCAACATTAACGACGAAGCCAAGGACAAGGCGACCATCACCCTGAAAGTGATGGACAACCACGATGGTTCCGCCATCGAGGGTGCCACCGTCTATTCCGTCGTAGACGACGAATCCGTGAAGTCCGACGAGCTTGGCCTATCTATCTGGGAAAGGCAGGTGCTTGGCACTCACGCCTTCCAGATTTCCAAGGAAGGTTACGCCACCATTCTTACGGCGGTGACTTTGGACGAACAGGGACAGGGCAACGTGGCCCGCGTCGGTGACAAAATTGTTCCGGTGGAAATGTACAAGACTGGCGTGACTGCCAGCGGCACGGTCCTCTACACGGATGACAAGGGAAATAGGGTCGCGGCCAAGGAAGTGACGGTGTATGCCTCCCTGCCTTCCTCCTTTGTTCCTTCCGAACTTTCTACCAAGACTGACAAGAATGGCGAGTACAAGTTCGAAAACCTCCCTGAAGGTGTTGAAATCGACATTTCGGTGGGCCAGGCTTCCTTTGACAAGAAGAATTATGCTGTCGTGGGTGAAACCACTGTCGGGGGTTCTACTTACAGGGCTGGCGATGCCATTAAGATTCCTCTAATCAGCATGAGCAAGGTGGCCGGTCAGCTGGTGCTTGTTTCCAGCAACTTGGACAAGATTGATTCCAACTCTTCTATCACCCTGACATTCTCCGCAGAACTGGTTGCGGATTCTGTGAAGACCAGCAAGTGGAGCGTTGAAGATGGAAACGGTCGCGACCAGATGGTGTCCGTGTCCCTGGGTTCCGACAAGAAGTCCATTACCATCAAGTTGATTGATGGCTTCTGGAGCAAGACCTCCACCTACTATGTTGAAGGCTATGCCTATTCTACCGAAGGTGCTTCTGTAGAAGTGGATAAGAATTTCAAAGTCGGAGCCTCCGGAGCTGGCGCTGTTCCTGAAAATGTTACATTGAAGGCTACAGCCGATGAAGATTATCCCGAGACTCGGGTTGTCCTGACATGGACTGCTCCTAAAGGCGCTGTGAGCGGTTATACCTTGTGGTACAAGAATGTCACTCAGAAAATGAGTGCTTATGAGGTTGTCAATTCTAGTTATTATACCTTGAGCACTCTTGATTCGAAGGTGACTGTTCGCTTGACTTATCTTGGAGAGGAAGGAGACAAACTTTCTTTCAAGCTGATTCCTTATAACACAAACGGCACCGCAGACGTGACTAAGGCCAAGGCTGTGGAATACACCATCCCTACATCGGAGTTGTAGTACCCCTCGATTGAGTTCAATGAAGATTCCAGCATTGTTGGAATTATAGTTGAAATTTGGCTCCAGGCCCTGTGCCTGGGCCTTTTTGTTGTCCTAGTCCCTGTGTGCTTTTGACCTTCGGGGTGATTGAACCGATGAAAACAGGGGTGTCACCTAACTTTGTAAGGCCTTGTAAAAAGTATATTTGACGTATGAGTACCAGATTGATGTCTTGGCTTGGTTTGTTACTGCTTTGCTTATCACTTCTTCTGCAGGCCTGCGCAGGCTCCGGTGGTGGTGAGGGAGGTTCTGCTGGAGATTCCGGCATGGGCGATGCCCCTTGTACGGAGTGCGGGGAACGGGGCGAAATCAAGCTGAAAATTTCCAAGGAAAAGTTCTATCGGGAATGGAACGAGGCCGCTTACGGCCGTCTGGATTCCACAGCCGTGGTTGGCGTGTTGCCCACCTTGAAGGTGACGGCTGGCCGTCCGGAAACTTGCCGCATGTGTCACAGCTATAGTGCAGACGCCCTGGACTTTGACCTGGCCCGTATCGAAGATTCCTTGTTTGTGAAGGCTTTCCCGAAGATGCGTCGGGAACTGTTGCTGCCCGGCATGCGCCTGCCGGAATCGGACACCCTGTACATGGACAGCCTTTCGGCCCTGCTTTTGCAGACGGAATTTACCGACGGCAAAAAGCTGGAAGATTTTACGCCCTGGCAGGAGCGGGATAGCGTGGAGCAGAAGCTGGTCCGCGAGCCGCCCCTGGCCCTGCGGAACTTGCTGAACGAACTGGCCAGCCGGTACGAGCTGCGTTACGTTTCTATGCCGGTGCGGCTGGACGTGTATATGGATCCGGACCTGGGAAGCAGTGGCGGTTACACCTGGAAGATTCTCTGGAGTCTTTGGGATGCCCGTTATGGAGAGTTGGTGTTCTTGGTGTATTCTGAATTTACCGCCGAGACGACCAGCCGCGTAGCTCCCGAAAAGGAGTGGGCCGTACCCTTCGCCCCCCGCCTCTGGAAGATGTTTTCTACGAATTTGAAAAGTATAGAGAATCATTAAGTAATGAGTTGTGAGTAATGAGTTATGAGTTGCGAGTTGTGAGTTGTGGGGCGTCATCCTCCGAAGGAGGATCCATACTGCTTTATACAGGCGTAGGTATGAAAAGTCTAGGTACCAACGACCTCGAACCTCGTGCCTCAAGCCCCGCCCCTCGAAACCCGACCCTCAAACCCCTAGCCCCTAGATCCTAAATCCTAGATCCTAGATCCTAAATCCTAGCCCCTATCCCCTAAAATGAACACTCCCTTCTACATTTTCATGAAACTCTTGCCGAAGAATGCCGCTAGCCGTGCCTTCGGTGCCTTGACCCGCCTTCGTCTGCCTGTGATTTCGAAGGTGGCCCGCAATGCCTTTGCCGCCTATTACAAGCTGAACATGGAAGAGGCCGAATACCCGCTGGAGCATTACGCCAACATCGGAGAGCTGTTTATCCGGCACTTGAAACCCGGTGCCCGCCCGATTGCGGACTCTGAAATTGTTTCTCCGGTAGATGGTGTGCTTTCCCAGACGGCCACATTCGACGAAAAGCAGGAACTGATTCAGGCGAAAGGCAAGACATACACGTTGAAGGACCTGCTCCGCGATGACGAAATGGCCAAACGGTTTGAAGGCGGAGCCTTTGCGACGATTTACCTGGCGCCTTTCAACTACCACCGCATTCACAGTCCTGTTGCAGGAACGGTGGTGGGTGCCAGTTACTGCCCTGGGACACTCTGGCCGGTAAATGTGGGCAGTGTTGAGCGAGTAGAAGGGCTGTTCTGCATCAACGAACGCCTTACCAGCCATATCCGTCTGGGCGACGGCTCCGAGATGCTTGTCGTTAAAGTCGGGGCTACCAATGTGGGCCGTATCGGTGTGGCCTACACCGATGAGCTTCTGGTAAATGCGGGCAAGCTCCCCAGGGACTGCAAACGTTACGACTGGAAACCCTCCGGCGAAATCCGCGTGGAAAAAGGCGGGGAGCTGGGACGCTTCGAGATGGGCAGTACCGTCATTCTCGTGGTGGACAAGAAAATTCGGGAACGCCATCCGGACCTGTTCAAGTCCAGGTTGGGCTCTGCCGTCAAGATGGGCGAGGCGCTTTAAGGCCTGAATCGTTGGTGACGCCCCTATGGTCTCTGCAAAACGATTTCTGCAAGACGAACCTGTCCTTGGCAGGGCGCTTCGCCTGTTTGTAGAACGCTTTGCCAATCTGGACGATCCGGTTTTGCAGGTGTCGGCTCATGCAAAAACAGACGACGAAAAAATCGCCTGGACTCTGCTGGGAACGGCCCTGTATCAAGACCTGCGCATGGACGAAATTGGCGCACTGCTTGCGGCGCTTTGTCGCAAGTTCCCCGGAGACAAGCTCTGGACTTTGCCTGTGCCCAAGGGTGGCGATATCGAGGCGGTTGTGGAGTCTGCCCTTGGAAACCGGGACTGGTCTTTGTTCAAGAACGTGGCGGGAATTTTTTGGAGCGTTGGCTTTTTTGTCCGCCGGCACGGAGACTTGAAAAACTGGATTGCAAATTCCACTCCCGAAGAGATGTGGCGAGACCTGGGAGAGATTTATTTTATGGGAAAGCGTGGCGCGCGGCCTAAGGCCTGTGCCGCCATTTACCGCCTGTGCGGAAAGTCTCCCGCAGGTCTTGGCTATGGGGTAGGGCGCGGGCTCAAGCGTTTCCGTTGGCCGGACCTGCCCTTGACCATGGGGGCGAGACGATTCCTCTCTATCATGGGGCCTGCCCGGGAAGGCGGTTTTGCAGACCTTTCGCCTGAGCAGAAGCAGAAGATGATGAACGACTTTTGCGTGGCTCTGTATCCCGAGAATCCCTATGCCGTGGCCCATTCGTTGCAGTTCTATTTGGAAGAAGGGGAAGAATCCTTTATGTGTCGTGAGTGTCAGGCGGGTTGTGCCAACTGCCCGATTTACGAGTTCTGTGATTACGGGGTGAAAGAATCATGATCCGTCTTTTTCTCGCGATAGCCGTGTTTGCGTTATGGGGTTGCTCCGAAGAGCATGTCAAGGTGGACTATTCCAAGCTCCGGTTCGAGGGCCGTAAACCTATGCGTGTTTCGGTGGATTCCTCCAAGGTGCAGGGTAACGGTTTTGTGCGTGAGGTAGACTTGCGCTATGCAACCCAGTGGGGCGATACGCTGAATGTTTCTGTGTTGGAGTTTAAGGGCGACGTTTATGCGTTGGACTACTACACCAACAGCGGGCGGTTCCAGGGGGCCCATTCCATTTTGCGCGGAAAATATCTGGAGCAGAGCATTCGCGCCGACTACCGTATTTTCGTATTCCGGCATGACAGTTTCAGGCGTTACGAACGGCGCACCCTGGAAAACTTCGTTCGTTCGGTGCCGGGGGTGCGCATCGGCTTCCCTCAGGAATTCTTGAGTCTGCCCTTCGAACATCGGGAGACGGGTAGGACTACCATCCAGACCAAAAATTTCTTGGGAGTAAAGTCCTTTTTCCCGGTGCTGGAGCAGAGCTATTCCGACGACAATCTGGCCTGGAACGTGGCCCGCAGTTGGGACCTGGTAGAGGAAACCCGCTACCTGGAGTGGATAAAGCAGTTGAAGCGGGCGATTCCCCGGAATATCGAACCGGACGAAGATGTCTGCTATTTCACGGCAGGAGATGGTGCCCGCGGGATGGCAACCCAACTCTCCGGTGGACGCGTGGTGGTGGTTTGGGGCTACATGGACTGGCCCGACCTGAACCAAAAGTTCCTGGTGGCAGGCGACCGGATTTTCGAAGCACGATATTAGTTCAGATTTCGGAATTATGAATTAGGAATTGTTTGGTTTGGCGGCTTCGCCGCGTTTATTTCGACTCTGAATTCCGAACTCCGAATTCCTAATTACTATATTCAAGCCATGGCTATTGAAAAACTTGCAGAAACTCTATTGGAAAAACTCCGCTTTATTACCCAGGCGGAAACAGTCATCGGTCAGCCTATCCAGGCGGGCGAATCTACGGTTGTACCCGTGAGTCGCGTATCCGTGGGTTTCGGCTTTGGCGGTCATGCCGGCAAGGGCGATACCTCTGCCTCTGGCGGTGGGGCTTCTGTTGAACCGGTAGCGTTCTTGGTCATCAAGGGCGACGACGTGCGCGTAATGCCCATTAGCAAGGATAGCTCGCTGGTGTCCAAGGTCATGGACATTGTTCCCGACGTAGTGAACAAGTTCAAGAAGAGCGAAGACGCTTAATTTGTCATCCCCGGCTTGACCGGGGATCTCCTTTTAAAACAGAAAAGGTCTCCGCATTCGTGGAGACCTCTCTAATTTATTGTTGGCTTGAGGCGATAACCCTTCGAACGTTGGGCTACCCCAGAACTTTCTTTTCGAAGTCGCCGAGGCAGTCCACGAGAGCCTGCACGCCTTCCACCGGCATGGCGTTGTAGATGGATGCGCGGAAGCCACCCACGGAGCGGTGACCCTTCAGCTGCTGCAGACCGCGGGCCTTGGCGAATTCCAGGAATTCCTTGGCCAGGTCGTCAGCCTTGTCGGCGGCCACAACGTCCTTGTTGAACACGAAGGGCACGTTCATGATGGAGCGGTCCTCCTTGGCTGCGGTACCGACGAACACCTTGGAGTTGTCGAGAGCGCTGTAAAGGAGAGCGGCCTTGGAACGGTTCACCTTTTCGATGGCTTCCACGCCGCCGAAATCCTTGAGCCACTTGAGGGTGCGGTTCATCACGTACACGGCGAAAACCGGCGGCGTGTTGAACATGTTCTTTGCGTCGATGTGGGTCTGGAAGTTCAGCATGGTGGGGATTGTGCGGTTCACCTTGCCCAGCAAGTCCTTGCGGATGATGGTCACGGTCACGCCAGCGCAGCTGATGTTCTTCTGGGCGCCGCCATAGACAACGCCGAAGTCAGACACGTTGATCTTACGGGCGAGGAAGTCGGAGCTCACGTCGGCCATGAGGAATCCAGACTTCGGCTTCGGGATGTTGTGCCATTCCGTACCGTAGATGGTGTTGTTGGCGGTGATGTGCAGGTAGGTGGCGTTGTCGCTCATCTTCAGGTTCTTGTCAATGCGGCTGTAGGTTTCGGACTTGGTGTCGCAGGCCACGTTCACGTTACCGAACAGCTTGGCTTCTTTGCAGGCCTTGTTGGCCCACACGCCGGTCAGCGCGTAGTCGGCGGTGGCGTTCTGGTCCAAGAAGTTCATGGGGAGCATGCAGAACAGCAGGGAGCATCCGCCGCCCAGGAACACGATGTCGTAGTTCTCGGGAATGCCCATGAGGTCGCGGAGGAACTGTTCGGTTTCTTCGAACATGCTTTCGATGGGCTTTGAACGGTGACTCATGGAAAGGATACTGATGCCGCTGTTGGCGTAATCGATGCAGGCAGCCGAGGCTTCCTTGAGTGCTTGTTCGGGCAGGACAGACGGGCCTGCACTAAAGTTATAGACTTTGTTTGCCATGATTCGTTCCTTTTTTGAGGGGGTCCCCTATAGTTTTTGCGTTGCCAAATCTAGAAAAAAGGCCTCATAGGGGTTTTTCCCATTTGTGCAACTATTCCAATTTGGACTACCTGGTGTCCCTAAAAATAGAGGATAAGCCAGTTTTTTTTATTGTAAACTTTAGTTTACGATTAGTGGAGGGCACTTTAATTTATACAAAGTTATTTTAATCGTATCAAATTCTCACAACGGGAATGGTTTTCGTTGCGGCACGGATAACCGCGAGGTTCTATGGATACTGAAAAGAAACAGAAAAAAGGCTATGTCGCCCCCGAAATGGTGGAGGTGGAGATGTTCCACATGGCGACACTGATGTGTGATAGTGGAGATCCAACGGATCCAGCATGTGTAGAGGACATTCCGTTCAACTAGTTCCCTGTTTCAAGATGGGTTTATGGCGTGTTTAAACAAAAAGGAAGGTCAGACATGAAAAGAGGATTTCATGTGTTTTTCCCGTTTTCCCTGGTGGCGATTTTCGCGGTAATGGCGAATGCTGCCCAGCTGAATCTTCAAACTGATTCTGATACGCAAGAAAAGTTTGTCACCATGTCCGCTACAGGGATAGACACGCTTGTCGTTCCTTCTGGCGTGACATCGTTCAGGGTGTACGATGACGGTGGTGAAGACGATGTGTACAGTGACGATGCCCGAAGCTGGCTTGTGTTGGAGGCCCCGAGTGGCTACGCGCTTACTGTATCGGGATTCATATATACTGAATATGATAGTGATTTCTTTGGAATTTGGAATGGTGCCCAGGGGGGCGTTGAGAGTTGCGAGCAGAGTTGCATCCCTCTCTTTGATATGACCAGTGGGGATGTTGGTGTCTGGGCTAACTCTGGAAGATTTATGACCCTGTATTTTGTTTCGGATGATAACGAAACAGAAAGTGGTCTTGACTTGACGGTGACAGTGACTGAAGCCCCGCTACATACAATAACCTTGAATAGTGCGCAAGGAGGAACGGTCAATAGTGACAAGTCTGAGGCCTCGCAGGGAGATGTTGTGACCTTGACTTTGACACCCACAGGGGGCAATTATATTTCCGGAGTGTCGGTTTCTGGAGGCGGCAGTCCCGTATGGGTAAGCGAATTGGGTTGGTATAGCGGCAATGTGGCGACATTTGTCATGCCTCCATTTGATGTTACCGTTACGCCTCAATTTGTGGGAAGCATTTCTGCGGAAAAAGGAAATTTTATCGAATTACCGCGCGCAGGTACAAAGAACGCGACCATTCCTGAAGGCGTGATTTCATTCAAGGTGTACGACGACGGAGGGCGGTACGGAGATTATCGTGATAATGCTGATGGGTATCTTGTATTGACGGCCCCAGAAGGGAAAACTTTCATGGTGGCAGGACAGCTGAATACAGAAGAGAACTACGACTATTTCTTTATTTATGATGGCAATGCAAATGGAAATCCTTTAGTAGATGGTATAAGTGGTGAAGATGTAGATGTCAGTAATGTCCTAAGTACAGGAAATGTCATAACCTTTTATTTTACTTCGGATGAATCAAATACATATGAAGGCCTTGACCTGACGGTATCCGTTATCGATGCGTCTACACCACATACGGTGACGTTAAACAGTGTGGGGGGCGGAACTGCTAGTAGTGATGTGTCTGAAGCTTTGTTTGGCGAGACGGTGACCCTGACCCTGACACCTACGGGGAATAATTTTATTGCAGGGCTTTCCGTCACGGCCGAGGGGTTGGGACCTGTCGAGACTTCGGAACTGGAATGGTATGTCTCTGGAGCACATTCCGTGTCGTTCGCCATGCCTGCCGAAAATGTTTCCGTGAATGTTGTATTTGCTGAAAATGTTACGGCCGAAAGCGGTGCTTTCATCAATTTGCCAGTTGATGACACCAAGAGTGTAACTATTCCTGCCGGTGTAGCGTCGTTTAAAGTTTATGACGATGGTGGTAAAAATGGAAACTACAGCAATGGGGCCTATGGTTCCCTGGTGCTGACGGCACCGGTAGGGTTTAAGTTGCAGGTGACGGGAACGGTGAATTCTGAAGGTGGTTGCGATGAGCTTACAATTTATGAAGGGGATGATGAGCTTGACGAACCATTTAGTGGTAGCGATGTAGATATCGGAACGATTACTAGCAACGGAAATGAGATTAGGATTGTCTTTACATCTGATAATAGTTATGTTGAGTCTGGCTTAGACTTGACGGTGACGCTTGTGGGCGATGTGTCGGCCTCTCATACGATAACATTGAATAGTGGCGAGGGAGGGGCTGTCAGTAGCGATGTGTCAGAAGCCTTGTCTGGTGAAACGGTTACCTTGACCCTGACGCCCAGTGGGAATAACTTGCTGGCAGGAGTTGCCGTTGTAGCCAGTAACGGCGATACCCTGGGAACTTCTGGGGTAGAATGGTATGCCACTGGTGCCCAGACCGTGACATTTACCATGCCGGCCACCAATGTCTCTGTATACCCCTTGTTTACTAGTAGCATTTCTGTTGAAAGCGGCGCGTTCATCAACATGCCCGCTACGGGAACCAGGAATGTGGTGCTCCCTGCGGGTGTATTTTCGTTCAAGGTGTATGATGATGGTGGCAAGGACGATGATTACGGCTATGGCGTGGAAGGGAAACTTGTGCTGACTGTTCCGGAAGGCAAGGTGCTTATGGTGAACGGTCGCCTAGAATCTGAAGAAGGCTATGATTTCTTTACCATTTACGATGGTGATGAAAATGCAATAGCCTTAGTAGATAATGTGAGCGGTGAGCATGTTGCTATTGACGCCGTTGTCGGTACAGGAAATGTCATGACGCTTTATTTCTATTCGGATGACGGTGTCACTTATTCTGGTCTGGACCTGACGGTGATGGTGGTAGATCCCAATGCGAATTACTCTATAGCACTTAGTACGGTTATGGGAGGCTCCGTTTCAAGTACCAAGACCTCGGCAAAGGTTGGAGAAAGGATTGTTCTGACGCTTTCTCCGGATGCAGATTACATGCTGAATGGTATTGAAGTCAAGGGTACGGAAGATGGATTGCCCCTTGATGTTGGCGAAGTGCAGTGGTATTCGGGTGTCAACACCGTCTCCTTTACCATGCCCAACAAGAATCTGACCGTTACCCCCTCGTTTACGAACGTGCTTACGGCCGAAGGTGGGCTTTATATCAACATGCCCAAGAGTGGAACCTTGGTTGTAAACGTCCCTGCAGGAGTGCAGTCCTTCAAGGTCTACGACGATGGCGGAAAGGATGCGGTGTACACCTTGGACTCTAGGGAGAATGTCGAATTAAGGGCCCCTGTTGGGTATAGGTTGCAGGTGGAAGGAAGTATAACTTCAAATTCGTATGATGTATATGGGAGCTTGGCTGTTTATGACGGAGACAATACCGCAGGGATTCTTTTGACAAAGGATCTTGAGATGGGGGAGGTAACTGTCGAGACGGCGCTTAGCTCTGAAAATGTCATGACGCTTTCTCTTTATGCGTATGATTTCTTCGATGATGGCCAGGCTGATCTGGATCTCAAGGTAACATTAGTTCCTGCAGAAAAGCATACGATTGCTTTTGGCAGCTATACGGGCGGAACCATTGCCAGCGATGTGTCTGAGGCATTCCCTGGGGAAACGGTGACTCTGACGGCACATTCGGCGACAAATTACTTGCTTGCGGGCATTAGCGTCGAGAATATGGAAGATTATACCGTAGATACGCTTGATGCGACCTGGAATGCGGACAATACGGTGACATTCGCGATGCCCAATGCCAATGTCAAGGTTACGCCGATATTTACAGACAATTGGACCGCTGCGGGTGGACTGTACCTTAGGTTGCCTGCGGGAGGTTTGGTTTCCAAGGCTTCCGTGCCAGCAGGGGTGACATCCTTTAAGGTCTATGCAACTGCTGCTGATGACGAACATTGTTTAATCAAATCGGGCAGCAATGTGTTGGAAATAGCCTCTGCGGAAAGAAAGAATTTCCTCATCGAGGGAGAGATTTCGGATGGTTATGGGATTGAATTTTACGATGGACAGGAATATGTCAATCGGTATACCAGCAATATCGGACAATACCAAAGCAGTGGGGATACGGTGACCATTAGCTATGGCCGCTGTGAGGGACTTGACCTGACGGTAACGGTAGGTGGTACGGCGACTCCCTACACGGTTACCCTTGCCGATGTGGAAGGTACTATGATATACAGCAATAAGGATTGGGCCTATGCCGGTGAAGAAATCAGTTTGAATTTTGGGCCTGATGCAAACCACGTGTTGGAGGATGTCCGTGTTGAAGACGGTAATGGGAATCCGGTCGCTCAGCTCAATGTGAAATGGTATTCCAGAGGAATTACATCGTTCACCATGCCTGCTTCTAATGTAGTCGTCACGCCGGTGCTTTCGACTAAGCTCACTGCGGAAGATGGGCTGTTTATCAACATGCAGAACTGCTGGTACTGTGGGTACGCCTATATTCCAAATAACGTAAAGTCGTTTAAGATTTACGACGATGGCGGCAGCGACGGTAATTATTCTCAGGGTGTACATAGTGAATTAAATCTGTACGCCCCCGCAGGGTATGCCCTGAAGCTGGCAGGAACGATGACGGCGTCGGAGGAGGGCTCTCTTGTCATATATAATGAGGATGGTACAGAGCTTAGGGTGCAAAGTACAGGGAACGGGGTGACGATGGATGTTGATACGATTATCGGTCACCACCTGCAACTGTACTTCAATGATTATGGCAAAGATGAAACATATTCTGGCCTTGATTTGACGGTGACGCTTGTTAAGTCTGTTCGGTATGCGGCTGTTTCTATTGACGTTGTTAATGGGGATACCGTGGCGACAATTGACGGGGCCTACGATAATGGGGATGAGGTGTATATTCCTAAGGAAGAGCCTGTGGATACCGTCATCTTCAATCGAGAGTTCTCGACCAGCGGGTACTCTACAATCGTGCTGCCATTCGATATCAATGTGTCGAAAATTGATGGCTTGAAGCAGGTGTATGAATTTGACGGCATCGGTCTTGATGCAAGCGGTAAGAAGGAAGCCAGGATGGTTGATGCCAGTAGCAACCTGAAGGCCTATACGCCGTACATGATACAGCTTAACTCTAATCGGCTTGTGTTCCATGGAAAGCTGGTAATCAAGTCGACGGAAGAACCCGAGGCCCGTAAGGGCGACTGGGTGTTCCGTGGTGCGCTCGGCAATATTACATGGGATGAGGACCATCCCGATCTAGGTCGGGTCTATGGTTTCTCGGCTGTGCAGACTGGTAAGATAGAGGTCGGGCAGTTCGTGAAGGCCGGCAAGGACGCATGGATTAACCCGTTCCGTGCCTACATGATATATGACCCCGAAGATGGTTCTTCTATAAACAAGTCTACGGGATATGTCTTTACGGGAATGGAAACGCTCCCCGAAAGCATGAATGTGGTGATTGTCAGTCGTGACGCCAACGGAGAGGAGCACAAGAAGGTCATTGGCGGTATTGACGCCCGCACCGGCGAGTTCAAAATGCTGCAGACCTACGACCTGAAGGGCCGCAAGCTGAACAGTGCTAACGGCAAGCCTGAGGCCCGTGGCGTCTACTACGGAAAGAAGAAAGTCGTTAAATAAGCTGCGCCGCTGTCATCCTGGAGCGCAGCGATAGAATCAAAAAAAGTCCCGGTTCATCCGGGATTTTTCATTTCTCTCGTCATTCTGACCCTGGAGCACGAAGTGCGATAGGGGAAGAATCCAGTCCTAAATCTTGTAACCTGCTTCGGATGGTATGGCGTTGGGGCTTGGATCCTTCGGCCCCTTACAGGGCACTCAGGATGACGCAGAGTGCGTGCCACTCAGGATGACAAAAAAAACGTCTATTTTTTTTTGTATAAACTTGTCTGCATTTTTTTTCATTTGTACGATTATTCCAATTTGGATTACAAGAAACTGCTATAAAAGTCTGAAAAGCGACTTTTATCAATCGTAAACTTAAATTTACTATAGGGAAGGGTATGCGGTCCTGCCGCGGTGAGTTTATATTTGTTCATATAAAGTTCTCACAACGAGAACGGTTTTTGCTGTAACACAGATAATCGCGAGGTTCTATGCTAAAACTCCGCCTCCCCAAACTGGTAGCCCTGGGCACATTTGCCCTGGGCCTTTTCTCCACCGCCTACGCCGAAATCGCTCCCTTGCGTGTTGGCCCCGTGAGCCAGTACGGCATGTTAATGACGGGCATAAACTCGCAAAACGAAGGTCGTGTGTATGGCAGTTGTAATGCTTATTCTAACGCCAGCGGAAACGAGGTCCAGGTAAAGGGCATGAGCCTTTTCTGGAGCAATGAAAAAAACCAGAACCGCTTTTGGAGAAATGATGTCATTACGGGAATGGTAAGCCAGCAGGGCATCCAGGTAATCCGTGCCGCCATGGCGGTAGACGACCAGGGCTGGGGAAATGGACATTACTTTATTAATGGCAAGACTGAATATTATCAGGACTTGCTGGACGAGACGGTCCAGGCGGCTATTGAGCAAGATATTTACGTGATTATCGACTATCACTCCCACACGGCGGTGGACAATGTAGGTCGTGCCAAGGAATTCTTCAAGATTCAGGCGAAAAAATGGGGCTCTTATCCCAATGTGATTTTTGAAATTTACAATGAACCCATATGCAAGGCGGGTCAGGGCCATGGCAACAGTTCCAATTGCACGATGATTACTTGGCCAGAAATCAAGGCGTACGCCAACGAGGTGATTCCCATTATCCGCCGCTATTCCAACAACCTGATTGTGGTGGGAACTCCCAGTTGGTCTGGAAATCCCGGTGCGGTCGTTGGAAATGCGATTACCGGTTATGATAATATTGCCTATACGTTCCATTACTATGCGGGTAAGAACGATGGCACTGAAGCTCATGATTTTAATTCGATGTCGGCCGACGTGAACAGCGCGCTTGGGGCCGGACTTTCCGTGTTTGTGACAGAATGGGGAACTGTGGGTTATGGCGGCGATGGCGCTCCCAGCATGGCGAACAATCCCCAGTGGCAAACCTGGATGAACTTGAAGAAACTTTCATCGGCTAACTGGAACGCAGGCAGGAATATGACCAAGGATGGGGCCGAAAATAGCGAGTACTTTGCCGACTTCGACGTAGATAACACATCTCCTGCTAACTGGACCTATTCTGCCAGTGGTGAGTGGGTAAATGCCAATGTCTTTAACGGACTTTCTGCTATGACATATTCCCAATGCGCAAGTTATGTAGACCTGCCCGCTGTTCCGGCTGACGATCCCGATTTTGACGATTCTGGTGATGACTTTGGTGACAATATCTATGAAGACGAGGTTATCAGTCATGATTACGTGATTGTTGATTTTGACATGAATAACTTGGGAGGCGGCAACTATTCCTATGTGTACTCAAGTTTAGATGATCCCAATGGCGATTGGACTTGGTATATTGGCAACGATGGTGAAAAGACCTTCTTTGTAGATGGCTCTAATGCCGGGGGCTTGGTGAAAGTGTTTGCCAATGATGGTGCCGGTTGGGCTGGTTTTGGCATCTACTTGAAAGAAATGAAGGGCTGCGAAGTTTTGTCGTTCAAGTACAAAGGCCTGGCGAATGATTTCTCGTTCAATGCTGGCAGTTCTGTGCTTATACAGGAAAGTCTTATTGGCACAGAATCGTGGATGACACAGTCAATTTCCTTGGACGGTATTGACCCCGTTGTCCTTGAATCTCCACTGGAGCTCAAATGGCAAGTTTCAGGTTCTCCTAGTGGCGGAGATCTCTACATAGATGACGTGGTGTGCGGAGAACCCTCCAGCAGCTCAAGCGGCGATGAACCTGCAAGTTCCGGTAGCTTCGAAGAATATGCGCTCTCGCCGAACTACGATTATGCCTACGCTGGTAACGGCTGGACTATTGAAAACCCGCAAAATGAAGGGGATATAGCGGCGACCGTTTATGACGACGAAATGGGCGGTGATTTCTGGGGCCTAAAAAATGTGAATACAGAAGAGGAAGGAGGTTATGCCGGTGTAGGTATGAACATTTCTAATTTGAACGGATGCCAGGTTCTATCTTACCAGTATATAGGCATTGGCCATAACCTGACTTTTGCCAATACTCCCGATGGAGAAGATGTGTTGGCAGAATGGGAAATTCCCAGTAGCAACACTTGGACAACCCATACATTCAATATGTCTTCACTATCCGGAATCAATTTGGAAAGAGAGCTTGATATCAAGTGGCAGGTTCCTGGTGGTGAAAACGGAAACCTCTACGTCAAAGAAATCCAGTGTGTATTGGATGGAGGTTCCAGCAGTTCCAGCGTCGGTGAGGAAAGTAGTTCCAGCGTTGAATTGCCCATAGTGGCAGAACCCACCACCCACACGGAACTGTTCGACGATTTCGAGGACGGCGATTATTACCCGCTTTGGGATGGTATAGGGAAATGGTGGGCCGAGACGGATGTTGTTGGTGGCGGCGGATCTTCGAATGCGGAGCTTTCCTTTGTGAAGGGAAGTGCTTCGGCCAAGGCTCTGCAAATGTCATACTCCCTGGATGTGGGGGACTATCCATGGGGGCCTCCCTATGCAACTATTTCCACCAACGATTTTAACGAGATGAATTTGTCACAGTGCTCGGAAGTCCGCTACGATTACAAGGGCGCAGCCCACAAGTTCCGCTTGAAGGTGAGTTCGGACATGAATAACCTGCTGGATATGGGCTGGGGATTCCCCACCTTTGCGGTAACGTCGCCTAGCGAGTCCTGGCAGACCGTGACGATTCCCGTCGCTAGCCTGAGGCAGGAATGGACTGGCTCAAGCGACAACTGGGTGGATGTAGAAACGGTGCTCCAGTATGCGAATGGCTTTGACTGGAGGGTTGACGGTGAGGATACAGACGACAAATCCAGCGGCACTCTCGCCATCGACAATATCCGTTGCGTGGGCCTTGCCGAAACGCAGTACTACAGGATTACATTCATGAACGGCACCGAGCCCTATGAAGCAAAGGATTGGGCCGCAGGCTCCAATGTACCGGACCCCGAAGGTACTCCAGTCAAGGCCCCTGATGCCCAGTACACTTATACTTTCAGCAATTGGACCTATGGATATGGTAATCCCACGAGGTATGTGACCGGCACTGCCACCTACGAGGCCGTTTACAACTCCGTTCTAAGGGCCTACACGGTTACCTTCTTGATGGATGACGGGACTCCTGTTGAAAACGGGGTGCTTGAAGGCGTGGAATATGGAACCCTGGTTTCGTCCATTGTTCCTGC
>DGRZ01000029.1:0-7264 GCA_002391195.1 Fibrobacter sp. UBA4375 | reverse complement strand
GTGACGGGAGACATCGATTACACGGCCGTGTTTAGTGAAAATAAGAACAAGTATGCCGTTACCTTTGTGGACGAAGACGAATCCATTTTGAAGGCTGCGGTTGAGTATGATTACGGCACGTTGCCCGGGGCTATCGATGTGCCCACGGTCGAAGACAAGAATGGCAAGAAATTTGCGGGTTGGGAACCCGGGCTAGCCACGGTTACAAAGGAGGTCACTTACAAGGCGGTCTATACCGACAAGATTGTCATCACCTGGAAAGATGACGACGGCTCCGTGCTGCGTCAAGATTATGTTGATGATGGCGATATGCCGGACTATGGTGAAGCACCTGCAAAGGAAACCACGGCTGAATTCACCTATACATTCGACAAGTGGACGCCAACGGTGGTTGCCGCAACAGAAGATGCTACATATACGGCAAGCTACACAAGCGTGAAGAACAAGTACGACGTGACATTTGTAGCCGAGTACAATTCCAACATGGACAAGACCGTTTCTGTGGAATATGGAACCTTGGTGAATTCTGTCGCACCCTTGATTACCGGAGCATGGACAATCGAGTGGACCTATGAATTTGACGGTTGGGTACCAGCCATTACGGATGAGGCAATCGTGACGGGCGAAGCTACTTATACGGCAAAATACAAGGTGACGAAGAACCGGTACACCGTTACCTTTGTGATGGACGATGGTATTGAGAAAGCTGCGGATGATGTTACTGTGGACTATGGAACATCAATTGCCTCTATCATTCCGTCGACCGACCCTGTCAAGCAGGCTACTGTTGCAAGGACCTACGAGTTCGACAGATGGGTGGTAAATGTTTCCGATACTCAAGACAGGGAGCTGGTCAATGGAGAAGTTCTTGAAGGGAATATGACCCTCAAGGCCGTATTCAAGGAATTCCCACGCAAGTACGGAATCACCTTCTTGAACGAGGACAACAGCGTCTATAAGGCACAGGTCTTGTATGAGTATGGCACCCTGGCCAGCGAGATTTTGCCGGAGGAAAATCCGACCAAGGATAGCGACGACAAATTCAGCTACACCTTTGCGAATTGGGACCCGCAGGTGACCGATGTGACAGGAGAGGCTGTCTACAGGCCGGTATTCACTTCAACCGCGCTTGTGCCCGAGTCTTCCAGCAGCTCTGCGGAAGGTCCTGAGTCCAGTAGCAGCGAAGAGCCGGAATCTAGCAGTGCCGAGGTGGCTGAGTCCAGCAGTAGCGAAGAACCGGCGGTCTCCAGTTCCAGCGAAACGGTTGTGGCTAGCAGCAGTTCCGAGAAACCGGTCTCTAGTAGCAGTACGGAGATTGCCGCGAACTCTTCGAGTTCAACTTCGGCACCACTCAGTTCAAGTCGCGATGACGACGCTAGCTCCAGCTCTGCTGACAAGCCGAAATCTAGCGCAAGTGAGGACGATAGCTCCAGCAGTTCCGATGCTAAGTCTAGTTCTAGCGGCAAAACCGATGGACTCTACCCGACGGTGGGCAGTGTGAACATGGTTTTTGCCCACAACGAGCTGACGGTCACCGTGCCTAAGGCGTCGGAAGTGAAAGTCCACGTGTTTGACATACAGGGCCACCTGCAGGAACATTACTTGGGCTACTCCGCCGGAGACCACGTGGTGTCCCTCCGACACCTGAACAAGGGCGTGTACATTGTCCGGGTTGCAAGCGGGAGTGCCGTGAAGACCCAACGGATAATGATAAAGTAGGGTTTGGTTTTCTACACCTCCAAACAAAGTCCCAGTCGCAAGGCTGGGACTTTTCCGTAAGGGGTTATTTAGTGTTTTGACAAAAAATAGCCCCGTGGAACACGGGGCTGCAATCAGGGGGAGACTTCCCCCTTTACACTCCCAGGGCCTCGATGGCAGCCTTGTACTTGTGGAGGCGGAACTTGGTCTTGAGTTCCCGGCGTTCCTGGCGCTGGATATACTTGTCATCCATGAGCATGGTCAAGATGGCGGCCTTCGCCTTGGCTGCAACGGGATTGTCCTTGAGGGTCTCTACGAATTTCACGAATTCTTTTTCGCGGGCCTCGTAGGTGGCCTGTTCGGCGGGCATGCCCTGGGCCATGAGGTTGCAGCTGTATTCGTCGATCCAGCCCTGGTTCTTGTGGTAGGTCATCTTTTGGATGAGTTCCACCATGTCGGCGGGGACTCCCATGGCGATGACGTCTTCGGGAGTCTTCTTGGTAGAAGCCGTGATGAGGTCCTGCAGGATGGCGAGGGTCTGCACCTCTTCGGACTCGCCCTTGTTCTTGAGGTAGTCCGCCACGTTCTGCAGAAAGTCGATGTAGGGTCCGCCGGCCTTGTCCTTTTGACCTTTGTGGACTTCAGCGGCAATTTTGTAGGCTTCTTGGTAAGAGAGCATAATGTTCCTTTGAATATTTAAAACTTTGGGCGTTTGGCGCCTTACCCCCAATATATATAAAATATGCCAGGGAAAGTGTCACGTTTTTGTCTTATTTTGAGTTTCTAGGCGAAGTTCTTGCCCAAAATGGCAGAGACGTTCTTCAGGATGCCTTCGGCCACGTCGGGCTTGTTCATGGAATAGACGTGCACGTTGGTGATGCCGTTGGCGTACAGGTCGATAATCTGGTCGCTGGCGTAGATGATGCCCGCCTGCTTCATTGCCTCGGGATCGCTTCCGAACTTGTCCACCAGGGATTTGAACCGCTGGGGCATGAAGGAGCCCGAAAGCTTGATGGCCCGCTCCACCTGGTTGGCGTTGGTGATGGGCATGATGCCTGGGAGTACGGGGCAGGTGACGCCTGCTTCCCGGAGCTTGTACATGAAGTTCAGGAACAGGTTGTTGTCGAATACCATCTGGGTGGTTAAGAAGTCGGCGCCGGCGTCCACCTTTTCTTTGAGGTGCCTGATGTCTTCGGCCTGTGTCTTGCTTTCGGGGTGCTTTTCGGGGTAACAGGCCGCCCCGATGCAAAAGTCCGCGTCGGCGGCCTTGAGTTCCTGGATGAGTTCTACGGCGTAGTGGTAGTCGCAACCCTCCCGACCTTTTTCGATGAGCTCCGGGGTCAAGTCGCCGCGGAGGGCCATCACGTTCTTGATGCCTGCGGCCTTCATGTCGGCGATGCGCTGGCGGACTGTCTCCTTGCTGCTGGACACGCAGGTGAGGTGGGCCAGCATGGGGATGTTGTATTTTTCCTTGAGGTTTTTCGCGATGTCCAGGGTGAAGTGGCTCACGCCGCCGCCTGCGCCGTAGGTGACGCTCATGAAGGCGGGGCCGAGGGCCGCGATGGATTCGGTTGCGGCCTTGACGCTCTCGAAGCTGGTTTCCTTTTTGGGCGGGAACACCTCGAAGGAGAGGCTCATCTTGTCTTGCTTCAGGATGTCGATAATCTTCATAGAAACTCCGGCGGGGGCGCAGTATCCGGACTGGCACCCCAGGTTTATGCAAATATTTTAATACGTGCATAAATCTAGATAAAGTTTGGCGGGATGGCAATAGGGAAGGGGTGTTGATGAACGAAAATTTTTCTATATTGGGGCGCGACTTGCTCGCGTAGCTCAGTTGGATAGAGCAGCTGCCTTCTAAGCAGCGGGTCGTGGGTTCGACTCCCGCCGTGAGTACGAAAAAGCCCCCAGAAGGGGGCTTTTTTCGTACTTACTTAAACGCGTTCAGCCGTGAAAGTGGCTGCCTGGCTTCAAACGTTATGCCGACGCTGAGTTGGTTGATGAATGCTCGGCGTTTGCGGTTCTTGACCGGGTCGTCAAAATGGACAGTCTTTAAAATCCACTGCAACTTCGGGGTGATGTTTGCCATGTTACCTAATGGAAATCGCCTCATTGCCTGGACTCCGCCCATGAACGCAAGATTCATGATAGAGTCTTGGCCCACATAGAATTCATCGAAACCGAGTCCCGCCATTATGTCGAAGCCGTATTCGTCAAATTCGAAAGTGGGGCCAATCATGGCGTCCAATCCTGCGGCAGAAATCCCGCTGGCAATCATCAGGTCGACTTGAAGTTGGAAAACGAATCGGAATACCTGGATTCTCACGTTTGGAACGCTTAAGGTGAAATATTCGTCGACAGTTTCCAGGCCGGAAGTCATGAGTGATTTTCCTACGGAAACTCCGATACTGAGGCCTAGAATTCCGCTATTCTTGTCGGCTTCGTATAATTCGGTGACGATGTCCTGATTGATCAGGGCTTGTAACGCGGTTCTGTAGGGTGTGTTGGGGTAACGTTCAAAAAAGTTGTCTCGGGCAATCAAGAGCCAACTGTAGTCAAAATCGTAGTAGGAATCATGCTCGTAGGGGTTCTCTTTTTGAATCCACAAGGTTGCCCAGGATGTTGCCGCGTCAACAGCGACTCCAGTTGGAGTCTTGACGAGTTCTTTGGCAGCGGATTTAAGATCATCGGGTTTTAGCCGATACATAATCATGTATTCCACGAACGCACCGGTTTTTAGTTTTGAATTCTTTTGAAGACTTGTCTTTTTGGCAAGGGCATAGAGCATGTCGTATTTTGAAATCATGTAGTCCATGACTAGGTTATATACGGCATTATCTTCGGCTGTCATGATTTTACCGTTTATTTCTTGACCGCTAAAGTTTTTGTACTTGGTATAGGCAATCGGAATGGATGAGTTTCCTGGTCTTTGGGTCGTATAAAGCGTGCCAGCCATGTGGGTGAGTTTCTTTTGCGCAGATTCGTCTTTGCACAGTTCGTTGCGGATTTTTGGGGCGTTTTCCCTGATGAAGTTCAGTGTTGCAGGAACTTCGGAAAGATCTCCACGGACAAAATGAGCCATCAGGGTTAAGTCAAATGAACAGACGCTGACATCTTGCGCTAAAACCGGCGAACCCCAAAGCACGATTCCGAGAAAGAATATGGTTGGAAATAGTTTTCGCATGTTATTTCACAAGCTCAATAGCGGCCAGTTCCGCACCGGTTTCCAGGTGGTGGATGCTGAAACGGGCCGCGCGGCCGGGGGTGGCGCTCTCGTAAAGTCCGAAGGTGGGAGGGTTTCCGCCCTTGGGTAGGCTGGTGGAGCCCGGGTTCAGGCAATAGACTCCGTCCACGTTGGTTTCGGCGGTAAAAACGTGGGTGTGGCCCGAGAAATAGACGTCGGCTTTGTAGTGGCTGAACAGGTACGGGTCGTAAAGGTGACCGTGGCTCAAGAAGAGTTTTAGGTCGCCCTCTTCGATTTCGGCAAAGTCCGCAAGGCACGGGAATCCCAGCACCATCTGGTCCACTTCGGCGTCGCAGTTGCCGCGAACGGCGGTAATTTTTTCCTTGAGCGGGCTCAGGAGTTCGACAACTCCTTGCGGGTCGTGTCCGCCCGGCAGCGGGTTCCGCGGCCCGTGATAAAGAAGGTCGCCCAATAGGAAAATGCGGTCGCATTTGAGCTTGTCGAGGTAAGAAAGCGCCATCTTGCAGGCGAACGCAGAACCATGGATATCAGAAAGAACTAGAGTGCGCATGGATAATTCAGAATTCGGATTTCGGAGTTCGGAGATGATTGTAATATAGTTAAAATAGGGTAGGTGGGCGAAATATAAATAGGTATATTTGACGCGATGAGCGTTTACTACCACCTTCCCGGACTGTTCGAATTTTACGAGCTTTACAAGGCATTCTTGCCGCTGTTCCGCGAGCATCGGGAATTCTTTTACGAGTGGTGTGAAATCGGCTCCATTTACGGTGCGCCCAGCGATTGCCTTTGGGGTGGTGGCCGCGTCGGTTTTGGCGATGCAGACCCCGACGAGGTTGCCGCACTCACCAGGGAATACGGTGTTTCGGCGCGCCTGACCTTCAGCAATTCCTTGCTTCGTGAAGAACATCTTGCCGACAAAAAATGCAACGCCCTGTGCGCCCTCTTTGAGAAAAACGGAGCGGCACCGAGCGGCGTTATCGTCCATTCAGATTTGTTGCTCGATTACATCAAGGCGAAGTATCCGGGATTCTATTTCGTGTCGTCCACGACGAAGGTGCTGACGGAATTTAGCCGCTTCGAAGCAGAACTGAACCGCGATGATTTCAGTTACGTGGTGCCGGATTTCAGGCTCAACAAGCAATTCGCCAAACTCAACGCGCTAACGCCCGCACAAAAGCAAAAAGTCGAATTCCTGTGCAATGAATGCTGCTGGTTCGGCTGCCAAGACCGGAAAAATTGCTACGAGAACGTGAGCCAGAAGAACCTCGGCGAAACTCAAGAAGATCATGTATGCGCCTCGCCGAACGCAGGGCGCGGCTACCGTTTTTCCGACGCCATGAAAAATCCCGGATTCATCGGAATCAATGACATTCAAAACGTGTACGCCCCGCAAGGGTTCCGCCACTTTAAAATCGAAGGCCGCAGCCTCGGCAGCGCCGTCATCTTGGAATTTCTGCTCTACTACATGACCAAACCCGAATTCCAGCTCAAGGTCCGCGAAGAAATCTACCTCGACAGCTCGCTGGACTTGTTTTAAGACGAACCATGCTTATTTTTTGCGTTTTTCGGCTTTTTGGGGCGTTTTTTCATTGTCTGAAATACGAAAAAGTGCTATATTTGATGCGTAAAAATCTAATTACCTTAAAAGGAAGGTTAAATCATGGCTAGAAAGAAGATTGCACTTGTTGGTGCTGGTCAAATCGGTGGTACAATGGCTCTCGTGCTCGCCCAGAAGAATCTTGGCGACGTCGTTCTCATCGACATTCCGCAGACTCAGGGCATGCCGAAGGGCAAGGCTCTCGATATCATGGAAGGCCGCTCTGTCATCAACTCTTCCGTGGATCTTCAGGGTTCTACCGACTACTCCGCCATCAAGGGCGCCGATGTCGTGATCGTGACCGCCGGTTTCCCGCGTATGCCGGGCATGAGCCGTGACGACCTCCTGGACAAGAACTGTGGCGTGATCAAGACCGTTGCCGAAGCCGTCAAGGAAAACGCTCCGGATGCATTCGTCATCGTGATCACCAACCCGTTGGACGCTATGGTCTACAACATGCAGAAGCAGTCCGGTCTCCCGGCCAACAAGGTCATCGGTATGGCTGGCGTGCTTGACTCTGCCCGTCTCGCTTGCTTCGTTGCCGACGAACTGGGCGTGTCTGTCGAAGACGTGAAGGCCCTCGTGATGGGTGGCCACGGCGACACCATGGTTTCCATCATGGAATGCGTGTCCGTGGGCGGTATCCCGGTTTCTCAGCTCATGAGCAAGGAAAAGTTTGCCGAACTGGCCAAGCGTACCGCCGGTGCCGGTGGCGAAATCGTGAACCTCCTTGGCCGCGGCTCTGCCTTCTACAGCCCGGC
>DGRZ01000039.1 GCA_002391195.1 Fibrobacter sp. UBA4375 | reverse complement strand
GACCGCGCCCGTTACGTGATGGGGGTGGGCACGCCCTGGAACCTGCTTTCGCTTGTTGCCCGCGGGGTCGACATGTTCGACTGCATTCTGCCTGCTAAGAACGCGCAGGACGGCCTTGTGTACACCAGCAGGGGAGTGCTCCGCTACAAGAACGCCAAGTTCGCCGATGACGACCGCCCGCTCGATCTGGAATGCGACTGCCATTGCTGCCGGAACTACACCCGCGCCTACGTGCGCCACCTGTTCAAGACCAAGGAACCCCTCGGCTGGACGCTATCGACGTTGCATAACCTGCATTTCTACCTGCACTTGATGCAACAGGCCCGCGACCACATCGAAGCCGGCGATTTCGAGGACTGGTCTGCCGAAATTATTCCGCAACTCCAGCAGGAAGCTTAAATCCACACCTTAAGCCGTAAAAAATTGTATTTTCTAGAAGATGATAAACTTTAAGACCCCAGAACTTTCTGATCGGGCTTCGGCGACAAAGGCCGTGGCCGATTCGGGCTATACCGGCAGTGACGCAAGCTTCGCGAACATTTTCCTGCTACGGCAAAAGTACGGCACACAGATTGCGCTGCAAGATGGGTTCCTTTTCCGCTATTACAACGGGCAAGGGAGCCGCAGGGGCTATGCTTTTCCGCTCGGGTCGGGGGAGCCGCAAGCAGCTCTCGCACTTATTGTCGATGATGCCCGCGAATCGGGCCGCCCGCTGGAATTCTGCCTGGTGGATGAGCCGCGAGCACAAATTTTGCGGGAATATTTTAAGACGGCTGGGGCGAACGGCGCAGAACCGCCCCTCCATTTCGAAGAAAACCGCGGCGACAGCGACTACATCTATTCTGCCGAAAGTCTTGCCACCTTGGCTGGAAACCATTACAAGAAAAAGCGCAACCACGTTTCCCGATTTAACAGGACTTATTCGGACTACGAAATCCGCCCGCTTACGCCGGAGAATTTTGCAGACGCGCTTGCGGTCGAAAAAAACTGGCTCAACATCGAAACCTTGGGCGAATACAGCGACACCGACTGTGAATGCACCTGCGAATGCCGCGAAGCCGCCTGGGCAGAACGCTCCGAAGATGAAAAATCCAGACTCTCGGAATACTGCGCCATTCGTGAGGCTCTTGAACACTTTGATGCTCTCGGCATGAAAGGGGCGGTGCTCTATATTGGAGGAATTCCGGCCTGCATGACGATGGCGTCAGAAATTTTGCCCGGCGTCTGGGACATCCACTTCGAAAAAGTCATCGATGAATACGCCGTGAATGGCGGCTATGCGATTATTAACAAACTATTTGCCGAGCGCCTCGTGGCTGCAGGTGCAAAATTCATCAACCGCGAAGAGGACATCAACATCGAAGGCCTCCGCAAGGCAAAACTCTCGTACTACCCGCAAACGATTCTCAACAAAACGCACGTTACGAGTCATCTCGGCCTTAATTGTCATCCCCGCGACCTTAATTGTCATCCCCGCGACCTTCATTGTCATCCCCGCGAAGGCGGGGATCTCCCTGACTAATATGCTTTCCTCCATCCTCTCTAAATCCAGTTGCGCTGCCTGCAAGTTCTGCTGCTCATTCCGCAGGCAGAGCCTCTGGGAAACGCCGCTGTTCCCGCCCGAAGTCGTTGAAAAACTCAGCAAGCCTAATGAATACGGCGTGGTGGGGGAATTCTGCGACGGTCAAATTATCCTTGGCGGCTACAAAACTGGTGACCCCGAAGAAGAAGTTCCCTGCACATTTCTGGACCCGCACAAAGGCTGCATTTTAAAGCCCGAAGACAAGCCCTTCGACTGCTCCATCTGGCCGCTGCGCATCATGAATAAAGACGGAAAACTCGTCATCGCGCTCACGCCCACCTGCCCGAGCGTCGGCGCGGTTCCGAGCCAGGCACTCGTCAATCTCGTAAAAAACGGTCTCGGCGATAAAATTTTTGAATACGCCAAGACGCATCCGGAAATCATCAAGGAATACCGCGAAGGTTTCCTGATAATTCTAAAGCGAACCAAGTGACAAGGCAATCTTCTTGCACTTGGCGATTTCTTTGGGCGTAAGGCCATTTCGCTTATGGGTTCCGCCTTTTTGAATCACGCCTGCAATCTTGAATCCGCTCCAGCAGAGGATTTCCTTGAGCGCGCGAACGGTACCCGCCGACTGCTTGAAAATCAGGTTGAATGGCCATTGGGTAGTGCATGTCGTAACAATGACGGCTTTCTTTCCTTTTAACAGTGGAATCGGGTAATCGCGTTCGCTGTGGTCCATCATGCCGTAAACCCAGCGATCGAATAGCATTTTGAGTTGCCCCGTCATGTTGCCCCAGTAGCATGGCGAACCGACCACAAGAGCATCGCATTCTTGCACTAGGCGCAAAATCCGTTTTGCATCGTCTTCCGGCATCACGCAATCGTGAGTGCTACGGCATTTCATGCAACCGATACACGGGCGAAATTCCAGCTTGCAAACATCAACAATATTGATCTCGGTGCCTTTTTCAAACAGGGTATCACCTATGATATTCAGCATCTGGCTGATGTTTCCGTCTTTGTGCGGGCTCGCATTCAAAATGACAACTTTTCTCATTGTGTCTCCATCCAAAAGAAACGTTCTTCTATAAAACTTTCCCTTGTTAAACACCTCAGAATCTAGAAAATGTCACTTAAAAGCAAAAAATCCCGAGCATCACTGCTCGGGACATTTTTTTATGGATTGCTTCGCCTCTTTGAGGCTCGCAATGATGTATTTCTACTTGAACAGGTTCTTCATCTTCTCGAGGAAAGATTCTTCCTGCGCGGTTTCCTTGTCGTGTCTGAGTTCCGCGAGTTTCTGGTAGAGTTCCTTCTCTTCGCGGCTAAGGTCCTTCGGGATTTCCACGCCGATGTTCACGTAGAGGCTTCCACGGTCGCCGCGCTTGTTCAGCGGGTACAGGCCCTGTTCGCGCAGGCGCAAGATGCTCCCGGCCTGGGTTCCGGCCGCAATCTTGATCTGCACTTCGCCACCGTCCAGCGTCGGGATTCGTTGCGTACCGCCAAGCACCAGCTTGTGGACCGGCACCTTGGAATCTTGATGGAGATGTCTTCCGTTTCCTGCACACGACCCTCGCCGCGGCAATGGCTACACGGATTCGCGATGACTTCGCCCATGCCGTTACAGGTGGGGCAGGCGCTCTCGGTAATCATCTGGAAAAATCCGCCTGTAGAGCGGCGCACGCGCCCCGATTCCGTTCAAGTTGGATCGCACTCGCACATATGGCATAAAGGGCCGCAGCCTGAAATCGCGCCCCAACTACGGCGTGTAGTTCTAATTACCATTTTCTTAAATAAAAAAAAGAATTAGTAGTGGTCAGAGCGGCTTGCACGAACCATTTCTTTTCAAAATCACGGTCGAAGTTTTTCTCGAATCGTAATCCGCCGTCAATGAAAAATCCATAATGGCCTTCGGGGTGAATTTGAAGACGGATGCCAATGTCGTCTTGGAATGTAAAGCTTTCCTTGTGGATTCCCTTGGTAATCATTTCGGTTATAAGACGATGCTTGTTTACAAAGCCAAAATAATTGTTGGGCACTACCGGGAAATAGAGTGACCCATGTAATATAAATCCAATCACTTCTATAATTCGTAGGTACAGATCAATCGCAGTGAGCCCACACTTCGAAGTACAGGAGGAGTCTCTTGCTGAAGTTGCAAAAGGGAGTGCAAGGACTAAAAACGGTAATTGGAATATGGATTCGTCTGAGATAGCTTGAAAGCGATCTGTGAACCCAATTTGAAAACGAAAGATATCTATCCCCACTTCCATCCCATATTTTTCAAATGGTTGGGAATGCCATCCGTAACTTAAATCGCCAACGGGAGTGGTCCCTGTCAATGCCTGCGAATAACCACCTGATAAATAAACCCCATGTTCATTGCAAAAAGCGGATGTCGTCAAAAAGAGTAGGGCTATAATAAGGACTTTTTTCATATAAAACTTCAAATGTCATTTTAAAAATAATATAAAAAATCCCGGGCGTCGCAGCCCGGGATAATTTTTTACGATGACATTGCGCGTTACTTGAACAGATTCTTCATCTTC
>DGRZ01000022.1 GCA_002391195.1 Fibrobacter sp. UBA4375 | reverse complement strand
ACATTGAGTTTTGCAAGTTCCTTGGCGAGGGAGCGGAGGCTATCCGGCGAACCGATAAAGTGCTTGTCGGTGGTGGTGTCTTCCACGTGCGTCTGGGAACCCACGCAATGGATAGGAATGCCGTTTGCAACCCAGCGCTTCACCTGCTCCAGCAAGAAGCCGGCCTTTGCTTTCGGATTGACTCCCTGTTCGAGATTGTAGTCGTTGTAGCAGAGTTCTGCATCCGGGTCTACAGCATGAGCCCATACGAAGGCGGAGTCGATGAATTCAGGACCGATACCCTGGTACCACACGGAACCTGTACGCCATTGGGGTTCGTTGTTGCTGATAGCTTCGTTCACCACGTCCCATTCGGCTACTTTGCCTTTCCAGTGCCCGACCACGTTCTGGATGTGATTCTTGAGCACCTTGAGCAGTTTCTGCTTGTCGTTCTTGTAGTTGTTCACCCAGCCCGGAACTTGGCTGTGCCAGGCGAGGGCGTGGCCACGGACGCGCATGCCGTTTTGCTGTGCGTAACGGACCATCTTGTCGCCATTGTTGTAATTGAATCTTCCTTCTTGCGGTTCGGTGGCGTCGAATTTCATTTCGTTTTCGGCAACGACGATGTTGAATTGGGATTTGTGGATCTGTTCGTAATTGCCAGGAAGGCCTCCGCCGAACCATTGCGAGTTCAGAATCGCGCCGATGTAGATCCCGTTTTTATCTGCAAGGGATCTTAGTGTTTCGTCAGCAGCGTAGGCACTTGATATACCTGCGCCAAGAAGGGCTGCACCAAGTGCAATCCCTGAAAAAGTTTTCTTCAAACTCATTGCGTACTCCTTATTTGTTCTTATTAAAATATTTCCAAAAAGGAGCAACGGAACCTATGGTTCCGAAAATTTGCGTTGACTATTTGTCAGTAAAGATAAATTAACGTTAAGGTGCCAGACTGCCACCCGCGGTTGACCCTAAAATGCCTGGTAAATCTTGAAAATCGCGAGAATTTTACCGATAATGGCCGGAATTCCCGGGCACAAGAAACAGAGAATCACGCGCGTCACGCGGTTCTTCCACCAGCGCTTGACCTGCCAGATGTCGTCTGTAAGCGTTTCCATTTCAGATACGCGCGGTGGTCGTACGTAAACCTGCGTCAGGGCTGTAAAGAATCCAACCCCGATAAGCGGTGTAAGCCCCGTAAACGGAGCCATGACCAGCGCCACAAGTACGGTCAACGGATGGCCGCCTGCGATGATTGCACCGAGCATGGCGCCACCGCCAGTCAGCATGGCCCACTGCAGGCTCAGCTGTCCGGCCTTCTCGATTCCAGCAAAATAGCCGACAAGCACGATGCTTGCAATAATCGCAAGAGTTATGGTCCAACCGATAATCTTCCAGATGGCCGTCCCCTTCGGGATGACAGAAATGGATTCTTCGCTCGGAAGTTCCTTGTCTTCTTCGATGATGCTTGCGATGCCGCGCATGTGGCCTGCTCCGACAACGGCAACGACCTTGTTGCCCGGAGCGTTCTTGATTTTGCTTGCGAGGAACTGGTCGCGTTCGTCGATAAGCACCTGCTTCACTTCGGGGAACGTTTTGCCGAACTCCTGCATCATGGAGTTGAGGGCATCCTTTTCCTTGATCTTCTGGAGTTCTTCTTCGCTGATTTCGGTCTTGTCAAAAATGCTTGCGAAAAGACCACCGAGCAAATTGAACTTGCGGTACCACGGCGTGCATGCCCAGGTGCGCTTCAGTGTAATCTTGATGTCGCGGTCGGCCAAAACGATAGGGATGTTCTTTGCGTTTGCAACATCGACCGCTTCCTTAAGTTCGGAACCGGGTTTGACCCCAGTCTGTGCACCCATGCGTTTCTGGTATGAACCGAGCACCAGGTTAGCGATAAGGGTTGCAAGCTGCTTCTTGCGGATGACGTCTTTCAAGTCTGTGTTTTTCCATCGGTTCGGATCCTGGATGGACTTTAGTCTGCCTTCGTCGAGCTCAACGCATACGGTATCCGGGCTTTCGGTTTCGATTGTTTCGTGGACTAATTCCTTGGAAACTTGCGAAATGTGGGCGGTACCGACAAGGACGATTTCCCTGTTGTCCTTGGTGTGGATGCGGTAGACGTCGGACTTTTCTCCCGACACAGGTTCCTTGATTTCTTCAGACTTGCTAATGGATTCGTTCATACGGTAGATGTAATGTAGAAAAAGAATGTGGCAAATTGAGAGAAACGTCGAAAATGGGTACATTTTAAGGAAAAATGGAACATTTATGTGAATGTTTGTAATATTTGTGTTTATATTTTGGTAGGATTTTTTTCGGAGGAGTACCCCATGAAAAAATTATTGGTTATTTTATCTGCTGTTAGTTTGTTCCTTATGGGCTGCGCAGGCAACGGTCCGAAGGACGAAGGCGAGGCTTTGGATAATGCCCTCGTTTCTTTCACCTCTAGCGTTCAGAGCTCCCGTTGGCAGGATGCTCTTGCCTATGTGACTCCGGATGAAGCTCGTCAGATTGGCACTTCGGATGGCTATGAATTTTTGCCGGAATACCAGACGGCTGCAAACCGCCTTCCGCTCTCCACGCTCCGCAAGGCCGGACTTAGCGTCGATAGCGATGGCCGTCTCGTGGGTATCAAGGCTGTCATGGACGAAACCAACGAACGCTACAAGGTTTCCGAAGAACAGGCTAAGGTCGGCACGAACCTGAAGCAGATGGAAGACGATCGCATCAAGCGCCGTCTCGAAGAAGGCCAGAAGATTCTCCAGGAAGAAGAAGCTACGGCTCACCAGGAACAGCAGGTCGAAGTTCTCACCAACCGCCTTACCGACGACGAAAAGCGCAAGTATGGCAGCACCGGTGAACTCCTCGCTCCGGAATCTACTCGCGACGATAGCACGACCGAAGAATCCTACAATGGTGACTACAAGTAATTAGTCGCTTTTGGGTGAATCTTTTTTGTAGATTTTATTCCCTCGACGGTTTGTCGGGGGATTTTTTTAGGAGCATGTGATGAACAGTCTTTTTGTTTTGCTTCGGAATGTTGTTGTGCTTGGGCTTGTCGCGTTGGCGGTTTTTGCCTGCACCGATGGCTGGAGCGTTGGTCCCGATGATGGTGGCGCATCTTTTAGTAGGCGTTTCCATTACTATTATGAGGTGGACTGCCGTTA
>DGRZ01000091.1 GCA_002391195.1 Fibrobacter sp. UBA4375 | reverse complement strand
TGACGCTTGCGTTTTTCTTTGTCGGCCTTGTCGAAAACATTTGGCAGACGGTACGAGATGTAAAATCTCGCAAGCTTGGGCTCTCGTTCTTTATGATTGTCTGGCTGCTTGCCGCTTTTGCAATTGGCGTTTTAATCAGCGTCAATGTCAATCGTGTGAACTTGATTTTTATCCCGATTATAATTATGGCTGCGCAAGGGATTATTCTTTCGTTCAGCTATATCCACCCGAAGTTGATTTATGTTCCGCTGTTCGCCTACCTCATTTGCTTTGCGACCTTCGAGAAGGATTACTTTACCACCTATCGCGACCATATCGGTGATTATTTTTGCGAGGGCATCGAGGATGCGATGAACCTTGCACTATCGAAATCAGGCGGCAAGAGCGTGGTCGTGGACCCCGCCGTGAGTTACCCGCGAGTGCTTTTCTATGGCAAGGTGGACCTGAATTCGTACCTCTCAACGGTCAAGTACATAAATTTCCCGTCCGCTTTCCTGTATGTGCGTTCTTTCGACAAGTATATCTTTACGGATAGGATAATTCCGGAACATACGGATGTGGTTTACCTGCTTGAGAACAGCGGGGTGCGCATGAAGGCCCTGCAGGACCTGGGCTACAACGTAGAATGCTTCGGAAAGTACGTCGTGGGTTATTAGAAAAAAAGGAGGAGAAAATGAAAATGCTTGGGTTACGGGGCCGCTGGATTTGCTTGCTGACAGGATTCTTCCTGTCGGTATGCTGCAATGCGGATGTCATGATTGTCGTCGAGGAAAAACTCTACGAAGATGCGCAGGTAAAGGATGCAGTCGCACTCTACGCGAAGGATATCGGGAATGCGCGTGGCGTGAAGACCGCGATAAAGACCTTCGCCTCACCGAAGGATGGCGGGACTGCGGAAGCACTCAAGGATCTTTTGGTGAAAAACCGCGAGGGCCTGCAGGGTGCGATATTTGTGGGCGACTTGCCGCGCGCCCTGTTCGAGTTCCCGCAGTGGAACAACGATGGCTTCAGGTATCAGCGCTGGGTCACGGACTTCTACTTCATGGATATGGACGGCGTGTGGCTCGATACGGCTTCGGGTTGGTTTGGCATGACCGATGGCAAGATTACGGAAGAGGTTGTCCTTAAGCCGGCTTTCAATATTGGTTCGGCTTCGCCTCTTCCGGGAACCGTCCCTGTGGATAGTTTCTCTATCCGGTATGAGGGCTTTATCAAGCCGCCCCAGACGGGGCTTTGCTCGCTTGAGGTGATTAGCGATAACGGACGCAGGGTGTTCATTGGCGATACGCTGGTGGTGGATGCCTGGCTTCCCGATTGGAGTAGATCCTACTACGGCGCTGTAAATCTGGTCAAGGATAGTTTGTACGCATTCAGGTTGGAGTACGAGGAAGAATATGGCGGTGCCGACTTGTCCCTGTACTGGAAATGGGAAGGCGGCATGTGGGAGGAAGTTCCCAAGGACGTTTGGTTCCACGGTAATCCCGTAGAATCCGGGCTGCTGGCGACTTTCTACGGAAATATTGGTCTGAAGGATTCTGTCGAGCATCCGGGTGAACCAACGGGCTGGAAAAGCGGTGCTGGCAATGGTGTCTACGATGCGCATTATTCTACAAGGCGCGATTCCGTTTCGGATTCCCTTGAAATCTGGGTGTCGCGCATAGACCCCAATACGGCAGGCCTGCTCGGCAGCCCGAAGGATTTGTTGCTGAAGTGGTTTGCTAAGGTACACGCCAGCTACGGGAAGAAGACGTTCTCGAACAAGGCCGCGTATTTCATGGTGCCGGGGACGGACTTGACGGTGGAATCCAACTACAAGTTTGTCCGCGGGCTCTCCGCCCTCTATGGCGAAAGCGCGGTGGATATCATTGAGTCTGATTCGCTCAAGTACGTGCAGAGCATCGCGCAGGATTACGATTGGTCAATCTATGTGGGTCATAGTAACCATCTGGGGCTCGGTCTCGGGTTTAATGCACGCGATGTGCGCTACCCGATGGATGTGGGCCCGAGAATTTTCCACTTTGCGTCCTGCGGCCCCCTGCTTGCCTATGACGACGTCTACGGCAACACCTACAGTGTTTCTGTCGCGTCAGCGCACCTGTTTGGCACAAGTGGCGGCGGCCTCGTGAGTGTCGGCTCCACCAAGACGAGCGGCGACAATCAGCTGGACGATCTGATGTATGAATACGCAGCCGAAGGCGTATGGATTGGCGAGGCATTCCGCCGCTGGCTTAACGAGCGCATCAAGCGCAACAAGTACTGGCCGCGCGAAAACATATACGACTGGTTCTATGGCGAATCGATGATCGGCGACCCGATGCAGGTCTTTGGAACGCATGCGACGGATGCTATCCCCCGCAAGAAGGCATGGCATGCTCCGTTCGAGAAACACCGTTCCTACGATGCTTCGGGAAGGCTGATTCAGGGTCGGTTCCCCGAATACAAGGTGCGGTTCTTCCGCTAACGCTGCGAACCACCCTCAGGGGTGGTTTTTTGCATGGCTAGTTTTGTATATTATAGCCGGACTAGGTGAAAAATGCGATTTTTCTTGATTTTTTTATGTGTGCTGTCGGTCGCCCTCTGGGCGCGCCCAATAAACGATGGCAATAAGCT
>DGRZ01000088.1 GCA_002391195.1 Fibrobacter sp. UBA4375 | reverse complement strand
TGAGCGGCGCTTTTACGAAATTGAGTCCACTTCCGGGAACTGGTCTGTTCGCGAGTTGCAGCGGCAGTATGGTTCAAGCCTGTACGAACGTCTTGCGCTGAGCCGCGACAAGGAACAGGTCGCCCGCCTGTCGCGTGTTGGCAATGTGGTGGAAAAACCGGAGGATATCATCAAGAATCCGGTGACGCTTGAATTTGTTGGCTTGAAGCCGGACGCTTCGTATTCGGAATCGAAACTGGAATCTGCTATCATCGGTAAATTGCAGGAATTCCTGCTGGAACTGGGAAAGGGGTTCTTGTTCGAGGCACGGCAGAAGCGCTTCTCTTTTGACGAAGACGATTACTATGTGGACTTGGTCTTGTACAATCGTCTGTTGCAGTGCTATGTGCTAGTTGACTTGAAGGTTGACAAGTTGACGCACCAGGACCTCGGCCAGATGCAGATGTATGTAAACTATTACGACCGCTATGTAAAGCAGGATTTTGAAAAGCCGACTATCGGCATTCTGCTTTGCAAGGAGAAGAAGGATACCCTTGTGAAGCTGACTTTGCCCGAAGATGCGAATATTTATGCCTCCGCCTATGAGCTGTACCTGCCGGACAAGAAGCTATTGCAGGCGAAGGTCAAGGAATGGGTAAATGAATTTGAAAATGCAAGATAAGAGTATTGTGAAGATGCGCCCTTCAAGCAACTAATGGAGAAATACGATGAAGAAAAAATCAGAAGAAGAGAACAAGAAAGATAATACTGGATGGAATGCCTTCTTGGAATTGCGTAGGCAGGCCCAGCGCGGCCCTGCTGCAGGTATGACGCTCGACGAGATAAACGCCGAGATCGCTGTAGCCAGGAGCAGGAAGTAACGCGCGGATGTTGACTTCCTGCTGGTCTCTTTGTATATTTATCCCCGTATTACGACAATCCCTGCGACAGTCGGCATAGGCCTTGCGGCCCGTACGTGCATCCGCGGTGGGGCTCATCAACCTTCTTGTTGATGTTGTTGGATAAAAGCATCCCAAAACATAAACAGACCCAAATTGCGCCTGCAGTGCAAACGCAATTTAAACCATTTTTAACGCATTCCAGGTTATCGGTACATCATTCCCCGACAGCCTTGAAGCTCTTGGGAATGTTCAGGCGCCAGGTGCCCAGGCTGAAGGATTTTCCGTGGGTCACTTTCTTGATGAATATTTCCAGAAAGACTTTTCCGTCCCGCTCGAAGCGGATGTTCTTGGGCATGGTGCGACCTTCGAGGGTCCCTTCGTCCAAAAAGACGGTCTTTTCCGGCTTGCCGTCGCGGCCCGTGCGCAAGAGCCACTGGACGCGTCCGTCCTTTTCGCCGTAGCTGAACAGGCGTCCGGTGGATTCCTTCGCGCTCACGACGGTCACGCCCGACGAATCCTTTGACCCGGTTTTCTCGAAGCGCTCCGGAAGAAGCTTGCCTTCGAAGAGGGCCGCGACCTGATGGATATGCACCAGCGGGAGCGTGTTGTCGTTCAGGAGGCCCACCATGTAGCCGTTCCCCTTTACGTAGAACTTCTCTGTCGGGAACACCATCTGCCAGCCGGATTCTGTCCACAGCATAGAGGCGACGCCGATTCCCAAGGGGCCCGTCAGTTCAAGCCTGTATCGTTTTCCCGGTACAGAGAAAAGCACGGCGTCGAACTCCTGGACCTTGCCGTCTTCTTGAGTGATGTTCAGCTGGAATTTCGCCCGCAGGCTGTCGGGGCGGGCCTGCTCCTGGGCGCATTCCGCAGAACCTTCGCAGGCGCCCGCAGCGCCACGGCTTCCGGCGCAGCCTGCCAGAAGGAGGGCAGCAACAAACGCGAAGAAGATGGTGTATGTTCCGAGGCCTTTCATTTTCACAAGTAGATCCTCGCCTCCGCGAGGATGACGTCAGCGGTGGTTCTTCAAAAATTCCTTGGCGGCCTTGTTGTTGGGCCTGAGTTTAAGCACCAACTTGTAAGACTTGACCGCATCGGCGGTCTTGCCGAGCCCCGCCTGTATGGCGCCCATGTGTTCCCAGTAAACGTAGTCTTCCTTGAAATTTTCGGACTTTATCTGCTGCATCACGGCGTAGGCTTCTTCGAATTTTCCCTTGCGGTAGAGCCCCCAGGCCTTTGAGTCCAAGAACGCTTCCGACGGAGCCTTGCCCTTTTCGAGTGCAAGGGCCTTATCCACCAGCGCAATCCCCTTGTCCACTTCTTCGGGAGAGCGGTTCAGGTCGATAAGGGAGTATCCGTAGTAGTTGTACACCTCGGGCCTGTCCAGCTCGCCCCTGTCGGGAGCGGTCAGCAGGTATTCGAACAGCTTGAAGGATTCGTCAAATTCTTCCATACGTTCCAGATTCATGGCCATGTTGAAACGGATGAGCAGGCTGGTGGAATCTCCCATCAGCATGCTTTCCCAGAACAGGTTCGCCTTGGACCGGGCCTCGTGCGCCTGGAAAAGCTTGAGGGAATCGGCCTTGCCGTCGGATTCGATTTCTTGCGCCTGCGCTACCAGAATTTTGGCGTAGGTATGCTGCAAGTGCCTGTAAGTTTTTTGGGCTTCGTGATTCACCTGGGCAACCGACGCGGAATCGGCAATGCCTGCCATGGGCGTCCAGTTGGTCCAGACTCCAAGCAGGGAGTCCAGCAGATAATAGGCCTGCTGGTACTTGCCCGCATAGCCATAGGTCATGGCCAAGAAATCCTTGTCGCTACCGTCCAGAATGGAGTCCGCACGCACGGCGTAGGCAACGGCATCGTCCTTCTTTTTTTCGGTGAGGGCGATTCCGGCTAGAGCCCTGCAGGCCTGGGCCGCAAAGGGCTTGCTCGTGAGACCCTCCAGGGCCTTGTTGTAATGGACCTTCGCGCTGTCCACCTCGTTCTGGGCGTATTCGTAGTTGGCCAAGAAATAAATCAGCACGGGAGATTCCAGATGGTCGGTGTAGATTTTTTTCCGCAAAAAGGCGAGGGCGTCGGCACGGCTGTCTTTGGCGATCACCAGGAGCACCAAGTTAATCATGTTCTCTTCGTATTCCGACACGGTGCTGAGGGTATCCACGATAGCCCGGGCCTCGGCATTGCGTTTTTGGATGATAAGCCCCTGCACCTGCTGGAGCAACATCTTCTTGTCACCGGTAGCCTCGTAGCCCTTGGCAAAAAGCTCCACCACGGCGGAATCCTTGTGCATGTCGATGAGCAGGTTCAGCTGCCGCTGGAAAAGCGAAGAGATGTAGTTCACCTGGGGGAGCAGCAGGTCATAGACCCGCACCAGTTCCTTCTTGTCTTGCACCGCTTCCAGAAACAGGCTGTAATCGTACAGGAGCGTCATGTCCTGATAGCGCGAAGAATCCAGTGCCAGATTGAAATACCGGCGGGCGGAATCGGCGATTCCCGCTTTTACATACAACTTAGCAAGCAGTTCGAACTGACCGGGGTTCGTCTTGCCTTTCAGCTGGTTGGCGCGCTGGGCTAGCACCAGCGCGGCAGAATCTTCGCCGTGGGCGGCAATCCTTTCGGCCACGGCGAAGGAGAGGTAGCGGCTTTCGGGGTCCGCCTCGAAAGCCCGCTGCCAGAAAATTTCGGCCAGGGCCTTTTCGCCCCGAAGTTCCATTTCCATCGCCCGGATGAACGATTCGTGAGCCACGTCCAGATTCTGGACCGTTGCCGGCTGTTTTGTTTCGGCCTTCTGTGCAACGGCTTTTGCGATGGCGGCAGAATCCGCCGCCGTCAGGGTCGCCTGGCCGCCAGCGTCCTTGCGGGGTGCAGAACTGCACGCCGCCAAGAGCGCCACCAGCGCCAACGTCCAGAAAAATGTCAGGCCTCTACGGAACATAGCTAGTCGGCAATCACAAAGTCAATCTTGGTGTCGGGCAACAGGTAGTCACCCTCCTTGGGAGAGGTTTCTATGACGGTGTTCGGGGCTTCGCCATTTTCGGCCTTGATGCGCTTCACGTTGCCTACCTTGAACCCAAGCTGTTCCACTTTCACGAACACGTCGTCGATGACTTCGCCTGCAAAGGAGGGCAGCAGCACGCGCCCGAGAGTTTCGCCTGCAGAGATGATGACGTTGACGGTATCGCCTACGCGGGCGGTGTCGCCGGCCATAGGATCTGTGCGGATAACCACTCCGCGGGGAATGCTCTTGTGGGCGCCCTTGATAATCTGGCCCTGCACAAGGCCTGCGCGGGTAAGCGTTATGGTGGCCTGCTTCTGGCTCTTTCCGCGAAGGTCCGGAATTTCCACCTGACGGAGTCCAAGACTTCTCGTAATCTGAACGGTGCGGCCTACCTTGGCCATGCGACCGGCAGCAGGCATCTGCACCAGCGCGCGACCTGCGGGCACCTGGGCGTTGTAGCGGCCCTCTTCCAGCCACTTGGCCTTGAAGCCCACAGCCGAAAGCGCAGCGTCCGCTTCGGCTTCGGTCATGCCTTCCAGGTTGGGCACCTCAGCGGTGCTGGTGAACTGTCCGGAGAAAATAGGCAGCGCAATCTTATCTACCACAAGGGCGAGAATCACCAGGAGCACCACCCAGAGGAAGAACGCCCTGATGAACGGAGATGTCTTGAGCCACTTAAAAAAATTCTTTATCTTACTCATTTCCTTTTTTCACCTTGTCGTCCGGATTCACTATCCGAACTTCAAACTTTTCATTCCTTCGAACTGGCGCTCCCTATCCCCTAGATCCTAGCCTCTAGATCCTAACCCCTATCCACCTTCCCGGGGTTTTAGGGGTGTCCCCTAGGAGAGGGGGTAGCGGCTGATGCGGCTAGGTGGCGGGTTCTTTTGATTGCCGCTCTAGGCAAGTTGCCCGCCACGACGCAGCAGCGGCGAGGGGGAGGCTTCCCCCCTTATCCCTTGGCGGCTTTTTCCTGTAGCGACTCCTCGTCAAAGATTACGATGTCCTTGCCCGTGATGGCGATGGCGCCGGCTTTCACCAGGATGGAACTGATGCGGCTCACGGTTTCGCGGGTGGTGCCGGACATGTCCGCCAGCTGCTGCTGGGTGGGACGGTTGTGAATGACGGTGACCATCTTGCCGTTGTCGGTGTGGATGCGCACGCCGCGTTCTTCCATGAGGTTCAAGAGGGTGCCGGCCACGCGGCCGCTGACCGACATGGTGGAGAGGGAGCCGATTTGCTTGTTGGCCTTGCGGAGCCGCTTGCTCATTTCGGAGAGGAGCGACATGGCGAGTTCGGGGTATTGCTTGATGAGCGAGAGGAAGGCGTCGCGGTAGATGATCATCAGCTGGGAGTCGCTGACGGTGCGGACCGAGGCGGAGCGGGGCTCGCCGTCGATGAGGGACATTTCGCCGAAGAAGTCGCCGCGCTCGAGGAAGCTGAGGATGGTTTCGCGGCCATCCACGCCGGTCATGTACACTTGGACGGAGCCCGAGGCGATGAGGTAGAGCGCCTGGACGGAGTCGTCGCCTTCCAGCACTACGGTTTCGTCGCGGTTGAAGTTCTGCACCTCAACCAGGTCGCCCAGTAGCCTCAGCTGGTCGTCGGACAGTTCCGAGAACAGTTCTACGCCTTTCAGCAGTTCCAATACAGATGCGTCCATGTTTTCCTCTCTTCTTTTGGCCGCGCCGGGGCGGCGGTGGCTTTAGTCCAAATCCACGATGATGCTCTGGTCGCGCTTTGCGCCGATGGAGATCATGCCGATTTTCACGCCCACCAGTTCCGCCATGCGGTTCAGGTACTTGCGGGCGTTTTCGGGCAATTCTTCTAGCTTGCGGCACTTGGTGGTGTCGCACTTCCAGCCGGGCATTTCTTCGTAGACCGGCACGCAGCGGCCCACCTTCGAAAGCTGGTTCGGGAAGTTCTCGATTTTTTCGCCGTCGCATTCGTAGTGGGTGCAAATCTTGATGGTGTCGAAGGTGTCCAGCACGTCGAGCTTGGTGATGGCGAGGTGCGTGAGGCCGTTCACCACGGCGGCCTTGCGGACCACCGGGGCGTCGAACCAACCGCAGCGGCGGTTGCGGCCCGTGGTGGCGCCGTATTCGTTACCGATCTTGCGGAGGGTGTCGCCGGTTTCGTCCAGAAGTTCTGTCGGGAAGGGGCCGTTACCCACGCGGGTGGTGTAGGCCTTTACCACGCCTACCACCTGGTCGATAGCCGTGGGGCCGATGCCCGCGCCGCAGCTGGCGTAGCCGGCCACGGTGTTGCTGGAGGTCACGAAGGGGTAGGTTCCCTGGTCCACGTCGAGGATGGTGCCCTGGGCGCCTTCGAACACCAGGCGCTTGCCGGCCTTCACGGCGGCGTAGAGCATGGCGCTCACGTCCCGCACAAACGGCTTGATCTTCTGGCCCAATTCCAGGTAGTCCTTGATGACCTGTTCGGGGTCGATTTCGGGCACGTCATACATCACCTTGAATTCTTCGTTGTGGACCTTGGCCATGGCTTCGACGCGGGGGCGCAGTTCGCGTTCGTCCATGAGGTCACCCACGCGGACACCGATGCGGTTCACCTTGTCGCTGTAGCAGGGGCCGATGCCGCGGCCCGTGGTGCCAATGGCGGCCTTGCCGGCCTTCTTTTCTTTGGCCTTGTCGAGAGCGGAGTGGTACGGCAGCACCACGTGGGCGTTATCGGCAATGAACAGGCGACCTTCGGGGTTGATACCCTTGGTGTGCAGGTCGGCGATTTCAGCCAGGGTCTGCACCGGGTCCAGCACCACGCCGTTGCCGATGACGCAAATCTTGTCGTCGTGCATAATGCCGGAGGGAATCAGGTGGAACACGAACTTCTTGTCGCCCACTTCGACGGTGTGGCCAGCGTTTGCGCCGCCTTGGAAACGCACGATGTAGTCTGCGTCCAGCGTCAGAAAATCAACTACCTTGGCCTTGCCTTCGTCACCCCACTGGGAACCGATTACAACACGATTTGCCATATATCCTTCATTCTGTTGGCGGCCCGGCGGCGCAAATCTCCAAAAGGAGCAGTCCCGCGGGTCGATTGCTTGTTAAACGACGAAATTCAAGCGCAGAGGCCTTCCCTGCGCCCTTTTTCGCCTAAAAGATAAAAAAGTGGGCGGGGCGCTGGACCGGAAGGGCTCGGGCGGTGCGACGAAAACGGCTAGAAAACGACGGGAAAACCGCCAATTGCCGTAATAGCACCGTTTTGGAGAAAAAAACGCATCTAGGGGCATATAAAAACGGCTGATTGCTATGGCTTATATGCCCCGTAAAACGTTTTCATCACTGCTCTACGTCAATTTCCGCCTTTTTACGCAAACTTTTCAGCGGTGGGGCATATAAAAATGAATTTTTGGCGGAATTATATGCCCCTTTCCCGCGATTTGGACAAAAATGCAGACAACATAACGCAATTTGCAATCGAGAGCTAACGAAAAAGGCATATAAGACAACGCCCAAAGAAAAATTTATATGCCCCGTAACAGATTAATCTTCAAATAGGGGCATATAAGAGTGCACACCCCGTTCAATTTATATGCCCCCACTCACGAAAAAAGCATTTTAGGCCTATAAAAACTCCAAAATTCCACTTCTCGTCATCCTTTTTTGTATATTACCCCAGAAATTGTTTATTTCCAGCTACGACGAGCATGCCCCTCGCCGTAGTTTTTCTTTTTTAGGAGGTCTGGCATGCACCAAACGCAACTTACAGCACAAAAAGCATACGACAGAATTACCGCTGAAGTAGTAAAATACAGAAACACGCTTTCGTCATACCTAGAATCCCTGCAGAAAAAGAACAAGAATCCCGCCGAAGGAAATCTGCGGGTACTAAAACACAAGCTAGGCTACCAGTACTACATCGTCACCGAGAAGGGCGACACGAAGGGCACTTATCTCCGGCGAAAGGACCTTCGCAGGGCTAAAGCCCTTGCCCAGCGGGACTACAACAACGCGGCGGCGGCCGTCATCGAAAACCAGCTCGCGACCATCGACACCTTTCTCGAAGCATTCCACCCGGAAGCCCTTGACCAAGCCTTCGCCAGCCTGCACCCGGGCCGCCGCGCCCTTGTTGCGCCCGTGCGCGAATCCGACAGCGACTTTGTTGCCGCATGGCAACACACTCCCTACACGGGCAAGCCCTTCGAAATCAACGCCCCCGAATTCTACACGGGCACGGGCGTGCGCGTCCGCTCGAAATCCGAAGTCATCATCGCGGACGCGCTTAGTCGCGCGGGCATTCCTTACCGTTACGAATACCCCACAAGCGTCAAAGGCTGGGGCACGCTCTACCCGGACTTCACCTGCCTTCGCCCCAGCACCCGCGACGAAATCATCTGGGAACATTTCGGCCTTATGGGCGATTCCGACTACGCCGAAAACGCCATCCAGAAAATCGCCCACTACGCCGCCAGCGGTTACACCCTCGGCAAAAACCTCATTGCCACCTTCGAAAGCGGCAACACCCCGCTCTCCCTCAAGCAGGTGGATAGTTACATCAAGTCGCTGCTAACGTAGAGACCCAAACGGCATCCGACCTATCGCCAACATGAAGGCATTGACCTTCGTCAAGCCTGCTATCAAAAAATTAATGGCATGAAATTTGCGCTATCACATCCAAGGCTTTTTGCGCGACCACATTCGCGGCATTTTACGCCGCCAGATTCACGGTATCTTACGCCCCATCCAAGACAATATCACGCACCGCAAAAGTCCGCAAGCTAATCGGCAGCGCGTTCTAACCCACGCAGGCTTTCGTCTATAAAGCGGAATGTCTTAGCATAAGCCTCGTCGCGCACGTCCTTGCGGGAAAGGTACAGGTCGTGCAAGCCTCCTGCCACTGTTTCCGTCGTTACCTTCGTCCCGACTTTCGGAGCCCACATCTCTATATGCTCCACATCCAGCACGCCATCACAATGCATTTGGTCGTCTGACCACTCATCGTCATTTTCACTACAGTCCCCATGCAACACAAGCACCGGTGAATTTATATGAAATCCCTTGTGCAATTCCAGCTGGGCCCTATGAACCCCGCGTATCCACCCCAAGAACTGCTCCGGCCGTTCTTCGCTTTTCCACTCCGTATTGTATTGCCACTCGCCATAACGCTCCCTGTTGATCGCGTAGGCGTAATTCGGATTCCCGCTGGACCCAATCGAAAAATCGGGCAGGTACATGGCCAGCTCCGAAACGACCGGAATCGCAACATTGCGCACAAGCCAGTTGAAATTGAAATCAAAGAAAGGACTGTTCAAGACGAGAGCCGCAAACTTTTCGGCTGGACGTGACTCCGCATAAAACGACACCAGCAAGCCGCCCTGGGAATGCCCTATCAAGACCAGCGGCAACGAATACGCACGCCCTGTACGCTCCTTCGTAATCACCCGCGCAAGTTCCACCGCAAAATCCAGCTCCGGAAAAAACTCCCGCATGTTCCGCAGGTCACTCCGACGGTCCCCAGGCGCAAAGGAACGCCCGCAATAATGCAGGTCTATCGCGAAAAAGGCGTAGCCCGCCGAATCCGCCTTTTGAGCCATTTCCTTTTGGAAATAATAATCGTTGTAACCGTGCACATACAAGATTATCCCCCGCGCGGGCTTGGCACCGGCCGCAACCTGCGCAGACTTGGCACCGGCACCCTCCTCGACATCGGTCGCCGCGGAGTCACTCCCGACACTGCCATTTCCCGCGGAATCAACGGCAGCGGAATCAACCGCCACCGAACTCCCGAAAGGAAATTCCACCAGAGTCGAACGGAATTCCTTTCCACCCACATTTGTGCGCATCCCATACTGACGGAAAGGCGCACCCAACGCCACGTCGTCAACACCGGCTGCATAAGCCTGCCACACGTCATGAGCGCTCACCGGAACCTTGACGCCGGAATCAAGTGTGCGCTCCTCTTTCAAAACCCCGTTGGCAAACCCGATGTGGAGCAAAACGGCCACCACAAAAATCAAGCCGAGAGCGACAAGTCTAAATTTTTTCACAAGAACACCCTGCAAGTGCAAAAACACTCCATAAACACTTCATCCATGCTGTAAATGATAGCAAGTTTTTCTCAAAAAGTGCACACGATAAAAATATAGCCTACGGATAGAAATCCGCAAATTAATCTATATTCCTTCCATGCCAGCAAAGACTCCCGACCCAAACGTCATCCAGCCTATCGCCAACGTGGAGGCATTGACCTTCGTCAAGCCCGCCGTCAAAAACCAAAACATCATTGTGGGCGATTTCACCTATATTGCCGACAAGGACTTTGAGCAGCACGTCACCCACCATTACGACTTTATCGGGGACAAGCTCATCATCGGCAAGTTCTGCCAGATTGCCGCCGGCGTGGAATTCGTGATGAACGGGGCCAACCACCAGATGAACGCATCCACCACTTACCCGTTCTATATCTTCGGCACATGGGAGCAGCCCGCCCCCGCCCAGAGCGACCTTCCGCTCAAGGGCGATACCGTCATCGGAAACGACGTATGGATCGGGCAGAATGTGACGATTCTCCCAGGCGTTCACATCGGCGACGGCGCCATCATCGGGGCAAATTCTGTCGTAGCGAGCGATGTCGCGCCCTATACCATCGTGGCAGGGAACCCCGCCAAACTCATCCGCAAGCGATTCGACGACGAACTCACCACACTGCTGCTCAAGTTCAAGTGGTGGGACAAGAGTATCGACGAAATCAACAGTCTCATCCCCGTCCTCACTTGCAGCGACCTCAAAAAAGTGAAAGCCGAGCTTAAGGCCCGGCTTATGTAAGTGGAGATCCCGCAACGAGTGCGGGATGACATTATAGTTTGTTACGGCAGTGGCGCTTTTCAAGCAAGCTTGACGGCCGCGACATTTTCAGTCTGCAACTTGCGTTTAAACTTTTACGGCACTTCAACGCTGTCGAGAATCTTCTGCACGACGGTTTCGGCGGAGACTTCTTCCGCTTCGGCCTCGTAGCTGAGGATGATGCGGTGACGGAGAACTTCCATCGCAACAGCCTTCACATCTTCCGGTGTCACGTAGGCGCGGCCCTGGATAAACGCATGGGCCTTCGAAGCCTGGGCAAGGCCGATGGATGCACGGGGCGAGGCGCCCACTTCCACAAAGCCCACCAGGTCGCTGCGCTTGATGCTGCCCGGATCGCGGGTCGCAAGCACCAGGTTCACGATGTATTCGCGCACGCGTTCGTCCACGTACACCTGCTTCACCAGCTGACGGGCGGCGAGGATATCTTCCTTCGTGGCGACGGCCTGCGGCTGGCGGAGCCCCGCACCGGCGACGGCGTCGAGAATCTTCATTTCGTCGGCCTTGTTCGGGTAGCTGACCTTCACCTTCAACAGGAAACGGTCCACCTGGGCTTCGGGCAGCGGATACGTACCTTCCTGCTCGATGGGGTTCTGCGTGGCAAGCACCAGGAACGGCTCGTCGAGCTTGAACGTCTCGTCACCGATAGTGATATGGCGTTCCTGCATGGCTTCGAGCAAGGCGCTCTGCACCTTCGACGGTGCACGGTTGATTTCATCGGCCAGCACCAGGTTCGTAAACAGCGGGCCCTTGCGGGTTTCGAACATCGCTTCCTTCGCGTTGTAAATCGTGGTACCCAGCAAGTCCGCCGGCAACAGGTCGGGAGTGAACTGGATGCGCTTGAAATCCAGCGACACGGCATCGGCAAAAGCCTTCACCGCAGTCGTCTTGGCAAGGCCCGGCAGGCCTTCCAGCAGCACGTGACCGTCGGCCAGAATACCCGTCAGAATGCTTTCGACCAGAGCCTTCTGGCCAATCACCGTCCCTTCCACTTCACGCAGTAAGTTCATGCAAAAAGCGCTCTGCTGGCGCACCTTTTCCGAAAGTTCCTGAATATCCATGCGATTTTACCTCTATGTATATTTTACAAAATTTCAACGACCTCCGTTTTTCGAATATCATCGTTCGTCAGCAAGACGAGAGACGAGAGACGAGAGACGAGAGTTTTTTTCGGATTTTAAGATACAAAATTCCATGGAAAAAGGCAAATGAGGGGCTAGGATCTAGGATTTAGGGGCTAGTGGATAGTACTAGAAGTGCTGCACAAAGGCAAACAAACGTCATTGCGAGGCGATTTCGTAGGTTCTTTTATGCGACTGTGTAAAAGGGGGAAGCCTCCCCCTGGTTGCAGCCGCCACGCGTCTTCCACCACCCCCACGCCTAGGGGGACACCCCCTAACACCCCCAAAAAGTGATTATTCCTTTAAAGCCCAAACATCTCGAATAAAACCTGCCTCGGATTCACACAGAAGTTTATCATTAGAATTAAATCTTGAAAAATCAAACATTGCCTTTTGTTCGCCGAATTTAAATACCAAGGAATCAACACCTTTTATCCAATGTAGGTTGTTATCAACAACACGGCATATTATAGGTTCTTTCAGATTTGACTTTACATAAACCACATTACTGTCTGGCATCAACCTTAATAGAAAGTAGTCTTTTCTTGCCCATGTTTCCAAATCGACATAAATTTTTTTCAAACTGGGAGAATCCCCCAAAAAAGAATATAAGCCGTCGACTTGACTAGCCATACACCGATTATCTTTTTTATAAAAAATTCCCCAAAGATTTCCATCATACATGGCATATCTTTTGACCATCGTTGTTTCTGGTGCAAAACTTTCAAGGGCCGTTTCAATTCTGAAATACTCTGTCGTATCAGCAATGGAGTCCCTCAAACGTCGTTCCCACACATTTGAATCTGTCGCCCACGTTTTTTGCGATTTTGATTGCAAAGAATTCCTTTTATAACGGATTGTTCGTAAAACAAACCAGGAAGAATCACGTTTTACCTTTTCTAATCGAACAAGGTATTCGGCTCTCGGGTAGTCACCTATTGAATAAAGATAGATTTGATCATTTCCTGCACAAATAGAATCAATGGCAGATTTGATTACACTATCAGTTGAATAACTCGGTTCATCATAAAGATTTATAAAACGGCCAACAACCTGAATAGAATCACTTTTTGAAATTAAAACTTCCCGATTTTGCAAAGACTCCGGATGACCGCTGCACCCCGCCAAGAGCAGGGTGCACACCGTCAAAGCAATCCATAAAATTCCGCGAAACATTTTCTACAAAATAGAATATCTAGGCAAAACCCGGATTCATTCCATCCGCCTATTCGCTGACTTCATCAAAGCGGATCTTCCCTATTACCATAGAAAAAGATTACGAGCATGTCGCCGTGCATCTCATCGTAATGGCTATCGCCCCCGCTGGCGCAAAAAAAACACCAAAAAGGTGGTGCAACACCACCTTTTCACAAAAAAAAGCACAGATTAAGTACAAAAATTCACATTAAAAGGTGGTATAACACCACCTTTTAATGTGAATTTTGTTATATTTAGGGTATGAAGCGCCCAAATCTCGAAAATACCCTTGCCGAATGGCAGGCAATGCAGCCCCTTAGCGAGCACGACCAATTTCGCCTGAGCCGTCGTTTTTCGGTGGATTTCAACTACAACAGCAACCATATCGAGGGCAATACGTTAACGTACGGACAAACGGAACTGCTGCTCTTTTTTGGCAAGGTGGAAGGTATCGCGAAGGTTAGGGATTGCGAAGAGATGAAGGCCAGCGAAGTTTGTCTTAAAATGACTTCAGAAAAATCGCAGGACACACTCTCACCATTAACCCAAAATTTCATCCGCCAATTGCACAGGACCCTGATTCGAGAAGACTATCAAGTCCATTACACTCTTCCCGACGGGAACCACTCATCATATACAATTCATGCGGGGCAATACAAAACGCGCCCGAACAGCGTCGTTACACGTTATGGGGATATTTTCACCTACGCATCCCCAGAAGAAACGCCTGCCTTAATGGCAGACCTTGTAGATTGGTACAACGAAACGGAATCGTCAAAATCAATGAATCCTGTCGATCTCGCCGCTTTGTTCCATTACCGTTATATCCGCATTCACCCCTTTGAAGATGGAAACGGACGAATTGCACGATTAATCGTCAACTACATTCTAGCCAGGCACGGCTACCCGATGATGGTGGTCCGTAGCCGCAAGAAAAACGAATACCTTGACGCTCTACACCAATCCGATTTGGAAGTCGGCGACGCCCCTTCTGATGGAGCACAAGCGACTCTTCGACAAATCAGGGCATTCAAGAATTATTTCAAGAAAATTTACGCCGAAGAAATCGCATACAACATAGGCTTTGTTCAGGAACATTCACCCGGTGTTTGGTGGTACGATGGGGAACGGATAACATTCCGCAGCGAGAACTCGACAAGAATTCTCGAAAGCTTATTGGATAACCCATCCATTACATACCGAGAACTACAACAAAAAATCGGGATTAACATGTCAGCCATTCAAAAACAGTTAAAAAATATGACCGACAAGGGGTATATCCTGCGGTCAGAAAACGAATGGCGAGTGATTATCGTTCCTTCTACGTAGAACAAACACCCCTATTTATTTCTTCTTCGCTTTCGGTGCAGGCAGTTCCGGGAGCATCGCATCCAGAAGCTTCGCCAAAAATTCGCAGTCTTCTATCTGCTCGCTCGTCACGCGGAGCATGGGCTTTGCACCTTCGTAGGGCAACTGCTTTTTGGCGCCGGGAAGCATCGCCACGGCCGCCGGCACAGGCTTCACCAGCAGGCGATCATCGTAAATCCCGCCGAAGATTTTCCCGTCAGCATACAGAATGTATTCACCCATCATCTTGCGGGTCGTTACACGCAGCTCACCCTTAAACTGCTGCAAAACGTGGTCACGGAACTTTTCAGAACTCGGCATGGATTCCTCTCTCCACTTTTTTCACAATATAAAAAAACAATTTGTATATTCTCCCTACGCTCAACTACGTATTCCTCATCCTCGCCATTGCCGCAGAGGCTGCCGGCACCACGTTTCTCAAGATGCCGGATTTGGGAGCCATCGTGGGGTTCGTCCTGATTATTTCCGGCGTAGCGGTTCTCAACCTGTTTTCGAAGATGGATATCCACTAGGTTCATAGGGCAACTTCATTTTTTTGTTTATCTTTATTAAGACAAACCGAAATGGAGGTTGCTATGACACTCATGATTATCCAGCTTTTAATCGTACTCCTCGCCCTCTACGTGGGTTCCCGTTACGGGAGCCTTGCGCTCGGAGCCATTTCGGGTATCGGCCTCGCCATTCTCGTTCTAGGCTTTGGCCTGCAGCCGGGCAAGCCGCCTACCGACGTTATCTACATCATCATCGCGGCGGTGACCTGCGCAGGCATTCTGCAGGCATCGGGCGGCATGGATTGGCTAATCCAGATTGCGGAGAGGCTCCTGCGCAAGCATCCGAACCACATCACGATTTTGGCTCCGCTCTGCACGTTCTTCCTCACGGTTCTCGTGGGCACCGGCCACGTGGTTTACACCCTCATGCCGATTATCTGCGACATTTCGCTCAAGAAGGGAATCCGTCCGGAACGCCCGTGCGCCGTAGCTTCGGTCGCTTCGCAGGTCGGCATCACCTGCTCGCCCATTGCAGCCGCGGTCGCATCGTTCGTGGTTATCTCGAACGCACACGGCTTCAATATCAACAACCTGCAGGTCATCGCGATTACGATTCCCGCGTGCCTTTGCGGGCTCATGGTCGCAGCACTTGTCTCGTACAGGCGCGGGCTCGACCTTGATAAGGACCCGGCATTCCAGGCCCGCCTCAAAGACCCGCAGATGAAGGAATACATGTACGGGAATACCGCTTCCGTGCTCGACAAGGAAGTCTCCAAGGAAGCGAAGCGCGCCGTGTTCATTTTCCTCGGTGCTCTCGCCGTCATCGTATTCTTCTCCATTATGCAGATTGCGGGCCACGACATTCGTCCCAAGTTCCCTACAGGTAAAGTAATTGACGGCGTGGCGCAAATGAAGCCGCTCGCCATGAACATCATCATCCAAATTGTGATGATTGCTGCGGCCGCGTTCATGGTTATTTTCTGCAAGGCAGCCCCCAAGAAGGCCGTGGCAGGCGCCGTGTGGCAGAGCGGCATGGTGGCCGTCGTCGCCATTTACGGAATCGCATGGCTTGCCGACACCTACTTCGCGAACTACATGGACGTGATGCAGGGCGGTCTCAAAAACATCGTGCAACATTACCCATGGGCAATCGCGTTTGCGTTCTTCGCGGTGAGTGTGCTCATCAACTCGCAGGGCGCGGTGGTGGTTGCCATGCTCCCGCTCGCCTATAGCCTCGGCATCGAAGGCCCTGTGCTCCTGGGCGTGTTACCGAGCGTGTACGGGTATTTCTTTATCCCGAACTACCCCTCGGACATTGCGACCGTGAACTTCGACCGCTCGGGCACCACCGTCATCGGCAAGTATCTATTGAACCACAGTTTCATGCGCCCAGGCTTGGTGAGCGTCATCGTCTCGACAATCGTGGGTACACTGCTTGTAAAAGTATTCTACTAGGCTTACAGAACCTTTTTGTAACACGGATTATCTTCATAATCCCATTAGTAAGCTGCACCCATACATTTCATGGCAAGCCCCATGATAATCATCTGGAAAGCTTCGCTGTTTTTTACGGAAGCGGCCACAAGGGCCCTGAGGGTATATTCTTTCTCAAGAGTTTTCAAAAAGCACTGCCCAACCGACTTGGGCACGCCATTTTCGTTCAAAAGCTTCAGAAGGTTCTTCTCCACATCGGGAGAATACCCCTCGGGCGTGCACTCGATAATGTAATCTGCGCCCCACGCATTGGAAGCTCCAGGCGCGCCCTCTTCCTTGACCATCTTCGCAAAACGATCGAAATCCCCCACCACACGGTCGTAGGCGCAGCCGCACACGCTGTTGGCCATCTTTTCGCCAAAAACCGCCTTCGCTTCGGGAGCGCACCCCTTGACAAAATCCTTCTTGGGCAAGTCCTTCTTTATGGCATTAAAAAGCAGCTTCATGTCGTCATCTGAAATTTCCCCGGAGCCCTCGGCCAAGGCATCGCCCACATCGTCACTAGCCAAGACGCAACTCATTGCAGCGCCCATCATAAAGGAAATGAATTCCATGTCCCCATTCCCTTCCTGCATATCGGCATTGTGGGCCAAATAGACCTTCTCGCTGTACTTTCCCTGCAACTGGTCCAGCACGCAGAGGCACTCCTTCTCGTTAGCTTCACGGGTGCAATCTTTCAAGAATAAGCTCCGGGTGGCCTGGGAATAATCTGTGGCCTGTGCCATAGTGGCAAAGGCGAGAAGCCCGAACAAAACTCGTCTAGAACATGACATTGCGAAAAATTCCCAGCTATTTCAAATCATTCAATAAATTCTTCAAATGTGATTTTTCCGTCGCGATAATCCTTGCACTTGCCCACCAAATCTGCATAGGCGGCGGCACGTTCATCGGCACTTACATTATCCTTGGTTCTCTTTTCCGAATGAACCATCTTACTGCCTTCGCAACGATACACATCTTCTACAATTTCTCCATAAAGCATGACATTCTTTTGTTCGTCTGCTAGATCTTCCTCGTCTTTTTCATCAGGCGCATTTATAAAAGCTTTGCAAATCGCTTCACTACCCATATCCATTTCTTCGTTTCTTGTCGAAGTCATGGTATTTCCTTCAAAGGTCGAAGTTCCACTCAATTTAACAGAAGAACCCAAAACCGCTCCAGTTCCTTCAACACTCCAGGTGTTATCATTCTCTTCGCCTTCACATGTCATGTCGACGCTCGAGTTGGCAAAGTCGGCATTGGCGAAGAAATCTACAAGAAGTTTCAATTCTTCTGAAGACACTCCAGAAAGGTTTGCTGCCATTTCCAATTGCTCCGGAGACAAGTCCTCTAGCAGCTTGTCAAAACCGGATGTGGGCATCCAGATATTTGACCAGCAGGTGTATGTTACTTCTTGCTCCATAATCGTACTGGACTTGGTCTCTCCCTCGTCGCAGTCCTCGGTTAAATCATCGTCTCCTGCAAGGACACCAAACTTTTCCTGGAAAGACTTGAACAACTCCTGCTGCTCCGGAGTTATTTTTCCCGGATCAAAGTTCTTCAGAATGTCGGCAACGCTTGCGCTGCTGTTCGTTTTGCCGGTATCATCCTTGCTTGCACTCGAGTTCGGGTCTTTTTTCACACTCGAACTGGACAAATCAGAGCTATCGCTGGAATCAGGTAATTCCTGAATTTCTGTATCGCTGGATGTCGAACTGTCGCAGCCAGCCATGACAAGCGCCGTTGCAAATGCGAATACAAGAGCTTTCAGTTTCATACTAAATCACCCCCCCCCTCTGTCTTTCATAAACATAACAAAAGAAACGACGGCACAGCACCATTTATTCTTCTTCCACATCCATAAGGCGCATGGCCGCTTTCCAGGTTTCCCTGTTCTCGAAACTGTCCCGCTTGCCGCCGCCGTAGCGGGCGTGGGCGAATTCTTCGACGAGGGTTTCCCAGCCTTCTAGCTTGCCTTCTTTTATCAGGTTGTCGAGATTGACCGGGTCGGCGGTCGCCATCCCGAATTTACGGGCCACATACCCCTTGCAGATACTTTCCAGCTCCAAGAGCCACTCACGACTATCGGCGGAATTGATGCGCTGTTTCAAGACCAGCATCTGATCGCGCAAGGCCTCGTCGGCCGCATTTCTTGCGGCAACGGCCTCACGTGCAGCGGCGCGACGCTTGACACGCCAGAGTCCGGCCAGCAGAACGCAAAGGGCAACAATCCCTCCTACCGCAAACGGTAGCGGATTGAAAGGTTCGTCCACGCGCACGTCCATGCTTTCACTCCGCAAGTCAAGGGGCTGGCCCATTTGCGTCGGAATCTCGAACTTAAGGGCGGGAATGTGCAGGTTGCCAGTATCCTGCGCCACAATCTTGTATGTAAAGGTGATGGAGGCAATTTCCTTGCCGTCCTTTACGGACCGTGCCGACTCCTGGGACACCCCCAGCTGGGTTAAACCCTTCGCGTTGGCAGAACCCGTTGGCACTACCAAAAGGGCGCTCCCCTGCACGCTCCAGGAGACCGTCACCGGAAACTCAAAAGTATCACCTACAGTAATGGCGGGCAGGCCACCTTCGGGCCCCGCCTTTATAGAAATTCCCAGCTGTTCCGGCGTGGGCATTTCCGGCGCAGCGGCAGAATCCAAAACTGCAACGGAACTGTCCGTCACGGCGGCATCCACACCGCCAGCGTCCATATTCAAAGAATCGTTTTCCATACAGAAAGAATATACAAAAAGAAAAAGGCCCGCCCGTTTGGGCGAGCCTCCATGGAGGTAATGAAAACTACTTTATTTATTGCTATTACTTATTAATCGTGACCAAACTCTGGAAAGGGGGTCCAGGGGGCAAAGCCCCTTGCGTCATGGAGCGGCTATTATTTATTAATAGCCGCGAGGAACGCGTCTTTCTTTTCTTGCAGGAATTCCTTGCTGTTGTACTTGCGGATACGGCGAAGCGCCTGGTCGCGCAACTGACGGACACGTTCGTGGGAAATGTTCATGGATTCGCCCACTTCGCGAAGCGTCTGGGGAGCTTCCTGGTTGATACCGAAAATGCCGGTAATGACCTTCGCTTCGCGCTCCGGGAGTTGTTCCATCAGGTCGCGGGCAAGGCTTTCTACACTCTGGATTTCGGAATCGGCCTCGGGATTGGACGCTCCGTTGTCGGGGAGCACTTCGGCGTATGTGGCCTTGGAGTCCGCCTTCAGGGGGCTATCGAAAGACACACCGCGCTGACCGATCTGGATAAGTTCGCGAATTTCTTCGTTGATTTCTTTACCGCGGCTCTGTTCGTGCAAGGCCTTGCGCACACGCAGGTGCTGGTTTGCCGGCAAGCGGATCAGGTTACCCTGCTCGTTGATGGCGCGGGTAATGTAAGCCTTGATCCACCACACACCATAACTGATGAACTTGAGGCCACGGGTATGTTCAAAGGACTCGATGGCACGCACCAGGCCCATTGCACCCTCGCTCACCAGGTCCGGCAGCGGAATCGGGCAGCCACGGTACTGGATGGCCACTTTCAAAACGAAACGCATATTGGCAGAAATCAGTCTCTTTCTAGCAATCTTGTCGCCTTCCTTCGCCTTCTGGAAAAGAATCTGTTCTTCTTCGCGGGAGAGGGGGGCTGTGCGTCTAATGTCTTCGAGGTATCTTTTTAGGGTTGTATCTGTTGAATCAATATGCATTTCTTTAACCTTGTCTCTCTAAATATCGCTTTTTTTTGAGCAACTTGTATGCCAAAAGAACAAAATTTTACAACTTGGCAAAAAAACGCCCCTTATCGTCCTTAAACCTTGGTCAAAGATACAAATTTTTGTCACAAATTTCAAACATTGTCATCTTTTTATTACAAAATTATGTAAAAATGACGGAATTCGCCCCAAAGTCTCGTAATTCGTTGATACTCCGCAAGATACAATTTCGTATATTTTGCCGGTTATGACAGTAAAAGAACCAGACCAGTCCGTATGGAACCGTTTTTGGAAACAGAAAAACGACATGGACAAGGTGTATCCTTCGTCTCCGTCGGTGCTGAATACCATCAAGAAGAATTTTAAGCTCGAGGGACTCAAGGTGCTGGAAGTTGGCGCCGGCACCGGACGTGACAGCGCCGAGCTTGCCCGCCTGGGCGCCGACGTGTACGTGTTGGATTTTGCCGAGAACAGCTTGAAGATTGTGGATGGCCTGCGGGCAAAAGACAATCTGTACGACAACTTGAAACTTATCCGTGGCGACGCCTTCAAGGCGCCTTTCCCCGACAACACCTTCGACCTGGTTTTCCATCAAGGGCTAGCGGAGCATTTCAAGGATTCCCTCCCGCTTATCAAGGAAAACTTCCGCATCTTGAAGCACGGCGGGCACTGCCTCTGCGACGTACCGCAAACAGTGCACCCCTACACCATCATCAAGCATATCTTGATTGCCATGGACAAGTGGTTCGCCGGTTGGGAAAAGCAGTTCACCATGCCCCAGCTGAAAAAGCTCATGACCGATGCCGGTTTTGAATGCGTCTATGAGTACGGCGACTGGATGCGCCCGAACCTCTATTACCGAATCCTCCGGGAAATCGGTTTCAAGGTAGGCGTGGAGCTGCCCAAGTATCCGCTGCAGGGAACAGCATACCAGAAAGCGAAAGATAAAATTCTGGATTCTCTGGAAACAAACCCGATCATGCACTATACCCAGCTGTGCATAGGAGTCCTGGGCAAAAAGCCCTAGTCCATGAATATCCTTGTGGTCAATTACCGCGACCGGCTGCACCCTGCCGCAGGGGGCGCCGAAAAGCACCTGCACCGCATCTTTTCGCAACTGGTAGATGCGGGCCACAAGGTCGTACTTTTTACGACGGCATTTGCAGGCTGCAAAAGTCGTGAAACTGTCGATGGAATCGAAGTCGTCCGCAAAGGTGGCGACATGCTGTTCCAGCTTACCGTTGCCATGAACATCCGTAAGCTGGACCGGGAATTCAATTTTGACGTGGTGGTAGAAGACCTGAACAAGCTTCCGCTATATACGCCGTTCTGGATTAAAAAGCCGGTGGTTGTGCAAATGCACCATCTGTGGCGCAGTTCCATTTTCCACGAGACGTTTTTCCCGGTAGCAGCCGTGGTATGGGCTTTTGAACGGACCATTCCCTGGTTCTACCGTAAACAGTCGTTTATCGTGGTAAGTCCAAGCACCAGGCACGAGCTCAAAGAAATCGGAATTGACGGCAAGCGCATTTCTGTAATTTACAACGGCTCCGACAGCAAAGGTACTCTCGATCCATCAACAGAAGTGCCGCCACCAGAAGCCGAGGGCCTGCCCTACTTCTTGTGGCTTTCCCGCGTTCACCGTTACAAGGGAATCTGGACGGCGCTGGAGGCCTTTGAAAAATTTGCGTGGAAGCACCCGGACATCAAGCTTTTGGTGGCCGGAGACGGACCGCTCCTGAAAAAGATCCCCGCCTGGCTAAAACAGCGCAATCTTGAAAATCGCGTGGTGCTTCTGGGATATGTCAGTCCTTCCAAGAAACAGCAGCTGCTTCGTCACGCCGTGGCACTGTTGCAGACGAGCTTCAAGGAGGGCTGGGGCCTTACCGTCGTAGAGGCGGCAAAGCTTGGCATTACCACTATTGCAAGCGATGTGCCGGGACTTCGCGACAGCGTCAAGAACGGTGAAACCGGCCTTTTGTTCCCCATGGGAGATGCCCACACCTGTACCATGGAAATGGAGCGCCTCTACGGCGACGACGAGCTGCGCTCCAGGCTTTCGCAAGAAGCCCGTATCTACGCAGACGAATTCCGCTGGGATACCGCTGCCGATCTGACGTTCAACCTGCTGCAAGATACCGTCATCCGTCATCGGGTGGCCGAAGGGGGACCCGATGAATAGCCGTCTGAAGTCTTCCCTGATTTTTTTGCTGAAGTTGGTGGTGACCATCGTCCCTGCATATTTTGTCTGCAGGAACATCGTGATGGACCCGGAGTGGAGCGTAGATGACCTTTACCAGCTTTTCGATGCCAAGAGCCTCTGGCCCTTGCTTGCGGCCATCCTTTGCCTTGCGGCGTCCAACTTTACGGCATGCCTCCAGTGGAAACTCCTGCTAGAAAAGCAGAACGTGAATCTCAAGTACGGCCACCTGCTGAAACTTTACTACGTGGGGCTGTTCTTCAACAACTTCATGCCCGGAAACGTAGGCGGCGACGCCAAGAAAATTTACGATATCCGTATGCAGGGCGGTCAAGACACCGTAGGTGCCGGCCTCACCGCCACCTTCTTCGACAGGCTTTTCGGTCTTTTCTTCATTACGCTGTTCGCCTTGGCAGTTGGACTTCTGTTCTTTATGCACGACGAGGCCCAGCGGGCGTTCATGTGGCCGTCGCTTTGGATCTTTTTGGGATTCTGCGCCCTGTTTGCCTCCCTGTTCAGCCGTAGGCTGGGCAGGCTCCTGTGCAAAATCCTGGAAAAAATTTTCCCCGCCAAAATCAATAGCCGACTAATCCATATGTTCGAGCGATTCCAGCAGTTTCGCTCGGCAAAGCTGTGGGCCCGCATCAGCGGACTTTCGGCGGTAACACAGGCCCTCCGCATTCTGGTGCACTTCTTCTGCGGTATCGCCGTCGGCGTGGAGCTGTCTATCTCTTGGTATTTCTACTACATTCCGCTGGTAGCTATCGTAAGCGCCCTGCCTATTTCCATCGGCGGGTTCGGCCCTAGGGAACTGCTCGCCCAGTCCCTGTTCGCCCGCGCCGGAGTGCCCGGTCTCGAATCGGTAGTAATCCAGCTGCTGGCCTATTTTGTAAGTTTGTTGTTGAGTCTGTTCGGAGGCTTCGCCTTTTTACTGGGCGGCCATTCGAATGTTTCGGACAAGGAAACCACCTAGTCCCTTTCCCATATCCCGCAGGCGCAAATTTCGGGGCGCCGCATTCCACAACGGTAACCTATGGATGCCGAAAGCATCTTGAAAGGTCTGAACGGCGACCAGCGTATGGCCGTCTTGCACGACCATAAACAAAACGGAGCTCTCCTGATTCTTGCAGGAGCGGGCTCGGGCAAAACTTCTGTACTGACCAAGCGGATCCAGTACCGCATCATGAGCGGGGTACAGCCCGAAAAGATTCTGGCCCTTACCTTCACCGCCAAGGCCGCCGCCGAAATGCGGGAGCGGGTAGAGGCACTTTTCCCGAAGGCAGGGGTACGGCTCTGCACATTTCATTCCCTCGCGCTGTTCATGCTCAAGCAGAAAATCGGAGAGCGATTTGCCTACGAGATTCTCGGGTTCAACAAGATTCCCACCCCTAAAGAGACGGACCAGCGGGAATTCTTGCGGGAACTGGCAAGGCGGAAGATTCCTGCCGCCAAGTTGAACCGGGAAGAACTTTTTTCGGACGACCAGCCGAGTACCATTAAGAAAAAAATTTCACCCCTGCAGAAAAACGTTATTTTGTCTGGAAACGTGGTTTTCGAAGACCTGATTTACCTCGCCATCAGGTTGCTTGAAACCTGCGAAAAGGCAAAAGAATACTTTCAGTCCCTGTGGGCCGAAATCCTGGTAGATGAATACCAGGACATCAACCCTTCCCAGTACAGGCTGGTCAAGAACATTCTCGGAAATCGTAAGGACCTGTTCGTGGTAGGCGACGACGACCAGGCCATCTACGGCTTCCGCGGAGCGGACATCGGGAACATCCGGCGTTTCCAGGCGGACTTCAAGGACAGTACCCTCATCCGTCTGGAATGGAACTACCGCTCCGTACCAAATGTGCTGCATTTGGCCAACGACATTTTTGTGAACAAGCCCGTAACGTTACGGAAGGTTCTCCGGGCAGGGAACCCCAAGGGCTCCGGCGGCAACAGGATTTTCACCGAAAACCGCAAGCCCGAAGTCTGGGTGTCGGACAACCCCATCGAAGAAATCGAAAGGATAAAGACCGCCATTCATTCCCTGCGCGAAAACTACGGACTCCAATGGAAAAACTTCGCCATCCTGGTGCGGTACAACCGGCTTCGGCAATATTTCGAAGAAGCCCTGCGGGAATGCGAGCTGCCCATCGCAGGCGACCCCATGGCAGGCGACGAAGTGCTAGAAGATGGCATCCATATCGAGACGGTGCACGCCTCCAAGGGCCTCCAGTACGCCGTAGTCTTTTACGCGGGACTTGCCGAAGGATTCACGCCGGGCAAGTGCGAAGGTAACCGCAAACAGCGCAAGGCGCAGATGGACGAAGAAAGGCGGCTGTATTACGTCGGGGTGACCCGTGCCGAATCTTATCTGGTTTTGCTATATTGCAAGCAGAGGTATTGGAAAGGGAAACTGCTGAAACTGAAACCGTCCAGGTTCCTGCCCCGCTACCCCAAGCAACCCCGATGGACTATGCCTGTTATCTTGTTTAGAATATACGTGGTAATTGTAGTGCTTGGCTATATGCTTGCGCATATTCTCGCGCTGCCCTTTATCTTGGTTGCCTACGGAAAAAATTTCAACACCTGGCTCGAAGGAAAAATCCAGAAGTTCTCCCGATTCTGCATGAACGTGCTGCGGGTTGACCTGGAAATAAAAGACCAGGCGATACTTTCCAAGGTGGACTGGAACCGCCCCGTGTTTGTTATGGGGAACCACAATTCCTACGCCGACATTCCCGTGATGTTTCTTTCCATTGAACGCATTGTAGGGTTTATCGCCAAGGCGTCGCTTCGGTTCATTCCCTTCTTGAATTTCTGGATGCACAAGATCGGCTGCATTTTTATCAATCGTAAAAAGGGTGGCGGCGGAGCGCTGATTCGCGAAGCCATGGCCTCTGGCCGGGCACCAAGGCTCTGTCTGTTCCCCGAAGGTACTCGCGGAAAAAGCGAAGCTCTCTCTCCCTTTAAGAGCGGCGGTTTCAGGCTTGCGCTAGAGTCACACGCTATAGTGCTCCCTGTGGTTATCCGCGGCACTTCTGCCGTGTGGGAACGCCGCAAGAATACCGGACGCTGCAAGGTGAGCGTACAGATTCTAGAACCCATCGACGCAGGCGAAATCGAAAAACGCCAGGGCGACAACGACCCAAGAAAGGAACTGATGCCCCTGGTCCGTTCCCGCATGGAGGCCGCCCTGTGATAGGCGTCTTCGATTCCGGATTTGGCGGGCTCACGATTTTGCAGGACTTGCGCAAGGCCCTGCCCGAATACGACTTCTTGTACCTGGGCGACAACGCCCGGGCGCCTTACGGGAGCAGGAGTTTCGAGACCATCTTCCGCTACACCCTCCAGTGCGTGCGGGAGCTTTTCAACAGAGGCTGTCCCCTGGTGATTCTCGCCTGCAATACGGCATCGGCCCGGGCGCTCCGGAGCATCCAACAGCAGGTGTTGCCCGTAGAGTTTCCGGACAAGCGGGTGCTGGGTATCATCAGGCCCACTACCGAAGAAATCGGCAAGTTCAGCCACACAGGCCACATCGGCATCTTCGCTACCGCGGGCACGGTTTCGTCCAACAGCTACCAGATAGAAATCAGCCATTTCTTTCCTGAACTGAAGGTCACCCAGCACGCCTGCCCCATGTGGGTGCCCCTGGTAGAAAACGGCGAGATGGGTACGGAGGGCTCCCGCTTTTTTGTCAAGAAAGATGTAGAAGCGCTGCTCCAGAAAGACCCCGAAATAGACACCGTCCTTTTGGCCTGTACCCATTACCCCCTGCTGGAAAAGGAAATCCGGGAGGCACTCCCCGCAGGAGTGCGCCTGGTCATCCAGGGCCAGATCGTGGCGGACAAGACCGTTGACTACCTGAACCGCCACCCCGAGATGGATGCCCGGCTTTCGCGGTCCGGCAAGACCCGCTTTTTGACCACGGATACCGCCAAATTCTTCGAAAAAGGGGCTAATCTGTTCGGAATGGCGGATATTTCGGCAGAAGCCCTCACCCTCTAGCACTGATTTTTGTATTTTGGCAACGTAAATGACGAACCTTTTTAGGTCCGCTGGTTTTTTTATTATGTATCACTTTTTTAGGGGTTGAATAATGCCTAAGACACAAATCAATCTTGAAGGTTGGCAAGACTACCGTGGCAACGCCGCCGGCAGCCTGCTCTATGTGGAGACCAGTCACCAGTCCGAAATGCCCGTCCGTGACCAGCTGAACGAAAACGGCAAGGGCTTCTTTTACGAACCCAACTACGAGACCAGCACCTACGGTCTCATGAGCTGCTGCAACGTGAAAAACATCAACGCCATCGTCCGTGCCAAGAGCCGCTACATTCTGTTCGGCACCCGCTACGAAGGCCTCAGCGATTCCGAAATGCGCAACAAGTACCTGATCATGGGTTATATGCGCATCGACAAGATCAAGGATGTTCGCACCCGCCATATCCAGCGCTACATGGCCAACCCCGACATGCAGGAACCGGAATGCATGCAGATGGAACACAACTGGGCTGTCTATGGCCCCATGCGTTTCGTGTCTATGGACGATTCCTTCGTGGTCACCGACGAAATCCTCAAGGAATGGGGCTACAAGGGTCACGCCAGCCGCCAGCTGAAGGCAGTGTTCAACAAGGAACACCTGGAAAAGATTCTTGCCCACCTGGATTCCAAGCCCGACATGATCGACGAATACATCGCCACGGTGGACGAATTCAAGGAAGCCCTGGAAGAAGGGTAATCAAGCTTTTCTTTTGGAAAATCAAGGCCCGCAAAAGCGGGTCTTTTTTGTTCCATCCCCTAACCCCTAGATCCTAGCCCCTATCCCCTAACAGAATACCGCTGGCTGCGGCCGCCCTTCTCGTCGGATTTCAAGATACCCTTGGCGATGAGTTTCTGGATAGTGCGGAGGGCCGTGTCGTGGCTCTGGTCGATAATCGCCGCCAGTTCCTTGGCGGTAAAACTTGCAGGAAGCGTTCCTGCAAACAGGGCGGTAAACAACTTCTGGTCCTTTTCGTCGAAAGCCTCTCCGGCATGGCGGTTGTAAAAGGCCGTCTTGCGCTGTTCCTTGAGAATGCGCTCCCGAGTGCTCGCCATGGCAGCCTGCAATGTTTCGATAAACCAGAGAATCCATTCCGTCAAGTCGCCGTTACCGCGCTGGGTTGCGTTGAGAATCTTGAAATAATCTTCACGGCGCTCCAGAAAAGCCTGGTTCAGGGAGAACTGGCAACGGGTGGTCTGCTCGCTGCGGGCAAGGGCCACGATGGTGAGGAGCCTTGCCAAGCGACCGTTGGCATCGGTGAAAGGCCTGAGGGTCGCAAACCAGAAATGGGCCACCGCAGCCTTGATGACGCCGTCCATGCTGGAACTTTCCATCCACTGGATGTAGCGCTCCACCTCTTGCTCCAGCCGTTCTGGATTCGGCCCTTCGAAATCCAGCTGAAGCTCACCCTGGCGGTATTGGACCGCACTGGGTGCAGCGCGAAAATTGGCCACCTTGTTCTGTCCCATGGAGGCGTGCCATGCAAACAGACGTTCCTGAGTCAATGGATTGAACGCCTTGGTGATGGCGGCGAGGTAAATGCGTACCGCAGGGTCTGCTGACTGGGCAGAACCACCCTGCACAAGAGCCACTTGCTGCTCCACAAAAACCTTGTCCAGATGAACTCCGTCGATGGCAGAATTGGAGCGAATATCCTGAATCAACAGCTCCTGTTCCAAATCCTGGAACCCGCAGGTCTCCATGGCTCCAATAAGCTTGCCCTCTTGCAGGCGGGTTTCGCCAAGAGCGTTCAGGACCTTCCGGGAATCGAACCGAAAGTGCGTCCAATCGGGATATTGATGGATATAGAGCATACCTATCCGTAATATACTTTATTATTTTAGGTCTAAGGAGTGATTGTGAGAATTTTTTCGACAACAGGGGCAAACCCCTCCGGAATATATGCCCGCAATTCAAATACCACAGTGATTCCGATGTAGAATTTCAGAATAAATCGTCTAGACAAATTGTCAAGGTTTTTTGTTTTTCTCCTCAAAAAATGATTAGGGCTAGGTGTTATTTTTGAGAAAAAGAGGAGACGTTCGGATGAATTGCAGATTAAACTTTTTCACCCTATCAGTTTGCGCTTTCGCGGCACAGTCTTTTGCCGCTGACTGGTATGCGAAAGATAATTTGCAACCTGGTCACGACCCGAGCATGGTACGGTTCGAGGACGGCTACGCCCTCATGAGCACCAACAACAATCTGCAACTGTGGATAAGCGAAGACGCTTACAACTGGCAGAACCACCGCTCCACCGTGAGTGCCATTCCGCAGTGGGCCTTCACCTACGCGCCCAAGACCGAGGGCATCTGGGCTCCGGACATTTTCTACATGAACGGCGAATTTCGCGTTTACTATTGCGTGTCGGAATTCGGCGTGCGCAATTCGGCCATCGGCTATACCGCAACGAACTCAATTGTGCCGGGAACAACGGGCTACGGCTGGAAAGACCACGGCCATGTTTTCCATACCAAAGAAGGAACGGACAAATACAACGCAATTGACGCCGACGTGGCGCGTGACACCGAGGGCAATTACTGGATGGCGTTCGGTTCGTTCGGGCTCGGCATCCAGCTGATCAAGCTTGACGCAACTACGGGCTACCAGGCGAGTGACGACAAGACCGTCTACAACATTGCGCGCCGTACGAGCATCGCGAGCGGCGGAGCCGAAGAAGGCCCGAGCCTTATCGAACACAACGGGCAATATTTCTTGTTTACGGCTTGGGACAAATGTTGCCGGCAGGGCGAAAACATCGAGCAGACCACATACAAGACGGCTTACGGTCGCGCCGACAATGTAACCGGCCCGTATGTTGACCGCGCCGGTTACAATATGGCGACAGGTGGTGGCACGATTCTCTTAGAACGCTACGGGCGCTACGTGGGGCCGGGCGGCGGCGAGGCCTTCCAGGACCTGAACCGCGTGCGATTTGTGCACCACTACTACGATTTGAATGGCGACAAGTACAACCATATTCATATACGTGACGTCGTGTTTACCGAGGATAACTGGGCCGAGATGGGTCAGCCCTTTCTCGGGCGTTATTTGAGCGCCGAAGTTGAGCACGGTGCACTGACCCGCGCTGTGTCGGGCGACCTTGAGATTACCCGCAGCAATACGGCCTCCAACGGGGAATACCTTGCGTACGTGAATACTGAAGGTTCCAAGATTCGCCTGCCCATGAACATTATGCAGGCGGGAGACTACCTGCTACGCTACCGCTACGCGAACGGCGGCGATGCGGCCGCGATGCACAAGGTGACGGTGAATGGCAAGTCACAGACGGTAACGCTCCCGCCCACAGGTTCCTGGGGCACATTCCCCGAAAAATCCGTGGTGATAGTGCCCGCGAAACTCAAGCGGGGCGGCAACTTCATCGAATTGGAACCTTTGCCTAACGGAAATTTCGCGGAACTGGACCGCATCGACTTCTTGCGCATTATCCGCGATACGATTCCCGCGAACGGCTTTGACAACGGCATCCGCGTGCGTTTGACTGCAGACGACGAGTTCGCCATCAAGGACGGCGGCTATGCGATTTTCGAGAACGTGGTGACGGATTCCATTACGAGCACGGAAGTGGCTATCGAGGTGAAGAGCCTTACGGGCGGCAAACTCAGCATTCGCGACGGCAAAAAGGACGGGACCGTTCTTTCGGAATGCGAACTGGTGGCAGCCAATGCAAAGTCGGTGGCTAACGGTTGGACAACGGTGTACTGCTCGGACCTCAAAAGCCTCGGTGGCGTGAAGGACTTTTACCTGACGGCGTCCGGCGTCTCGGGCGAAGCGATTGTCAAGAACATCGTACTTGCAAGTTCGCCGGGGACGAATGTTTGCAATCAGGAACCGTGCGGCGACCCGATTTCCAGTTCCAGCAAAATTCCAAAGGTTTCGCTCAACAGCCATCACTCCGTTTTATTAGATAATGGCGTCTATACGGTTCACTTCAACAAACCAGGAAACTATGAAGTCTTCGCGATCAATTCAATTGGACAAGTGATGGCTCGCCGTAGTACAAATGGTGTTGCCGACATTCAATTTAATAGACTTCCGAAAGGGAAATATTTTTTTAAGGTAAATACGCAGTAAGGCAGAATCTCTTACGTGTTGAGCAATATTTTTTCACTATGCGTGTGAAACATAGTGAAAACTTATATTCTCACGCTGAGCACGGCGCCTTTGGTGTCGTCAAAGAATAGCGGGGCGATGGTGACCTTGGGCGGGGTCTGCTTTTCGCCGATTTTTTCCTTGTAGAACACGCTGCCAATGTACCAGCCGATGGAGGCTCCCATCAGGGTGCCCGCGACGGCGTCGGAGAACCAGTGGGCTTCGCCTTTTGCGCCGAGCACCATGCTTGTGGCGATGTAGCCTGCATACAGGGCGCAGCCCGCCACGACGAGGGGCTTGTCGCGGTTGTAGCTTGCGATGCTCATGGCCATGGCCGCGTTGGTCATGGAATGCCCCGAGGGCCAGCCGTAAAAGACTCCGCGCCTGAAGAACCCCCACTTGAAATCGCGGGAACGCTCGCCGCTGTTGAGTTCTGTGTCAGGGTGCTCGCGTGCCGAAATCGCCTTGAGAATATTGTTGTAGAGGAACGCCACGGCGGTGGCCTGCACGGCGACGGCACCGGTGTTGTTCAGCGCGCGGTTGTCGCTGATAAAGTACATGTAGCCGGGGACGAGTATCGGGAAGAACGTCCCCATCATCATGCCGGGAGTGAACGCGATGCCGTACGCCAACTGGTCCTGACGGGCCGCAAAACGCGCCACCATCAAGTCGTTGTTTTCTATCGAGAACTTGTACGTAAGCGCACCGCCGAGCATGTGGAATCCGAGCGGCCAGCCGAACGCACTCAGCAGCATGTTATGGCCCAGGTGATCGAACGGGGAAAGCTTTTGAACGCTATCGATGACTGCGGTCGGCGTTTCGGCATGAGCATCGGCAACATTTACGCAGTCGGGAAATTCGGCAGAGGGATCCGCGGCGTACGCCACCATCGTGAACACGAGCGAAAGCAATACCATCTTGAATGTCGTCAGAACTTTTTTCATCGATTATCTACAAATTCCCAAAATTTAACAGCCTTGTCAAGCCACCCTTCCGCAACCGTACCCGTTCCTAGGCCAAAAACATGGGAAAGACCCTTTTTCCCGCATTCCTCCCCCTATTCCGACTTTGCAGAGAGAATATACCTGACAACTTCGGGATTGTTATGGTCGATGATTTCGCTATGGCCTATGTCCAGAGCGTCAATCTGCTTCATATCCTCGGCGGAAAGCGTAAAGTCCCAAATGTCAATATTCTGTTCCATGCGTTCCT
>DGRZ01000076.1:18534-25840 GCA_002391195.1 Fibrobacter sp. UBA4375 | reverse complement strand
ATCTGCGTGAATTCCGGCTGACGGTCGGCGCGGAGGTCTTCGTCGCGGAAGCACTTGGCAATCTGGAAGTAGCGGTCCATGCCGGCAATCATCAGGAGCTGCTTGTACTGCTGCGGAGACTGCGGGAGGGCGTAGAACTTGCCCGGGTTCACGCGGCTCGGCACCAGGTAGTCGCGGGCGCCTTCCGGAGTGGACTTGCAGAGCACCGGAGTCTCGATGTTCTCGAAACCGTTGGCGTAGAAGAAGTCGTACACGGCCTTGAGGAAGCGGCTCTTGAGCAACAGCTTCTTCTGGATCCACGGACGGCGCAGGTCGAGGTAACGGTACTGCAGGCGCAGGTCGTCGTTTTCCTTGCACTCTTCGTTCGGGTCGTTGATGGCCAAGGGGGAGGTGAGGGCCGCATTCAGGATTTCGATGGAGTCGATCTTGACTTCGATTTCGCCCGTGGCGAGCTTCTCGTTGGCGTTGCCCTCTTCGCGGGCGTAGACCTTGCCGGTCACCGTAATTACGTATTCGTTGCGGAGCTGTTCGGCGGTCTTCATCACGTCGGCGTTGTAGTCCGGGTTGAAGACGATCTGGGTCTTGCCATACTTGTCGCGGAGGTCCACAAAAATCACACCACCATGGTCGCGGCGGCGATCCACCCAACCGGCGAGTGTTACGGTCTGGCCAACATCTGCCTTGCGCAGCTGGCCGCAGTTATGAGTACGTTTCATGAGTTTATCCTTGGATAAAATTTTTCGCGCGAAAATGTAGAAAAATTTGCCAAAGGGGGAGGCCTCCCCCTCGCTCCAGCCTTGCCCTGTGTCATCCTAGGTGAATGTGGTGTCATCCTGAGCGAAACGAAGTGGAGTCGAAGGATCTAGGCCAAGGCTTCCTCTACCCCCTCTCCTAGGGGGCTCCCGCCCCCTAAAACCCCTCTTTTTCCGATCTAAAACGTGACCCCCGTCACACCTTCTGCCCAAAAGTTGCGAAAAACTTACAATCTTGTTACAAACGCTTGCGTAATGACGGTGAATATTCTAAATTGGAATATGGAAAACAACGTAAAAGGGGCATTTTTTATGAAAATACGGTCGTTTTTGAACAAATTTGTTCTAATTGCCAGCCTGCTTTTGGCAAGCCAGGGGTTTGCTGCTGATTGTGCCGCAAATTATGTCCCTCCGGAAAATCCGGTTTGGGATGGAACTTTAACTCAAGAACCTTGCACAAAAGACGGATACTACATCATTGACAATGCCAAGAAACTCGCTTGGTATGCTAAAAATTATAAGAATGCTAACGCTAGACTGACCGCCGATATTGACCTTGGCGGCAAACTTTGGACTCCAATTGCTGCAGGAAAAGGTGGCAATGTGTATGGGAGAATCTTTGATGGAAATGGTCATGTAGTCAAAAATCTTTATATCAACGCTACTGAACTTGCTGCCATAAATAGTGATTATGCTCAGAATCTTGGTTTTATCGCGGTACTTGGTGGTGGAACTGTCAAGAATTTAATTCTTGAGAATGTTGACATTCAGGCAGCGACAAATGCCGGTGATATCACTGGCAGCACAACTAACCAAATTTCTGTAGGAGCCGTTGTTGGTTGGCTGGCGGATAAAGTGAAAATTAACGGCAAAGATGTTGTCTTTACGAAGGATGATACATTTGTTATTGAATGTATGGCATCGGGAAAGATTCGAACAACAGGTAAGGGCCAAGGGGTTGGAGGTATTGTTGGTAATGCTAAAGTTGGAACGATAAGCAGTTGCTTGAGCCTTGTTGAAATCCATACAAGTGGAAGTGAGGCCAATATTGGAGGTATTATCGGTATTACTAAGACTGATGTTGCGGTGGAGTCGTGCGTGTATGCCGGTCCAGGTCTTAATAATACTGGAACAAATGGTTCTGTCGGCGGAGTTGTTGGAAATGTGTATTCAGGAACTGCTTCGGCTACAGACAGTTATTTTGAGGGTAACCTTACTTACAATGGAGCATCTGTTGGTGGAGTTGGAAAAAATTGCAATAACAACAACTGCACTAATGAAACGGTGAACGGTGTCACCAATAAAGAAGATGTTGCTTGTGCATTAAATGGCACCAACGATGATGGATCCTGTAAAGAAGAACCTTGGTCTGTGGGTCAGACTGGTCTTTCTTTGAATGGCTACGGTGCAGATGGCTACAAAATCGTCTTTAACGCGAAGAGCGGTTCATTTGCTGATGGAACGGTTTCAAAAAATGTCTTTTTGCAGAAGGGAATGACCATCTCTGCTGCTGAAATAGGATTGCCGACCCACGTCGATAGCGCCTTTGCTGGGTGGTCATTGGATCCCAACGCTACCGAGCCTGCGGCCGATTTGGGAACCGTATCTGGGGCAACGAAAGTTTATGCGGTTTGGTATCCATTTTTCACAGTTACCTTTAGTGCCGCACCTGGCACATTTACTGATGGCGAAACGGTCAAGACTATTCAGATTGCCAAGAATGAAAGGATTACTGTTGAAGATATTGAACTTCCTTTCTCCTACACGAACAATGAAAATGTCCATTTCTACTTTACAGGGTGGGCATTGACAGAAAATGCCCTGGAAAAAGATACGCTTCAGGTGCTTCCCAATGCTACAGAAAATACCACTCTTTATGCTGTATGGACACAGGCCATCACCTATACCGTAACCTATAACGACAATGGTCATGGTAAAACTAAGGTTGACTTTGTCCGGGTGGAAAGTCGCCAAAAAACGCAGGCACCCGCTGATCCAGAGGCTGATGATGGATATGTGTTTGTGGACTGGTATAAGGAATCTGCCTGTATTAATGCATTCAACTTTGATGAAACAGAAATAGAGGAAAATTGGATCCTTTATGCAAAATGGACTCCTGTTCCTTTCTCGATTACTTATGAGATGAATAATGTTGGGAGCAAGGGAGGAAATCCTGATAAGTATACCATTGATACGGCTTTTGTGCTGAAGGCGCCGGCCGATGTTGAAGGTTATGTGTTTGAGGGCTGGTTCTATGATGCTGGCTTTACCAAACCGGCAACCCAGGTTATTCAGGGAACGACGGGTGACATCTCACTTTATGCAAAGTGGTCCAAGAAGACCTACAGAATCATGTATTTGGCAGATAACCAATCCCAAGGTGCCGTTACGGACCAGTTCAAGGACCACGGAGAAAGCATTACGCTTGAATCCGCAGGTTACTTCAATCGCAAGGGATATGTTCAGACTGGTTGGGCAACTGTTGCGGATGGAGCGAAGGTCTATGAATTTGGCGCAACCTATGAGGAAAATGCGGCTCTGACACTTTATCCGACATGGGAAATTGTGACCTACAACATTACTTATGTGTGTGAAGTGTGTACCGAAAGCAATCCTTCTAAACCTCGTACATATACGATAAATAATACTAAGAATGGTAATTATTCACTATATAATCCAACTTTCTCATCTAACGAATATGAGTTTGTTGGGTGGTTCTGGGATCAGGCTTATACACAACGTACTACGAACATTCCAAAGGGAATGGTGGGTGATACAGTTTTATATGGAAAAATGCTGAAAAAATACACAATTACCTATGAATTGAATGGTGGAACCAAGGCGAATAACAGAACGTCTTACACGAAAGAAACTGAAACTTTTACTTTGCAGAATGCAACAGGGCGTGTTGGTTTTACCTTTGACGGCTGGTACACCAATGAAGACTTCGAAGGCGATGCTGTAACTGAAATCCTAAAGGGCTCTACGGGCGACAAGACATTCTACGCCAAGTGGATTCCTGAAGTTGAAACCGTTCAGTACGGAGCAATTACCATCAACACTTATGCTAGCGATGGTCATAAGGAAGCAGTCATCGATGGTGCGTCAGAAGAAACGATCACTATTCCCGGGGATATTGAGGTTGCATCGGTGACCTACAATCGCTCCTTTACAAAAGGCAAGAGTTCGACAATCGTGCTTCCGTTTGACATAGAGGCCTCCAAGGTGGGGAACGCCAAGTTCTATAAGCCATCCTCTATTTCCAACGATTACAAGCAAATCGTTTTTGATGCAGCCGGAGATGCCGTTGTCGCGAATACCCCGTATATTGTAATTGCAGACCAAGACGGTCCGATTACCTTTGAAGGACCGGTAACTTTGAAAGCGTCGACCGCCCTCGAAGTTCCGGTAGGCAAATGGGTGTTCAAGGGCAGCTATGCCAAGCGTCAGTTTGCTGAAGGAGACTCGGAATTAGGTTACGCATACGGATTTGTAGCAAAAGATGTCAATATTAACGGGACTAATTTTGAGGCCGGTGCTTTCGTCAAGGCGGGCAAGAATGCCTGGCTCCGCCCCATGCGTGCCTACCTGGTGTACAATGGCGGTTCTGAGGCGTCAAAGTCGGCAGTCGGTGCAAGCCTTGCAGGAGAACTGCCCGATGAAATCAATGTTGTGGTTCAGGATGAACAGGGCAACGTTGTGGAACGGGGTGTCATGAACACCAGAACGGGCGAGTTCCGCATGGACCGCTGGTACGATTTGCAGGGCCGTCGGCTGAAAGGGGAGCCGAAGACCCAGGGAACCTACTACCATAACGGTAAGAGGGTGATTGTAAAGTAGGTTTTTGCATGAAAAAGGAATATGTTATCCCGGATATGCAAGTTCTTTTTGTTGACGGACCGACGGTTTTGGTAGAGCCGAGCGAGTTGCCGTCGGATATAACAGTGATTATCAATGATCCATAAATGAGGTGATTAAATGTTGGATGAAAAAGAAAAGAAAGAGTATTCCGCTCCGGAACTGACCGTAGTGGAGCTTGCCGACCAGCTGCAGCCGCTTTGCGGTAGCTATGGTTGCCCTGACGGCGATAATAGTTGCCAATTTGACTAATTTCACCCCTACGTCTAACGACCATCTGGCCTAGGCGGGATTTATTTTTTTGTAGTATCGGTAGTGGCTTTTTCCACGGTTTTGATGGCGGCTTCTTTTGCCGCCTTTTTCGCGTTCTCGACAGCCTTTTCGGCTTCTTTTTCGGCTGCTTCCTTGGCGGCATCTACGGCGGAGTCCGCCATTTCGGTGGCTTTCTTTTCGGCCATGTCGATGATATCTACCTCTTCAGAGGAGATTCCCATAGTCTCTAGGCTCCACCTATAGGCGCTGTACGAAAGTGCATTGTTGCGGGCGTCCCTGAGTCCGCCCGAGGCGGGAATCAGGTGGATGATGGTCAGGAACAGGAAACAGAGTATTAGGGCTTTTACAACGCCGAGCCCTGCACCGAGAAGTCTGTTCACGCCGCTGATGGCGGAATCCTTGACGATGTTGTGCAGAAAATGCCCGATGAACGAGAAAAGCAAGAAGGGAACCAGGAATCCGACGCAGACGCAGATGATTTTTACGGTCAGTCCGTCAATTTCCAAGTTTGTGGCGATAAAATTCCCGATGACATCCGTGGCAAAATAGGCTCCCAGCAGGCCTGCTACCCAAGCAACCAGTTTAAAGATGCTCTTCAGAAGACCATGCCACAGCCCGAGCAGGGCGAATAGTGCGATGATGACACAGCAGACAATATCAATCCAGACCATTTATAAATCTCGACTTATAGGAAATGAACAAGTATCCAGAGGGTTGCCACTACGATTGCTCCTAAGATGGCCCCTGCAATAAAGAATTTCTTAGACCTGTCGGGGACGATTTGTGGCTCTACCAGGGATTCCTTGCCGTTGAGGGTGGCAAGGACCCATTCGGCCAGGTACGGCTCCATGTGTCTGGGGTAGCCCTTCATGATTTTGGACAAGTCGTCTGCGGCATCTGCGGCAGAGAGGTAACGCTTTGAGGGGTTTTTGGCCAAGAGTTTGAGGATGACCTTTATCAGTGCCTTGGGAGTCCCCTTGGGGAAAGCTTCTGCCTTGATGCGGAGTTTCTGGATGCGCTTGAATGTCTTGGAGAGGTTCTCTCCGCGGAAAACGTTTTCGCCCAGGAGCATTTCGGCTCCGATGATACCCATGCTGAACAGGTCCGAAAGGGGAGTGGCGTCTTCGTTTAGAGTCTGCTCCGGACTCATGTAGGCGCCGGTCCCGATCTGGGAGCCTGCAACCGTGAGCGTCAGGTCGTCTTCATTTTCTTTTTCGGCGTGGGCGACGCCAAAGTCCAGCAGACGGATACGACCGTCCTTGTCGATCATCAGGTTTGCAGGCTTCAGGTCCCTGTGGACAATGCCGTAGCGGTGCACCTCGCTTAAGGCTGTGAGAATCTCGTACAAGATGGAAAGTACCACCCAGAGAGGGGGTTGCTTGCAGCAGTCCAAAAGTTCCCGTAGGCTCTTGCCCTCTACGAATTCCATGGATAGCGAAAGCTGGCCGTCGCTCTCCTTCCAGAGGGCGTAGGGCTGGATGATGGCCGGGTGGTTCAGGTGGGCGAGAATTTTCGCTTCCCGCTCGAAACGCAAAATGAAATCGTCCTGGTTCAACAGGACCTGGCGCATCTGCTTGACCACCACCATGCGGTCGAGAGACGGGTCGTGGCAGAGCCACACGTTTCCCATGGCGCCGTGGCCCAGCATTTGTGTGGGCGTGTAGCCACCGATTTTCTTGGGAAGTTTAGTTTTTGCTTCGGCCATGGTCCTAAAGATAATATATGTTCATGAGAATATGTGAAATAAGTAACGAGTTATCAGTCTTCAGTACAAAATTTGGCGCCAAAGGCGCGACTATAAGAACGCACCACTCACAACTCATTACTTGCCTCGCGCCTCGAACCTCGAACCCACTCGCCTTACTTCTTGTCGCTCAGGTAAATGCTTTGGTGCTTGGTTTTGGGGCTCGGATTCGGGTAGTCCAGAATGTAGTGCAGCCCGCGGGATTCGTGCCTGCGGAGCGCCGCGATAAGGATCATCTTCGATACCTGAAGGGCGTTCTGGAATTCCAAGAAATGGATGTTCTCCGTTTCCTTGTTTTTGATGGCGGCTTGCAGGTCGGCTTCAAGTTCTTCGATGACTTTCAGCCCCTGGTTCAGGCCCGCTACCGTGCGGACGATTCCGCAGTGGGTCCACATCATGTCTTGCAGAATCTTGCGGCGCTTCTTCCAGTAGGAAGCCTTCGCGAAACTGATGAATTGTTTTTTGCCCTTGGTCGGAACCGTCAGCTTGCTTTTCAGAAGACCGCTTTTCTGGATGTCATCGACGGCCCGGAGCGCAAAGACCACGCTTTCCAGCAGGGAGTTGGAGGCGAGTCGGTTTGCCCCGTGGACGCCCGTGGCGGCGACTTCGCCGCAGGCGTACAGGCCCTTGATTTCGGTACGGGACCAGGTGTCCACCAGTACGCCTCCGCACATGTAAT
>DGRZ01000076.1:0-18476 GCA_002391195.1 Fibrobacter sp. UBA4375 | reverse complement strand
GTACGCCTCCGCACATGTAATGTGCCGCGGGCACCACGGGAATCCATTCCTTGGTGATGTCGATGCCTGCTTCCAGGCACTTGGCGTAGATGTTCGGGAAATGGCTCTTGATGTCCTTGGGCGTGCGACCGCTCAGGTCAATGTACATGTGGGGCTTCCCCAGGCGCTGCATCTCGCTATGGATGGCGCGGGCAACGATGTCCCGGGGTGCAAGAGAATGGAGCGGGTGCACCTGGTTCATGAACTCTTCGCCCCTGTCGTTCTTCAGGATCCCGCCGAACCCGCGGACCGCTTCCGAAATCAAGAAGGGTTTCTTGAGTTTCGGTGCATAGAGGCTTGTGGGGTGGAACTGCATGAACTCGATGTCTTGCAGGGCGGCACCTGCACGGGCGGCAATGGCCATACCGTCACCGCAGCTGTCCGGCGGGCAGACGGTGTACTGCCAGATGCGGCCAGCACCGCCTGTAGAAAGGATGGTGGCCTTGGCGTAAATCTTTTCGATTTCTCCGGTCTTCTGGTGGATGATTTCGGCACCGATGCACTGTTTGGCCTTGCCCGTGCCTTTGCAAATCAAGTCCTTGATGTAGCAGTTTTCCAGGTAGTCGATGTTCTTCTGCTTGTGAAGCTCGGCCAAGAGGGCTCGCATAATCTCCTTGCCGGTAAGGTCTGCGGCATGCAATATGCGGTGGTGGCTGTGGCCACCTTCCAGGTGCAGGTCGAACTGGGTCTTGTCCGTGGGGCTCGGGGTAAAGAGCACGCCCCATTTCACCAGCTGCTTGATGGTGGCAGGCCCGCTCTTGGTGAGGATGTTCACGGGTTCTTTTTTGCAGAGGCCGGCACCCGCTTCCAGGGTATCCGCGATATGGAATTCGAACTTGTCCGTCTTTTCGGTGACGGTGGCGATGCCCCCCTGGGCGTAGTTGGAGGAACCGTCGGGCTTTGCTCCCTTGGTGAGGATGACTACGGAAAGGCCCTTTTCGGCGGCATGCAGGGCGGCGGAAAGGCCGGAAATTCCTGCTCCAAGTACTAGAATGTCGTACATCTGAACTCCATGACGAAACGCCCCCGATTTTGGGGGATAGACAATAGATAGCAATTTTGGGGCTATACGGCTATATTTGTACAGTTTTTAACAGAAACCCGTGTTTTTTTGCTAAATTTTCGCCCGTCAAAATTATTTATGGAGTCATCTCTATGTTAACGTGGATTAATGAAAAGGCCAAGTGGGTCATTGTCATTTTTGCTGCCGGTATTGTCGTGGGCCTTCTGGCCATGGACCGCGTGCCCAACACGAATCAGAGCTATCCGGTAGCTATCGTGAATGACCACAAGGTCTCCTATGGTGAATTCGACACCCGCATCAAGAGGATCGTGCAGAACCAGTACCAGGGCCAGCATCTCGAAGACGAACAGTATGCCCAGCTCCGTTCCGAAGTGTTCCGCTCCTTTGTGCGTCAGGTCATGATGGAAGGCATCTACGAAGACGCCGAGCTGCGTGCTTCTGTGGCCGAACTCAAGAGCGAATTCAAGAACAATCCCGATGCCATCCGTGCCCGTCTGGTGCAAGAAGCCCAGAGCCGTCTGTATGCCATCCAGCAGCAGGCTACCTCCCAAGAAGACCTGATGCAGCGCTCCCAGGCCTACATCGCCTCTCTCCCCAAGTTCCTGGTGGACACAAACTTCAACAAGGCCGAATTCGACGCCTGGCTCGAGACTCCCCAGGCTTTCCAGTGGGGCGTGATGCTCCAGTTCGAAGAAGACCTGAAGAACGCCACCATTCCTTCCCGTCAACTGCAGGTGCTGGTCGGGGCTTCGGTGCACCCCACCTCTCTTGAATCCAAGTGGAACGTGGACCGCCGCATGACGGATTACGACATGGACGTGGCATACGTCAATGCAAGCGACTTTGCCGTAGAAGAAGCCTCTATCGACAGCGCCATGGTCAAGGGCTATTTCAACGCCCACGTGGACAGCTTCTTTGTAGAAAAGGACGAGGTCCTCTTTGATTACGTGAAGCTCCCGGTGGTCGCTACCGACGCCGATGACGAACGTATCCGCGAATACGCCATGACGCTTTACTACCAGCTTTCCGATACCTCTTCTACAGCCAACTTCGAAGACATGGCCCGCATTTCTTCTGAAGATCCGGGCAGCGCCGAAAACGGCGGCATGCTCTCCCAAGAAGCCGGTCACGGTGCCTTTGTCGAGGAATTCGAGAAGGCCGCCCTGGCTCTGGATTCCGGCGCTATTTCTGAACCGGTCAAGACCCGCTTCGGCTACCACATCATCAAGAGCTACGGCAAGACTACTGACTCTACCGGTGCGGTCTCTGCCAAGGTTGGCCATATCCTCCTGGTGGTGAACGCCTCTTCCGAAACTGTGGACAGCCTCGAAAACGTTCTTTCCGGAATCAAGACCGACATGGCCGCCGGCAAGTCCTTTGCTGATGCCGCCAAGGCTCGTAACCTTACGGTGGAACGCTCCGAATGGGTTGGCCCCGGCGACAACATTGCTGCCCTCGGCTACCTGAAGGGACTGACTTCCTTTGCCTGGCCCAACGAAAACCTTTCCGAAGACGTGGGCGATGTCTCTCCGGTTCTCAAGAACAACCAGTGGGTTGTGGTGGCCACCAAGGCCAAGGAACTCAAGGCCGGCGAACGTGACGTGAGCGTTTACTATGACGCAATCAAGAAGAACCTGCTCAAGAAGAAGAGCGCTGCCGCTGCAGCCGCCTACCTGACCTCCATGGCCGACAGGGTGAAGGCCTGGGCTCCTGCTGATTCTGCCGCCGACTCTACGGCTGTAAGTGCTCCTGCCGAAATCGAAAAGGTAAAGATTGAATCCAAGAGCGCTTCTGTGGAAGGATTTATTCCGGGCTTCGGCTATGCCAACCCGAACGTGGCCAAGGTGCTCAAGAACCAGAAAGAAGGCGAATGGGGCCCTGTGGTGGAAACCGACAACGGTGCCGTGATGATCAAGGTCAAGTCCAAGAAGGCTGTGGACCAGGCCGCTCTCGAAACAGCCATCAAGGACGATAAGGACAACGCTGCCCGCTTCACTTCTATGACGGCTTTCAGCCAGTACGTGGGTGATCTGGAAAAGGCAACGCCTGTGGTGAACAACCTGGACCTGTTCTACAAGGACTAGTTGCACAGCGTTGTTAAGCCCGAACAAATTTTGCCACCTGCAGATGCGGGTGGCTTTTTCTTTGTGCCGCTTTTTTTCGGAAAAAAGAAAACCGACACACCTTTGTGATGCGTCGGCTTTTTTTATACCCCCAAGCGGACTCGAACCGCTGTTGCGGGAATGAGAATCCCGAGTCCTGGGCCACTAGACGATGGGGGCGAGCGAACCAAATATATAAAAATCCGCCCAGATTTAAAGGCTCCGGGCGGAATCTTTTTGAGTTTTTTTGAAAAGGCCTGCTAGACCATGGCGGCGCTGAAATCCGCCTTGGTGCAGAGGGTTTCTTTGCCCTCGGCATCGACGGTATAGAGCTCGCCGCTGTACTTGAAAATGCCGTGGCGGGCCATGACTAGCTTGGCCTTCAGGACGATTTCGGCAGGGGGGATTACCGGTGCGCGGAAACGGCAGTTTTCTACGCCCATAAAGGCGGGACGCTTGCCCGTAGTTTCCGCTTCGCGGCCGATCATGGTCAAGAGCGTTGCCGCCTGGGCCATGGATTCAATCTGGATGACGCCGGGGAGCACGGGGTTTCCGGGGAAATGCCCCTTCAGGAATCCTTCTTCGCCGGTCAGGTGCCACTTGCCTACGATTTCCATGTTCTCGGCATCGAGGCTGAGGATTTCGTCAACGAAGGCAAAGGGCGCCTTCTGCGGCAAGATATTGTGGACTGTGTCGGCCTCGTAGAGGATTCCGTCTTTGTTTGATTTGGGTAATGATTCGAGTAGGGACATTTTTTCTCCGTAATATGCGGGCGAATGGTTAAAGTTTCAGTGTGCTGAGGCGGGTGTGTTCCACCTGGTCGAACTCATCCTGAATTTCCTTGCTGGGGGCCTTGGTCAAGAGGCTCACCACCACGATGGTCACAAAGCTCAAGACGAAGCCGGGCACCAGTTCGTAAATCTGGAAGATTTCAGCAGGGAAGCTGGAAAGGTAGAACTTCCACACGAAGGTGGTGATGCCGCCCACCAGCATGCCGGCGATGGCGGCGGGGAGGGTGGTCCGCTTCCAGAAGAGGGCGAGGAGCATAATCGGTCCGAAGGTGGCGCCAAATCCACCCCAGGCGAAGCTCACCAGGCTCATGACCACATCCAAGAAACTCTTGCCGTGCTTCACTCCGTCGGCACTGGGAGCGCCCTGCATGGCCACGATGACGGCGATAATGGTGATAGCCACCACTACGCCACGGCTGACCCACATGACTTCTTTGTTAGATGCGTTCTTGCGGAACAGGTGCTTGTAAAGGTCGTTACTGAAGGCAGAAGCGGAAACAAGCAGCTGGGAGTCGGCGGTACTCATGATGGCGGCAAGGATGGCGGCCATCAAGATGGCGGCAATGGCCGGGTGGCAGAGAACCTGGCAGAGGATCATGAAAATGCGTTCCGGGTCGTCCACCTTGATGCCGTTGGCTTCCACGTAGTAGCGGCCAAGTATTGCGATCATGATGGCGGCACCGAGACAGATGGTGACCCAGGTCATGGCGACGCGGCGCGAGAACTTGATGTCTTCGGCGTTCTTGATGCTCATGAAGCGCACCAGAATGTGCGGCATGCCGAAGTAGCCGAGGCCCCAGGCGAGGCTAGAAATCAACGCGATAAGCCCGATGGACTTGCCGGTGGTGGCGTTGGTGAATAGGCTCATCAGGTAGGGGTTCTGGGCATTGACGGCGTCCATGGTAGAGGCAAAACCGCCAGAGCCGCTCATGATAATCAGGGGGATGGCGACCACGGCCACAAGCATCATCATGGCCTGGATAAAGTCGGTCCAGCACACGGCAAAGAAGCCGCCCATGAAGGTGTAACTCACCACCACCACGGCTCCAAGAATCAGGCCCGTGGTGTAGTTCATGCCGAAGATAGTGCTGAACAGTTTTGCGCTAGCCACAAAGCCCGATACCGTATAGAACAGGAAGAAGGCGAGAATGAACATGGAGGCAATCACGCGGATGATGCCCTTGTTGTCGCGGAAACGGTTGGAGAAAAAGTCGGGAAGGGTGATGGAGTCGCCGCAGAAGTGGCTGTACTTGCGGAGGCGCTTGCCTACGATTTTCCAGTTGAAATAGGTGCCGATGACAAGGCCGATACCGATCCATGCTTCGGAGAACCCGCTCACGAACACGGCTCCGGGGAGCCCCATCAGGAGCCAGCCGCTCATGTCGGAGGCCTGGGCGGACATGGCCACCACCCACTTGTTCATTCCACGGTTGCCCAGGTAGTAGGCGTTCAGGCTGTTGGCCTTCTTGGAAAAGTAAAAACCGATGCCGAGCATCATCAACAGGTACAGGATAAAAACGGTAATGACCATTTGAAGTCGTACTCCTTTTGTTTTCTTCAAAATTAAAAATTTTCGGCAGATTCTTTATTTATATTCTGGTCAAATTGGAAAAATGCCGATGAAATATGGTGAAATTGTCCAGGGCGAGTTCTTGGAGCGGCCGAACCGCTTTATTGCCCACGTGAAAATCGACGGCGTAAAGACGGTGGTCCACGTGAAGAACACGGGACGCTGCCGTGAACTGTTGCAGCCAGGCGTAAAGGTCTTTCTGGAAAAGTCGAAAAATCCGGAACGCAAGACGCCCTACGATCTGGTGACGGTGGAAAAGGTCACTCCCCGCGGGAAAATCCTGGTGAACATGGACAGCCAGGCCCCTAACAAGGTTGCCGCCGAATGGATTCGTTCCAACCGGGAGCGTTTTCCGGAGATTACCTTCCTAAAGCCGGAATACACCTTCGGGAATTCCCGCTTCGACTTTTACATCGAATATCGGGGAGCGGGGAAGACCAAGGCGCAGAAAGCGCGGCTCCACAAGATGTTTCTGGAAGTGAAGGGCGTGACTCTGGAATACGACGGTTCTGCTTCTTTTCCTGACGCTCCGACGGAGCGGGGCGTCAAGCACCTGCGGGAACTGACCCGCATTCTTGGGACCCGAACTGCAGCAGACGACGGAATACCTTACGAATGCGGCGTGCTGTTTCTGGTCCAGATGAAGGGCTGCCACCGCTTTGGACCCGACGAAAAAATCCATCCGGAGTTCGCGGGAGCCCTGCGGGACGCTCGTGACGCAGGTGTAGAAATCTTCGTGGTGGACTGCAAGGTGACTCCGAAGACGGTTACCGCCGACAAGCCCGTGCCGCTAGTGCTTTAGGCATCGCTGTCCAGCGTAAATCCCCGCCTAAAGTTCTCGATGAGGCAGCAACTGATGCTTACGTCGGTCTCGTATTCGGGAATGTCTTTGCGCCGGACCCACATGGCTTCGGAAAGCTCTGCCTCTTGCATGTGGATGGTGTCGTTGCCGTCCAGTTCGGCGGTGAAACCTGCGATAAGCGAGTCGCTGAAAGGCCACGGCTGGCTCCCGAAATAGCGGACGTTTTTCACGCGAAGGCCCGCCTCTTCCAGAACCTCCCGGTGTACCGCCTGTTCCAGGCTCTCGCCGATTTCCACGAATCCCGAAATCAGGAAAAGTCTTGGGTTTGGGTTGTCGATGTTGTGGGCCATCAGGAGCTTGTCACCGTTGTGCACGGCCACAATCACAACTGGTGAGATTCGCGGGTACACGACGTTCCCGCATTTTGGGCAAACCATGGAACGCTCTTTTTCACCGCGGGCCATTTCCCTTCCGCAGCGGCCGCAGAACCTGTTCAGGGATTCCCAGTGGGCGAGGTGGGCGGCGGTGGCCCCGCCCAGGCGTTCTACGGGACTCATGTTGCGGAAGGTCCGGCTGACCATGTATTCGTAACCCGCGGGTGCATCACCGCAGGTAACACTGTCATCCAAAAAGAACGCCGTCTCGTCGATACTGAAAAGGTAATGACCTTCGAAATCGGCAAGGCTCTTGCCTTCTAGTTCGAGTAGTTCGCCTACGCGAGGAATGGTGTTGGTGGCGCCCTTCTTCAATAAGGTTTTTGCTCCGTCATACCGAATGACATAATCGGTCAATTTCGGATCGCAGATCTTGAATTCGTTATTGAGCTTGTGGGGGAGTATTTCGTGGATCATTCAGTTGTCTCTTTCTAGGGAGATAATATAGTCAAAAAAAAGAACCCGCATTGGTGCTGCGGGTTTGTGGAGCTATTCGCACTGGAGTTTGTTGCCATTCCCAGAGCATCCGGGCAAGTCCTTTGCTACTCCGGGTGGAACTTTCGTTCCGCAACGAGGGTAATCGACCCATCCATTTTTATTTCCATGCTCAGCATTGTGTGCATCTTTTAGGGCTTGGCAGTCGACGTCTTGCGAAGGTGAAGATTGTGTCTGTTCATCTGGTTGCTGTTGCTGCTGTGGCCCAGGATCATTGCTCGCCTGTTGGGTATTGCCTGAATTTCCTTCGCATTCGTCTCCAATATTTGCGACAGTCCAGTTGTGAGTCAGTTTGGCGCATTCGTCGGAATTGACGTTTGTAGCGTAGACAAGACTCCGTTCGGCCAAGATAGATACGGTAACGGCCCATGAACTGCCCAACGCGCAGTCATTGAGGCCACTTAAGCTAGTAGCAATCCAACCAATAGCAACACTTTGATTTCCATCGTATACAATGTCCTCGTCTGCGCAGCTTTTGTATTTAAAGTAGGACGAAACACCGTTTGTTCCAGGAGCTTCGTAACCAATGTTCTTCCAACTTCCAATGACAGTTTTGTCGGCTTGGTACGCTTCTTGCAAATGTATGTAAACTCCGGCTGCCGTTGGTGCTTCGCTAGCCTTCGCCTTGGCGATCATTCCGAAAAGCTTTGGCACGCCAACGGCCGCCAACACGCCCATGATGACGATGACCACCATTATTTCGATGAGGGTGAAGCCTTTTTTCATAAAACCCCTTGATCCCGATGAATGCGACGAATATAGTTTATTTGCATTAGTTTGTGCTTGTTTTAAAGCGAAATGTACAAAAAAAGCACGAAAAACTTACATTTGTGGAAAATTTGGCGTTTTTAGGAAAATTTTGCCCTTTTTTGAGAATGTTGCACCTGTCCTGGTTTTACATTACCTACATTTGGCCTAAAGTTTCCTGTGCCCTGAAAAGCCCATGCTGGCGCCCTACTGGGTGGCCCGCAAGGAGAGAACCCCGTGAAAGCCGGGGGCGGTCGCGCCGCTGTAAGGGAGGACGAAACCGGCATGAACCAATGCACGAGCTGTCGTGTGTGAAGGAGCCGGGAGTAGATAGAGCCCCGAGCCAGAAGAACTGTGGGAAACGCTTTGTTGAGGAACGATGCGAACGACATCTTTCTGCAAGGCCGCATACGCTGCGGCTCTTTGGTGCTGTGCTGCTACGGGTTTTGCCGTTGCAGGCGTGCCTGATGCAGCCCCGGTCCAGGACCTCGGGGTGTCCGAGGTGTCCGGTGACGACGGGTACAAGCCTACAACAAGCGCCAATTATACAGAAATTACCTCCGATGCTTGGGAGGGCAAGGCTCTGTCGGCGGCAGACCTTCTTTCGACGCTGCCCGGAATCCAGTCCTACAAGCAGGGCGGGCTGGGCAGTTTCCAGACGGTTTCTATCCGCGGGATTGCGGCCCGTAACATCTTGATTTGCGTAGATGGTGTTCCGCTGAATGACGCTAGCGGCGGGGCGGTAAACCTGGGATCCATCGATTTGAACCAGATGGAAAAGGTGGAGGTTTACAAGAACAACGTACCGGCGAAGTTTGGCGTGTCCGGTGTCGGCGGGGCTATCAACTTTGTGACCAAGAACGCCGTCAAGAAAGGCGGTAGGGTCCTTGCCGCCTACGGTAACCACAACACCTGGGAGGGTTCGTTCCAGGTGGCGACTCCCGTGACCGACAGCATCATGTTCGCCTCTTCTTTTGCCACGAGGCATTCCGACAACGACTACGAATATACCAACCGGAACGGTACCCAGTACAACGACGAAGACGACTACACCGCCACCCGCGAAAACGCCCAGTTCACCGATGTCTCGGGGAATGTCCAGTTCCGCATGCTTCACGGGAACGGGTATTTTTCCACCTTGTCGGCGACGGCTTCCAGGGCCGAAAGCGGTAACCCCGGCAAGGAGCAGAACCAGACCAAGGTGGCGAAGTTCGTGGGGGAATCGGCACTGATCCGCTACGGGCTTGAATCGGTAGGCTACCTTGATGACAAGTTGTTCTTGTATGGCGCTCTTTCGGCACGGTTCGACAAGAACATGTCCAGTTCCTTCTACCCCCTGGACCACATCGGCTTTGGAAACAATGTCTTTATGGATTACGGGACGGCCACCTACAAGCTGGTTCCCGAACTGTGGACCGAGTTTACTCCTTTGGAACATTTGACCGGCACGGCCCGCGTGGCCTATGAATGGGAACGTGCCGAAGCCCGAGGGAATTCCAAGGACTGGGCGCTGGACCGCAAGACGTTTGTTGGTTCCGGAGATTTGTATTACCAGTTTTTCAGGTACGCAGGTCTCGGCGGTGAAGGTTCCGTGCAGGCGCTGAAGGACCGCCTGGACAAGGGAACCTTCGTGTTGCCGACGGGGAGCCGTACCCTGGATAAGGCGGCAGATCGGGACGCCACTTTTGCGGGCCGAATTTATTCAAGGTTCGGTGCCAGCGCTTCTCCATTGACGGGGGAGGTTTCCATAGGCCGCTTTTACCAGCAGCCGGCCTTGATGGAACTTTACGGCACATTCCCCGGTGCGGTTTCTAACCCGAACTTGAAAAGGGAAAAGGCCACCAAGTTTGAGGCGACGGGCACGTGCCGGTTACCAGGGAACCGCACGGCTTTTCAGGCCACTTATTTTGAGTCCCATGTGGAAGACGGAATCTATTGGCTGATGTCGGTGGAGCTGTTGCGTCCGGAGAATGTGGCCCGTTCCCTTGTCCGTGGGGTGGAGATGGAATTGAACAGTAGCCCCACGAAATTTTTGGATGTGGTGCTTCGGGCGACTATCCAAAAGACAAGGGACCGTTCCCATTCCAACACCTATAACGGCAACAAGCTCCCCGGAGAACCGGACCGCAGTTATTTTGCCGAAGCGACCCTCCATTTGCCATTCCGTTTCGACTTTATTTGGGCTTCGGACTGGCGAAGCGTTATGTATAGCGACCGTGCCAACAGAACGGAACAGCCGGCCGTGGCGACCCACCGTGCCTCCCTTTCGTACAATCCCTTTGATAATACCCGTTTGACTTTTAGCGTGAATAACATTACCGACGAAAAGTACCGAAATTTCTATACGCCTTTTCCTATGCCAGGGAGGGAATACAAGTTCACAATCATACAGGGGTTCTAGCCCCCTCGCTATATGGAGTTCATAGAGTTATGGCAAAGTATAGTGTAAAGCCAGAAAAGGACAAAACATGAATAAAAAACATAATGTCATTGCGAATATGCAAGGTGTCATTGCGAGCATGGCGAAGCAATCTCTCGCCTTCATTGCTGTGGCCGGCCTCACCTTCGGTCTAACCGCTTGCGGTGACGACTCCAGCTCTTCTAGTGCCAGCGGCCCGCTCGTAGGCGACGCAGAACTTGCCGGTGTCATTTTTGACGGCGGCAACTACCAGGTCCCCGAAGGAGAACTCCGTTGGATCGATGTGGAGGGCAACATCTCCGAAAAGAGCCTTTCGTTCTACCAGGATTCGAGACTCGCGACCAATGGCAACGACGTGTTCGTTATGGAAGGTCTGGGCACGGACAATATTTCCCTGGTCAAGCCCGAATTCATTGAAGAGGGTGCCAAGAAGGCTGTGGTCTGGCAGGTGAAATTCGAAAATTCCAACCCGGTGGACATGGCTTTCGATGGCGAAGAAGCCTGGGTGGCCCTCCAGAACGCCGACTCCCTTGTGAAAATTTCTACCAAGGACGGCAAGGTCGTAAAGTCCATCAAGACAGGCGAATTTGCCTCTGAAGGCCAAATTTCTCCGTATGTGGTAGATGTGGAATTTGACGACGGCACGCTTTATGTGCTGATGCAGCGCTATTCCATGGACGCAGAATGGAACTTTACCTATCCGAAGGGACTTGTGGCTATCTACGACGGTTCTACCGGCAAGCTGCAGGACACGGTTCAGCTTGTGACGAAAAATCCCACAAAGTTAACCCTCTACAAAGGCAACCTTTATGTGGCCTCTCTGGGTGAATACGATGGCAAGGCTGATGACAACCGCGGAATTGAAAAGGTTGATCTCGATGCCAAGAAATCAAGTCTTGTAATTTCTGGTAAAAAGCTGGGTGCCGGTATCTACGGATTTACTGCAGAAGATGGAATTGCCTTTGCGGCCCTCTATAAGGAATGGGGCAGCACGCCGGTTGTAAAGATCGACCTTGAAAAGGGTTCTTTCGAAGAAGTGAAGGGTATTGCCGATGCACAGGCCACCCTTGCCTACAAGGACGAGGCTCTCTATGTGGGCGACCATACCATAGGCAAGGAAAAGATCTATGTCTACAAGGACGGAAAGCTGACCGGCTTTGAACAGCCTAAGGGTGCCCAGGCTCCTTACAACATTGCCCTGTTCTAATCGGCATATCACATTTATTTTTGAATTTAGCCTTGCGGGCAAGCCCCGCGGGGCTTTTTCTATATTTGGGGCGCTTATGGAAGACCTGAAAAAATACCTGGATTTGGCGGAACGCCTGGGCCGCGAGGCGGGGGAGCTTTGCCTTCGCCTGCAGGGCGAACTGGGCGACGTGAAGTACAAGTCCGCAAAGGACGTGGTAACCATTGCCGACGTTGGCAGCGAAAAACTCATCGTAGAAGGGATCCGCAAGGCGTTTCCTAGCCATTCCATCCGTACCGAAGAAATGGGCGTGGTAGAGGGTTCCGACCCGGACTTTCGCTGGATTATCGACCCGGTAGATGGAACAGTGAACTTTAGCCGGGGCATTCCCCTTTGGGGAATTTCCATCGCACTCCATTACAAGGGTAAGCCCCTGGTGGCGGTGATAAACCTGCCTAAGCTTGGGGAGTTCTTTACGGCGACCCTCGGGGGTGGCACCTTCATGAACGGCAAGCGGGTCTGCGTGAGCAAGGAATCCAACCCGCTCCATGCCATCGTGAGCAACGGGGATTTTAACGTGGGCGTGGCGACAGAAATCAACGCCCGCAATTCCAAAAATTTTGCCCGGGAGGCGGAGGCTTTCGAGCGGGTCAAGTGCCTGGGTTCTGCGGTGGTGGAATCCTGCTTTGTGGCCTCTGGCCGCATAGACGGATTCGTGATGACCATGAGTTACCCCTGGGATATTGCCGCCGGAGCCCTGATGGTTACGGAAGCGGGTGGCATGGCCACCCATATCGACGGTACTCCCATGCAGTTCGTGGACGGCGAACAGGTGCTTTTCAGCAACGGCCTGATTCACGAAACCCTGGTAAAGACGGTTTCGTAGTGTATTGTAGGATTGTATCATGAAAATCCTGTTTACCGACCTGGACGGAACCCTGCTGGACGACAACAAGGATATTTCTGCAGAAGATTTGTCCGCTATTCGCAAGATGATAGAGGCCGGCCACAAGTTCGTGATGACCACGGGGCGGCCTTTGACCAGCGTCAAGAAACTGGCCGAAAAGTACGGCTTTATGGAGGCCGGATTTTACCTGGTGAGTTTCAATGGCGGGCTCATTTACGACTGCGGGGCGAAAAAGCCCATACTGACCCGGCGAATTTCCGTTGACGACGTGAAGTTCATTATGGATGCGGCCTTTAGCTCGGGAATGCACGCCCACACCTACGCCGGAGACCTGGTGGTTTCGGAACACGAGACGGAACAGCTCAAGACCTACTGCCGCCTGATGCAGATGGACTACGTGGTTGTAGATGATATCCGAGACTATTTTGCCGGAAAAACCGGATGCGATGCGGCTCCGACGGCACCCATAAATGTGGTGGTGAAGCCCCCTATCAAGGTGAACATCATTACGCCTTTCGATCATTCGAGCCTGGAAAGTTTCCGTGCCGAAATGCGCAAGACCACGGCGGGAAAACTGTTTGACGTGTTCAGCAAGCCTGAAATGCTGGAATTTTCGCACCTGCGGAGCAACAAAGGCGATGCGGTGCGCTTTATGGCGGATTTTTACGGAGTCCCGATGGGGGATACCATTGCCGTGGGCGACGAAGAGAACGATTGCCCCATGATTGAGGCGGCAGGCGTAGGAGTTGCCATGGCGAATGCCTCGCAAGTGGTCAAGGATGCCGCCGATTATGTGACAGAACGGGATAACAACCACTCGGGAATCGCCGAAGTCATCGAAAATTTTGTAAAGTAGGGAGGAGGAATCTATGGAAGAAAAACAAACCTACCGCGAAGTAATGCCCGGGGAACTGCCCTGCGAAAAGCCGGATTGCGACGGCGTGATGGTTGTCGATCCCGACAACAGCTACAAACTCACCTGCGACAAATGCGGACACATCAAGGAGTGACACGAATGTGTCATCCTGAGCGGAGTGCGTAGCACGTAGTCGAAGGATCTGGATCCCTGATAATGAGTAACGATAGTGTAGTCTTTTTTTCGTCATTCTCGCGGAGGCGAGAATCTGCTTGAATGGATAACTCATAGCTAGAATGTCTTACCAGAACTTGAAAATCACCTACCCCGACCTCCCCGTCGTTGAACATCGGGAAGAGTTTTTCGAATTGCTCGAAAAACACCAGGTGGTGATTGTCAAGGCGGACACCGGCTCTGGTAAATCCACGCAGCTGCCGAAGTTCTTGCTGGAATGGTATTCCACGGTTCGTCATTCTCGCGAAGGCGAGAATCTCATGGATGTTGCACACGGTGTCATCCTGAGCCCTTCGACAAGCTCAGGGCAGGCTCCGTTAAAGGATCCAGGGCAGAAGTCTTTCAAAATCGGTGTGACAGAGCCTCGCCGGCTGGCGGCGATTTCCATTGCGGACCGCCTGCGCGAGGAACTCAAGGATGAAACGCTTGTCTCCACGAAAATACGATTCTGGGAGCAGGGCCAGAGCGACGCCCCCATCAAGGTGATGACCGACGGCATCCTGCTGCAGGAATTCCGCCGAGATAGGTTTTTCCGGCAATATTCGGCCATCGTGATAGACGAAGCCCATGAACGCTCGTTGAACATCGATATTCTGCTGGGCATTTTCAAGACGGTTCTGCAGGCCCGCCCTGATTTTAAGTTGATTGTGGCCTCTGCAACGCTGGATGCCAAGCTCTTCGAGGAATTTTACGACAACAGCTGCGTGATGGAAGCCGAGGGCCGCACATTCCCTGTGGATGTAGAATACTATTTCGGTGGTGGGAATGGAGATCCCCGCCTTCGCGGGGATGACTATACGGGGCGCGACACTAGCGGCAAGGGTGATTCTGGCTTGCTTGACGAGGCGCGGGATGCGATTCTCGACCTGGAAAGTCGCCATCGCGACCACCTGCTTTGTTTTTTGCCCACGGAGCGGGACATTCAGGATTTGGCGGGGGAGCTCGCGCACGAACTGGATTCTGCGACCTTTGATATCTTGCCATTATATGGGCGCATGAGCCCCGATGAACAGCGCCGTATTTTCAAGCATACGGAAAAGACCCGCGTGGTGCTCGCGACGAACATCGCCGAGACTTCGCTCACGATTCCGGGAATTGCCTACGTGGTGGATACGGGTACGGCCCGCATTTCGCGGTACAACGCCCAGTCTCGAATCCAGGGGCTACCCGTCGAGGACATCTCGAAAGCGTCTGCGCGGCAGCGCACAGGGCGTGCGGGGCGCGTAAAACCGGGTGTCTGCATCCGCCTCTATTCTCCCGAGGATTTCGAGAAGCGGGACGAGTTTACGGAGCCGGAAATCCGGCGGAGTAATCTCGCCAACGTTGTGCTGCAGCTGCGCAGCCTCGGGCTTGAACTGGAAAATTTTCCGTTCCTGCAACCGCCACCGAATTCGGCTTTCCGAGGGGCGTACAAGACCTTGTTTGAACTGGGAGCGCTTACTGCCGATAACGCCAGCGGGCAAGTGACCAAGCTTGGCCGCGAGATGACGCGCCTCCCCATGGACGTGGCGCTCTCGGCGGTGCTCCTGCGGGCGCGGGATGCAGGCGTGTTGCAGCCTGCACTCATCGTCTGTTCGGCGCTCTCCATCCAGGACCCCCGTGTGGTGCCAAGCGAGGAACCGGAACGTACACGCATCCGCCAGCTGCATCGCAGGTTCGCGGGCCACAAGAGCGACTTTCTCACGTTCATCTGCATGTGGAATGCCTTCTGCGCCGAATGGGATGGCAAGACCTGGAATAAGCTGCGCAAGTTCTGCGACAAGAATAGCCTGCATTTTTTGCGGTGCCGCGAGTGGATTGATTTGTACGAGCAGTTCGGGCGCATCCTCGACGTGAAATTCGAGAATCGCGTATGCCCGCTGGACAGTTTCCATCGCGACAACCTGCACATCGCGCTTCTTTCGGGGTTCCTGGGCGGTATCGCTCTCCGCGATATTGAGAACGGTTGCTACCGCCTGGTGAGCGGCCGCGAGACACACGTGTTTCCGGGCAGTGACCTTTACGGCAAGAGCGTTGAATGGCTTTTTAGCGCCGAGGTGCGGGAGACGAGCCGCATATTTTTGAATAAGGCTGCTGAAATCAAGCCCGAATGGATTATGCAGGTGGCAGAACCATTCTGCACGCGCCGCTGGTATGCGCCCACATGGAACCAGGAACGGGGTTTCGTGGAAGCGGTGGAGGAGGTGAGCTTCCGCGGGCTTGTGATTAGCCGCGGTCACCGCGTGGATTACGCCCGCGTGAATCCCGACGAATGTGCCGAGATTTTCTGGCGCGAGGCCGTGGTGCTTGGCCAGATGGCCCGCCCCTTCGCCTTCATGACGCATAACGAGCGTGTGGTCGAAGACTTGCATGCGCTGGAGGCCCGCAAACGCCAATTCGGGCTTGCCCCGAGCGAAGACGCCCTGGTGGATTATTACGTGCGCATCGCACACCAGGTCAATTCCATCAAGACATTGAAGGACTACATCCGCGAACATACCGACCAGTTCCTGAAATTCGATGCAAAGTTCTGGCTGGAGCAGAACGAGTTCGGAGGTCAGAATTCGGAATTCGGAATTGAATTGAAAAAAATCGGTGTGAAAATACCACTAACGAAAACTCCGAAATCTGAAATCAGAATTCCGAATTCTCTCGGCGGCTCCCTCGAACGTTTCCGCATCGAGGGTCTAGACGGTTCCAGCCGCATGGTCTCGGGCGAACTGGTGTTCGATGCGACTCGCGACTGTGACGGCATTACGCTGGACTTGCCTTACGACATGCTCCCGCAGGTGACGCCTGCGTCTCTTGCGCTTTCGATTCATCAATGGCGGGAATGGATGGCTCAGTCCGTCATCCGCGAAATGCCCAAGAATGCGAAAAAGCAGCTGGAAAATCGCCGCACCTTTATTGATGACGCCTTCTGCGACAAATTGAAGGCGAACCCGTACAAGGCTCCACTTTTGCTCCTGTACGAAGTCTTCGCCGACATGAAACAGCTGGATTGCGATGTTCCGACGGTTACGCCCGAAAAGGAGAATCACCTGCGCCTGCATGTAAGGGTGGCTCAAAATTCCTTCGATATCAATCCCGAGTGGGGGAGTTTCCGACTTTTTGCGGCGGTGCACCCTGTGGTAAAATCCAGCGGAATCGATTTTCCTTTGGACGGTATGCGTTTTGGCTGGCGACTCGGCGAAACGGCCCTGATGACCCCGCAGGAATCCGCCTTCTGGCAGTCCTTCCGCAAGCGGGTAGAAAAATTTTCTTCAAAAAATGAAGAAATTACATTACTTGTTTCGCGATTGGAGATGGGTTCATCTTTCGAACCTCGAGCCTCGAACCACGAACCTCTTTCGAATTGGCTCGTCAAATCCCTCGCCGCCGACCATCTGGACCCAGCCCGTTGCGTCCTTTTTACAGGTCTTGAATATTCCCGCGGCAAGAAACTTCACGATTTCAAAAATTTGGCCGCCAATACCCGGAGCGAAGACGAAGAAACCCGCATGGCACTGGCCCGCGCTACCTACGAATCCGCCCTGCTAGGGGCAGAACCCTTCGTGAAACTCTGGGACACTTTGCGGGAATTTTCGGTGGCCATGCGTCAAGGGGGCGACCATGCCCGCGATGCGCTGGCCGCGTTAAAGGCAAAACACAAGTCAATCGGAAAAATTCTGGCCCTCTATTCCCCAAATTCTGCAGAAAGAACCCTTTTCGAAAGGATTTCCGCCCTTTCTCTGGCGCTTGTCGACGAGTTTAAATTTGAGGACGATAACCGCCTTGCCCTTGGGGCGCTCAATGACCCCCTCAACCTCTCTGTTCGGGAACTTCGCGAAATGTTCCGACCTTTCCTCAAGGCCCGCTACATCAAGGATCACGAACTCAAGAATGCACGGGAAATCCTTTCCAAGATGGAGCGGATGCAACCGGACGATGCCGAATATCCTGTGCTTTACTTGCAGGCACGAGCCATGCTCGAGGACTTCGAAATACTCAAGTTCAAGCGCAAGGGAGACGACTCCGAAGAGGTTATCGAAGATGACGCCCTCGCTAAGCTGAAAAAGAGCTTTGGCCGCCTGAAATAGGGCGTGCTGAAAAAACGCACATATAAAAAAACGCCATCGGATTTCTCTGACGGCGTTTGTGTTTCTATTGAGCAACAGGGGAGTTAGTATATGAACAACATCTCGCGATACTTGGGCAGGGGCCACTTCTCGTCGGGGATAACCTTTTCGAGTTTGTCCACCTGCACGCGGAGATCCGCCATCGCTTCGAGAATGTTCTCGTGCTTTTCGCCCAGGGCCTTTTCCATGCGCTCGATTGCAGAGGCGAGAGCCTTGTAGCCTTCTCCCAGTTCCTGAGCGTAGGAATCTACCGCGGCAAAGCCCTGTTCCTTGGCCATGGCGTTGGTCTTGAGGGCCGCACTGTAGGCGCAGAGCACCTGCGGCAAGATGACGTTCTTAGCGATGTCATCGGAAATCTTTCCTTCGATGTGGATCTTCTTGTGGTATTCTTCTAGGTTCACTTCGTAGCGGGATTCCAGTTCGCGCTTGTTGAACACGCCGTACTTTTCGAAGAGGGCGACGTTTTCCGCCTTGTTCAGGGCCTGGAGCGCTTCCATGGTGGTGCGGGTGTTGGGGAGGCCGCGCTTGGCTGCCTCTTCCACCCATTCGTCGGTGTAGCCGTTGCCGTTGAAGATAACCTTTTTGTGTTCCTTCACGATCTTCTGCAGCAAGGACTGCAGTTCTTCGTGGAACTTGTCGGCCGGAACCTTTTCGAGTTTGTCGGCGATGATGTCGAATGCTTCGGCAACAATCGTGTTCAAGATGACGTTGGGTTCGGAGCAGCTCTGGCTAGAGCCCGGAGCGCGGAATTCGAACTTGTTGCCGGTGAAGGC
>DGRZ01000031.1 GCA_002391195.1 Fibrobacter sp. UBA4375 | reverse complement strand
CGCGCAAGCCGATGGATCCGTCCGGTGTGCGTCTCGGTACTGCCGCTATCACGACCCGTGGCTTCGACGAAGAAGATACCCGGGTCGTGACCCGCATCATCGACCGCGCTATCAAGGCTAAGGACGACGATGCCGCTCTCGCCAAGATCCGTCAGGAAATTGTCGAACTCTGCAAGAAGCACCCGCTGTACAAGTAATTTTGCAGAGCAAAATTACTTGTTGGTTGTGAGGGCGGCCTTCGGCCTTTGAGGTTTGAGGTCGCATTCCTTCGGAATGCTTTGAGTAATATAATGGCACCTTCGGTGCGAAAACTAAAGAAAGTGGCTCGCGTTAGGCGGGCCATTTTTCTATAGCAGTTTCTCTACTTCGGCGATAATCCGGTCACGCTCGCCGCACCAGTTGGGGGCGATGAGCATCTCGCTGGGGCTTTCGCCGCTGAACCGCTCGATGGCGGTATCCTTCCCGATGATCTTGATCATCTCGGCTACGGCGTAGCAGTATTCTTCGAACTCCAGCAGCTTGAACTGCCCCGCGATGTAGTCCTGGGCCATGACTGTTCCGGTCACGATATGCAACGGGTGGATTTTTACGGCGGCAAGCTTCATATCGCGAATCACTTCGGCGGTGTGTTTGAAATCTATGAGAGTTTCACCCGGGAGCCCAACGATCACGTGGGTGGTCACGGTAAGTCCCGCTCCCTGACAACGCTTGACGGCATCGGTCCATTCGGCCAGGGTGTGCCTCCGGTTGATGGCGGCAAGGGTCAGGTCGTTGGCCGTCTGTAACCCGATTTCCACGATGATGGGCTTCTTGCGGTTCAGTTCCGCGAGGTAGGCGATCTTTTCGTCTTCCAGGCAGTCCGGCCGGGTGCCTATGGCAAGCCCCGCAATCTCTTTGTGCTTGATGATCGGGTCGATAATTCCCTGCAGTTTTTCCAGAGGTGCGTGGGTGTTGGTGTAGGGCTGCAGGTAGGCGAGGATTCCCGCGTTGGGGTATTTCTCCCGGAGTTTCGGCACGAACTTGTCCAGCTGCTCTTGGATGGCGACCTGCGCCTGGTCAAAGACAGGGCTGAAACTGCGGTTGTTGCAGTAAGAGCAGCCCGCAAAACCTTTGGTGCCATCCAGGTTCGGGCAGCTCATGCCACCGTTCAGGGGGAGCTTCCGCACCTTCAGGTAGTTGGGGAAAAGTTTCAGCAGTAAATCGCGGTAAGGAGTGTAGTGCATGTAATAAAAATTAAGAAAACTTTTTATATTGCAAGCAAACACAAGGAACAAAGTTATGTTTAAGACCTTCAAGAATGTGAGTGTGGCGGTTTGTGCCCTGTCGGCTTTCGCCTTGGCCCAGAATGTGCTGGACAACGGCGACCTGGCCTACGGCGACGGTGGCTGGTATATCTGGAACAATCCCGATGGCCCTGCTAAGTATGAGGGCAAGTTGGGCGAGAAAGGCCTTGGCGTAGATGGCAGCGAAGGCGTGAAGGTCACGGTGACCGAGCTTCCGAACCCCAGTTGGGGCCTGCAGTTGCAGCCGCCCAAGTGGCTTGCCGATTCCACCTACTATACTCTTACCTTCAAGGCCAAGGGCAATATGCCCATCAACGCCATTGTGCAGGGCGGCCCTCCGGACTACCGCCAAAAGGAAAGCGCCTCTTTCTTGCTTAGCAACGAATGGAAAACCTATTCCATGGTTTTCCTTGCCGACCAGAAAGGTTACGGCCTGAACAACGTCACTTTCCATGTGGGGCTTGCCAAGGGCTGGATGCAGATGGACGACGTGACCATCGAGAAGGTGGAAGGCCTGGATGACATGAGCTGGTACAACGGTTCTGCCGCCCGTATCGACAGCCTCCGCAAAAAAGACTTTACCCTCAAGGCGGCTCCCGGTGCCCAGGTAAAGGTGGAACTCATGCGTCATGCATTCCCCTTCGGTACGGCACTTGCGTTGAATGCCAGCAAGGACAGTATCGAGACCTGGTACCGTAAGACCGCCAACAAGTATTTCTGGTACGGCGTTCCCGAGAACCAGTTCAAGTGGCCGGAATACGAGCCCAAGAAAGGGAAGATCCGCCGCGACGAATTCAAGCAGTACCTGGACTACGTGGATGCCTACAAGTGGGGCTTCCGCGCCCACACGCTTATCTGGGGACATCAGGGTTACGGCTATGACAAGCACTTTGGCAACCAGGGCAGCTGCAAGGAAATCGCGGGCAAGATCAAGGCCCGTATCACCCGCGACGTTTCGGAATACAAGGGACGCATCAAGGAATACGACGTGTGGAACGAGGCTTTCCACGAGCCCTACATCTTTAACAAGTGCGGCTGGGACCTGCTGGACAGTGCTCACGTGTGGGCCCACCGTGCCGACCCCGACGCCAGGCTGTTCATCAACGAATACAATGTGGTGTCCGCCGGCGAAACGGAACGCTTTTACGATTTGGTCAAGGGCATGCTGGACCGCAAGGTTCCCGTGCACGGAATCGGCGTGCAGTGCCACTTTGGCGACCGCCAGCTGAATCCGGCCTTTATCAAGGCCCGCCTGGATAGGCTCGGCTCTCTCGGGCTCCCCATCAAGATTACGGAGCTGGACTTTGGCGACTGGCAGAAGGGCATGTATTTTGGCGAAGAGGAACAGGCCAAGCGCTACGAGATGATTCTGCGCATCGCCTTTAGCCACCCGGCGGTGGAAGGTATTCTGCTGTGGGGCTTCTGGGATGGCCGTCACTGGGTCAAGAACGGCGGTATCGTGGCCATGGACGGTCGCGAAAAGCCTGCCGGCAAGCTGATTTACGACCTGTGGCACAAGGTGTGGACCACCAACGGGACCTTTACTGCGGATGCCGATGGCAACGTGAAGTTCCGCGGTTACCCCGGCAAGTACAAGGTGACTGTCAACGGCAAGAGTGAAATGGTGGAATTGAAATAATGTGGAGTGTGGAATGTGTGATGACTAATTACACACTTCACATCTCACATTACACATTTCTCTAACTAACTTTCCTTATATGAAGAATAAGCTTCCCGGAATCTTGTTTTTGTTGGCCATGCCGTGCTCCGTGCTGCTCTTTGTGCAGGTGGAAAAATGGAGCGGCTCCGAAATGGTGGCGCTTCTTTCGGCGGTGCTTTTTTACGTGTTGGTAGCCGTGGTTCTCGGGTTTGTCTTTGGCAGGGGAGGCAAGGATGTCGATAGAAGATAGGTCCACGCTGGTCTTTGCAAGCGGTATCGGACGCGTCAAGGAAGAAAAACCCAAGGCTGAACGCCCCCAGGGTGACGGCGTGGTGCGTATCCAGCTCAAGCGGCTGGGTGGCGGCAAGATGGCAAGCGTGGTGACCGGCATCCCCCTGGACGAAGACGACCTGAAGGAACTGGCCCGCACCCTCAAGCAGAAATGCGGGGTAGGCGGCTCGGTGAAGGATTTCAACATCGAAATCCAGGGCGACAAGCGGAATATTCTAAAGGCCGAACTGGAAAAGAAGGGCTATACAGTAAAGCTCGCTGGAGGATGATATATGAGAAAAATTCTTTGCATATTGTTGTTGTTTAGTGTGGTGGGATTTGCCGCAGAGACCGTCGCGGACAGTGTTGCAGCCCCGGCTGACTCCGCCGCAACGATGTCTGCTCCTCAGGAGACCTGCGGAGAGTTCAAGTCAGAAATTACCCACAGGGATAGCCTGATGGCCGTTGCGGACAGTTCCTGCTCGGTGGAAAAGGATTCCCTGCGTGCCGCCCTCAACTCGGAGCAGGCCAAGACCAAGAACTGGGAACAGAGTTACGAGACCATGAAGAAGAGCAACGAGACCTGCGCCCGTGCCCTGAGCGTTTCTATCGAGGCCAACGAGAAGAGCAAGGAAAAGGAAAAACAGTCCAAGAGCCAGGCCGCCATGATGACCAGTTCCTCCTTTATGGGCGGACTTGCCGTCGGCATGCTCCTTTTCTGGCTGATTTTTGACTAGGGGCGTTGACAAGATGAAGCTGCTCCTGCTGATAGCGACGGTTCTTGCCTCTACGTTGGCGGCACAGGTTTTCCAGAAAGGGAACGTGCTTTCGCCCGTGGCGACCCTGCAGATGGCCGCTCCCGAAATTTCCGCCTATATGCCCGAAAAAAAGATGCTCTTTGTGGTAGGCGGCGATAAGCTCATCGAAATGGTGAGCTTTGCTGACGAGATGAACCCCAAGGTGGAAAGCCGCCTGCAGCTGGACGGCCCCGCTACCAGCGTGACGGTGTACGGTGACCTGGTGGCTGTTTCCATAACGGCAGAACCCGACCATGGCCTTGGACAAGTGCAACTGTTCCGCTATGCCGAGGGACTGATTCCCGTGGCATCAGCCCAAAGGCTCTGCCACCTGCCCGACATGGTGACCTTTACCCCCGACGGAAGCAAGATTCTCGTGGCCTGCGAAGGCTCGCCCAGCGCGGACTATAACGAAGACCCCGAAGGCGGCGTGGCCATTCTTTCCGTTGAACACGGTGCAAGCCTCAACGATTACAAGCTGACGCCAAAGGTTCTGGATTTTAAGGGGCTGGATTCCCTTGCGCTCCGCAAGAAGGGTATGCGCAGCCCCGGCCTGCAGGGGTTTGTGCGATCCATAGAACCGGAATACATTACGGTTTCCAAGGATTCCAAGTGGGCCTGGGTGAGCTTGCAAGAGAACAACGCTATGGCGAAGGTGGACATTGCCGCTGAAAAAATTGCGGATGTTTTCCCGCTGGGCTATGTGGACCATTCCAAGCCGGGCTTCGGGCTGGATGTCAAGAAAGACGAGAAGGTCAAAATCAAGAACTATCCTATCCGCGGGCTCAGACAACCCGACGGTGTGGCCTCTTTTGCCGTAGGCGGCAAGACCCTGGTGCTCACCGCCAACGAGGGCGCCTCCGTGAACGATTACAAGGCCTGGACCGACGAAGGAACGGTCACGGATCTGCTGGCCGACGAACGCCTGGACCGCACCGTCTTTAACGACGACGTGGCGCCCCACCTGAAAAAGTTCACGGTAAGCCTGCTGGAACGTTGCGACCAGCAAGGGCCCGACGAAGTTCCCGGCGGCAAGTGCCCCTACGTTTACGGCTTCGGCACACGCTCCGTCAGTCTGTTCGACGGCGAGACTGGCAGGCTCCTGTGGGACAGCGGCGAAGAAATGGAACGGGCCTTCGGGAAACTCGCTCCCGACTATTTCAACTGGAATTCCAAGAAGGACAAGGTCAAGATGGACAGCCGGAGCCCCAAGAAGGGCTGCGAGCCGGAAAACGTGACGGTGGGCGAGGTGAACGGCAAGCGCTACGCCTTCGTGGGGCTGGAACGCTCCAGCGGTGTGGCGGTCTTTGACCTTACAGGTGTCGATGCGTCGGCACGAACCGCCCCCAGACTGGTGGACCTTTATTTTGACCCCAAGGACCGCGGTCCCGAAGGCCTGCTGTTCATTCCGGCAGACAAGAGCCCCATCTACGGCCAGGCCCTGCTTGTCGTGGGCTATGAATTCAGCAAGACCCTGACGGTGTACACGGTTAAGTAATTCGGAATTCGGATTTCGGAATTAGGATTTTTATTCTAGATATTAATTTCAAATTCATAGTTCCGAATTCATAATTATTTTCTCCGGCCAGGGGTGCTTGGGGTAGCGGCCACGCAGTTCCTTGCGCACCTCGGCGTAGGTGTTCTGCCAGAACCCCGTCAGGTCCCAGGTCTTTTGGATGGTGCGGAAGTTGGGCGCCAGGATGTCGTAGCGGACCTTCAGTTTGCCGTCGGCAATCCTGTGTTCGCCCCGCAGCTGCATAAAGTCCTCGATGCGGGCTGAAATTTCCACCAGCACTCCCTCGGCGCTCTGCACGGCCAGTCCGCCCAGCGTCTCGTCGGTGGTCACCTCCTGGTAACTGTAGCGGGCCCGCTTGCCGTTCGGCAGCACAAAGTGGTCCGGGAATGTTTTTCCGAGCCAGGCCAGCATGGACTTCCCGAAATAATCCTCCACGATGTTCCTGTAACGGTTCTCGTCGATGTCCTTCAACAGAAATTTTCCGTCGGTGAACTCGTCGAAAATCAGCTCCATGTCCTCGTCGTTGAATTCCGGCAGGCCGTATTCGGGGTACAGCTTTGCGGCCAGGCGCATTTTCACCAGCAGGGTCTGCACGGCCTCTGTGAGGTAGCGTCTGCTCCAGTTTTCTTTCTCGATTTTTTCTTTCCAGGCGGCCACGGTGAGCTTTTTCAGTTCGGCGAGAACCTTGGGCGGGGCCTCCTGGGTGAGAATCTCTTTTCGGGAAAGTTCGGTAACGCTTCCGTCGGCGTTTTCCGCCTCGCTGATATCCAAACCGATGAAACGTTCCTGCCCGCTGCGCCACAGCAGTTCGTATCGCGTCTTTGTATCGTCGCTTTCCAGCAGTTCCTTGCCGATGGCGGCGTACAGGTTCACCTTGAGTTCGGACTTGCTTCCGCCTCCCGCCCGCAGCATGGAAAGGGCCAGAATGGCATAGGGCGGTTCTGCCACCTGCAGGCGGATGATGTTCTGGTTGGAAAGCTTGTAGGCCGAGGCGCTTGGGGTGGCGAGCCTGTCGGGGAATGCCTTGAGAAGGGCGGTGAGGCTCCAGGCTCCAGGCTCCAGGCTTGAATTCCGTGGTTCGAACCTCGAACCTCGAGCCTCGAGCCCCGAACCCATCCCCTCCCGGTATTCCCGCAACTGCCGGAGCGTAAAGCTCACCTCCCGCGGAACGTTTACCGCCTTGGAAAGCGTGTCGGCGGCAAGGGTCATCACGTCGTAGGCTATCTTGGACTTTTGCAGGAATTCCGTGCCGGAGTGAATCCAGGCCAGGGCGGCCAGCAACAAGTCCGGAAGTTCCGCCTTGCTCTGGGCCGAAGCCAGCAGCAGCGCGAGGGGAATGCTTGAAACCGGCGTGCGGATGGCCCTGAGCCCCAGTTCCGTAATGGCTCCGTCTTGGAGCATGCCGAATTTTTCCAGGAGTGCTGTCGCCGTCTTTTCGCGAACTTCTGGAATTGCTGTCGGCAATGCAATAATGTGTTCTTGCTTGTCACCTGATTCTATCGCTCCACGTTGTTCCGCTCCCGGCTCTTGCTCCCCGAGCCTCGAACCTCGAGCCTCGAACCTCTCCAGTGCCGCTTTCTGCAGAATCAGTTCCGACGGTTCAATCTGTAGCACCTCAGGCACGATCCCCCTGGGCATCCGCTTTTCGGATTCTTCGCTCCAGAGCCGTATGGCACATCCGTTTTGCGTACGGCCGCTACGGCCGCTTCTCTGGATGGCGTTCTGCATGGAGATGGGCAGCGTACGGAGTACGTTCACCTTCTCGCTGTCGTCGTAGAGGCTCACCCGTTCGATACCGCTGTCCACCACGCCCGTGACGTTGGGCACCGTGATGGAGGTTTCGGCGATGTTGGTGGTGAAGATGACCCGGGGCCGTTCCGTGACTTCGAAAATACGGTCCTGGGTTTCTCGGTCTTGACCGCCGTACAGTTCCAGGAATTCTGCGCAGTTGTTGCCCAGCGCTTCGGCGGCGGCGCTGTGGCAGCGGGCGATTTCGGCCTTGCCCGGGAGGAACACCAGGGTGGTCTGCCAGATGCCATTGCGGTAGAGCGTCTTGAGCGCCCGCACCACTTCGGCGTCAAGGCCAACTCCCGAAACCAGGGAGGTTCCTGTGGCGGGCGTCTGGTTGATAATCTGTACGGGGTAGAGCGGGTGGCCGAGGCTCAGGCACTTGACGCCGAGAACCGCTTCCAGTTCGTCGCGGTTCAGCGCCGCCGACATCACTGCAATACGCGGCCGTTCGGCTCTGTCGCATAAAGGAACCTCCGGCATCGCCTCACTCTCGCCATCGCGACCAGCTTGCGCCTGGTCGCTCCGGCTCACACGAGGCATTTTTGGCCTGGATCCTTCGACTTCGCCCTGACGGGCGAAGTTTACCCTGAGCTTGTCGAATGGGCTCAGGATGACACTCTTTCGTCTCTCGTCTCTCGTCTCTCGCCTAAAATACCCGAACAGCAGGTCCATATCGGCCTTACGCTCGTGGTATTCGTCAAAGACCACCCAGTCGGCGTCCAGCTTGCCGTGCAGAAGTTCCTGTAGAAAGTTTCCGTAGGTCTGGAACAGAATCCGCGTGTCTGCGCTCTTGCAGCTTTCTTGCCGGAACTGGTAACCGACGGTCTTGCCGCAGGGCTCCCCGTGGAGCTTTGCCGAAAACTGGGCGAGGGCGAGGGCCGCAATCCGGCGGGGTTGCAACACCACGACGCGGCCCTTGCAGTGCTTGCTCAAGAAGTAGGGGATAAACAGGGACTTGCCCGAACCCGTAGGAGCTTCAATCAGCAAGTTGCGGGACTCTTTGAGAGCCGCGGTAAGCTTGCTTTCTTCTTCGGCTAGGGCGAGGTCAGTGTATTTCATCACGGGGTTTTAGGGGTGCCCCCTAGGTGAAGGGGTAGCTGGAGCCGCTTGGAGATCCCCGCCTGCGCGGGGATGACATGGGGCGGAAGCGAGGGGGAGACTTCCCCCTTACCTCGGGTATTTCAGTTTTTCGCCGGTGGCGTGGTCTATGTAGGGAGGCTTGCCTTCGCGGAACTTCTGGTTGATGACCAGGTTTTCGATACGGCGGCGTAGCCCCTGTTCGGTCTTGCAGAAGAAATAGACCACCTTGTTGGTGCCGGGAACCAGGAACATGGCCAGCTTGTATTTTTGGCGCACGGCCCGGCGGAAGAACATCATGTCCTCTTTCTTGGGAATCACCAGGTTGCTTCCTTCCTTGGTTTCGCAAATCATGTCGGCATCGGCCAGCAGCGCCTTGGACTTTTGCTTGAGGGCGGCGAAGTTGGGTTCGGTGTTCTTGCGGATGGTTTCCAGGCTGAACGCTCCGCCACCTTCCTTGAGGGCCTTGCGGAGTCCGCGAAAAGCGAACACGGCAAGAACGATGACCACCAGGGCGACAATATAGGGCCAATAATTGGCGAGAAAATCTAACATAAAAACCTCAAAAAAGCGGAATTTGACGTCACAAATATAGCAAAATAGGCCCGGCCTTTAGCCAAAGGCCTTGCCGGGACTAGTCGTTCTTCTAAAACGGGTATACGTTTTGTTTTCCGGCGAGGCGTGCGGCACAGGCACTTGCTTCTTTCAGTATATCTTCTTCGCCGTCTACATGGCCGCCATGCATTACGAACTTGCCGTTGCATAGCACGGAATCAATACATCTGGAGTCCGCCGAATAGACCCAGTTGCTGATCAGGTCAAAACAGGGCACCATCCGTTCGTTGTTGAGCCGGACCAATATTCCATCGGCGAGCTTGCCTTCGGCGATAACCCCTGCATTTATACCGTTTACCTGGGCCACGTTGACGGTTGCCATCTTCAGGGCTTCCGAAGCAGGGAGCGTTTCTGCCCCGCCCTGGACCTTCGCCAGGAGAGCGGCAAGCTTCATCTCTTCGTGCATGTCCAGGTTGTTGTTGGAGGAATCTCCGTCCGTACCAAGACCTAGGGGAATTCGCCGATCCATCATCTTGACAATGGAAGGAATACCGCTAGAAAGTTTCAGATTCGAATTCGGGTTCAATATAGCCGATGCTCCGGACTGGGCAAAGATTTCCATGTCCTTTTCGGAGAAATGGACGCAATGGGCCGCCTGCACGCGACTGTTCAGGCAACCAATCCGCTGCAAGTATTCTACGGGAGTGCAGCCGTGCTGTTCTAAGCAATCCCGGATTTCTTTTTCGGTTTCGGACAAATGAATGTGCAGCGGGTAGTCTTCCTTTTCGGCCATTTCCATGCTGCGCCGCAGGTATTGTTCGCTTACGATGTAGATGGAATGGGGCATTACGGCAAGCTTTACCCGCTCTGATTCGCCAGTGTGCTTTGCCAAAAAATCAAAATTCGCCTTGAGTCCTTCTGGAGAAACCAGCACATCAGAGATGGTGACACCGATGCTTGCCCGGATTCCCATCTCTTCCACCACCTTCATGGTCTGTTCTCGGTGCCAGTACATGTCCGAAAAGAATACCGTGCCGGACTTGATCATCTCCAGCACTGCAAGGCGGCTCCCGATTTCGATGTCCCTGTCCGTAAGCTTTGCCTCGAAGGGCCAAATGTATTCGTTCAGCCACTTGGAAAGTTCCATGTCGTCGGCGTAGCCCCGCAAAAGGCTCATGGCCGCATGGGTGTGACCATTGTAAAAGGCGGGCACCAGGGCTAAGTTCTTGCTGTCAATGATTTCGGCGCCATTCGCCATTTCGGGCGTAGATGCATCCACAATCTTGGAGAAAACATTCCCGTCAATCAAAACATCCTTGCGGGCAGGTGATTCGCCTGCATTTTGCATCAATACGGACTTGAGAAGAATTTTTCCCATAGTCTCCCCTCCAAGTTTTCCGGCGGACTTGCCTAAAGACTTCCCGTAGCTTCCAGAATCAGGTATACCAAGTACGATGCGTAGAAAGCCAAGAAGACAGCACCTTCAATGCGGTTGATACGGCCGGTACGGACGCCGTTCACCTTGCGCACAGGGAGACCGAACACCAGCAGCAATACCGTGAGGAGCGTCATCAAGGGCATGTCTCGATACAAAATCCCGGGCGACACGGCATCCATGGGGTCGATGACGGCTGCAATACCCACCACCATCAAGGTGTTGAACAGGTTGGATCCTACGATGTTTCCTAAGGCGAGATCGGATTCGCCCTTGCGGGCTGCAGCAATGGAACTTGCCAGTTCAGGAAGCGACGTGCCTACGGCAACGATGGTAAGGCCAATCAACAAGTCGCTTACACCCAAGGTACGGGCAATTTCAACCGCTCCCCAGACCAGCAGGCGTGAACTTGCCACCAGCAGGGCAAGACCGAACAGAAGCCAGAAAAGGGATTTCCACAGAGGAACGGAAGTTTCGTTCGATTCTTCTACCTCGACTTCTGACTGCGTTTTTTTCTCGTGTATTTCGCTTGCGATATTAATGACCATGGCCATGGCGAAAACGGCAAGCAGGACAACGCCGTTCATCCTGGACACGGACAAATTGGAAACCAAGAAAATGGAGAAACCCGTTACTGCAAGTAAAATGGGCAAATCCCTCTTGAGGGCGATCTTTTTCACCACCACCGGGCGAATTACAGCCGTAAAACCAAGAATCAGGGCAATGTTTGCGATGTTGCTTCCGTAGGCGTTGCCCAGGGCAAGTTCTGGATTGTGCTGTGCCGCAGAAAGGGCGGACACCACCATTTCCGGGGCAGATGTTCCGAAGCCAACCACCACCATGCCAATGAGAAGGGTAGACATGCCCATGAACTTGGCGACACCCACGGCACCGTCAACAAACTTGTCTGCGCTCCAGACCAGGAACGAAAGACCTACAAGAACAGCAACTACAGGAAGGAGCATCTAGACTAGAAAATGTAGAAGGATGCACCCAGCAGGAACGAGGTGGAGGAAAGGTCATCCACTTCGAAGAGTTTCATTGATTCGCTGTTGTCGGTATCGTAGAGGTTGGAAATACCGATGTTGAAGCGGAAATCGAAGCCCAGGTACTGGTTCGCCATAATGGAGAAACCGCAGACGATATCCCAGTCAATAGTGTTGCGGAAATCCTTGTCCAACATGTCCAGCCGGCTGGTCTTCCCGTCAATGGTGGCACGGAATTCGTCCTTGATGGCCATGGAAGCCTGGGTACCGATTTCGAACATCAGGGAAGAACGGGGGGCCTTGAAGGCGAACAGCACCGGTACATCGATCTTGCGCTGCTTGAACTTGCCCTTCAGGGAATACCTGGCCGTGTGTCCGCTGGCCTTGGCCTCGCTCTGTTCGAAAAGGGCCGCCACCTTCACACCGATGGTGTAGTCGGTCACGGGAATAATGCCAACAAGACCCGCACGCCAGGTGAGGCCGTCATAGTCGTGCAAGTAGTAATCGTCGCTGTAAGAGGAATACATGTGGTACGAGCCGATAAAGCCCTGGACACCCAAGCTCCATTTCATGGGGATGAGGCCACGAAGGTCGTCAAAGCTTGTGGAAACCTGAGCGTCTGTGGGGCTCACGTAAACGGTGTGGACCTTGGTACCGCTGAGTTCTACCGGTTCAGAAGAATAGACCGTGCGGTAAACAACAGTCTTAGTCGGAGCAGGGGCTGCAGCGGCAGGGGCTGCTTCTTGTTCGGGAGCAGGAGCGCTAGATGCTGCAGGGGCTTCACCGCCACGGACGGCCATGGGAGCGGCAGCCTCTTCAGTCGGAGCAGCTTCGGCAGCGGGTGCTTCGGCAGGGGCGGCCGTTTGTTCAGGAGCAGCGGCTTGTTCAGTCGCGGGAGCTGCCGCTTGTTCAGGAACAGCTTCTGCAGCTGTCGCAGGTGCAGTTGTTTCGGGAGCAGCAGGGGCTGCGGCGGTTTCAGTAGCTGCAGGGGCAGTTTCTTGGGCCGGAGCTGCGGCAGGAGCGGCATTAGCGGTGGGTTGGGCCTGCGGAGCCGCAAAAACAGCGGCGGCAAGGGTCAAAACAGAAATAATTCCAGACACTTTGAGATTCATAGAATCCTCCATTTATACACTCTAATTATAGCAATTTTCTACATTTGGGCCATGAAATTGAACATTATAGCTGCTGAAACCGTCAAGGTTAACGACAACAAGGCCTACGCCCTTTTCTTTGTCAAAGAGTCCATCCAATTTTCAAAAGTGCTTTCCCCCAAGGGTGAATCCCAGGTGGAATCCGTGCTGAAGGGCATCAAGGATGGGCCCTTCGAAGACCTGGAATTTCTAGAAATCGACGGATGCAACACCTTCTTTGTGGATGCCGCCAAGGAACGCGGACTTTCCGCCCTTGACCACTTGCGCATGGCCGCCTACCGCCTGGCCCAAAAAGCCATGAAGCGGCAAATTCCCTGCGTGAGCCTGTTCTTGGCCGACGCCGCCGACGAACAGTTCAAGGCCATACTCCACGGACTCCATTACGCCGATTACAAGTTCGACGCCTACAAGAGCAAGCAGAAAGAAAATTTCCAGGTGACCTTCGAGATCGTGGCCGATGACCGTGCCGCCGCCTTCAAGAAAATCGCCGAAGAAGTGGCCGTAGAGCAGAAGGCCATCACCCTGGCACGAAACCTGATCAACACCAGCGCCTCTGACCTCTACCCCGCCGCCTTCGTAGAAGATGCAAAGACTATCGCCAAGTACACGCCGGGGCTTTCCATCAAGGTGCGGAACATGAAGCAGCTGGAAAAAGAAGGCTTTATGGGTCACGTGACTGTGGGCAAGGGCAGCTCCCACGAGCCCCACATGATTACCCTCAGCTACGACGGCACGAAATTTGCGGCTGGCAAATCTGCAGGCAAATCCTCTAGCGCAAAGTCCGCAAAAAGAACCTCCCGCGACCACCTGGTCATCGTCGGCAAGGGCCTTACCTTCGACACCGGCGGACTCTGCCTCAAACCCGCCAAGTCCATGCCCGAGATGATCAGCGACATGAGCGGTGCGGCCACCGCGCTGGCCGCCATCCAGGCTATTGCAACGCTCAAACTCCCGATTCGCGTGAGTGCCGTGTGCTGCCTGGCCGAAAACGCCATCGGCAACAAGTCGGTGCTGCCGGGCGATATCTTCAAGGCGAAAAACGGCAAGACCGTCATGGTGGACAACACCGACGCCGAAGGCCGCCTGGTCCTCTCCGACGGACTTGCCGAAGCGGGCCTGATTGGGGCCACCCACATCGTGGACCTTGCCACCCTCACCGGAGCCATGGTCCGTGCCCTGGGCTATGCGGTAACTGGATTTTTCAGCAACGACGACGACCTTGCCCTGAAGGTCATCAACTGCGGCGAGGCCTGCTGCGAAAAGTTCTGGAGCATGCCTCTCGAAGAAGAATACGCCGACGCCCTCAAGGACAAATTCGCCGACCTGAAGAACACCGGGAGCGACGCAGGTGCTATATCTGCCGCCCTCTTCTTGCAAGAATTCGTTCCCGAGAACACCGCCTGGGCCCACTGGGATATCGCGGGCACCGCCTTTGTGACCAAGAATTGGAAATACACCGAATACGGCGCCACCGGATTCGGCGTACAGACCTTGATTGAACTGGCAAGGGAGATGAGTGCCGGGTGCTGACCAGTTTAGCCTATATCTTCTTGGTTGGGCTAGCCCTCGGGTTTGTTTTTGTAAAGCTCCGTCTGCCAGCCATTCTCGGGATGATTATCACGGGTATCTTGCTCGGGCCTCATTGTCTCGATTTGCTCCAGTCTAAATTTCTGGATTTTGCACCGGACCTGCGGGAACTTGCTTTGGTCATTATCCTAACCCGGGCAGGGCTTTCCCTGAGCCTTCACGATTTCAAAAATATCGGACGGCCCGCGTTGATGATGTGTTTTGTGCCGGCCACAGCAGAAATGATTGGTGTGGTGATTCTTGCGCCAATATTTATGGGCGTGACATACTGGGAGGCAGCACTGATGGGGAGCACCATTGCTGCTGTGTCGCCGGCGGTTGTCGTGCCCCGGATGCTGAAGCTGAAATCGGAGGGCAGGGGAGTAGAACACGGAATTCCCCAGATGCTTTTGGCGGGGGCGTCCCTGGATGACGTCTATGTGCTGGTGATGTTTTCGGCTTTTTTGGCACTGTTGAAGGGAGATTCGGTTTCGGCGGCAAGCTTTGCGCAGGTTCCCATAGCCATATTGCTCGGCATAGCCGTCGGTGTTGCCCTTGGACTTTTGCTGGTTCTGTTCTTCAAGCGTTTCCATATTCGCGATACGGTAAAAGTCATGATAATCCTGAGCTTTGCCTTTTTGCTGAATGATTTGGAACACGACCTGTCAGGAGTGGTGCCCTTTTCCAGCATGATTGCGGTAGTGGCCATTGCGGCCTGTATCTTCGCGCGGCATCAGGTGCTTGCCCAGAGGCTTTCGGAAAAATTCACCAAGCTCTGGGTGGCTGCCGAGGTGGTGCTGTTTGTGTTGGTTGGCAGCGCCTTGGATGTAAAATTCGCCCTCGCATCGGGAATAGGTGTTGTTCTTGTGGTGTTCGGGGCCATGTTCTTCAGAATGTTTGGTGTCTGGACATGCATGGTTCGGTCTGTATTGAACAAGAAGGAACGGCTCTTCTGTATGCTGGCCTATATGCCCAAGGCAACGGTTCAGGCGGCAATCGGCGGTGTGCCGCTTTCTTATGGACTTGCTTGCGGAAATAACGTGCTGACGCTAGCCGCACTTTCCATTATGATTACGGCCCCGCTTGGCGCTATCGCTATCGATAAGACCTATAAAAAATTGTTGTAGTGCTCCCCGCTCGGCTAGGACTTTATGTCGCTCGCCTTATGCGATGTTGAGGCTTTGCTCCCTAATGCACTCGATTTCGTTCTTGAGTTCGATGGCAAGGGCCGCAATTTCTGCGCTCTGGCACTTGGTCCCGAGAGTGTTGGCCTCGCGGCCCATCTCCTGAAGGATAAACCCGAGGTTCTTTCCTTGTGCACCGCCCTTCTTGAGGGCGTCCAGGAACAGCTTGTTGTGGCTGTGGAAGCGGGTAATCTCTTCGTGGATGTCCAGCTTGTCGGCCATGATGCAGGCTTCTTGCAGCAGTCGTACGTCGTCGATTTCGCTGTCCTTCATCAGGGCGTCCACCCGCTCCTTGAACTTGACTTTCCAGGCTTCGATTCTCTGCGGGTCAAGTACCTCGATTTTCGCGAGCACGTCTTCTAGATGGGCGACCCGCTTTGTGAGGTCGGCGGCCAGGTTGGCCCCTTCCTTTTCCCGCATGGTGATGACACCGTCCAGGGCCTTGGAGAGTTCACTTTTTAAGTGGGCGGCCCAGGCTTCGTTGTCGGCACCGGCGTCGGTGAACTGCAGCACTTCGGGAATGGCCAGCACGTGTTCCAGCTTGATATCGCCTTCGATGCCGTATTTGGCCTGCATGGCCTTGGTGATTTCCACGAACTTGGCGACTGCGGCTTCGTTGTAGCACACGGGAATGTTCCCGACGGCCCCTTCGCCGAGCGTGATGGACAGGTTCACCGAGCCACGGGCAAGTTTGTCCTTGATAATTGCCTTCAGGTCGTTTTCTAGGTAGGCGAAGTTTTTGGGGATTTTGCTGGAAATTTCAAGGAAACGGCTGTTCACACTGCGCACTTCGATAACGCAGGTGGTTCCGTTCAGGGTGGATTCGCTCTTGCCGAACCCGGTCATGGAAATGATGGACATTTTTCTTACTTGTTGTTCGCGCGGATGAGGTTGAGGGCGGAACCCGCCTTGAACCATGCCCACTGCTGTTCGTTGTAGGTGTGGCAGAGGGCGATGTTATCGACCGAGCCGTCCTTGTGGTGGGCGACGAGGGTGAACTCGGAACCCGGGGCGAACTTGGTGAGACCCACGATGTCGAACACGTCCTGTTCCTGGATCTTGTCGTAGTCGGCGGCGTTCTTGAAGGTGAGGGCGAGCATGCCCTGCTTCTTGAGGTTCGTTTCGTGGATGCGGGCGAAGCTCTTCACAATCACGGCCTTCACGCCGAGGAAGCGCGGTTCCATGGCAGCGTGTTCGCGGCTGGAGCCTTCGCCATAGTTTTCGTCACCAATCACGATGGAGCCCGTGCCCTTGGCCTTGTAAATCTTGGCGAGTTCCGGAACTTCCTTGTATTCACCGCACTGGCAGAGGACCTTGTTCGTTTCGCCGTTGAAAGCGTTCACGGCGCCGATGAGCATGTTGTTCGAAATGTTTTCGAGGTGACCGCGGTAGTTGAGCCACGGGCCGGCCATGGAGATATGGTCGGTGGTGCACTTGCCCTTGGCCTTGATGAGGAGCGGGGCACCGGCGATGTCCTTGCCGTCCCAAGCCGCGAACGGGGCGAGAGCCTGCAAACGCTTGCTTTCGGGGTTGATAGAAACGGTAATCTTGGAGCCGTCGACCGCGGGGGCCTGGTAGCCTGCGTCCTTGACTTCGAAACCCTTCGGCGGAAGTTCGCACTGTTCCGGCGGGTCGAGCTTCACGGCCTTGCCCTCATTGTTTACGAGGGTGTCGGTCATGGGGTTGAAGCGGATGTCGCCGCTGAGCGCTGCAATCACGGCCATGAGCGGGCTAGCAACAAAGGCGTGCGTGTTCGGGTTGCCGTCGGCGCGCTTTGCGAAGTTGCGGTTAAAGCTGTGGACGATGGTGTTGAGTTCCTTCTTGTCGGCACCGGCGCGGTCCCAACGGCCAATGCAAGGACCGCAGGCGTTCGTCATGATGGTGGCACCGAACTGCTTGAACAAGTCGATGAGGCCGTCGCGTTCGGCAGTGTAGCGCACCTGTTCGCTCCCCGGGTTGATGAGAAGCGGGCACTTCGGGGAAAGACCCTTCGCGAGGGCCTGCTTGATCATGTTCGCGGCCATGAAGAGGTCTTCGTAGCTGGAGTTCGTGCAAGAACCGATGAGGGCGGCGCTTACGACCGGCGTAGATTCCGGCTTGGTTTCGGTGGCCTTGAGGCTTTCTGCCATGTCGGTCACGGCGAAAGCGCGGTCCGGGCTGAACGGGCCGTTGAAGTGCGGCACGAGCGTGTTCAAGTCGATTTCGACGACGCGGTCAAAGTACTTTTCCGGATTTGCTTCGACTTCGGGGTCGGCCTTGAGGTGTTCTGCAATCTTGTCGGCGGCGGCGGCAACGTCGGCGCGGCCGGTCACCTTGAGGTAGCGGCTCATGGAATCGTCGTAGCTGAAGGTGGAGCATGTTGCGCCCACTTCGGCACCCATGTTCGCAATCGTTGCCTTGCCGGTAGCGGAGAGGCTGCGTGCGCCTTCGCCGAAGTATTCGATAATGGCGTTGGTGCCGCCCTTCACGGTGAGGATGCCTGCGAGCTTCAGGATGATGTCCTTAGCTGTTGCGAAGCCCTGGAGTTTGCCGGTGAGTTTCACGCCGATCATCTTCGGGTACTTGAGTTCCCACGGGAGGCCGACCATGGCATCCACGGCGTCTGCACCGCCCACGCCAATCGCGAGCATGCCGAGGCCACCTGCGTTCACGGTGTGGGAGTCGGTACCGATCATCATTCCGCCCGGGAAGGCGTAGTTTTCGAGCACCACCTGGTGGATGATGCCAGCACCCGGGAGCCAGCAGTCAATGCCGTACTTGGCGGAGACGGACTGGAGGAAATCGTAAACTTCCTTGCTTTCTTCTTTGGCGCGGGGGAGGTCCTTTTCGACACCTTCACGGGCGATAATCAGGTGGTCGCAGTGCACGGAACTCGGCACTGCCACGCGGGCCTTACCGGCGGTGGTGAACTGGAGGAGTGCCATCTGGGCGGTAGCGTCCTGCATGGCCACGCGGTCGGGGTGGAATTCGGCAAAATCCTTGCCGCGTTCATAGGTCCTGTTCTCGGCGCCATCGATCAGGTGGCTGTAGATAATCTTTTCGGCGAGGGTGAGCGGACGGCCCAACTGCTTGCGGGCAGCTTCAACGCGGGCGGGAATGCGGGCATAGACGCCCTGGATCATGTCGAAATTGAAAAGCATTTTTAGGTCTTAGGTTTTAGGTTATAGGTTTTAGGGGTTAGTATCCTTCTTAAAGTGTCATCCTGAGCGGAGCATCGAAGATGCGTAGTCGAAGGATCTAGTAACCGATTGTTTCGGGTGCAAAGATAGAAATATTATCGGGTCACGATTCGGTGGCCGATATTGTTCCACAGGTTGTCCACAAGCCCGTTACTCAGTTGGAGCCTCTGGGGGAGTGTGGTCGTGCGGTCATAGAGCATCTGGATGTATTCGTCCTTTTGCCCGCCAAAGTCCAGAATTTCGACGGTGTAGACGCATGGAACTGCCGGATTGCAAGAATTCCGGATGGCAACGACAGTTCCCGTAACCTGCAAGGTGTACATCTTCTTCGATATGGTGAGGCCGATGGGTTCGCCCAGATTCAGGACATTCAGCTCGTCGGTAAAGATGTCCACTCCGTGTTCCGTCAACTTCGTGGTAATGCCCTCGATTTCGTGTCCGTCCTGCTTTTTCACCATCACGTTCTCGGCGGCAAGGACCTTCACGGGTTCGCTGTCGGAATCGCGCCCCATCCCGAGGAACAGGCACATGGTGAGGTAGTAGGTGTTGCGCACAAGCCAGAAGAGCACGGCGAGAATTTCGATATACCCGAGCGCGATAATCATATAACTCATGTGGACGATGCCTGCGACGGTCAGGGCGAGCATTATGGCGAAGGGGGCGATGGTTTTCTTGTCGGCTTTATTATGGAAATTGCGCTTGTCTTTTGTTGTCACCTTGAATTTTGAAAGGGTAATGCCCAGAGTCTCTTTGATTATCGGCATAAGCAGGAACGGCATGACGGATGTCTCGTAGATGCCGCTCCAGCGGGCAGAAATCTTCCCTTGGCTCGTGATGCGGAGCGCACACATGGACATTAGGTGCATCGGTAGCCAGAACAGGGCAAGGTCAACCAGAGTGCACTTGAATATCGGGATGCAGAATACGGCGAACATCAGGGGCGAAAGCAGATAGACAAGGTTCTTGATAGGGGAAAACCAGTAGAGTACGGAACTCAGGTAGCTCAGTTTCTGCGAGATGCCCAGTTTGCGGTTGAACATGAACTTGAGCTGCTTTGCGGTGGCGATAACGCCACGGCCCCAGCGGGTGCGCTGCTGGATGTGTTCCTTGAATGTCGAAGGGGCGATACCCGAGGCAAGCGGTTGCGAAAGGCCGAGGCTTACGTAGCCTGCCGATTCAATCAGCATGCCTGTCGCAAAGTCCTCCGTGATGGATTTCGTGTAGAACCCGCCGATGGCGTCAAGTGCCTTGCGCGAAATAATCGTGTTCGACCCGCCGTAAATCACGCTGTTGGTGGAGGTCTTGGCCGCCTCGATGACGCAGTAGAAATAGTCCTGCTCGTTGGGGACTTTTCTCTCGGCATAGAGGTTGTGCTGGAATACGTCGGGCGTGTAGAAACTCTGCGGCGTCTGGATAAACCCGAGGGGGCGGCGCTTTTCTTCGGGGAGGCTTGTGTTGATACGCTCGGCATCCACAAAATAGGGGATAGTCCTGAGCAGGAACTTCCTCTGCGGAATCATGTCGGCGTCGAAGGTCACCACGTAGGGCGAACTCGTGCGAGCGAGTGCCGCGTTCAGGTTGCCAGCCTTCGCGCCCTCGTTATTCGGGCGGTCGAAATATTTTACGCCCAATTCTTCGGCAAGCCCCCGCATTTCGCTACGGCGGTTGTCGTCGCAGAGGTAGATATGCACCTTGGAGCGGTCGGGGTAGTCCATGTGTTTGCAGCCGACGATGGTCTTGCGCAAAAGTTCCGGGGGTTCGTTGTATGTAGAAATGAAAATATCTACGTCGGGGTAGTCCGTGTCGGCAATTTCTGGCAGGGGATGTTCCCGCAGCTTGAGCATTCCGCTGTAGTGTATGAGCGATTCGATAAAACCGAGGACTTCTATGGCGAGCAGGATGCAACTTCCGATGATGGCGACCCATCCGTAGGCATACGGGATGGAAAACGTAAAGCGCCAGCACAGATATATTAACGTGCAGAACGTGCTCAGGAAGAGGAACAGATCGCCGAGGAACTGCTTTGCCGGCTTTGAGTTGAATTTTTTCGCGCTTTCGTTCTTGCTGAATTTAAGAAGGTCGTCGTAGGTGCGGATTCTGTTGTAGCGGAAACGCTTCCTGATTTTCTGGATGAGGAAAACGAGAAGGATTACGATAAAGACGGGTATGGCGAAAATTCCCCATACTAGGTAGGGCTTCGTGCGGGCGAGAATCTTGAAACTCGATACGGGCTCGTAGATAAGCGGAATCTGGTTCAGGTCCTTGCCCTGGAAAAGAGCCCGCGCGTAAAGCCCCGAAAGGCTCAGGTCTTCTTCGGTAAGGTATTCCACCGCTCGTGAATCGGCACGCACCATGGCGGATTCCTCTTCCTTGTTGGACAGGCTCCAGATGGTGTAGCTCAGGTGCAGGGAATCTAGGGTGGCGTACCACTGCTTGACGCTTTCCAGGTCAATCTTTCCGTCGCCGCTGGCTTCGCAGAGTCCGCTTTCGGTAA
>DGRZ01000050.1:431-92976 GCA_002391195.1 Fibrobacter sp. UBA4375 | reverse complement strand
TTTTAGCTGGGGGCAGTTCATGGCAGCTCCTAGAGCAACTTCTCGACGCAGGCGCGCACGGCGTCCATGTCGGCGGTAGGTTCGAAGCGCGCGACCACGTTGCCTTCACGGTCGACCACGAACTTGGTGAAGTTCCACTTGATGTCGGGATTTTTCTTGTAATCCTTGTCGATGCTCTTGAGCAAAAGTGCCATGGCGGCGGCCTTCGCGCCAAAGCCGAAGCCTTCGAAACCTTTCTGCGATTTCAGGTAGGTGTAGAGTGGCAACTCGTCGGGACCGTTCACGTCGGACTTTTTCATTTGCGGGAATTCGGTGCCGTAGTTGAGCGTGCAGAATTCGTGGATTTCGTCGTCGGTGCCGGGGGTCTGGCCCTTGAACTGGTTGCAGGGAATGTCGATGACTTCGAAGCCCTTGCCGTGGAAGTCGGAATACATCTGTTCGATGGGCTTGTAGTGCGGGGTGAAGCCGCAGCCGGTCGCGGTGTTCACGATGAGCATCACCTTGCCCTTGAAGTTTGCGAGCGGGACCTGGTTGCCCTTGCCGTCGGTGAGGGTGAAATCGTAGATGGTTGCCATAATGAGCCTCCGTTTTTGTAGGTGTTGCGGACGGTGTTTCGCTGTATTTGATTGTATGCAATTCAATTTTATAAAATTTATTACCAAAAGTCAATAGGTTTAAGCAAAAAATATGCTTTTTCTTGCGAGTTGCCGCCTGTTTCCGCTGGTTTCTTCACTTCGTCCAAAATGGCGTTTTTTATTTTTACGCCCATGAAACGTATCGAGGTCGTGGCAGGCATCATTCGCGCGGATCCTTTCGGGAATCCGGCTGCGCCTCGCACGCCAGGCGTTCGTTTTTTTGCCACCCAGCGCGGGTACGGCGACTATAAGGACGGCTGGGAATTTCCGGGCGGCAAGATGGAGCCCGGCGAAGCCCCGCAGCAGGCGCTTGCCCGCGAACTAAAAGAAGAACTCGCCATCGACGTAAACGTGGGCGAGTTTATATGTACCGTCGACTACGACTACCCGGCTTTCCACCTGACGATGCACTGTTATTTTTGCACGATTGCGGGGGGTAAAGCGCCAGAGCTCTTGGAGCACGAGGCGGCCCGCTGGCTCGCTCCCGCCGACTTGCATTCCGTCAACTGGCTCCCCGCCGACGTGAAGGTGGTGGAAGCTCTGGAAAATCCCTTGTAAGGGATAAAAAGGGTTAGCGGTCTAAAGCCCCTTTTGGACAGGCGAAAACAGAAATTTTTGGGCTCAAGAGAGAGCTTTTTTGTAAATTGTAGCCTATGAAGTTGAATGCGGTTTTCTTTGCATTTGTTGTAGGTCTTTTGTCTTTTGCGCAGGCGGCGGACACCCTGGAAGTGTTCGTGCTGCTGGTGGATTTCAAGGAAGAGCAGCCGGACAATTCCCTCACCACTGGAAACGGCCAGTTCAATTCTGACACCAAGGTGAATTACAAGCTGGATCCCTCGGGAGTGCGTGCCAATCCAAATTACTGGCTTAGGCATTTTGAATTCGTGAACGCCTACTACCAGGCGGCCAGCGGAGGCAAGCTGGCGGTGCGTGCACGGGTGTTTCCCGAAAATTCCCTGTACACTCTGGACAAGCCCATTATGGGCTATAACCGCACCGGCAAGAGCAAGGGCGAAAAGACGGCGGAATACGACGAGGACCGCAGCCGTCTTTACCTGAACTTTATTTACGATGCGGTGGCCAAGGCCCATTCCTCCAAGGATTCACCCTTCAAGATTCCCCTTTCCAAGAACCCGAACGTAAAACGCTCCTACATGATTGCCCACGCTGGGGCGAGCCGCTTGCTGGATGGCGGCAGTATGGGAACCCGCAATGCCGACACGCCGGGAGATTTTCTGGACATTTACGTGGATAAGGATGCCTGGATGTACCTGATGCCCGATTCCGCCAAGAACGAAAACGTGAAGCCCGTGATGGGTGTGGGCGAAACCGGCGATACGGTGACGACGGCTCTTTTGCTGAAGGGCGCAGATGCGGGGACTACGGATACCTTGCGTTCTATCATGGTGGTCTCGGAGACGGCTTCGCAAGATGGCCTGAACTGGGGCATCAACGGGATTATCACAAACCAGGTGGGTCGTGAACTTGGGCTCCCCAACACCTACGACGTGGTGAAGGGAATCAGTCGCCTGGGTTATTTCGACCTGATGGATTTTGCTGGCTACAACGCGGGCAACGGATTCTTGCCGGCACTGCCTGCGGCCTGGGACAGGCTCTACATGGGCTGGGGAAAGGTAAAAGAGGTTCGGCCTACGGCAGGGAAGCCTGTGACGGTGGAAATCGCTGCCGCCGGTAGCGGCCTCGGTACCGAAATCGTGAAAGTGCCCCTGAGCGGAAGCGAATACCTGCTTATCGAAAACCGCCAGCGCAGCTGGAACAAGGACGGTTCGGTAGAAGTGGGATATGTCCGGAATGCAGGCGAGCAGACCGAAGAAGAAAAGATTACGGTGCCTGTGGACAGCATCTCCAAGCTTTTTGAAGACAGCGTTTGCGTAAAAGGCAAGTGCAGTCGGAACATGAAGCAGTTGAGCGGTTTTATTCTCGCGCCCAGTTCCTTTGACGCTGGGCTCCCTGCCAGCGGCATCGCCGTCTGGAAGGTGAACGAATGGCACCTGCGGGAATCCCTGCAGTATGGCATAGCGAACTTCTGGGGTGGCGACACCCTGCGGGACCACCAATTCGGAATGTCCCTCGTAGAATCCGACGGGATTCTCAGCATAGGCAAGTCCTTCAAGAACGCCCTGGGCGAAGACACCTACGATTACGGTAGTGGTACGGACCTGTTGCCCCATCTGCGCTTGCCCGCGAAGGATTCCAAGCAGAAATTCGATACGGTCAAGACTATAGGCACTACGGGATACGCCAACACCATGACGGCCCAGGGCGGCTACACCGGAATCAAGATTACGGTGAACGTGCCGAAGGATGCCCGCAAGGAAAAGACTTCTAACGCCTTCATGGGCGATAGCGTGGTGAACTTTGCGGCACCTGTAATCAGCGTGACCATCAGTATTGACGACGGCAGTATCGAAGGGAGCAAGTTCCCGCGGAACGTGGGCCTGAATTCGGCGGTGCGTGGCGCCGTGTTCATAGATGACCCGGAACACGAGGGAGAAAAAATCCTTGTGGTGGGCGCCGAGGACGGAACCCTGCAGGCGTTCAATGCTTTAGGTGATACGCTGTTCGTGGCGGACACCGTGATTGTGCAAAAGTCCCTGACCCGCGACAGTGCAAAGGTCGAGGTTCCGCTGTACCGCGTGGGCAAAAGTTTTGGGCCGCTGGTGGGCATGGCCAGCGACGGCAAGAATGTGTATAGCCTGCACAGGAACAAGCTGGTAAAGACCCGCTTTGTAGGTGGCCTCCCCATACAAGATGAAATTCCGGTGGATTCTGCGACGGCAGGGCCCGTGATTCACGATGGACAAATCTGGATTGCCAGTCGCGAGGGCATGGTGACCTACGATGCAGTCAAGTTTGAAAAGAAAAAGGCTGTAAATGTTCATGAGCCCAATTCGTCTGCGTCAAAAATCTATACCGACATGGCCTATTGCGGTAAATTGTCCAAGACCGGCAACGACTCGTTTGCCTATGTGTCTGACGACGGCTCTGTGTTTACCTCTCGCGGGCCCAAGAAACTGGACGGCAAGTCCGGCGAAAGGTTTCGCATTGCCTGTACCGACATGGACCGGGACGGTGCAAGCGAAATTATTGCCGTGGGCAGTCGCGGGACTGTGGCAAGCTTGAATTTTGACGAAAACAATTTCGCGCTTAAAACCCTCTGGACCAAGACCTACAAGCGCGGCGCCGGCGGTACCAGCGGCTTGAAGGACGAGACCTCCGGTATTGCCATCGGTGACATCAACGGAGACAAGTATCCCGAAATCGTATTCCTGGGAGACAACTTGGTATACGCCTTGGACCGTTCGGGCCTCCCCATCGCAGGGTTCCCGGTGAAGGTCTCCCGCGGGTCTCCGATATACGGATTTTTCAGCGACCCTGTGCTTGTAGATGTAAACGGTGACGACACTCCCGAAATTCTCGTGCCCAGTAATGACGGCCTGGTGTACGCCTACACAGGCAAAGGCAAGGCTCTTACAGAAAAAGACGGATTCCCCCTGGCGGCAGGCAGCTTTGAATATGTGGAGTCCGTAAAACAGCTGAAGCCCATGAGCATCTTCGTGGCTGACGCCATTCCCGACGCAAAGTCCGCAGGTCCTGAAATTTACGCCCTGCACAGGAACAGCCTTTCGGCGTTCCGTCTGAAAAAGGCTAGCGGCAAGGCGGTGGAATCTCCGGCGGCGTGGACGCTCCCTGCCGGTGGAAACGAAAGGACGGGCTACTTTGACGCTTCTCGGCTTGGCGAACCTGCGGCAGCCAAATTAAAAGATGAAATCAGGGAATTTTTCGTGTACCCGAACCCTGTACGGGGCGGGAACGCCAAGGCCCGCTTTGAAATCGGGAATGCCGCCAAGACGGTAACGCTAGAAATCTACGACATCACGGGCTACTGCGTCTATCAGCAGAAAATGTCCGGCGTGGAGGCGGGCCGAAACCAGTTCGAGAACTTGGACCTGAAAAAACTGGGCAGCGATGTATATACGGTCCGCCTGCAAGTGAAGTTCAGTTCCGGCAAGACCAAGCAGAAGCTGTACCGCATCGGAGTGGTGAAGTGACACGTTGAAAGTGGTTAGTGGTTAGGACTGAAGGTCCGTAGGGCGTAGCCCGTTAGTGGTTAGGTTTTAGGATTGAAGGTCTGAGGTTAGGATTATGAGATTAGTAACAAATTTTGTCTTTGAGGCGACATTCGCTTTTTTGATGGCCGCGTTCCTGACGGCCTGTTCGGCAAGCGGTGGCGAAGAGACTTTCCCCCCCCAGTTCCCCGACGAGGACGCTGGCACGGTTAAGTCTTCGGGCAGCAACGGCTCTTCGGGTTCAGTCGCTCCCGAATCCTCCGACAGTGCGGTAGAAGATTCCGCCTGGGCAGCCCTTGTGGAATGGGCCGAAATTCCGGCCACGGACGTTACCCGTGGTACGGCCACCTATTCCATCTCCAGCTTTGAAATTACCACCACCGAAGTGACCCGTGATGCTTATTCTAAGGTCATGGGAGGTGTTCCCCAGCAGGCAAACGAAGGTGAAGATTTTCCGGTAGAAAACGTGAACTGGTACGAGGCGGTGCTTTTCTGCAACGCCTACTCCAAACTGCTGGGTCGTGACACCGCCTACATTTACACATCCGTAGGTGACGAATCTTACCTGAAGGATTTGACCATCGATTACGCCGCTAAGGGAGCTGTTCGCCTGCCTACCGAAAACGAATGGGAAGTGGCGGCCCGCGGTGGCACGACTACCACCTATTATTGGGGTACGGATGAGGCAAAGAATTACGCCTATTACGCACAAAGTAAAGGCCCCGTGGCGGTAGGAATGTACACTCCCAACGAATACGGCCTCTTCGACATGGGCGGTAACGTGGCCGAATGGGTGAACGACTGGTATGGCACCTACGAAAACAAGGACAAGACTGACCCCACGGGGGCAGATTCCGGCACGAACCGTGTGGTGCGAGGTGGCGGCTGGAGCGACAAGGCCTCGGCCATGGCTTCTAGCGAGCGCGACAAGAAGGCCCCGCTGTACAAGGGCCATACTTTGGGCTTCCGAGTTGCCCGTTCCGCAAAATAAATCCCGTAAAATTTTTAGATTTTAGCCCATGAAGATTTCTAGCTGGATTCTCCTGTTAGGGCTGTTTATGCTTTTGGGCTGTTCCAAAGAAGAACAGGCCCCGCTGCCGCCCCTGAAAAAGATTGAAGTCCCCGAAGGGGTTGTCGGTTTTTATTCCGGCAGGCTCCCTTGTGACAACTGCAAGGGCAAGGTAGTCAAGGCGGAACTGAAAGAGGACAGCTCCGTCGTGTTCATCCAGAATATCGTCAGGGGCTCTACACCCGATTCCGTGGAGACGGACACCCTTTCGGGCCGTTTCATTTTTGATGGCGACAAGCTGTCCATGGAACTTTCCGAAGGGAAAGTCCGTTACCGTTTCCAGCAGGGCTCCTACGGCTCTCTGGCGTTGCTCACGGGAGCGGGTACGGTCTATAAAGACCAGGACGGATTCAAGGCGGAACTAATCCGCATTTATATCAACCCCCTGCGGAAAACGGCCGGCGCCGATACATCCAAAATTGCCGACACCGCCCTGACCAAAGAAACCGATACGCCTAAAGTCGCCGACACCTCCCGCGTTCAAGGAGAAAACTGATGCAGTGCAAGGCCCTGATTGTAGATGACGAACCGCTGGCCCGCGTGCGCATGCGTTCCCTGCTGGAGCCATACGCTTCAGAAATCGAGATTGCGGGAGAGGCGTCGTCTGGCGCCGAGGCCATCGAAAAAATCGAGGAACTTTTGCCCGACGTGGTGTTCCTGGATATCCAGCTTACGGACATGGATGCATTCCAGGCCTTGAAATCCCTGGAAGAGGACATGCCCCTGATCGTGTTCACCACGGCCTACGACAATTTTGCCCTGCGGGCCTACGAAGAGAATACGGTGGATTACCTGCTGAAACCCGTAGAGGCCTCCCGGCTAGAAAAGACCGTCGAGAAACTGCGGAAACGCCTTGCCCAGACGGCCAGCGAAAACCAGCTTCCCGAAAACTTCTCCTGGGATGCCTTCAGGCAGATGATGGGTTCGGCAAACAATTACCTGCAGCGCTTGCAGGTGAAAATCGGCGACAGGATTTTGCTGGTGAACGTCGATGAAATTATCCGTTTCCACAGCGAAGAAAAATACACTACGGTCTATACCCCCACCAACCAGTATGTCATTGACACTCCGCTGGTGGATTTGGAAAAGAAGTTGGACCCCGCCCAGTTCGTGCGGATTCACCGGGCCCACCTGGTGGCCATCGACTACATCGCCGAAATCCGCAAGTCGGACATGAGCCGCCTGAACGTCATCTTGCGGGACAAGGAACGCACCCAACTGCTGGTGAGCAGGAATTTTGTGAGGAGGGTCCGCAGCCTCTAGTGCCTCCTGTCGAGAATTATATGGACAATACACCGAAACAGTTTTCGCCGAAAAAGTTTTTGAAGGGCCTCACCCGGGAAATTATAGTCCCGGTAGTGCTTGCGCTGATTGTAATCCAGTACGTGATTCAGGCTTTCCAAATTCCCAGCGGTTCTATGGAAGATTCCCTGCGCACCGGAGATTTTCTGCTGGGCCTCAAGTTCACCTACGGTTCGCCCATTCCCTTTAGCAACCAGCACTTCCCGGGATATACCCTGCCCAAGAAAGGCGACGTGGTGATTTTCCGTTACCCGGGCGAGCCCGAATACCCCGACAACAATCCCGGGCGTTACACCCATCTGTTTAACGCCCTCATGTTCGGCAACTTCTACTGGGATCACGAACCTGAAGAGGGCCAGCCCCACCTGGTCCACTATGCGGACGGTCCCAAGGATTACATCAAGCGCTGCGTGGGCGTAAGCGGAGACACCCTGGCGGTGCACGAAGGTGTACTTTACCTGAACGGCGTCCGGCAAGACACGCTCCCGGGTCACGGCAAGTACACTTCTACCTTCCGGACCAAGTCTCCCAAGGATGAGCGGGAAACCTTCGTGGTGCCGTCGGTAGGCGACGTGTTCTACGTGGATTCCTTGCCGCTGGAAAAACTCTGGTGGCTCCGTTCCCTGATTCTGCAAGAAAATCCCGACAGCCGTGTGGAGCTGGACATTTCACTCTGGCAGGACAGTGTAGAAAACAACAACTACGAATTCAAGAATTTCTTTATTCCGGTAGAAAACGATCGCAGCCTCTTGATAAACGACATGTTGCGTTACAATCGCACCGTGTTGCAGCATCATCTGGTGCAGGGCGACACGATTTACGGAGCCATGAGTTTTGCCTATTTCAAGGAACTTTCGAGAATCGGGTTCTTGCCCATGCTGGACCCCCACGCCAAGGGTGGCATGACCCGCCAGGTGAGCTACATCGGGTTTGACGCGTCGGTGCTTCGCGACTTGGAAGGAAACGTGGCCCTTGAGAACCGCACCGCCGAAGATACCGCCGGCGTGGTAGAAACCCTGGAAGTGGACGCTCCCCAGGACGGAGCTTCTACGGTAGAAGGCATTGCCGGAGACACCCTGTCTGCCCCAGCTCCGCAGCTTTCGATTCACCGCCGCCTGCTGGTAGACGGAAATCCCATCGAAAGCTATACCGTCAAGACGCCCCAGTTCTTTATGATGGGCGACAACCGGGACAATTCCGCCGACAGCCGCTACTGGGGTTTTGTGTCGCTCCGGAATGTTCGTGCCAAGGCTTTCGTGATTTATTTCTCCTTCGAAAACGAAGACCAGAAATTCGCCCTGGGCAATCCCTTTACCTGGTGGCGCATTCCCTTCTGTATCCGCTGGAGCCGTATCGGCAAGGTGATACCCCTGATTTGATTTTGAGATGAAAAGGTTTGTCGGGACATATTCTTGGATGCTTGCGCTGGCCATTGCCTGTGCGGTTATGGGCGTGTCCCTTGTGTCCTGTGCCACCCAGGTGGCGCCCGGCGGTGGGCCCGAAGACAAGCTCCCGCCGAGAATTGCAGCGGTTTACCCGGCTCCTGGCACGACGAACCACCCCAACGAACTTTACATCAAGCTGGAATTCGACGAATGGATTAACCCGAGCATTCCGAGAAACGCCGTGTCCATCTCGCCGCCTATCGAAAAGAAGATGCGTTTCGAGGTCAGCGGCAAGACTCTGGAACTCACGTCCCGCGGGCTTTTGGATACGGGCACTACCTATACGGTGACCTTTGCGGGGGGCATCAAGGATTTGCGAGGGAATTCCCTGGCGAAGCCTTTCCAGGTGGTGTTCTCTACGGGCGCCCACATCGATTCGCTGAAACTCTCCGGTCGTATCATGGTGAACGATTCCATGATGAAAAAGAAGCTCTACCCGAGTATCGGGCTTTTCTTGATGGGCACGGAGCGCGAAGGAATCCGCTACCTGCAGAAGTTCAGGGACTCCACCACGAAACAGCTGGACTCGCTCCCCATGCTCGCGAAGGAGCCGCCCCTCTTTGCCACTCTGGCGGACAGCGCCGGAAACTTCGAGCTGACGGGCCTCAAGCCCGGCCGTTACCGCGTAGCGGCATTCTTGGACGCCAACGGGAACCAGAAAATCGAACCGTCGGCGGAACTGGTAGGCTTCTGGATTCAGGACCTGGTCTTGACGGAAGCCTCGGCGAACACCCTCTGGATTCCTCTGGGAGACCAGGACACGAGCCGTCTGGAGCTGGAGTCGGTCACCCAGCCCTTTGCAAACGTGCTGGAGGCCACCTTCACCCGGCCCGTCTATTTCGATTCCGCCTTTACGGATACCGCCAACTGTTCCATCACTTCCAATACCGACGGCAAGAAGCTGTACCCCTCCAAGGTTTACTTGGGGGCTTCTTCCAGAAAACCGCAGTTCTACTTTAACGAAAAGCCCAAGAAAGAAACGGTTTACAAGTTTGTCTGCAACAGTGCGAAGGATTCCCTGTTCCGCCCTCTGGACACGCTTCGCAACTATGTGGAATGGGAATGGCAGGAGATGGCGAAGGATACCCTCGCTCCAAGCGTCGTAGCGGCAAAGTTTACGTCCAGGACCAAGGCGGTGTTCCCTCACGACTCGCTGATTATTTCTTACGACAAGCCCTTTGGCGATTCCCTGGCCCAGACGTTCTACACCGCCATCAACAAGGATACGGTGCAGTTGAACGTGGTGGCCCTGGATCCTGTCCGCCTGCTTGCAAAGCGCGACGAGGAATGGCCTACCGACGTGGCTATCGAAGTTTTGCAGGGCTATAACGACACCACCCTTGCGGCCGCCGACAGCAACGGCGTGCGCGATACGGTTGTAACCCTCAAGTACAAGCGCCTGACCCGCGTAGAGGCGGTGTCCAAGCTGAAGCTCGCGTCTCTCAAGGGTGCGGTCCCTGGCGGAAACGACCAGGTGGCGGTGCGGCTCACCTCCATAGAGACCAAGGCGGCGCAAATCGCGAAGTGCGACGCCGCAGGTAACTTTACCTTCCCGGATTTGGAAGAAGGCGCTTTCTTTATCGAATATTACTACCCCAAAGAAGGCCGCGACACGCCCGATGCGGGCGCGCTTTCGCCTTTCTCTTTCGGCAAGCCCTGGCGCGCGCCAAACGACACGCTCAAGATATCCAAGGGCGAAAACGACTTGAACAAGCTGATTCCCAATTTGCCGACATTGTCGAAAAAGTGAGATTCTCATGAACATTCCTACTTTTATTGCCATCGATTTGGAAACTACGGGCCTTGAATTTGACAAGGACGAAATCATCGAAGTCGCCCTGGTGCGTTTTGAAAACGGCAAGGCGACAGAATCCGTAGATTACCTGGTCCGCCCGGCAACGGTAAAGCTTCGGCCTTTTATCGAGAGCCTTACGGGAATCACCCAGAAGGAGTTGGACGAATCCGAGGACTTTGCGTCTTTGGCCGGAAAAATCCGGAACTTTATCGGCGACAGCCCCATCGTGGCTCACAACGCGAGTTTCGACGCTCGGTTTCTCAAGAGCGCCTTTGCAAAGGTCGGAATCGATTTTGAGAATCACCCCGTTTGGGATTCCTTGACCCTTTCGAGGATTGCCTTCCAGGACGTTCCCAACCATCGCCTGGATACGCTGGTGCAGGCCCTCGGAATCGAGCAGAGCCGCGCCCACAGGGCGCTCCCCGATGCAGAAGCCTGCGGAAACCTGTTCGTAAAGGCTTTCGAAAAGATTTCGTCCATGGATAGCTGGCTTATGGACGCCCTTGTGCGCGTTGGCGCGGGCAGTCATTGGGAGGCTCTTTTCGGGAGTGGTGCCGAAGGTGTCGCCGCAGGTTCCAAGCCGGCCTACAAGATTCCCGAAGTGGCGGCTGAGTCGGGCGCTGCGGCTCCTGCAAAGGGCCGTCGGGTCTCCGAATTTTTTGACGAGGGCGGGCTCCTTTCCAAGCAGATTCCGGAATTTACCTACCGCAAGAACCAGGCGGAATACGCTGCCATCGCCGAACGCAACATGTACAAGGGCGGCCTCTGCGTCATAGAAGCTCCTACGGGCTCCGGAAAGTCCATGGCCTACCTGGTGGCCGCCGCCAACAAGGCGGTGGCGGGCGAACGTGTGGTCATCAGCACAGCTACCCGTGCCCTGCAGGAGCAGTTGTGGAATCACGACATCCCGCAGATCGAGCCGCTGTTCGATGGCCGACTGAAGGTCTCCATGCTGAAGGGCCGTGACAACTACCTTTGCCTGCGCAAGTTCGAGCAGATGCTGGAATGCTCCGCCGGCCTTTTGCAGAGTGACGAGCGGGATTCTTTTATGGCGCTGCTCCCCTGGGTAGAGACGACTTTGACGGGCGACATCAACGAGTGCACCTCTTTCAACCACAACCGCAATCGGGTGCTGTGGTCCAAGCTTTCGAGCAGTGCCGCTACCTGCGAAGGCGAAAAGTGCCCTCATTATTCTCGTTGCCCTGCCATGGTGGCCAAGCGCCGCGCGGCAACATCTAACATGCTGTTGGTGAACCACGCCCTGTTCATGGCGGACCTGAAACTGGATTTTGCCCTGCTCCCCGCCTACGAACACATCGTCTTTGACGAAGCCCACCGCCTCCCCGAAGTGAGCAACCAGGCCCAGGGCAGGCTGGTCTCCTTCTTTGGTTTCAGGAACACCGTCAAGACTCTGGTGCCTTCCAGGCTCAACAAAGACGGACTCGTGGCCGAAATCGAGAGCAGGATTCCTGCCGAGGAGACGGCCCTCCTTGCCGCCTGTGAAGAACTGATTGGCGCCCTGAACGAGACGGAAAAATGCCTGCACCGATTCTTCATGAAAATCGGCAAGCGTATAGGCAAGCTGAAAACGGACAAGACCGGACTTATCTACCGAAACGGGATTCTCGCCGAATACGACGCGGACCCCAAACCCTTCGTGGACCAGTTTCTGGTGGCCGCATCTCAGGCCGACAAGCTGTTCGACGCCCTTGCGGCAGTGCCTGCGACCAAGGGCCTGGTGAAAGACGCCCGCGGCGCCATGGAAGAACTGTCCCGTTTCATGACGGATTTCGAATTCTTGACCAAGGCGGGTCGAAATGATTGGGTGTTCTACCTGGAAGAACCCTTCAATCCTCACACCCTCAAGATGCATGCCTACCCGCTCCATTCCGGCGACACCTGGAAGGAAAAATTCTACCCCTGGATAAAGTCTGCGCTGTTCACCTCTGCTACCTTGGCGGTGCAGGGCGACCTTTCTTACTTTGTCCAGAAAATGGGCATGTCAAGCGACGGCCCGGGCAAGCGGCCCTTCCTCAAGGTGTTCCCCGACGAACAGGCCCGCAACTCCCGCACCTCCGTCATCGTGACGAAATACCTGCCCAAGCCCTCCACGGCGGAATTCGGCGAAGCCCTGAACGAAACCCTTTTGCAGGTCTTGCCCAAGACCGACGAAAACGCCCTGGTGCTGTTCACCAGCGTCTCTACCATGCTAAAGGCCCAGGCGGCGCTGGCTCCTGCCTTTGCTGCCAAGAACAAGCTTTTGCTGTGCCAGCATGTAGATGGTTCCCTGGACGGTCTCGTGTCCATGTTCCGCAAGTCCCGCGGCGCCTGCCTGCTTGGCTGCCAGACCCTTTGGGAAGGCGTAGATTTTCCCGGCGATGCGCTGAAACTTTTGGTCATTACCAAGCTTCCGTTCCCCAACCCCTCGGACCCGCTGGTGGCGGGCATTTCCGCCGACATGAAATCCCGGGGCGAAAACACCTTCAAAAGCTACTTTGTGCCCGAGGCCTACATGGAACTGCGCCAGGGCCTTGGCCGCCTCATCCGCACGGAATCGGATTCCGGAAAAATCCTGATTCTCGACAACCGCGTGGTGAACGAGGCCTACGGCAAGACCTTCATGCGCATCTGGAACAACAAGCAGCAGGTAGCCACCAGCTCCGAAGAACTGAATGCCCTTCTGTAAAGGCTTCTCTCTTTACCTTGGCGGGGGAAGCCTCCCCCTCGGCAAAGCCTTGCCCCACCATGTCATGCCCGCCTTGAGCGGGCACCTCCGACCTTGACCAGCGTCATCCTGGAGCGCAGCGACGGGATCCATGCTTTTCATACCAGCAATTTTCAGGGGCAAGTCTTTGCCTACCCCCTCTCCTAGGGGCTCTGCCCCTAAGACCCCGCAACCCTTCTCGTCATCCTCGCCCGTTCGACAGGCTCAGGGCAGGCTCCGGCGAGGATCCCCTATCCTCTTGTCGGGCATCTCCTTTTTTTTACAAATCTCTCCCTCGATGTGAACATTCCCTCGCTCGCAGATTCACTTTGTTCGACTGTTCGCTCGGGAAGCCCACATCTCGGTCAAAAAACACAAGAACGGATCTGGTTCACAAGTGCTTTGCGGTCAAGACTTTTTTGGGGCAAAAACCGTTTCTGCAGGAGGAAACTCTTGTGACTGTTAGTCCCTGCGAGTTTCCGCCGAGAGGCTTTCGCTAAGCTTTTTTCTTCACCCTTTCGTGCTTTCCCTCACTTTCTCGATGACTTCCTCCGGTGTCACAAAATCCAGCACGCTGAAAGCCGTCATCTCGTTACCCATGTCCTTGAAACTTGCGCCAAAATGATATACAGTGTCATCGACCAGAAGAAAACGGTCGTGAATCGTGCGCATGGTCTTCAGTTCTAAATTTGGGTACTGCTTTTTGTGCAATTCTGCCGCAGCTTGGAATTCGGGTGTAATTCTCGGGGAGTAGATTGTCGCCGAGACTCCTTTCGCCCGCATGGCCGCGAATTTCAGCACCTCGACGGTGGCATACGGGTCGATGAATACTACGGATTTTTTTGCGGTCTTCACAAGGTCTGCAATCAGCACGAATCCGTCAAACTGCGTTCCGGTCGCAAGAATCCCTCCCGTTGGAGTCTGTGCAGCATTCACGAAAAAGTCTATACGCTGTTCAACCGCAGAAAGCCGAGAGTCTTGTTCGCCGAGACGTTTTTCTGTGGCGTCCCTTAATTTCGTAATTTCTACGCCCTGACCTTCGATGAGTTGCCGCTGCTCGTGCAGACGATCCACAATCTGCAAATCGGTCGATAGCTTTCGCTGGTTTATGGCGTAACCCTTGAGCATGAATTCCTTGAGAACTCCCAATGCCCACTGCCGAAAACGCGTTCCCGCAATAGACTTGACTCGATATCCGACGGATATGATAATGTCTAGATTATACCATAGGACCTTGCGTGAGACCTCTCTTTTCCCTTCTTTTTGAACTGTCAAGTATTCCTTGACAGTTCGATTTTGCACGAGCTCACCTTCTTTGAAAATGTTTGAGATGTGCAGACTCACATTTTGCTTTGATGCATGAAACAGCTCCGCCATCTGTGCCTGCGTGAGCCACACGGTCTCGTTTTCTACACGCACCTCCAGCCGGACTTCGCCTTCCGGCTGGTAAAGCACGATTTCGCCCCTGTTTTCGTTCCCGACCTGGTCGGGAATCTCAATTTTATCCTTTTTGCTCATTTTACCTCCATAAAAAAAGTCGTATTTCCATAGCCCGCAGCCTATTTTGGCTGCTATGGGATATGGAAATACGACTTTCGCGGGGTAATATACAAAACAGAGCCAGGAAAAGGCATTTTTTTTAACAAATCTCTCCCTCAATGTTTTACAAGTAAGAACCGTTTCCGCCGAGAGCTCTGTTTCCGGTGCCATACCCCCCATTTGTTACCCAAATTTTACAATGGGGGGGGGTATGGACTTTGGCAGGGGCATTACCTATATTTAACAAGATAAACTATAGACGGGGATGTTCTTATGAAGAAGTCTTTCCAGCGTGTCATTGCGACCCTGAACTTGTTTCAGGGGAAGCAATCTCTAACCATCTTCTTGTTGGCGGCATTCTTCGCCCTTTGGGGCTGCGATGATTCGTCGTCTGCAACTGAAGACAACAACGAAACATCTGCTGTGGAGTCGTCATCTTCAACATCGGCCATTAATAAGGGTAAATCGTCTGAATCCAAAACGGGGGATGAAATTTCCTCGTCCGATGAACAAGATACTGGAGATACAAGGGAATACTCTAGTTCATCTCGAAAGACTTCCTCAAAAAGTGAAAGTTCGTCAAGTGATGAGGTTAGTTCGTCTAGTAGTTTCCCGGTAGTTGACTGTGAAAGGGAAGGAGCAATCCTTTCAATGGCCGATGGAACGAGCTTTATTTGTAAAGATGGTTTTCTTGTCCCCTACTCAAGCTCAAGTAAAATTACATTAAGTTCCTCCAGCAAGTATCCCGTCATGGACAGCGTATTCAATGAAAACGTAAATTATGGAAATTATCGAGATCCTAGAGACGGACAAGAATACAAAACCATTACTTTTACGCTGTATGCGGGGAGCTCACACGAAAAAACGTATGAGGTTTTCGCACAGAATCTAAACTTTGGTAAATGGGTTAAGTCTACCGATATTGTTGCCGATGATGATACAGTTAAGTATTGCTACGACGACGATGAGTGGTATTGTAAAAACTTTTTTGGCGGTCTCTATTCTTGGGCCGAGGCCATGGGCTTTCCTGAAGCCTGTAATACTGCAGCGTTAGGCTCGGAGAAATGCCCTTATGAAATAGAAGAAACAGGTGGCTCTTACAACTTCGCTATCCATCAGGGAATTTGTCCTGATGGGTGGCATATACAGAATGAAGAAGAATTTAGTGGGGCGGGATACAGTAGCCTCTCCAACATTTATTATCCTAATACGGGCAGATGGCGCCAAGATAACCCGTCAGGAAGGTCTTTTTTGCTGGCTGGCATGCTTTATGAAGCTGGATATGGAAATCTGGGAACAGCGACTAGGTTTGCCTTGCCGGACCCAAGAGTAGGTCTTTTCGCTGAGGATGAAAAAGATTCTCTTGTTTCAAGTTATGTTATAGCAGTCTCTTACGACGGTGGCGTTAAACGAAGTATATACAAGGCCGGTTATGAAGTTAATGAGTATGCTCCGAAAAAATCAAAGGTATCTGTCCGTTGTGCCAGGATAATTACTGGAGATTAGTTTTTCTACTGGAATGGGAAAAATCAGCGAGGAATCAACATGGCTTTCAAGAATATAAAGAGAAATAGTAATCTGAAACAATGTGGTTTTAACCAGTATAAAATTGAACAGCTAGGCCCCCGTTTGATGATGGATGCGACTGTCTCCGATTGATTTTTCTGTCTGTTGCATCAAGGACTCTGACTAACCCGCTGATAAACAATCATCCCACACTTCACACTACACATTACACACCCGCGTCTGCGTTAGGGGGCGTCGCACCGCCGTGCGGTGGCGAGACGGCCAACGCTGGGAGATCCCCGCCGCACATTCGTCATCCTCGCGAAGGCGAGGATCCGCTTGTTTTCCTCCAGCGGATGTTCGCCTGCGCGAACATGACGAGGTTCCTGCCTTTGCGGGGATGAAACGTTGGCCGGCTCGATGAGCCGAGGCACGAGGCGAGCAGCACCCGACCCGGCCCTTGGCTGACGCTGGGAGATCCCCGCCTTCGCGGGGATGACAAGTTGGGGACGGGGAACGCCCTTTGACGGCAGGCACTTTTTTTGCTAAATTTGCGTCCCTATTTCAGGGGATGCGCTATGATGGATTTGTCTGTATTTTTCGATGGAATGTCCAAGCCCATGCTGCGTGAGGTCCACGCTACGGCATACGGCAAGAAGGGCCTGCTGAACAACGCCTTGATTCAGTCGGAGGTGGTGTCCTTTTATTCCAGCGAAGAACGCATGCAGTCTATCCGTCAAAAACTGGAGAGCTGGCAGCGGCATTGTCTGGACCTGATTTACCTGAGCGGGAGCCGCGGACTTTCATACAACGAGCTGCGTCTTTCTGTGCCTGCGGCCAAGAGCGCCGAGCTCCAGAAGTTCTTGATTTCCCTTTGTCAGCAGTTTTTGGTGTGGCGTTCTTCGACGCCTACCGCCGTCGTGTATTACGGTTTTCGGAATTTCGAGGAGAACATCCGTTACGTTCCCGAACCGGTGGACCCTTCCAAGGGCACTCACGTGGGTTACAGCGTCCTTCTGGACTGGCACGTTTGCAAGGTGCTGGGGCTTGCCCAGCGGGGCGAACTGAAGGTGAACGGCAATGGAACTCTGCACCGCCGCAGCCGGCAGCTCTGCCTGGATTCCTTTACGTCGGCCTCCAAGCTGTGGTCTAGCGCCGCCGAATCGGAACTGACCCTGATTTTCAGTTTCTTGACCCAGAACCGCTGGCTTTCCCTGGTGGGCACGAACCTTTACCCCTCGGAAAAGGCCCTTGACTTTTTGAAGAAGAACAGTTTCCGCCTGCACCAGGACATTCTCTCCTGGTGGCTGTGCGTCCGTTTCCAGAAAGACCGCATGCTCTGCAAGAGCCTTTTCAAGAACCTCTCCACGGTTACCTCTGTGCAGGACGCCGCCCAGATTTTCTGGGTGCTGGACCCGACCTTCCGCATTCTGGACAAGAGCCGTCACCTGGGCTGGGAAAACCTGCCCCGCCCCCTGCGGGAGGCGTGGCTCCTGGGACTTGTGGACTTTACTCTCTCCGGGCAGAAGGGCGTGCACAAGGTGGAGCAGGTGGCGCTGAACGCAAGCGGCCTGGAATGGATGGAAACGTCGGTGATGCCCATGCCCGAGGCGTCCGTTTCGGTGCTCCCGAACTTTGACATCGTGGCTTCCGTAGGCACGTCGCCGAGAATCCTGTTCGTGCTTTCGACCCTCGCGGTTTCCAAGAACGACGAGACTTTCCTCTGTTTCAGCCTGGACAAGGAGACTTACCTTTCGGGGCTCCGCAGCGGGTTTCCGGAATCGGAAATCGAGCATTTTAGGAACGGCGTCAAGACGCCTGACAACGTGTCTTCGGCTCTGGACGAATGGAACGGCTCTTTTTACGGGGCCCGGGTCCGTACGGTGCGCCTGTTGAAAATTGACGACGCCAAGGCGCTGAACGAACTTTCGGCTTTCCCGCAGTTCATGGAAAACGTGGAGGAGTTCATTCCGGGATACGGCTTCTTGATTAAGCCGGAGCGGGAAGAGGGCGTGTTCAGCATTCTGGAAAGTTACGGTTTTTGCCCCAATGCCTCTCGCGCTCTGGAAAACGCAGAGAAGGCTCCTACGGAAGAATGGCGCAAGGATTTCTGTATCCCGCGCTACGAGGCGGGCACGCCGGATTACGAGCTGCGCGGCGGTCAGGACGAATCGTCCATGCAGTCTTCGCTGGACGCCACCAAGTACGGGAGCCTCTACCGCAAGCTGGATACCTTTGACCTGGTGAAGGTGCTTCGCTATGCGAAGGTGACGGGAACCCTGCTGGGCGCCCAGGTGAAAGACCCCGGCAAGCGCAGCGACAAGATGAAGGAAATCACCTTCTACGTGCATTCCCTGCACCTGTCCAAGGCGCCTTTCAACGCCGAAATCCAGGAAGTAGGCAGCGAAGAAAACCATCCCTTGCTTCTCTCCTTTATCCAAGAAGTCAAGGTCATGCAGAAAAAATCCGTCTAGTTCGGATTTAGTCGAAAGCGTTTTTAGGGCAGTGTCTGGGCGTAGCCTGCGATGTCCACCATTTCGTCCAGCGTGAGCTCGTCGTAAAACGGTTCCATGCCCTCCCGGGTCTCGTCACCGAAATTCATCTGGTACCAGAATGTGGGCATGTCGTCCCGGGCCCTTTGCCCCAGGTAGGTGGGCTTTGCCTCCATCGGCGTAAAATTGATTCGCCTGCCGTCGAGATTGTGGCAGCCCCTGCAGTTTTGGTAAAAGAGTTTTTTACCCCGTTCCAGGTTTGCCCCTTTGATTTTTCCGTCTTTGTCCAGGAGCTTGTAGACCAGGTAGGCCATGCGCTTGTCTTCTCTGGTGAGGGTGTCTCCGGGAGAGCCTGGCTCAGGCGCATCTCCTGCAGGCGCCGGATCGCCAAGAACCAGGCCGTAGCCTGCAAGACAGAGGGCGATTCCCAGGGTTCTAAACGAACGGCGCATGGGGAGAATATAGTAATTAGGGGGTAGGGGGTAGGATTTAGGATCTAGGGGTTAGGATTTAGGGAGGTGTGGAATGTGCGGCTCGGGTCTTAAACGTTGTCATCCTCGCGGAGGCGAGGATCTGCTAGATTGCAGTAAGCGGATCCTCACCAGAGCCTGCCCTGAGCCTGTCGAACGGGTGAGGATGACGAATTCATTCCTCACACCTCACAACTCATAACTCATAACACACAACTCATCACTCAATCGCCTAGCCTTGCTTGGCGGCGATAGAGGAGCGGTGCTTCGACACTTTTATAGCGACGCTGTTTCGTGAGGAGGTCTGCTTGACAGTGGGCTGGGCCTTGTTAGATTGGTCTAGATTGAAGGCCTGGCAGCGGGCAGGAACGGCAGTGCCGAACACCCAAGCTTGTTCTACGATGGCCTTGCAGTTTCTCGTCACATTGATCGATTGATTGGGGATTGCCCGCGTATTTTCGGCAGAAGCGAATGTTGCGGCGACCAGTGCGAAGATAACCCAAAGCTTTTTCATTTTTTTTGAACTCCTTGTTCTTTTTGAATTGTTTGTTTCTTATGCCCCTAATATACCTTTGCAAATCCATAAAGTCAAATACATAATTTTCATCAAAATGATAGATTTTTGTTATAGGATTTAGGGGCTAGGATCTAGGGGTTTGGATTTAGGGAGGTGTGGAATGTGCGGCTCGGGTCTTAAACGTTGTCATCCTCGCGACCTGTGGTGAGCGAAGTCGAATCAAGGCGAGGATCTGCTAGATTGCAGTAAGCGGATCCTCACCAGAGCCTGCCCTGAGCCTGTCGAACGGGTGAGGATGACGAATACATTCCTCATTCCTCATACCACACACCTCACACCTCACAACTCACTACTCACTACTCACTACACACAACCCCTCATACCTCAAAGGGCCGCAGGCCCGACCTCATTCCTCACCACTCACAACTCACAACTCACACCTCACAACTCATAACTCACAACTCACCCCCCCCCTCCTGTCCCTCATTTTATATATTGTTCAGCACAAATGAACACGGAAAAAACGCACATCTCCTTTGCCGCCCTCTTGCTTTTGGCGTTCGGCTTTTTCACCTTCTCGTTTGGAGGTCCTATGAATCACCCCCTGTTGCAAAACGTTCTCTTGACGGGCCGCTGGCAAGTTTCGTCCCAGGCCCTTACCGCAAGCGCTCCCGGAGTCATGGTCCAGTTTGCCGCTACCACGAAGGAACTTTCCTTTGACCTGGAAGGGGAGGCCCGCTACCGTCTGGATATCGACGGCAAGACCGCCGAGTATTTCGTCATCGACGCCCGCGAAACCCACAAGGTAAAAGTCCAGGGCGATGGCGTCCACCAGTTCCGCCTGATCAAGGTCAGCGAGTCCAATCCGGGAAAGATCAACCTCTACGGTATCGACCTCGGCAAGGGAGGCAAGTTCGGACCGAAGCCCAAGGCTTCTAACCGCCGCATCGAATTTATCGGGGATTCCTACAGTGTAGGTTACGGCAACGAGGCGAACGGCCCCGAAGACGGAACCGTTTTCGAAAAGACCAACGCCTCCAAGAGCTACGCGTTCTTGCTGGCCGACGGATACAAGGCGGACTTTCAGATTAACGCGGTGAGCGGCCGCGGCCTGGTCCGCAACTACGACGGGATTGTGCCCGACTGGCCTTTGAGCAGGCTCTACGACTACACCGTCTTTGGTGCGGCGGAACAGGGGGAATCCGAACTCTGGAATTTCGAGACATTTCACCCCCAGGTCATCGTGATTTTTGTGGGCATCAACGATTTTCAGGGCAATCCTCCCTACGCGGATCCTGCCGCCTTCAAGGCGACATACGACGCCTTGCTCGCCAAGCTCCGCAAGCTGCACCCCGGTGTGAAGTTCCTGCTGGTGTCCACCAAGACCTGGCCTAACGACGCCATGACCCCTGCGGTGCAACAGGTTTTCGAAGACCAGCAGGCGAAGGGCTTCAAGGACCTGGAGTACAAGTTGGTCCAGACAGAGAACACCGCGCTCCACGGTCACCCCTCCGCACACTCCCAAGAAGAACTCGCGCAGGCCCTCCGTTTCGCAGTTGGACGATTGGGAGGTTTTTTGAGCAGGTAAACTCTTGTTTTCGCAATAGTTTTGTATTATTTTGAATGCAAGTTTAACGGAATCTTTTAGATGTCTTGGTTGATGGAAAAGATATATGCCCTGTTCAGGATGAATATCCTGATTTTTGCGCTCCTTGCCGCTACGGTTATCGCCCTTACGGCTTACCACAAGGGGCTGAACGACATTGTCTTCTTGAACCTTTCCGACTACCCCTACATTATCGCTCAGACGGACTCCGCCGACGGCGGTAATTCCGCAGTCAAACTGATCCGTACGGATTCTTCCGTGGTGGTGGACTACGAACTGCGGGAAGGCTACGCTTACCCCTTTGCGGGTATCAAGATTTTGCTGGGAGATGGCCAGACCAAAGGATTGGACCTTTCCCACTACGACAGCATTTTCGTGTGGATTAAGCCCCGCGGCGAGGGAACGGTACGCCTCTACATGCGCAGCTACGACCCGTCCATTTACCGCGAAGGCGACGAAAGTTCCCTGAAATTCAACGAACTGGAATTTTTCCCGCTAGAAGAAACCTACCCTGCGGTGTTCGTGCCCCAGGAATTCCGCGTGGCGGGCTGGTGGGTGGCCCAGAACGAAATCAACGTGCACAAGGCCCGCGTGGACCTGTCCAACGTGCCCCTTATCGAAATCCAGACGGGCACCAACGCACCCCTGGGCTACGGCACCATGGAAATTCGCGGGCTCTGCTTCAAGGGCAAGAAGATTGCCTGGGCCGACCTGGTGACCATCATCGTCGCTATCTGGTTCGTGACCTTCCTCATTATCCTGATTATCCGCTTCTTCGACTACAGCCGTGAACGGGCTTCCAACAAGAAAAAGCGCGAGGAACTGGAAAAGAACCTGAAGGCCCTGGAAATCGAGAAGAGCGAATACGAGAAGTCCAGCAAGGAAGACCCGCTGACGGGTTGCCTGAACCGTGCGGGCTTCAGCAGCGTGCTTATGCGTGAACACGAAGAACTGGTAAAGAACGGAAGCCCCGTTTCCTTCGTGATTCTGGATATCGACCATTTCAAGGACGTGAACGACACCTGGGGCCACAACGTTGGCGACGAGGTGTTGGTGAACCTCACCAAGCTTATCCAGGGCAAGATCCGTAACACCGACGCCCTGGTCCGCTGGGGTGGCGAAGAGTTCGTGATCCTCTGCGGCGACACGCCTATCCAGAACGCCCAGTTCCTGGCCGAAAAGCTCCGTCACGCCATCGAGACGACTCAGCTTATCAAGCAGCAGGTGATTACTTGCTCCTTCGGTATCGCCGAAATGGTTGCGGGCGAAGATCCCAAGCGCCTGTTCGACCGTGCGGACAAGGCCCTGTATGCCTCCAAGCAGGCAGGCCGCAACCGTGTGACCAGCGCCACCTTCAAGAAGTCCGAATCCAGGTAGGCTAGAACAGGAACCCGCCGAAGCGGACGATCACTCCTGCAAAGACGACGCTCACCATAGTCATGAGCTTGATGAGGATATTCAGGGAAGGACCTGCGGTATCCTTGAAGGGGTCGCCCACGGTATCGCCGACGACGGCGGACTTGTGTGTATCGGAGCCCTTGCCGCCGTAGTTCCCTTTTTCCACAAACTTCTTCGCGTTATCCCAGGCGCCGCCTGCATTGTTCAGCATGGTGGCAAGGGCAAAACCGCACGCAAGTCCGCCCACCAGCAGGCCGAACACTCCGGCCACGCCCATAAAGAGCCCCACCAGCACCGGGACCACAACCGCCAGGAGCGACGGGATGACCATTTCGTGCTGGGCGCCTACGGTAGAAATTTCCACGCAGCGGGCGTAATCCGGCTGGCCCGTACCTTCCATGATTCCAGGGATTTCCCTGAACTGCCGACGGACTTCTTCGACCATGGCGCTGGCGGCACGGCCCACCGCCTTGATGGTGAGGGCGCAGAACACGAAGGCCATCATGGCACCGATGAAGATGCCTCCCAATAACAGCGGGTTCATGAGGTTCAGGTTGTAGATGTTCATGAAGTCCACGTAGTTCGCCTTGCTGGCCACAAGCCCTATAAGCTCGCCGCTGGCGGAGACGGCGCGGTTACCGCCGTCCAGAATCTTTGCACCGTCTATGTTGGCTACCGCATTTACCAGGTCCTGGCTGTGGTTCGCGAAGGTGACGCTGCCTACGTTCCAGAGGCCCTCGGCCGATGTGGCCAGGTGGCCAATCCATATCTTGATTTCTTCGACATAAGAGGCCAGCAGCGCCATGGCGGTAAGGGCCGCAGACCCGATGGCGAATCCCTTTCCGGTGGCGGCGGTGGTGTTTCCTAGCATGTCCAGTTCGTCGGTACGGGCGCGCACACTGGCGTCAAGCCCTGCCATTTCGGCGTTTCCGCCGGCGTTGTCGGCAATAGGCCCGAAGGCATCTGTGGCAAGGGTAATTCCCAAGGTGCTGAGCATGCCCACAGCCGCAAAGCCTACGCCGTAAAGTCCCATGGCCATATTTTCAAAACCACCAGCGCAGCCGAAGGCGGCGATGATGCCAATCACGATGGTCACCACAGGGAGCCCCGTAGAGAACATGCCCACCGAAATGCCGTCGATGATGGTGGTGGCAGCTCCTAGCTTTGCCTGGCCTGCGATGCCCCTGGTAGGCTTGTAGGCGTCGGAGGTGTAGTATTCCGTAAACTGCCCGATAAGCACGCCGGCGGCAAGTCCCGAAAGTACCGCCCCGAAAATTCCCATGCCGATAAATCCAAGTTTCACCATGACAAAGAGGGCGATGAGGATCATGATGGAAGAGCCCAGCGTTCCTGTCAGGAGGGAGTGGAGAAGGTTCTTGGTGGTGGCATCTTCCTTGGTGCGGACCATAAAGATGCCCACCACCGAAAGCACGATACCGATGGCCGCCACCACCATGGGGGCGATTACATAATTGAGCCCTCCGGGGAGGGCCGCCCCCAGAGCCGCCGTCGCCAAGATGGACCCGCAGTAGGATTCGTAAAGGTCGGCTCCCATGCCGGCTACGTCTCCTACGTTGTCGCCCACGTTGTCGGCGATGGTGGCCGGGTTTCTCGGGTCGTCTTCGGGGATTCCCGCTTCTACCTTGCCCACCAGGTCGGCGCCTACGTCGGCCGCCTTGGTGTAGATGCCTCCGCCCACACGGGCGAACAGTGCCTGCAAAGAGGCGCCCATGCCGAAGGTCAGCATGGTGGTGGTGATTTCCACCATCTTGCCGTGGAGCCAGGCGTCATTTTGCAAGAGCGAATCGCTCCAACCGCCTAGTGCTAGTTTGTTTGCAATGTCGGCGCCGAAACCGAACACGTTGTGGTCATAGATGTAGTTCAGCAAGATAAACCACGCCGAAATGTCCAGCAGGCCAAACCCCACCACCACAAGGCCCATGACGGCCCCGCTTCTGAAGGCGATGACAAGCCCCCGGTTCAGGCTGCTCATGGCGCCCTGGGCCGTTCTGGAGCTTGCATAAGTGGCCGTCTTCATGCCCAAAAAACCGCACAGGCCGCTGAAGAAACCTCCGGTAAGGAACGCCACCGGCACGAAGGGGTTCTGGATGCCCATGATGGCAAGCACCACGAACACCGCGAACAGCACCGTAAAGACGATGGAGACGGTCTTGTATTGGCGCCTCAGGTAGGCAAATGCCCCCACCCGCACAAAGTGGGCGATGGCTTTCATTTTGTGGTTGCCGTCGGGAGCTTTTTTCATGGCCCTGTAGAACAGGTAGGCCATAACGAGGGCGAACAGGGCCGCGACAGGAACAAGGAACCAAAAACTGGGAATCGTAGTCATGGGAACCTCCTATTTGAAATCTATCTCAAAAAAAAGAAAAAAGCACAACTCGGTCCATTTATTTATGACGAAACGGGGAAAAAGGGGATAAAATGGGGGTAAAACGGGATAGAGGGCCCCCCTGATTTAAGTATCTTTGGGGGTATGCAGTCTATTGAAAAAGAAGCAGCTATTGCACAGGACTATCTGTCCAAGATTTCTGTAGAGGCGGAAGCCCTATTTGACAAGTACCTCCCTCCGGTAACGGATCAGCCCTGCCGGTTGCACGAGGCCATGCGCTATTCTATGCTGGCGGGCGGTAAGCGCCTGCGTCCTGCCCTTGTTAGGGCTACTTTCGACATGTTCGGCGGCAAGGGCGAAGGCGTTGAGCTCGCCATGGTCGCCCTGGAGATGATCCACACCTTCTCCCTCATTCACGACGACCTGCCCTGTATCGACAACGACGATTTCCGCAGGGGAAAGCCCACCAGCCACAAGCAGTTTGGCGAGGCTACGGCCGTAATGGCAGGAGATGCCCTTTGCGTGCTCGCTTTTGAACTCATGGGCAAGACGGGAAACGCCCGTGCAATCGAAGTCCTTGCACACCTGCTCAGCACTTACGGCCTTATCGGCGGCGAAATGATCGACATCGAGTGCGAAGGCAAGGAAGTGGACCTGGAAACGGTGGACTACATCCATTACCACAAGACGGCGGCCCTTATCGAGGCGGCCTTGCAGGTAGGCGCCATGCTTGCCGGTGCAAGCGATGCCGATATCCAGGTTATCCGCAAGTACGGCAAGTCCATCGGGCTTGCGTTCCAGATTGTGGACGATATCCTGGACATTGTCTCCACTACCGAAGAACTGGGCAAGGATGCCGGTTCCGACATCGAGAAGGGCAAGGCCACCTACCCCTCCGTGGTGGGGCTTGACCGCTCCAGGGAAAAGGCCAAGGAACTCTTCGAAGAGTCCATCAAGTCTCTGGATTCCCTTTCCTGCGATACCGAAATCCTTCGGGCCATAGCCGCATTCATTATCACCCGGGTTAAGTAATGGAACTGAAAGACATAAAGTCTCCCGAGGACATCAAGCATTGTTCTGTGGAGGAACTTTATAACCTGGCTTCCCAGGTCCGTCAGGCGATTATCGGCCAAGTGGCCAAGCATGGCGGCCACTTGGCGTCTAGCCTCGGGGTGGTAGAACTGACCATCGCCCTCCATTACGTGTTTAACGCTCCCGAAGACAAGATTGTCTGGGACGTAGGGCACCAGGCCTATGTGCACAAGCTTTTGACGGGCCGCTACGACCGGTTCGACACGCTCCGCCAGCAGGGCGGCATTTCCGGATTTTTGAAACGCTGCGAAAGCGAGTACGACTGCTTTGGCGCAGGACATGCCACCACCTCCATTTCGGCGGCTCTTGGCTTTGCTGTGGCCCGCAACCACTTTAACCGCAAGAACAACGTGGTGGCTGTCATCGGTGACGGCTCCATGACCGGCGGTATGGCTTACGAGGCCCTGAACAACGCGGGTATTTCGAAGCAGAACATGACCATCATCTTGAACGATAACAAGATGAGCATCGCTCCCAATGTGGGCGGGTTCAGCAAGTACCTGAACCGCGTGATATCCGACCCGGTCTATAACAAGATGCGCTCCGATTTGGATCGCCTTATGACCAGGCTCCCCGGAGTGCTGGGGAGCAGGTTCCGCGATTTGTTCTTGCAGGTGGAAAACGCGGCGAAGAACGCCGTGAAGCCGGGAGCTTTCTTCGAAGACCTGGGTATCCGCTATTTCGGGCCTATCGACGGTCACGACATCAACGAACTGATCATGATTCTCGAGCGGGTCAAGTCCCAGCCGGGGCCTTGCCTGGTCCATGTTCTGACCGAGAAGGGCCGCGGGCTGAACGCCGCCGAGAAAAACCCCACCAAGTTTCACGGCACGGGCCCCTTCGACCCCGAAAGCGGGCTCCCCCTTTCGCCGGGCAGTCCGAACCCATCCCTTACCAGCGTGTTCGGAAAGACCCTGTTGGAACTTGCCAAGAAGGATGACCGCATTATCGGGATTACGGCCGCCATGCCTACGGGTTGCGGCCTGGACATCGTTGCCAAGGAACTGCCCGACCGAGTGATAGATGTGGGCATTGCCGAGGAGCATGCGGTGACCTTTGCCGCAGGCCTTGCCTGCGACGGAGTGGTGCCGGTGGTGGCCATCTATTCCAGCTTTATGCAGCGGGCCTACGACCAGATTATGCACGACGTAGCCCTGCAGAAACTGCATGTGGTGTTCGTGCTGGACCGCGCGGGACTCGTGGGCGCCGACGGGCCTACCCATCACGGGACCTTTGACCTGTCGTTCCTCCGCACGGTGCCGGGCATGACCATTCTTGCGCCCAGCGACGAAAACGAACTTCGGGATATGCTGAAGGCTTCCATCAATATGGAAGGCCCCGTGGCTATCCGTTATCCCCGCGGGACCGCCCTTGCCGAGAAGCTTTTGGAGCCGCCTGCGACAGTAGATGTGAAGCTCCCGAAGGTCTTGGAACAGGGCAAGGGCATTCTGCTTCTGGGTGCCGGGTTCATGACCAACGAACTGAAGAAGACGGCGAAGATTCTTCGCGAGCATGGGCATAACCCCACTCTCGTGGACGCCCGTCTGGTGAAGCCTCTGGACACCGAATGTTATCGGGGCCTGCTCGAAAGTCACGACACCATTGTCACTCTCGAGGACAACACTTTAGTAGGCGGCTTTGGCTCTGCCGTGATGGAGCTTGCCGCAGATCTTGGATATTCAGGCAAGAAGTTCTTCCGGTTCGGAATCCCGGATAATTTTGTGGAGCAAGGTGAAATCAAGAACCTTTACAAACTCTTGAAAATCGATGGCGAATCTGTCGCCGAACAACTGATGGAAAAACTATGAGCGAAGAAAACAAGACCCCGCGTACCATAAGGAAAACTTTGGACCGCAAGTTCGGCGTCAGCGAAAGCCGTGATGAACGCCGCCCCCGCCGCGAAGAAAGAACCGGCGATGATAGGGAATTTGGCCGTGGCCCTCGTGGTGACCGCCCCCGTGGACTTCGCGAAGACGGAAGCCTCCGTGAAGGCCGCACAGGGGAACGCCGTTTCGACCGCGAGCGCATGCCCTTTGACCGCGAACGCCGTCCCCGCCGTTTTGACGACAGACCCTTCGGCCGCTCCGAACGGTTCGGTCATGACCGCCGCCGCGATGGAGACCGCCCTTTCCGCGGGTACGACAAGGCCGGCTTTGAAAAGTCCAGCAGGCCCATTTACCGCCAGCGTCCGGAACAAAAGTCCGACGCCTTCCAGGACGAAAACCTGGACGAGTCCGTATTGGAAGCCCGCGCAGCCCAGGCGGAAACCGTAGAAGAAACCGCCGGCAATCCGCCCTGGTTCAAGAAGCTCCTGGCCCTCACCACAGAAAAGGGCCGCGAACGCGAAGGCCGTTTCTTGGGCGAAGGCGTCCATGTGGTGACCGAGCTGGTGAAAAACCACCGCGAGCTGGTCATTGCCGTTTACGCCGTCGAAGGTTTCGAGGACCAGACTTTGCTGGACCTCATCAACGAGGCAGGGATCACCCTCCACGACATGCCTGCCGACCAGATGAAGCAGATTAGCTCTACGGTAACTCCCCAGGGCATTATCGCCCACTGCCGTATTGCAAATACCAAGCCCAACTACGAATCCAGCCGCAGCGTGCTGACTCTTGTAGATGCGGTGCAGGACCCGGGCAACTTGGGAACGCTGTTCCGCACGAGCCTCGGCTTCGGTTCTGACGGCATGATTCTTGGCCGCGGTACCGTGAGCCCTTTCAACCCCAAGGTGGTGCGTGGTTCGTCGGGAACTTTCCTCCGCGTGCCTTTCGAATTCGACGTGGACTTGATTGACCAGATTAATTTCTTGCGCAGCAAGGGCTATACGATTATCGCCACGGACCTGCATGCCAAGCAGTCCTTGCGCCAGATTCCGGAACGCAAGCTCCGCAAGATGGCTTTCTTGGTGGGTAACGAAGGTGCGGGCACCAACCCCTACTTTATCGAACTGGCCGACGAGACGGTAAAGATTCCTATGAGCAGCGAGCTGGAATCCCTGAACGTGGCGGTAGCCCACGGCATTCTCAGCTACGAGGCCGCTCAGATTCAAGAGGAGCTGAAGTAATGAACTTTCAGGCTCGTTTAGAAGAACGCATCGCTAAGTGCGGAAACCCGATTTGCCTGGGCATGGATCCTGTGCTCAAGCTGATTGACCCCTGCTGCCCCGACGGTTCTGCCGAAGACAAGATTAGGCGTTTTTATTCCGACATTTTGGATTGCTGCATTAAGCGTAACGTGCAGCCGGCCGTAGTCAAGCCCAACAGTGCCTACTACGAATGCGTGAGCGTGCAGGCCATGCTGGTGCTGCAACAGCTGATTGCCGATTACCGCAGTGCCGGTATTCCGGTAATTCTCGACGCCAAGCGCGGCGACATCGGCAAGTCCAGCGCCGCCTACGCCACCGCCGCCTACGACGTTTACAAGGCGGATGCCGTGACGGTTTCTCCCTGGATGGGCGCCGATTCCGTAGGGCCGTTTATCCGCAGTTCCGAAGGCAACGCCGACGAACACGGCGCCTACGTGCTGCTCCGCACCAGCAACAAGGGCGCCCATGATTTTCAGGACCTGCCTGTGGTCCGTAGCGACGACCCTCGGGACAAGGCCGAAGCCTTTTATTCCGTAGCCGACAAGATTATGGAATGGGACGGAAACTTCGGTTACCTGGGCGCTGTCGTCGGAGCCACCCATCCTGAAGAGCTTGAAAAGATTACGGCCTACACCGTAGCCCACAAGCACGAGATTCCCTTCCTGATTCCGGGCGTGTCCATTCCTGGCGTGCCCGGCGGTCAGGGCGGCGACGCCAAGACGGTACTTACCGCCATTGCCAACGGCGGCGGCAAGCGCAAGTTCCATGTTCTCAACAGCAGTAGCGGCCTGAATTTTGCCTACCAGCGCACCGGCAACCCGGCGAACTTCGCAAGCGACTGCATCGACGCCCTCGAAAAACTCGCGGAGGCCTGCGATATTTAATTCAGATTTATGAATTCGGAATTAGGAATTGATTTTTCTAATTCCGAACTCCGAATCCCGAACTCCGAACTAACCATGCGTTTCCTTGCCATCATCATATTAGCCATAGCGGTCATTGCGGCGGCCTTCCATTTTGCGAAGCCGCTCCCCAACACTAATTTCGACGAGTCTTTCTTGCCGAAGGCCGATTATGTCAAGTATATCGCCGCGGGTAACGACGCGTCTGTTGCAGGCCTTTTTTGGATTAAGGGACTTACGGAACTTGGCGAAAGCTACTTAAGCGGCAAGGAATATGCCTACCTGAGTCATGTAGCGAATCTCTGTACGGAATTGGACAGTTTGTTTTACACGCCATATTATTTTGTGAGTGGCGTGACTCCAACAGATGCGAAGGACACATCCGACTTTATAGTAATGCGCCGTGCGTTGAGAGTTTACCCGGAGCGGTGGAATATCGCCATTGCCTATGCTTTGCGCTTGTATAATGGTCCATACCCCAACAAAACGGAAGCGGCTAACGTGATGCGGCCTTATTTCGATTATCCTGATCCAAAAATTCCTAACCACATTCGCACATTGTACAGGAGCTTTGAGCTTGATACAATGCAAACAGAAATTGCCCTTGAAGCGGTGCTAAATGACGTGATGCAACCCAGCTTCAAAAATTTCCGGCAGAGCTTCCACAATAAGGCGTTCCGCGTTCTCGGTTATCGAGGCGTGAAAAAAGATGAGTATTTGGCAGTTTATGAAGACGTGTCAAAGACTATCGACCTGTTTGCCGATGGCAAGATTTCTCCGCCTCAGGCATACAACCACCTGCTTCAGCTGAAAAAGCCCGAAGAGGTAAAGCCCGCCGATTCAACGGCGGTGGATTCGACGAAAGCTGATTCTACGGTAAACAATGCCGTCGCAGCAGATACTGTCGCCGCTGCAACCGATACGACCAGCAACTAGCGACATCTTGAGACCTTCGGCTGAAGCCTCTTGCATCCTTCAGCCCTAACACCTAATACCTACAACCTACTACCTAACACCTATTTCCCGCATCGCTTGGCGTTGTTGGGCAGTCCCATCAGCTCGAAGGCGTTCTTGCAGCGGAGCCGCAGGTCGTCTTTTTCTTTCTGCGGAACTCCCTTGATTAAGGAACGTTCCCAGAGGATTGTGGCGGTCATGTAGGTGTAGTTGCTCTTGATGGATTTTTCTTCGGCGGACTTGTAGAGTTTCTCTGCTTCGGAGTTACCCAGGAGTCTCTTGACCTTTGCCGCGGTGTAGGCGTAAAAGCCTCCGTCCGTGTCGCTGTTCTTGCCCGTCATCTTGAGGGCGGCGTTGGCTTCGTCCTCGTGGCCCGCTCCAGCGTAAGCGATGGCGCATTCCGAATAGTAGGCGGCCTTCAGGGCTTCGTCTCGTTTCTTGATGCTGCCATCGTCAATGGAGCGACAAATCTTTTCGGCGTCGCCGTATTTTTCCCGAGCGTTGGCCAGGGCAACTTTCGACTGGTTGAGCATCAATGCGGAATTTTCGTCCAGGGCTTCGGGACGCACCACTTTCAGTAGGGAATCCGCGAAGTTCAGGTCCAGACTCATGATGCGGACTCTCGCCATAGACAGCAAGACGCGTCCTTCGGAGGCCAAATCGGCTTCCTTGCGGCTTGCAAGCAGAGCTCGTTCCAGCTGGCCGTAACCCTTGGCGAATTTGCCGTTGGCAATGGACTTCTGGGCACGAAAGGCCAGCGTCGAAGACTCGGAAGCGAAACTCATTCCCGAAAAAACAAGGACCAGGGCCAGGGAGAAGATTCTATTTACCATAGGGTCTCCACCATGTAGGGAATGCTGTCGCGGTTAGGCATGTTCCGGTTGATAATCCACATGTTGGAAATGCCTTCCATCAGTTCGTCCGCATTTTCCAGGGTCTGTTCCGTAGATTCCATGAAGTCCGAAAGTCCGATGGTAATTTTCCCGAGTTCGGTAATCATGTTGTCGGCGCGTTCCACCGTTCCTTCAAGCTTGCCCATGAGCCCGTCCACCTTTCCGGGCAGGGGTTTCAGTTCCGTCATCATGCCCGAAACATCGTCCATCATGCCGGAGACGTTACTCATCACGTTGTCCATCCGGCTCACGAGGGGCGGAACGGTCAACTGCAAGGTGTCCATCAGGTCCGAAACCTTGTGAATGGCCCTTGTTCCGCTGAGAGTGATGTCGTCCAGGCGCACAAGCTGTCGGTTCAGGTTGTCGTAGAGGGCACGGGAACCGAACAGGGCGCCGATGGTAGTTCCCGTATCCATGGCCATGGCCACCAGGGTGTCTGCGGCATCGATAAGTTGGTTCACGCGGCCCAGCAGTTCGTTGGCCGTCTCCAGCACGGTCTCGATATCCTGGGCCTTGCCCGGCGGCAAGAAATCCCCGTTTTCTAGCACACGACCTTTCCCGCGCTTGACATCGATGTTGACCACACGTGCCGAAATCACGTTCTGGTCGCGAATGGCGTACACCTGGGCGCTGTCGGTAATCCAGTTCTGGAATTGCTTGCGGAGGGTGAATTCCATATAGACGCCGTCGCCCTCGATCTTCATGTCCGAAATCTGCCCCACGTCCACACCGCTAATCTGCACGCGGGTGCCGGGCCTAAGACCCAGGGCCTTGTCGAAGGTACTGTGGAGCTTGTATTCCTCCACACCAATCATTCCGCTGGTAAAAAGCTTCGTATAGAGCACAAGCCCGAACACCATCACGGCAACCGTAAAGAAGATACCGACCAAAAGGCCGGACATCTCCATCCAGTTTATCTGCTTGATAGGCTTGAACTTCATGAAAAAAAATATAGCAATAGAAGAAAAATTGAGTGAAGTCTAAAGAGTTTAGGGCCTTTTTTACCCCAATCTCTCTTTTAACCTCGTGTACCGCCGGGTGCTGCGGTTGTTGCGTACAGCCTGGTGGAACGCTCCGGGTGCGGAGAGTACCCACACGTGTCCTTTCGCGCGGGTGATGGCCGTATAAAGCAGGTTCCGCTGGAGCATTACGTAGTGGCTGGAATCGAGAATCACGATGACGGCGGGGTATTCGCTGCCCTGGCTCTTGTGGATGGTGCAGGCGTAGGCCAGCTGCAGGTCCTCGATTTCGTCTCCTTCGTAATCCACCGTCTTGTCGTCGAAAAAGACCGTCATGGCGGACTTGTCCTTTTTGACGTTGAAGACAATGCCCACGTCGCCGTTGAACACGTTCTTGTCGTAGTTGTTGGTGGTCTGCATCACCCGGTCGCCCGCACCCCATTCGGTGCCGCCTATCTTGAATTTCTGGGCGCTGCCATTCATGAGCCTTTGCAGGAACTGGTTCAGCTCGAAAACGCCCAGCGGGCCCTTGCGCATGGGGGCTAGAATCTGCAGGTCGCTTTTCAGGTCGATGTCCAGCTTGGAGCGCACGCCGGTGGTGACCAGTTGCTGCAATATGCCCAGGGCCTCTTCGGGTGTCTCGTAGGGCATAAAGTGGAAGTTGGGCCCGTCGATAGGCGAAGGCATGATGCCCTGGTTGATTTTGGCCGCCTTGTCGGCGATGTCGTTGCCGCTGGCCTGCCGGAATATGTGCTGCAGACGCACGCTCGGAATTTTCGGACATTGCAGCAGGTCGTTCAGCACGTTGCCCGGACCTACGCTAGGCAGCTGGTCGGCGTCCCCTACCAAGAGGATTCGCGCCCGAAGGCTGACAGCTTCTAGCAGCGACGATGCAAGCCAGGTGTCCACCATGCTGAATTCATCTACAATCAAGAGGTCGCAGTGCAGCTGGTTGCCTACGTTCCTGTTGAACTTCTTGGACACGGGGTCCATTTCCAGAAGGCGGTGCAGCGTTTTTGCGGGCACTCCGCAGAGGCTTTCCATACGCTTGGCGGCACGGCCCGTTGGGGCTGCCAGCAGCACGGATTCGCCCATTTGGTTTGCAAGATGCAGGATTCCCTTGAGTATGGAAGTCTTGCCGGTACCCGGGCCGCCTGTGACGATGGAGAACTTGTGGGACAGCGCCATCTCGATGGCCTGCCTTTGCACCGGGTCGAAACTGAACTTGTGTTCCCGCTCCCAGCTCACCAGGTACTGCTCGAAACCTTCGGTGGGGAGCGTGTTTCGCTGTAGCCGCAGCGCGATGTTCCGTGCCACGGAGTCTTCGGCCCGGAACAGGGGCGGGTAAAAGCAGTCGTCGCCTACGCGGGTAATGCGCCCGTTCTTGCACAGGCCTTCGAACTGCTCCATCAGAATTTGAACCGCGTCGTCGTCAAAGTTGTCTATCCGCAGGTTCTTGAGGGTGCGGTCCAGCAGGGCGTCCTTGGGCAGGTACACGTGACCTTCGTTGAAGGACGATTCCTGCAGGGAGTAGAGCAGTGCCGCCTGGAACCGCATGGGGCTGTCCTTCGGTAGGCCCAGCTTCATGGCAATTTCGTCGGCGCTTGCAAACCCGATACCCCACACCTCTTCGCAGAGCAGGTAGGGGTTCTCCTTGATCTTTGGGATGGTGTCTTCGCCGTAGGTGCTCCACAGCCGCTTGGCGGTGCTGCCCACGATGCCGTGGCTGTACAGGAACAGCATGGTTTCGCGACTCAGGCGGGCCTCTTGCCAGCTGGCCAAAAACTCCGCCATCTTCTTGGGAGTGATACCCTTGATTTTTACCTCGGAGAGCCTTTCGGGGTGGTTGTCCAGCACCTCTGGCAGGGTGTCTCCAAAGGCCTCCACCAGGCGCTCGGCGGTCTTGGGCCCGATGCCCCGGAATAGCCCGCTGGCTAGGTAGTCCCGCAGGTTGCCGTCGCCCGTTTTCAGGATTTCAAAGCCCGAAGCCTTGAACTGCTCGCCGAACTTGGGGTGGCGGCCCCATTCGCCGTCTAGCCGCAGGTTCTCGCCCGGAGTGAGTGCAGGAAAGTTCCCGGTGACTACCGCCACCTTGCCCGTATCAGAAAGCACCACCTTCAGCACGGTAAAGCCGTTGGCCGGGTTCTGGTAGGTGACGTTCTTGATGGTTCCCTGGATCTGCATTCGGGTTTTTCGGCTCCGTGACGGTGTCGGGTTACACGAAAAAACGGAGTGTGTTGGCACCCCGTTTTTAGGAAATCACAAAAATGCTAACGGATTAGCGAAGTTTCTTTTTGTGACGGTCACGACGACGACGCTTTTTGCGCTTGTGAGTCGCAATCTTCCTGCGCTTTCTTTTCTTTCCGCAAGGCATATTGATTCTCCGTTAAGGGTTAAACATAAAAATTCGGTGCCAAAATAGAGAAAATTATGGGGATTTTGTCAAGGTTTGGTTCTTTTTGTACACGAATTTTGGCCAAAAACGGCAACTTTGACCATGGAATCATTGTATTATTATTAAAAACGAAGAGGAAAACATGGATAATTTCAACTTCTACAGTCCCACAGAATTCGTATTTGGCATGAACCGCGAAAATGAATGCGGTGCGCTCGTGAAAAAGTATGGCGGCACGAAGGTGCTGATCCATTACGGTGGTGGCTCTGCGGTGCGTTCGGGGCTCATCGACCGCGTGAAGGCGAGCCTGGATGCGGCTGGTATCCCGCATGTGGAACTTGGCGGCGTGAAGCCGAACCCGCACGATTCGCTCGTGTACAAGGGCATCGAGATTGTCCGCCAGAACGGCATTGACTTTATCCTTGCGGTGGGCGGCGGCTCTACGATTGACAGCTCCAAGGCTATCGCGATGGGTGTTCCTTATAAGGGCGATTTCTGGGATTTTTACGAGGGCAAGGCCTCGGCGGCGGCAGCGCTCCCGATTGGCGTGGTGCAGACGATTGCGGCTGCCGGTTCCGAGGGCAGCGGCGACTCCGTGGTGACTAAGGAAGATGGCATGCTCAAGCGCGGCGCGAGCAGCGAGCACATTCGCCCGAAGTTTGCGGTGCAGAATCCGGCGCTCCTTTGCACGCTGCCTGCCTACCAGACGGCCTGCGGCATTACCGACATCATGGCGCACGTCTTTGAACGCTACTTCACGAACACGCTCGAAGTGGAAATTACCGACCGCCTGTGCGAAGCTGTACTTTTGACGATGGTGAAGGAGGGCCCGCGCGCCATTGCCGACCCCGCCAACTACCAGGTGCGTGCCAACATCATGTGGGCGGGGACGGTAGCCCACAACGGCGTTGTGGGCTGCGGGCGCAGTCAGGACTGGAACAGCCACGCCATCGAGCACGAACTTTCGGCGCTTTACGACTGCGCCCATGGCGCGGGCCTCGCTGTGATTATGCCCTCCTGGATGGAATACGTGGTAGACCACAACGTGATGCGCTTTGCCCAGATGGCGACCCGCGTGTTCGGCTGTCAGATGAACTTCGAGAACCCGAAGGCTACGGCGCTCGAAGGCATCAAGGCTTTCCGCCGGTTCTTGCATTCTATCGGCATGCCCATCAACTTCGCTGAACTTGGCGCGAAGGAAGAAGACATCCCGAAGATGGTGGAAAAGCTGAACCCGGGCGACGGCTGGGGATTCGTGCCGCTCAAGGCTGCTGACGTTACTGCAATTTACAAGATTGCCGCACACGCCAGCCTGTAATTGCTACGCAAAAAAAAGAAGCCCGGCCATGATGATAGGTTGGGCTTTTTGTTTTAAGAAACGGCTGCTGCCGAAGTCATGGCGAAACGGCCCGTGGCGGTTTCGCATTCGGCCCGCAGGTAGGCGTAGCCTGAACTGTGGACCGTGATGGTCTCGTTCTGGCTTGCGGCCACGAGGCTTTCGGGGCAAATTTCTTCTTTGGCGGCCCACTTGCCGCCTGCAAGGATGCGGCGGCCATAGATGCGTATGTAACGGAATCCGCCGCCCAGGTCTTGGGTACTCTGGGCGTGGAACTTTACGGTGTCGACCTCGCGATCCCACCAGAGGGCGGGTCCGTCGGTGATGTAACAGTTGTCGCCTGCGAAGGCACGTTTCAGGGCTTCAGGTGTGGTTTCCCCTTCCATAACTCCGAATTCCGAATTCCGAATTCCGAATTTAATAACAGTCCGTACCCGTCCGAAGACGTGGTGGCGGTTGTTCCCCAGGGAGAAAAGCGGCAGGCGCACGAAGGTGGTGTCGTTCAGGTCGCCGTGGGCGTCGTTTCCGCCGATGGGGAGTAGGAAGTTTCCTTTGCCCAGTTCGTCGATCCACCAGGCGCGACCCAGCTTAAATCCTTCGTCGCGGATACCGTTCCAGAACTGGATGCCGCGAACGGGGTGCTTTGCGTCTAGGTGCAGGTCTGCGGTTTTCCAGTAGCCGCGCCGGAAGATGAATTTTTCAAGCAAGCCCATTTGTTGCAGGGGGTGTGCGGCAAAGCAGGGAGCGTCCGTCATTTCGAGGATGCGCCCGATGGGGAGCGTGGGCCTGTTGGAAAGCCAGTAACGGCCGCAGTCGCCGAGGCCAGGCAGGTAGGCGTCGGGTCCGAGGGCGGTCATGTGTACGTTTTCGCCCTTGCTGTTGCCTGCGGAGATTTCTTCGCCGGCGATGAGGAGCGGCTTTGCGGGGAGTGCAGCGATTTCGTCTTTCAGGTTCTGGAAACGCGCCGATGCCGAAGGAGCTTCTTTGGTGTAATCCTCGACGGTGAAGGCGAAATCGTAGGCGTGGTCCGTAAAGTTCACGAAGTCGAGTCCTACGGCTTCTGCCGCCTGCTGCATCACGGCGGGACTTGCTCCGTATTCCACATGGTCTGCCGAGTAGTAGGTGTGGCAGTGCATTTCTCCGGCGGCATATCCTTCGGGTTTGGGAAGCTCGTGCCGCAGAATCTGGATCTTCAATGGTGAGGGTTTCAGACCCGGAAAGTTCCAGCGCTGGAAGGTCCGTTCTTTGCCGTTGCGACACGCAACGACCTTCGGGAAAATCTCGTAGAGGCCGGGTTCCAGCGCACCGATTCCTACGGGGAAAAAGTGGAAAGGCTGATCCGCTTTCAGGTCTAGGTTGTCAAAACGCCGGGTTTCGTCGGGGCAGTTTTCGTCTAGGCGCCGGATTGAAATTTCAAGGCTCTTGACGGTGGCGGGAAACCGGTGGGCGTCACGCACCACAATCCAGAGTAGGGGCGTTTTGCCCGGCACAAACTGGAACGGTGCGTCCGTGAAAATTTCGGGCCAGGGCCTGTACAGCAGGGACCAGGGCAACCTGAACTTGAAGTGTGTTTCCGCGTAGCGGAGCTTTTCGCCGGGCAGTATGCTCATGGCCTACTCCGGCCGTGCTTCGGCGCTTGGGCGTGCAGGCTGTTCACTTTTTTTGCTTGCGGGTGGAGCGGCTTGATCGCTCTCTTTTGCGGGTTCGCCTGCGGGTTGCTTTGCTTCTGGAGCAGGCGCCTGTTTTTCGGCGTTTGAAGGTGCGACGGCGCTGTCCTTTGTAACAATGGTTGCGCTTTCCTTGCCTGCGGTTGTGCCTTCTTGTGCGGCGGAGCTGCTATCCCCTGCAACAACGGTGCTGTCCGTCGTAGCCGTGCTGTCCTCAATGACTTCGGGCCTGTTCCAGGCACCAAAGCTTACACGGATTTGCAGTTGGATTCCGCCGATGTTCCATTTGGCCTTTTCTTCGGGGCCGTCTGGCACGATGTCGGCATACTGTTTCTTGGACTTGACCGAAATGTAGCTGTAACCCAGGTCGCCATAAACGTACAGGCTTTTCCAGTTGAACAGCAGGTAGCCGATACTGAGCCCGAATCCGGAACCGTAAAAGGGAGTTTCTGCGGCAAGCTTGCCCCAGCTGGTGTAAATTTCGGTATGGGGGAGCGTCCAGTACCAACGCAGGGCGATACTGAAAAGGCTTTCGTTACTGAGTGACATTAGGTTCACTGGGATGGCGAACCGGTATTCCAGAAAAAGCGGGAACCCCTGGATGGTATAGCTGTAGTGGTGGGAGCGGTTGTTCTGGTCTACAAGTACGACGGATTCATTGTCGTATATGAAGCCAGCGCCTATGCTTACGAAATGGTCCTGCCGCAGCTGGAACTGCAACCCCGCATAAATCGGGAAACAGAAATTCACCTTCTGAAAGTCTTGCTTGGCCACATTGGCGCTGTCCCGCTTGTCTAGGGCCTGTGTCAAGAATTCGTGGTGAATGGTGTCGATGGCGTCTTGAAAGTATTCCCGCTGGTCAAAGCTGAGAAAGGAAATCCCCGGCTGCAAAAATAGGGCGATTCTGGAATTGTCGTGAATGTCCGTGTTGTTTTCGGTTTCCGCAAGGGATGTTACCGTAAGCACGAATGCAAGACACAGAATCTTTTTTGCAAGGGAAACCATAAGGCTAGTTTGTCATTTCCTTGTCTTCTTTGTCTTCTTTCTTTTTCTTGGAATCTTTTTTCATGCGCTTTTCGAAATCTTTTTCGGCGCTAGCAATATTCTTTTCGTTTTTCTTGAAGATCTTTTCCATGTCGTCGTCACCCGCGAATTCGCCCCGCATCATGGTGAGGTAATCGCGGGCGGGCTCGAACTGGTCCAGCTCTATGTAAGAATCCACGATAATCTTGAAGGCGTCCTTGCGGCGCTTGCTCACCTTGTAGGTGTCCAGGAATTCTTTGAGGTAGATGACGGCGGCCTGGTACTTGTCCATGCGGTAATAGAGTCGTGCGGTCTGGAATTCCTTTTCGGCCATACGTTCCACCAGTAGCCCGTAATAGTAGTTGACGGAATCCCTAAGGGGGGAGTCGGGGTAGTTGGACAGATAGCGCTCAAAGTCCCTCATAGCGGTGGTGGTGTTGGATTCGTCTCGGGCCACCTTGAACTCTATGTTGAAAGAGGAAATGGCCTTGCGGAACTCTGCGGTCTCGATAAAGGGAGATCCTGGGAAATTCAAGACAAAGGAACCGTACTCGCCACGGGCTTCAATCCATTCTTCCAGGTTGAAATAGCTTTCGGCCAGCAGGAACTGGCTCTGTTCCATATAGCCCGTGCCCGCACAGAGGCTGAGGATTTCTTCTAGCTTGTCTTGGGCCCTGCCGTATTTTTGTTTCTTGAAAAGTTCTTCGGCCGCTACGTACTTGTTCTTGCAGAATTCCGCATGGCTTACTTTCCCGCGGTCCGAGGAGCACGCGCCAAGTCCGATGGCCAGGGCAAAAAGGCAGAGTATTGGGGCTGACTTTTGAAAAAGGTTCATTTTTTTTCTTTGGTTAATTCTAATTTTCAGCTATCAAATTAGAAAAAAGAAATTCACCGGAAAAATGATTTTAGTCCGTTATGTCTTGAAAGAGCAGATAGGCCCCTTTTTGGCGGCTCTTTTCGGCATCACGTTTTTGTTCGTGGTGGACTTTCTGGTAAAGATTCTGGACAATGTGCTTTCCAAGGGGCTCCCGGCTTCTACGGTTCTGGAAATTTTCGTGCTGAACCTGGCCTGGATGCTTTCGCTGTCTATCCCCATGGCGGTGCTGGTGGCCTGCCTCATGTCTTTCGGTAGGCTTTCTGGGGACCAGGAGATTACGGCGGTAAAGGCGGCGGGAATGTCCCCTTTGTCGTTGATGCGCCCGGTGATGCTTGTGGCCATGCTCATAGCGGTACTCATGGTGCTGTTCAACAATTGGGTTTTGCCCGAGGCGAACCACCGTTCCGTAGAACTGATGAATGCCGTTTCTAGAAAGAAACCCCACGTGTTTATCGACGAAGGCCGCCTGATAACCCAGTTTCCCGACGTGCAACTGTGGGTGAGCCGCATCGACCAGGTGTCGGGAACGCTGTACGGGATTCAGGTGTACGAAATGGAACGTCGCGGAGCCCCCCGTATTGTTTACGCCGACAGTGCCACTCTTGATTATGTGGACAACGGGGCGACCCTCATGTTCAAGCTCCGGAGCGGCGAGACCCATATGGTGGATCCGGACAATCCCGAAAACTATTTCCGCATCAGGTTCTATTCTCAGGACCTGGCCATGGAGAACGTAGATGACCGTCTGGAACGCCGGAGCCGCAGTTACCGAAGCGACCGCGAAATGCCTGTAGAGATGATGATGGATGTTGTGGAAGAAGCTAGGCACAATTACGATTCTTTGGCAGACTACGCCAAGGAGACAAGGCTTTCCTCGCTTATGGCTACGTGCCGTCTGGTTGAAAGCGACAGTATTGTTCCCGACAGTTCCCGCAAGGCCATCGAAGATGACGTCTTGCGCCGCTCCAGGATGTTCCCGAGGGTTCGAGCTCAGGAGCAGGGCGTGCTGCGTACCACGGAACGCCTGCGGGGCCGTATGGAGGTGGAAGAAAAGCGCCAGGCCCAGTACCTGGTTGAAATCCACAAGAAGTTCAGCACTTCCTTTGCCTGTTTCATCTTTGTGCTTATCGGTGCCCCTCTCGGGATCATGGCCCGCAAGGGCGGTATCGGTACGGGCATTCTCTACAGTCTCGCCTTCTTTGTCATTTACTGGATTTGCCTGATTGGCGGCGAGAACCTGGCGGACCGCCTGATTATTTCGCCGGAGCTTGCCATGTGGGCCTCCAACATCATCATCGGCTCCTTTGGCGTGTTCATCACGGTGGCTATGGTCCGAGACCGCTTCTCCGGAGATTCCAAGTTCTTCAGGGCGGTTCGTGCGGTGGGCGGGTTCTTCAAGAAGTTCACGAAGAGGTTCGGATGAAGTTTTCCCGCTATCTCATACGCAATTTCTTGAAGATGTTCCTCATCGTGGTGGTGGGCGCCATCTTTATGTTCGTGGTGATTGATTTTGTGGGCAACATCAAGACCTGGCTTGCCCGCGATGTGCAGTCGGTGTACGATTACTACATCAGCTACCTGCCCTATATTCTTTACCTGATTACACCGGTAGCCCTTTTTATTGCGGTGCTTGCTTCTGTGGGCAACATGACTCGCCACCTGGAAATGAGTGCCATGCAGAGTTCGGGACAGAACCCCTTCCGCACGCTGATGCCCATATTTGTATTTGGTATATTGGTTTCTCTTGGTGCCTATGAGATGAGCGAGCTTTGGTTGCCCGACGCGAACCACAAGCGCCTAGAAATCATGGAGACCAACGCCCAGAAAAAGAAGAATCCGCGTATCAAGGAAAAGAGCAATTTTACCTTTATCGACAGCGAACGGGCCAGCTGGTTCTTTAGGCATTATTCCGGTGACAGGAAACTGGGGCGCGACGTGGTGCTGCTTTTGCGGGACCAGGGGCACCTGGTGGAGCGTTTTGACGCCAAGACCGTGACCTGGGCCGAAGAAGAAGGCATAGGCTACTGGCTTTTCGAGCGGGGCCATCATAGAATTTTCAATAAGGATGGCTCCGTAACGGTGCTTCCCTTTACCAAGGAAAAACTGGTGGACAAGGTCAGCACCCGCCCCGAAGACCTGATCAACGAGCGGCAGATTCCCGACGAGATGGACTCCAAGATGGTCCTCAAGCGTATCGAGGTGTTAAAACGCTCTGGCGAAGACACCCGTGTCATGGAGACAGCCCTGTACTTTAAGCGGTCTGCTCACTGGATGAACTTGATTGTGCTTTTGATCGGTGCTGCCCTTTGCCACCGTTATACCCGTTCCGGGGGGCTTTCCCAGAAATTCGGCATTGGCCTGCTGCTTGTTTTTAGCTATTATATCTTGGAACGGATTGGACTGAAAATGGGCGAGAACGGAGCCCTTTCCCCCTTCATGGGTGCCTGGATAAGCCACCTGGTGTTCGGGGCTTTGGCTTCTACCATGTTGTACCGCTCGTTTAGGCTGTAGAGGTTTTTGAATGTTGATGGCATGTGTGTTGTTTTTTGTGGCGGGCCTTTTTTTAGGCGTCGCGTTTCAGGGTGGAATGCTTCTGTTCTTTATCCCTGTGGCAGGCATTGCCGTAGCTCTCGGTTATATTAACCTGCCCCGCATTCCTGGCAGCAAGACGGCGAGCCTTCCGGTGGTGACCCGTGCCATGAGGGCCACGGGCCTTGCCCCTGCGGTGACTCCGGAACTTCGGAACTCCATCAAGGACGAATCTTCTGAATTCAACGAACCCAATTCTACTCTGAAGGTGAATCAGGTCTGGGCCCGTGCAAACGCCGATGTGAACAAGTCCATGACCGATTTGCTCCACGGGCTAAAAAGGGTCATTCCCAATGTCCACTCTTTGGTCATTTTCTCTTCATTGAACAGCAACAAGGAATGGGGGATCCGGGTCTATAGTGCAGATCCCAGCGTCCAGATAGCTTCCGATGTAAAAGTGACCGAAACTTCTGGGCTTATCGGCCAGCTTTTCAACATAGACGTGGAACGCCTGCTAGAAGGTGACCTTTCCGGCGGAAAGGCGCTGCTGTACTATATCGACAATCCCATGATCAAGTCCCTTGCTGCGGTACCCATTTTGGACCAGGGCAAGAACCGCATTGGTGCCCTGGTGATAGATTCGCTGTACCCCAACGCCTTCAACCAATCGACGGTCCAGGCCCTTACCCACATCGCAAGCACCCTGTTTGCTCTCTACTATAAGTCCTTTGTTTCGGCAAAAAACTTTATCGGTCAGCACCAGTTCAGCATTCTGTACAGCTACCAGCACAAGTTTTTCCAGACCATGTCAGTCAAGGACATCTACAACCAGATTTTCGACTACGTCAAGCAGAATATTCCATACGACCGAATGATGCTTTTGGCCCTGGATAAGCAGGACCAGGTGGATACCCACAAGGAACGTGAAGGCCATGTGGTTTGCGTTGACGGTATCGACAGCGAGCAGTTCCAGAATAAAAAGTTCACCCTTTCGGACAAGGGCCTAGCGATTCTTGCGATTTTCCAGAACCGCCCCGTGGAGCGATTCTTCAGTTCTAGCTCCAGCCAGTACATTCCCCGTATAGACAACCGCGAAAACAAGAACTTGGATTTCCGCCAGCTGTTCGTGATGCCCATTTCTACGGACAACAATGCGGGTCAGGCGGAACTGGCGATCTGCCTCGAGAGCAGAACCTCCGGCCGTTACACCGAACACGAAATGCAACTTTTGAAGGCCTTTGCCGGAGTGGCGGGTTTTGCCTACGCCAGGGCAAGCCAGTTCGAGACCAAGAAAGACGAGGCTACTCGCGACGGCATGACAGGCCTTTTGAACAAGCGGACCCTGCCCGACGCCCTGCGCACCGAAAAGATTCGTGCCGACAGACGCCAGTACAATATCGGCGTGCTGATGATGGATATCGATCATTTCAAGAGCGTGAACGATACCTATGGTCACGGCGTGGGCGATATGGTGATTATCGGGATTGCAAAGACCCTGCTCAGGGAGGTTCGCAAGGATATCGACGTGGTGGCCCGCTACGGTGGCGAAGAACTTGTGGTGGGCCTTGTAGATACCACGCCCGAAGGCATGATGGAAACGGCGGAGCGCATCCGCAAGGCCGTGCTGGATTTGGAATTCGAAGTGCACCAGGCCACGCCTCTCCGGGTAAGCATCAGTATCGGTGCGTTCCTCGTGACTCCGGAATTCAAGGACAACATGATGAAGGCCGTGAACTTTGCGGACCAGGCCCTGTACAAGGCCAAGGAAGGCGGCCGCAATCAGGTTATCCAATACACAGAAACGGCCTAGAGCCGCTTGACTAGGGGGCGATTTTGTTCACTGTTTTGGATTGGGCGGTTCTCGCCGCTTATCTTTTAGTTTCCCTGTTTATCGGCCTCTGGGTTTCCCGGGGCAACAAGAACCTCAAGGAATACATGTTCGGTGGCGGGTCCATGCCTTGGATTGCCGTAGGTATAAGCCTTATTGCCACCTCCGTAAGCGCCACCACCTTCTTGGGAGCTCCCGCCGATGTCTATGGCGACAACATGACTTTCCTTATGTTCCAGATAGGAGCGCTCCTCAGCATCGTGGTGGTGGGCTTCGTGTTTATCCCAAGGTTTCGCACGTCCGGAATCAACAGTGCCTATGAACTTTTCGAAGTCCGTTTCGGTTCCAAAGCGGTGCGCCGCCTGGCGGCAGTGTTCTACTGCATGCACCTTCTGCTCCGCACGGGAATTCTGCTGTATGCGCCATCCCTGGTGCTGGCCCAGATTTTGCACATCGACTTGAAGCTTGCCATTGTGGTGTCTGCGGCGGTGGCCATTTTCTACACCTGGTTCGGTGGCATCAAGGCGGTTATCTGGACCGACGTGATGCAGTTCTGCGTGTTCTTTGGCGGAGGCGTCTTGGTGCTGGTTTTAATCGCCAATGCAGTGGGCGGTTTCGGCGAGATGGCCGCTCTTGCAAGCGAAGCGGGCAAGACCAAGTGGTGGGATGCCAGTTTCGATATTTCTAACGCCCGGACCTTGGTGTCGGCGGGCTTTGCCTATGCCGTTCTGGAAATCGCCATTCGCGGTTGCGACCAGCAGTTCGTGCAGCGCTACCTGAGCTGCAAAGACGTGAAGGCGGCCAACCGCTCCAGCGTGCTCTCCATGGTGCTGGGCTGTGCCGTTTCCATACTGTTCTACTGGGTGGGTGCCGCCCTGTTTGTTTATTACAAGATTTCAAAGGTAGCGGCCTTGCCCGATGGCCTTGGCCAGAACGACGTGTTTCCCTACTTTATCGTGAACGGGCTTCCGGTGGGGGTGACCGGCCTCATTGTGGCGGCCATCTGTGCGGCTGCCATGAGCAGCCTTTCGGGAGCTATCAATTCCCTCAGCAACACCTCGGAGCACGACTTCTTGGGCTGGGGCGAATCCGAAGGGATCGGCGGCCTCAAGCGGGCGAAAATCTGGACGGTGGTCTGGGGCGTGCTGGGTGTTTTCTTTGCACTGTTTGCCGCCACCCAGCAGGGCAGCCTCCTCAAGAACGCCATCTTCTTTACGGGACTTTTCACAGGACCTCTCCTCGGTATGTTCCTGCTCGCCTTCTTTGTGAAGGGCTTGCGCAGTTGGCAGGTGATTGCGGCCGTACTTTGCGGCATGGCAAGCCTGGTGCTTATTCAAGGGATTCCCGCCTTTGGCGTACCTGCGGTACTGGGCGGTATATTCAGCTGGCCCTGGATGCCCTTTATCAGCATGACCACCACCATCCTGGTGGCGCTGGTGCTGAAATTGGTGCCCTGTAAATGCGCAAGTCGCTAAATTGTGAATTTAGCGTTTTGTGTTTACACGTGAATCCAGCTTTGTTCAATAATGATATGTTGTTGTTGACAAAATATGCTTATATTGAGCAATGTAGGACAATAATCCAGCAAATTTGAGGTCTTTATGAAGTTTGCAATTCTCGGTTGTGGGCATATCGCCACCAAGATGGCGGCTGCCGTCAAGACTCTCGAAAAGCAGGGCATGGGCGTAGAATGCTATGCGGTTGCGTCGCGCTCACTTGACAAGGCGAAAAAATTTGCCGACGAATACGGTTTCGGGCAAGCCTACGGCAGTTACGAGGAACTTGCCCGGGACCCTGCGGTAGATTTGATCTATGTGGCCACTCCCCATTCCGAGCATTACAACAACATCTTGCTTTGCCTGGAACACAACAAGAACCTGTTGGTAGAAAAGGCATTTACTGCCAACGCCCTGATAGCATCAGAAGTGGTGGCCCTTGCCGAAGAAAAAGGCGTGTTCCTGTGCGAGGCCATGTGGACAAGGTTCTTGCCCGCCGTGCAGATGGTCAAGGATTGGATTCTGGCCGGGAAAATTGGCAAGGTGGAAAGCGTGGAAGCAGATTTTTCCATGCCCCTTTCGCATATCGAGCGCTTGCAAAAGCCGGAGCTTGCGGGCGGCGCGTTGCTTGACTTGGGCATTTACAGCCTCACGTTCGCGGATATCTTTTTGACTGACCCGGAAATTTGCAAGGAGATCCCCGCCTCCGCGGGGATGACATCAGGTGGAGACTGTGCGGGGATGACATCAGGTGGAGACTGTGCGGAAATGACATCGGGTGGGAACTGCATCGCAAATCACATCGTGCAAACGAAAACCAAGTGCGTCAAGTTCCACACGGGCGTGGATGCGACGGACTGGATCGACCTCACATATGCGAATGGCCAAGTGGCGCATCTCAAGACCTCGATGGTAGCGCCGCTCAAAAACGAGGGCGTCATTTACGGAACCACAGGCTTTATTCGGGTACAGAACCTGAACGACATGGAAGAAATTCAGTTGTTCGATGTGGCCGGAAATCTGGTAGAGTCCGTAAGGCCGCCCCGCATCGAGAACTGCTACGAATACGAGGTGCTAGGCTGCAAGGCGGCCCTCGAGAAAGGCCTCAAGGAATGCCCCGAGATGCCTCACAGCAAGACCATGCAGATGATGACGCAGATGGACAACCTCCGCGCCGCATGGGGAGTGAGCTACCCCTTCGAACTCAGCCCGGGCGAAGTCTGGGACCGTTCTGGCAACAAGTCGTTCTTGCAGGTTTACGATATCGAAACGGGCAAGACGACGTTGCTCAAGGAATTTGACAAGGTCATCGAAGCGCCCAACTGGAGCGCCGACGGAAAATTCCTCACCTACAACAGCGAAGGCCGCATCTATAAAATCGAAATCGAGAGCGGAGCCATTACCGAAGTTCCGAGCTACTTTGTGGACAACTGCAACAACGACCACGTGCTCTCCCCCGATGGGTTAGGTCTTTTCGTAAGCCACCACACCAAAGAAGACGGCCTTTCTCGCATCTACAAGATTTTCTTTGACGGACGAATGCCGGAACTGATGACGCCCCTTGCTCCCAGCTACCTCCACGGCGTTACCGCCGACGGAAAAACGCTCGCCTACTGCGCCGAACGGGATGGAGAATACGACATTTACACCATTCCCACTGCCGGCGGGAACGAGACGCAGCTCACGACGGCTTTCGGCCTGAATGACGGACCGGAATACGACTGCGACGGAGAATACATCTGGTTCAATTCTGTTCGCAGCGGTCGCATGCAGGCGTGGCGCATGAGGTCCGACGGCTCCGAACAGACGCAGATGACACAAGACGTCCATTGGAACACCTGGTTCCCGCACATTTCGCCCGACCGCACGAAAGTCGTGATGCTGGCCTACCACGAACGGGACGTGCGCCCCGGCGAACACGTGCCCAACAAGAACGTGGAAATCCGTCTGATGACGGGCAGCGACAAAGCTGGCTGGAGCGAGCCCCGCACGATTCTAAAGCTGTTCGGCGGCCAGGGAACCATCAACGTGAACTCGTGGGCTCCCGATAGCAAAAAATTTGCCTACGTGCGCTACGAAAAGGAATAACTTCAAAATAAAAACTACCTCCTCGCAGAAGTAGTTTTTTATTTTCCATTAATCACTTATTTCTTTGTGGACTTGCAGGCCGTGTAGCTGTCCGGATTCTTGGCAAAGAAGCCCTTGACCATTTCACCAGAAGCGGTAAATTCTATGGACTCCGGAGTTGAGTTCGGGGTAAATGCCGCAGTGCCTTCGTTCTTGTTGCCCGCAGACCAGTTGGCCGAAGACAACTTGTTGGCATCCATCCAGTCTTGCCATTTCTGGTTTTCGGCTTCACCTGGTGTTCCGTTACCATCAGCCGTGCCCGTACCCCATTCACTTACGAAAACCGATAGACCCGCTTTCATAGCTTTATTGGCATTGCCCATTTCCCAATTACCGTGCGTCATAGCATAGTAGTGGAAAGTGTAAGCCACATTGTGCTTGGGGTCTTCCACCTCTTTGCCTATGGCCATATCGGGCCTCTGGTCCCAATTGGGGTTACCTACAAGGACAAGATTGTCTGAATGAACGCGGATTGTGTCTACAATCTGGTTCGCATAGTCCCTAACTTGATCCCAACTCTGCTTGGTGGGCTCGTTGAATATTTCAAAAATGACATTGTTATATCCACCATAGGCTTCCGCCATCTCGCCAAAGAACTGCTTGGCCGCTTCCAGCTGGTCAACTGCCGTATGAGAATGCCAGTCGATAATCACATAGATATCGTTCTTAACAGCTGCCATCACTGAATTTTTGATGAGCTCACGCTGGGCATCGGGATCCTTCATGAAACCACCTACACCCCAGTTTTCTTCGGTTCCGATAGCCAGGCGGATGATTTCAATCTTCATATCCCTGACCATGGCATCAATTGCCGCTTCGTTGTAGAAATCGGCACCCACACCAGCAACGCTCCAGAACATGCTCATGCCACGAACTTGAACTTCCTTGCCTGCCGCGATTCCATTACAAGAGCCGTAGATACGCCCAACCCCATCTACCTGACCCGCCAAAAGCTCGCCATACTGGCTTACCGGCCCGACCCTTTCAGCAAGCGAGATATCGGTCTCTTTCTGACTAACTTCTGTAATATTTTCGCCATCGCACCCCAAGAGCAGGAATGCACCAAGGGATATCGCGCCGATTAACTGGAAAATCCTCATATTTTACTCCATTTGTGAGCTATTGAACATAAAATTAAACTTTTTCCCCAAAAAAGATAAATCTGCCCAAACCTTTTCTGTTTACAGGCGTCTACAAAAAATTTGCACTTTTCTGAACCGCTCTTCGCTCCATTTATCTATGTTTATGGTACTATGAAGAAGAAACACCTTTTGCTCATCGCCCTCGGCCTGGCAGCCAGTGTCCAGGCTCAAAATGCACCCGCCAGCGCTGCAGCCGCACCGGCAGCACAACCAGCCCCTGCAGTGGCCCCCACTCCTGCTCCTGCGACCGCACCCGTAGCTGAGCCCGCTCCTGCGGCAGCTCCTACCGATTCTGTCGCCGTAGCCGAACCTGCTCCCGCAGCGGACTCCACAGTGGCCGACTCTACCGCGGCACCCGCTGCAGACCAAGTTGCCACCGATAGCACTGCGACACCAGCACCTGCCGATTCTGCAGTTGCCGTAGCCGAACCCGCACCCGCCGCCGACTCTACAGTAGCTGAGCCTGCTCCTGCCGCTCCTGCTGACTCTGCGGTGGCAGCTCCTGAACAGGTGGCCGTAGTCGATAGCGCAAAGGCCGTTACAGACTCCGTCGCTACGGATACCTCCAAGGTCGCAAAGGCACCTGTAAACAAGCTGGGCGATATCCTTCATGGCAATGCCTACAACACTGTCGGTAACGAAGCCGCCGCCTCCACTATCGGCGGAAATGTCGGCTTTCCCCATTTCATGTTCGGTTCCAAGCTGGCCTATTTCGACCCCGTCGAGCAACAGGGCGTAGTCGCCTTCGGTGACAGCTGGACCTATTTCCTTTCTTTTGATAATAACGACGAAGCCGACATGGGTCTCCTAACTGCAGGTATCGCCTTCCAGAAGTTCGGTGCATCTTTGGATTATTCCCTAGGTAAAGCCTGGCGCTGGACCGACCACGCCGACGGCACTGATGAAACTGAAAAGTCCTCCACCGCAGGCTCTGTCGTGGGCGCCAATTTCTCCTTGAACGTCGGCTCCTTTGATATCTTGTTAAGCGGACATTATGCAACTCCCTACGGAAACCACTTCCTCGATCAGCCCAACTCCGAAATCGAAGATGACGCATGGGCCGCACAAGGCTACTTGGGAGTTTCCTACAGTGGCGATGTCTACTACTGGACCTTAGGAATTGAAAGCGTCCGTAACGAATACAAGCACAAGACCAGCGTCTCTGAACTCCAGGTGAAAGACGGCAAAAACTACCTGGTCACCACCAAAACTACCCTGTCCGACACTCTGGCCAATGTTTCAATTGTCCCGATGTTCACCCTGGGTGCTGCGGTCCTCAGCTCTGAAAATGCCAACGTGTATCTGGGCTTGAACACCTTCTTGCCCATGTACAACTACGACAATATTGAAGGTATTAGCGACAGGCATCAAGATGCCCAACTGGTCTTTGAACCCAATATCCTGGGCGAGATACAGCTCAGCAAGTACTTCATGGCATTCGGCGGTGCCAAATATACCTGGACTGCCGCAGAATATTCCGACCGTGAACTGGGCGGTGAAAAGACAAAGAACATATCTACCATCGCCAATGGCACAACAGTGAACTTGGGCGCACGCTTCGAATATGGTCCTGCCGCCGTAGAACTCGCTTTCACGAAGCAGTTCCTAGAGAATCCCTTCTCCGGCTTTGCTGAAAAAGACGCCATCGTGACAAGCCTCGGTGCCTTCATCTTCTTCTAGTTTTCAATTCTTCTTGATAGAAAAGTCCCACAGGTTACCTGTGGGACTTTCTTTTTCCAAAATGTCATCACGATGTCTACCCGCAACTAGACCTTAATGTCATCACAGGTTTATCCCGTGATCAATTTCTTGAAACCAGACTTATAAATAAAGGGCACCTCTAAAAATTGCTTTGATAAAAAGAATTTGAGCGAAACCGAGCGCAGGCAGGAACGAAAAGTGGTGAATACTGGAGGTCTTTACCACTTTGAGTGACGAAACTGCGCGATGTGTTGCAGCCAAATTTTTGAAAATGAATTTTTAGAGGTGACCTAAAACTAGTAGTTAATCGCTACGTAGAAACTGCCGGAACCGAATCGACGGTCAAAGCTTTCGAAGCCGTCCCAAAGGGCGTCCCATGCAAGGCCGATCTCCAGCTGGGTGGCGGAATTCCTGAACATAATAACGCCCAGCTCTGCCCCCGTAGCAAGGCCTATGGCAAAGCCTTCGTCGCTGTCCTCGTAATGGCCATCTGTCTGAATTCCAAGACCAACACCAAGCCCAACATAAGGCGTAATATTCCCGGTGCTCACAAAATAACGGCCGCCAATCAAGAAAGTTTCGTGCCATTCCCACTCAGAACCGAAAGAAATATTCATGTTGTTGATAATGGTAATAGCCGCATGGGGCACCACTTCAAAAATACGGCCATAATGGAACACAAAGGCCTGTTCCCAGCTGCGGTCCTCGTCCAAATCCTCGTGGCATTCGTCGCTATTTTTATACTGGCCACAATCGTCTTCCACAAAGTCGTAATTGTGCCACATGGCCATACCAAGACCGTAGCTCACATAGTTACGGGTGGGCCGCTTGTGGGCAAAGCTATCGTTGGGATCTTCGCTGCTCCGGCGTTCCACGGGAACCACGTAAACCACCTCCGGTCCATCATCGTAACTCGCTTCCGGAGCATACGCCGCCGACTGCGGGGCATTTCCGGCATCGAGATTTGCAAGGGCCGCCTTTACGGCATCATCGATAGCCACGTCCAGGTCATCGACGGTGGGCGTCTTCTGGCGCCCGGAACCCACAACCGTTCCGTCCTTGAGCTGTTCCACCACAACAACGATGGAAGAGCCCATGGTGCTGAGGGTGGTACGAATCTGGATATCTGCCGAAGATTCCACTGGAGTGTTACCCGTCTGGGACACGGCAGAACGCAAGATGGACATGACCACCTGGGGGGCGTCGGTAGAAAATTCTGCACCGGAGGGCTCAAGAACCTGAACATTCTCGGCAAGGGCCATGGCGGCCACTGACAAGAGTACTGTAAATATTTTTTTCATAGCTTTACCCTTTCATTCACTTTCGGCTAAAAATTTAAAAAAAGAAAAGTTCACTGACCAATGGACTCTTTTTTGTATCGCCATAGTCTTGAATTATGCTGCTTTTTATGTATCTTGTAACAAATGAAATCCGGCTGGCTCACAATAAAGGCAATTTTTGCCCTCGCCCTTTTTTTCGCGGGCTGTTCCTCTAGCGGGAGCAGTGCCGAAGAAAATGAGGAGAACGAGAACAGCGAGGTTATATCGTCCGATTCGAAAATACCAGACCTGGACGAAAAAAAGCCCTCCGTTTTTGATTCCTTGACGGTAGAAGACGCCAGCGACCTGCCGGACTGTAACGAAGAACGCAAGGGGCACTTCTTTTTTGTAAGCGACGAGACACTCCCCTATTTCTGCGTAAACGGCGAATGGCATAGTGCTGCAGATAGTGCCGGCTTCAGTATCACCTGCAATGACGGGCTTTTACAGGCCGTGGATAAAATTTTCCCTGTCGAAAACACCTCATCGGCAAGCAACGAACCTAACTCCGCTCAATCGCAGAATTACGGAAACCCCTGGGACCAGAACTACAACAACCAAATGCCCATAACGCCTTCCGGTTTCGATTCTCCCCTAGCAGGGCTCGCACAGAAAGGCCCCTTTGTTCCGGGCGCCGGCATCACGGTTCAAGAAGTGGATTCCTTTTTCGGGCACGAAATGCGTCAGATTGCAGAGGGCTGTATCGTTTCCAACAACGGGCAGTTCAACCTTGGCAATGTACATGCCGATTCCAATTGCGTAAAAATCAAGGTGACCGGCTACTACAAGAACGAACTGAACGGCGGAACCTCTGCAAGCCCTGTAACCCTTGCCGCAAGGACCTGCGATCCTTCAAAAGCAAACGTAAACATCCTCACGCACCTGGAAATCCCGCGGGTGGACCAGCTGCTGATGAACCACATCGACATCAACATGGCGAAGGCCCAAGCAAGACGCGAAGTTCTCGAGGCTTTCGGAATCAACGACGTTAAGCTCGAAAACACCTCCGCCGAAGAAATAAGCATATTCGAAGATAGCGACTACAGTGCCGCCCTACTGGCCATTTCGGCCATGCTGCAGGGCGGTCGGGACGAAGGCGAGATGATGAACCTCGCCAACAACCTCGCCGAAGACCTCAAGGGCGACGGTGTCTGGAACGACCCTAACTGGAAAATAAAAATAGCAGACTGGATTGTCGGAGTCGACTCCACCAACAAATACAGTCAAATCCGCAACAATGTCGCTTCTTGGAACCTTGGACCCGTACCAAACTTTGAAAAATACATCCAAAACTTTTTCCCCATGGTCTACGGTTTTGGCCCCTGCAACAGTTCGAACGCAGGCAAGCTCACCTTCGTGAACCAGGGACAAAGCGTTTACTTCGCCAACGACTACGAACATGCGGACCATTCGAGAGTACGCTTTATTTGCGACGCTACCCAAAACCGCTGGCGCACGGCAAGTGCCCTAGAAAAGGACACCGCAGGTTTTGGCCCCGGCGCCTACGACAAGGAAATCCGCGAAGGCCGCGTAAACCACGAAATCTTTTACATCTACGACGGTGGCAAGTGGCGCGTCGCCACCAAGGACGAAGCCGATGGCTTTACCGACATCGTGGAAGTCTTCAAAAGCCTAAAACCAACAGACAAGGCGGTGTTCATCATCCGCCACAGCGAACGCACCAACAGCACAGGCAAGAGCGGGCACCTTACCGAAAATGGCGTCAAATACGCCCAGGAACTGGGCGGACGGTTCAAGGCGACTGGCGGTACCGAAGACTTCTACTTTGCCCATTCCGGCTACACCCGCACCCAGGAAACCTGCGACAACATCGCCCAGGGCAAGTGCCAAACCAACTACAACCTGGTGGAGCTTGCCATGCTAGATGGCGGCTGGTACGTAAAGGACTCCAAAAAAGTGGAGGAATACTCCAAGTCCGCCGATGGCGGCGGCTGGGCGGTGTATTCCAAATACGCATTCGTAGGCTCCTACTCCGATGCCTTCTACGACCTCAAGAGCCGTAGTGAGCAGCTCATCAGCGAAATCAAGGGTAACATGGGCACCATGAAACGCATAAACATCATGTGCACCCACGACTACCTGATAGTGCCCCTGCTGGCCTATGTGACCGACGGCCGCGCCAACGTGCGCTATCACGAAAAAAGAAGATGGCTCAACTACATGTCCGGCGTGGCCATGATCATATCTGCCGACGGCAGCACCAGCTTTATTCCCGTCCGAAGCCTCGAAAAAGGCACCATGCAGTAAAAAACAGATTTATCTGTTGTTATTTTGTTCCGAATACCCTGTCGCCGGCGTCGCCAAGACCCGGGCAAATGTAGGCATCTTCGTTCAGGCAGCGGTCCAGGTGCCCCACGTAAATCTGTACATCGGGGTGCACCTCGTGCAGTTTTTTGAGGCCATCGGGAGCGGCGATAATACACACAAACTTGATTTTCTTGCCGCCATGTTTTTTGATCATGCTGATAGCATCGACAGCGGAGCCGCCCGTGGCAAGCATCGGGTCTACCACCACAATGACCCGCTGGTCTATGGCGGCTGGCAATTTGCAGTAGTATTCCACGGGTTCGTGAGTTGCCTCATTGCGAAAAAGCCCGATGTGCCCAACCTTGGCAGAGGGCACCAGCGCAAGCATACCAGACACCATGCCAAGTCCAGCACGCAAGATGGGAACCAGCACGAGCTTGCGTCCGGCCAGTACTGGCGTAGTGCATTTTTCTATCGGGGTTTCGACCTCCCTGTGCTCCAGCGGAAGGTCCGACAAAGCCTCGAAGCCCTCAAGCATGGCAATCTCTTCGACCAGGCGCCGGAATTCATTTGTATCCGTATTCTTGTCGCGCAATAGCGAAATCTTGTGCTGGATTAAAGGATGGTTAAAGACCGTCACGTTTTCCATTGTCAATTCCTCTAGAAATCCTTTTGTACAAATATATTCATTTTGTTGAAAAGCATTGCCGGAATTTATTGGACAAAAAAAATCCCGACCAAGGCCGGGAAAAAAATATCAATAAAGAAACTTGGTTTATTGTCTCAGGCCAGCTGCCTTAAACACCGCTTCGTTCTGCGGGTTGGGAAGCGCAACCTTGGTAATCCAGTTGAATTCGGCGATGCCGGCAAGACCCACGCGGGCGCAAAGCTGGTCGCGGGCCACGTTGTAGGCATTAAGGATCTGGACCTTCTCGGAATCTTCGGCCTTGTCGATCTTTTCGGACCAGGTAACGCCCAATTCCACCAGGGCGGCGCTGGCCTTGACATACTGCTTGGCCTTGGTAGAATCGATGACAGGGCTGCTAGGAGACTGGAATTCATCCACCTTGACGATGGGAGCCGACTTTTCGGCGGCCACCTTGGCCTGAATGACCTCGGGAGTCACCTTTTCTTCTTGGTTACAGGCAACAAAAAAAGAGGCGGTAGCCAGAATTAAAATCGCTAGAATTTTTTTCGACATATGCGCCTCTTTTTTTTGTAATAGCGGTTCAGGGATTTGAACCCCGGACCAATGGATTATGATTCCAGTGCTCTACCGCTGAGCTAAACCGCCATTTTGAACCAAATTTAGAAAGAAATTATAAAAATTCAAGGCATTAACGCAAATAAACTGCCGTTTCTACGAAATTTTCGCCAATTTCTATGGTCATCCACTCGGGAGCGGAGCTCTTGAGGATAAAGTTCGGGGCGTGGGAATCTATCTGCATCTGGGTGGAAGGGGCCACATGGACTTTTTGACGGCCCATGTCCAACTCGAAATGAGAATGGTAGTGCCCGCAGAAAATGTGGGTCAGGTTCGGGATTTCGGCGAAAACTGCCTGGACCTCTTCCTTGTTCTTGAGGGAATACTTGGAATCCATGAACCGGTGACCGCAGAGGCAGGGCGGGTGGTGCATAAACAGAAAAATTTCGCCCTGGACCTTGGCGGCTTCCGCTTTTAACCAGTCCAGCTGGTCCTTAGAAACAGTCCCGCAGGCGCTATCCAGGAAAAACAGCGTCCGGCTTGCAATTTCGTACTTGAAATAGCACTTTTCACCGTGAATTTTGCCCTGCAGGTCGAAAAACTGGGCCATAGTGTCAAGACGGTCATGGTTTCCGGGAATGACCAGCACGGGAACCTTAAGGTCTTTCACCTGCTCAAAGACAAAACGGTAAGCGCCGGGCTCCCCGTCTTCGTTGGCCAGGTCACCGGACAATACCAACAGGTCCATATCCTCTATGGACTTGGAACGGAGGGCCTTCTGAAAATTGGCACGCACATCAATCCCCTGCACGAGGTTTTCGTCCTCGCCTATGTGGAGATCCGATATCTGCCCTATCTTCAACAAGTTACAACCCATCTAGTGAGAAATATAGTCTTTACCTTGCCCCGCTGGCACCTATTTTCCACTTATTCTTTTCAAATGTGATTAAAATCATTTTTGGCACCTGTTTTTAATGCCCCTTCGTGATTTTTCTGTCAACAGAAGTTGAAAATTTTCTTTCAACAGTAATCAACATTGAAAAAAGTGGACTCGTTTCAAATCTTCAACATATTCAATATTCCATGTGAATATCGTATCTTGTTGAGGATTAAAAATTAGTACCTACCCTTCAACATTTCTTTCCACAATTCACAGTATCAGTATAATTATCTCTATATATAAATAAAAAGATAATACTGATATAGGTGTGGAATTATGCCTTTTCCTTAGGTTGGGCTGCAGGTGTAGAAGGAATGCCCATCTGGCAGTTGCCCTGGAACATGGCGCCTTCCTGGATAATGAGCTGCTTGGTCTTGATGTTCCCTACGAACTGGGAAGAACTTTCGAGAATCATTTTTTCGGAGCAGTCGATATTGCCCTTGATGGAGCCTGCAATCACGGCAGACTTGGTCTTGATTTCGCCTTCGATGTGGCCGCTCTTTTCGATAATGAGCTCGCCATCGATGCTGATGCTTCCGTTAACTACACCTGCCACGCGGACATCGCTCTTGCCGATGATGTCGCCCTTGATGGTAATGGTGTTGCTGATCTGGGTAATTTCCTGTTCTTTACCTGGCATGTTGTTTCTCCAATGAATTAAAAATTTTTTTAGTCTATGAAATCTGACGGATTCAAGTTGATTCCGTCTTTTGTAATTTCAAAGTGCAGGTGGGCGCCACTGGTATTGCCGGTGCTCCCGACTGTGCCGATAATGTCGCCCTTGCTTACGGTATAACCCTTTCTCACGTTGATCGTCTTCAGATGAGAGTAGCTCGACCTGTAGCCGTTCTGGTGGTCAATGACAATGGTGTTTCCCAGTTCATCTTTTTGGCCTGCAAAAACCACGTTGCCAGCTCCCGATGCGAATACCGGATTTCCGGCCTGTGCCGAAATATCTATGCCGAGGTGGTTTTCTTCTTCGGAAAACTTCTTGCTTTCAATTCCAACCACGGGCAGAACACTGGGGATGTGTTCCAGCTTGATTTTTTCAGAAAGGGGCTGCCAGCCGTGGATACCTTCGTAGTCCACCTGGATTTTTTCGACGGGCGTATGGGCGAACTTGTTCTTGTCGATAATGCTGTTGATTTTTCCAGAATCGTTTTCCAAAAAAGTCTCGAATATGTTCTGGATGCGTTCTTCCAAAATCCACAGGGAATCCAGGCGGGAGAACATTTCTTCGTAGTTGTTGTCCTTCTTGACCAGCTGGGCGTTGGTCACCCGCATTTTTTCGTAGCTTGCCACGATGCGGTTAATTTTCCCGAGATGGTAGATGAACAGTCCCAATACGAGAATGAACACGACCAGGGAAATCTTGATAAAGGCGAACCACCAGGTGCGAACCTTGAACTTTCTCACCTTCTCGGAATCTTCCGGGATAATCTGTATGGTGTAGTATTTGCCTTTCATAAATTTCCTAGGCGTTTTCCATGAGTTGCTGGATACGATTCAGGTCGTCCATGGAATAATAGTTAATTACGATGGTTCCCTTGGCTTCGGAACCTGCGCTGGGGTTGATTGCCACCTTGGTGCCGAAATAGGTTTCCAGCTTGGACTCGAACTGTTTCATGTCGGCGCTGAGTTCCGGCTTGGGCGGATTTCCAGAAACCGCAGGACTTGCTGCAGGCTTTTCATTATTTTCTTTTTCTTGCTTTTCGGTTTTAGTCAGGTCAATTTCTTCGCCTCTGGAAATTGCCTCGATCTGGCGGACGTTCAGGCCTTCGTCGATGATTCTTTTTGCAAGGGTTTCTACGTCGGCAATCTTGTCGCTGCAGAGGGCGCGGGCCGCTCCGGAGGAGAGCTTGCCTTCTTGGATCCAGTATTGCACCTGATCCGGGAGCTTAAGCAGGCGAAGCGCGTTGGTAATGGCGGAGCGGGACTTGCCTACCGCCTTTGCCAGGTCTTCGTGAGTGTAGCCGTGGTTGTCGATGAGCTGCTGGTAGGACTGCGCCGTCTCGATGGGGTTCAGGTCCACGCGCTGGATATTTTCGATAAGCGCCCATTCGGCCATGGCCTTGTCGCCAATGTCGCTGAACACCTGGGCCTTGATGGTCTTGAGGCCTGCAAGCCTGCTTGCGCGGGTGCGGCGTTCACCACTGATAATCTGGTAGCGGCCGTTCACGCTCCGCACGTTGATAGGAGTCAGAAGCCCGTGGGTCTTGATGGTTTCGGCCAGTTCCGAAAGTTCATCGTCGCTGAAAAACTTGCGGGGCTGGAACGGATTCGGGTCGATCAGATCCAGCTGGATTTCTACGACCTGCTGGCCATTGGAAGACTCGCCCTGGGGGGCGTTGGCAGAAAAATTCTTATTAGCGTCATGGTCCTTGAGAATGTCAGAAAGACCGCGTCCAAGTGCAAAAGATTTCTTTCCCATTTTAGGTATTAGGTTGTAGGGGTTTAGGGGTTAGGATCTAGGGGATAGGATCTAGGGGATAGGATCTAGGATTTAGGGGTTAGGGGAGGTGTGGGATGTGAAATGCGTACTCATCACTCAATACTCATCACTCATAACTCAGAACTACTTCCCCTTATTCAGGATTTCCTCGGCGAGTTTCATGTAGGACTGGGAACCGGGGCTCCGTACATCGTACAGAATGACCGGCTTTCCGTGGGAGGGCGCCTCGCTGAGGCGCACGTTACGCGGTATGACCGTCTGGAAAACGGTATCGGCCAGGTTCTCGCGAACTTCGTCGGCCACCTGTTTCGAGAGGTTGTTGTTGGCGAACATGGTGAGGAGCGCCCCTTCGATTTTCAGGTTTCCGTTCAGGTTTTTCTGGACTTCGCGAATGGTGTTGAACAGTTCCGTCACGCCGTGGAGGGCGTAGTATTCGCACTGTATAGGAATCAGCACGCTCTTTGCGGCGGTGAGCACGTTGATGGTGAGCAGGTTCAGGCTCGGGGGCGCGTCGATGATGATGAATTCGAAGGCCTGGTCCAGAACTTTCATGACCCGCTCCAGACGGTGCTCGCGGCTCATGGCGTTCACCAGCTCGATTTCCATGACGGCAAGGTCCGGCCCCGAAGTGATGATCTTCAAGAAGTCGAGCCTCGTGTCCATGATGGCGGGCTTGATGTTTTCGTAGGTGACATTGTCCGGATTTTCGGCCAGCTCCAGCACCTCGTGGATGTCCATCTCCTGGGATTCGTTGTAGCCGAAACCCTGGGATGCGTTCCCCTGGGGGTCCATGTCGATAAGGAGAGTCTTTTTCTCCAGGGCGGCAAAACTGGCAGCCAGGTTCACGGCGGTAGTGGTCTTGCCCACGCCGCCTTTCTGGTTGCATATCGCTATCACTTTACTCATTCGTTACCTCGAGTGACTAAGGCGTAAACTTGTTCTTCGTTAGGTAGTGTATATTTGTGCAGTATAATTGTAGGATCGCTTTCCAGCTGGGCTACGTTGTTGTAGCTCTTGAGGGTGAGGAACATGCCGCCCTTCTTGAGGGCGGGCCTCGCGCGTTCCCAGTCGTTTTCGAAAGTGGAAAGGGCCCGGCAGCTGATAAAATCCAGGTCGGTTAGGCCGGAAGTCTCGAAACGCTTGCCCACCACGGTCAGGTTCTTGAGGCCTAGTTTTTCTTTGGCCATCTGCATGAACTGCACCCGCATGTTCCGGGGTTCTACGGCATAGAACTGGACTTGGGGCATTACGATGGCAAGGGGGAAAACCGGACAGCCAGCGCCGGCTCCCATGTCGGCCCATTTTTTAGACGAGAGGACGCTCGCAGGCTCGCTACAGACGAAAGACGAAAGATGTTCTGGAATATTCCCTCGTCTCTCGTCTCTCGTCTCTCGTCTAATATATATACATGGAACCAGCGAATCTGCAATGTGCCTGCTCAAAAATTTTTCGGAATCCTTCGCCGAAATCAGGTTGCCGAACTGCTTGGTTTCTACCACCAGGTCGGCATAGTCGTACAGCTTGCCGAGAGTTTCTCCGGGCAATTCGACACCATTTTCCCTTAGGAATTGGTTCAAAAGGTTCTGCTGTTTGATGTTGTTTCTATAACTCAAAAGACCCTGATTCGTTATCCCCGCGGGTCCTATCGGCCTTTGGCCTCCAGGATGACAGGGAATATCCTATTGTTCCACGTGAAACATTATATTAGTCAACAATTTAGCATTACTAAATCACAATCACAACGAAAAATGGGCCTTATTCCTTCATTTTTTAAAAATATCCGTTAATAAGTTTTTAATTAATGTGAATATATTGTGAATTTAGTTCAGGGCATAAATCTACTCGCCATCGTTTTCGAGTTTCCATTCCATATCTTCACACTTGTAATTCATACCGTTGTAAACGATTGTCTCCATATCCTTGGATTCTTCACAGATTCCGTTTTCTATCTCAATGGGCTCCGCCTTTTTCCACCCATTCCTCGTATAATCGCATATGTAGTAGATGTCGTCATCATAATCATCGTGATATACGGAATCGCGTATACTCCAGGTGCAGAATCCGGCAATTAGTTCCAATTCGGTAGCCTTTCTCCATACTGAGTCCGGGCAGAAGTAAGTAGTTTCATCGACGACTTTAATCGATGTGGCCACTGGACAATCTCCTAGTTTTACTTTCAGAATTTCTTCCTTAGTAGCGGATCTCCAGCCGATTCTGCCGACAGTGTCGCATGTGTAGTAAACATAGGCCTTTTTATCATCGTCCCATTCAGAACCAGTCACCCCAAGTACTTCATCTAGATTCTCCTTGACGCATAACCCGTAGTACGCTTCGTATGTCGCCAGGAATCGCCATTTTCCATTTTCGCAGGCGGCTTTCATAGCAGGCGTTAAAGGCGATTGGCAGATTTCATACTCTTTTTCGGCAGTACATAATCCACAAAAGGTTTCGTTTGCATCCAACCGACGCCATGCTCCGTCGTGGCAGTAATACTTTTCAATAAAGGATATATCGATAATGGAATCTTCGTACACTCCCTTGCATTCCCCATAAGTGTACTCGGTGGCGTCGATTTTTGTCCAGGCGTTATCTGCGCATTTGTAGTACAATTCAGAATCCGTTTCAGAGTCTACTTTAACTCTCTTGCCATCCTTTTCTTCATAGATTTGTATCTCCTCCGCAATCTTCTCATGGTCTAGCCTAATTTTTTCGCCATTTCTTTCTTTACAGCATAATCCAGCCACCGTATCTATGGAGGCATTGTTTGGATATAGCCAGGATGCTTCGATTATAGATGCGTCTCGCCATTCTTTCTTTTCGTCACAGATGCGGGCATTGTAACTGCCTTTGCCTAGGTATATAACCTGCCCGAGATGTTCTTTATCGCATTTTGGCATTGTGCTGCTTTGAATTTCTTCCCAGGAATGGTTTTTGCAAATGTGGGATTTTGCTGAAGAAGGATTATCGTACATTGGGAGTCTTATTTCCCCTTCTTCCTTATCGGTGCAGCTTCCGTAATGGTACCATATACCATCTTCATCGAAATCCATACTGGATGCCTGTTTCCAGGAGCTGTCCTTGCAGACGAACTTGTACCCGGTGGTAGCACTGACATCGTTTACGACGAGGCCGTCTTTCTTTGAATCGCATTCGCCATATTTCTTTTTAATAGCCTCTATCTCCGGATAATCAGAATTTAGATCATCAAGTAAGGAAGAATAATCAGGGGGATTGTTTCCTGTTTCTGTTGTGCCTGAAGACTTGTCGTCGGAGCACCCGAAAAAAAGGAGTGCGGATGCAAAAGTAGCCGTGGCCAGGATTTTATTTTGAATCATCATCATCAACTCCTTAGGTGGAAACCATAGCTTTAATATAATCAAAAATTTTCAAAAACGATTAATTTTTATAATATTGTCTGCAATGCCCATACAAGTATGGGCGCCGCACTCGCCCTGCGCAGATGTTTCACGTGAAACATCTGTGAACTGAAGGCCCCAGAATGTCATCCCGGCGGATGCCAGGATAGCACGAAGGGTCAGGAAGGTGACCCCGACCAGGTCGGGGATGACAACATTTAAGACCCGCAACTCACCACTCACCACTCACCACTCACAACTCATAACTCACAACCCACCACTCAAAACTTTTATATATTTTCTTTCAGAGGTCCAACATGATCGAGATTGAAATTATCCGGGGCGACATCACGAAGCTGCAAGTCGATGCCATCGTGAACGCGGCGAACTGTTCGCTTCTGGGCGGTGGCGGCGTGGACGGTGCCATCCACCGGGCGGCAGGTCCGGAACTTTTGGGGGCGTGCATCCCCCTGAACGGCTGCGAGACGGGCAAGGCGAAAATCACTCCGGGGTTCAAGCTTCCGGCCAAGTTCGTCATCCATACTCCGGGGCCCATCTATCGGGACGGCCTGCACGGCGAACCTGAACTTCTGGAATCCTGCTACAAAAGCTGCCTCGACCTGGCCGAGGAGAACGGTTGCGAAACGGTCGCCTTCCCCGCCATTTCCACCGGTGTTTACGATTACCCCTGGGAGGCGGCCACCAAGATTGCCGTGAAAACGGTCCGCAATTACCCGGCTAAAAATGTCAAGAAAGTCATCTTCTGCTGCTTCAGCGAGGAGATGGAACGAATTTATAAAGAGGAGGCCATCGGGAAATAGTTGCGAGTTATCAGTAGTCAGTTTTCAGTATATAATTTGGCGCCAAAGGCGCGACTATAAGAACTCACAACTCATAACTGAAAACTCATTACTAATCTTTCGCCCCACACACCCTAACCCCTAAATCCTAGATCCTAGATCCTGAAACTTCCAGCGGATCCCCGACCAAGTCGGGGATGACGAAGAAGGCCCGCGAGGATGACACTTCTTGGGACCCCGCTTTACTAGATCCTACCCCCTAAATCCTAACCCCTAACCCCTAACCCCTAAACAAAACTATGGAAGAAGTCGTAAAATTTCTCAAGGATGCCGGCGCCTACTTTTTGGCGACGGTAGATAATGATCAACCCCGCGTTCGCCCGTTTGGCACCGCCAACATTTTCGAGGGCAAGCTCTATATCCAGACGGGCAAGTCCAAGGACTGCTCCAAGCAGATCCAGAAAAACGGCAAGGTGGAAATCTGTGCCATGGACAAGACCGGTTCCAAGTGGATCCGCGTTGCCGGTACCCTGGTCCGCGACGACCGTCGTGAACCGAAGGTGGACATGCTGGAACACTACCCCGAGCTCAAGTCCATGTATTCCCCCGATGACGACAATACCGAGACCCTCTACTTCAAGGACGCGACCGCCACGTTCTACAGTTTCACGGCGGCACCCCGCACCGTGAAATTTTAAGTTTGGAATTTTCTAGATTTCTCGTTCCATTTTTTTCGGCGGATAATTGTCTGGAAAATGACTCGGAATGTTGATAAAATTTCTAAACAAAATATAAACAGAATGGTCTGGCTAAATGGCTGGACCATTCTTTTTGTGAATAGAATATGAATAATATCCCACAGGTTTTCCACAAATGGGGATAATTTGACTGCCAAAACAAATGTTTCACGTGAAACAAATATGGATTTTGTGAATAATCTGTTTGAATTGAAAATTAACCCGTAAAATACCGTCACAATTAAATAACGCATAATTAACAATATATAAACACACGACAAGGAAGGCAAAGACCAAGAAAAATGACTCGGTGATGCCTTGTTGATAGATTTTATACTTCTATATTTGTGCCCATAGGCCTCTGATGAAGCATTTTTTGACAAGAATTTTGCCGCTCCTGCTCCTGGCGTGTACCGTCTTTGCGGCTCCTGCCAGTGCCGAACCGCAGGAACCCGACGAGCCGGCAGTCTCGAAATTCCGGGAGCGGATTTCGCTCCGCTTCTTGTGCGACTACAACTTTATGATGGTCAAGAATTCGGCCATCGGTGACGAGCCCCTCTCGTCTAACCGGCCCGTGGACGTAGGTATCGGGTTTGGTTACGACAGCCTATTTACCCTGTTCGGCACTTCTTGGGATATTTCCTTCGACTTCAAGTACGGCCTCCCCTTTACCACCAGCAAAGGGCATTCCGACTCCAAGACCTTCGAGACCGGCCTGGACCTTTTTCCGGGGGACTGGTGGCTTACCGCCAAAGTTCGCTATTACAGCGGTTTTTCCCAGAACCTGGAAGACAGCGACGATGACAGTTTTATAGACCTTACGGTGTTCGACATGTACTTTTCCATACTCTGGATGGCTACCGCAGGCGGCAGGTTTGCCCCCAGGAGCGCCTACTTTCTGGACCGCCGCCAGAAAAGTTCGGCGGGGAGCATGGTTATCGGCGGGCGCCTGCAGCACAATTACGCCGAGGACAACGACGGCGTACTGGGCTACGAAGATAACAAGCGGGACATTACCAGCTTTTGGGGCGACATGGGCTACACTTACACCTTCGTCTATGACAACGGGTATTTCTGGAACCTCTGGGGCGTTGTGGGTGTGGCCTACGGTCGCGAGCACGCCGACGACGGGAACCTGCTGTTGCCCGAAGCCGACATGAAAACTGCCCTGGGCTACATCGGTGAAAAATGGTCGTGGAACGTGGTCCTCAAGTGCGGGTATTCCCTCATTGCCTTTGGCGAGCATCTCGAGGAGAAATTCGTGTCCGCTTTTGAAATCCTTGTAGTGAGAAGGTTCTAAAAATTTTATATTTCCACTACCCAATGCATCAACTCCAACATCAAGGCGTAATTATGTCTGATCGTTTTATCGTGACCGGCAACTTCACCGACGACCCCTTTGCCATCGACATGGCCCAGTACATCGGTCTTCGTGAAGATATTTCCGACGTGGTCTCCCTGAAGACCTTTGCAAACTCCGAATTCTGCCCCCGCTACGGCCTGGACGTGGACGATATGGAACATATCGGCCGCCGCCTGGAAGGCAAGATTGTTTTGATTTGCTCGGTCTCGAACCACGAACGCAGCCGTAACGATTATGCCATGCGTAACTGCATTCTGGCTCGTGCCGCCAAGGACAACGGAGCCGAACAGGTTGTGTTGGTTGAACCGGACCTGTTCTACAGCGCCCAGGATCGCGGCCCCCACCGCGTAGGCGAACTGGAAAAGGACCGCCCGGACATCGACCTCAAGAAGTTCGACGGCCAGGCCTTCACGAGCCTTCTCTATGCGGAGCTCCTGAAGAAGTCCGGCGTCGATGCCGTGGTGACGGTACACAACCACAGCGTGAAGGTGCAGAACCTTTTTGCCGACATCTTCGGCAAGGATAATTTCCATAACCTCATCCCGACGGACGTCTACGCCCACTACATCAAGAACAGCAACTTTGTTCAGACCGGCAAGGACGGCAACAACCTGGTAATCGTCTCTCCGGACAAGGGCGCACGCCCGTTCATGAACGCCGTCTACGAAGCCCTGGACCTGCCCGAATGCAAGCGCGTGGTGATGGACAAGGTCCGTACCGGCGAACGTGAAATCAGTATGACCTTCAACCCGGAACTTTCGGACATCAGCATCGAGGAAATCCAGGGCAAGGACGTGATCGTGTTCGACGACATGGTCCGCACCGGTACAACGATCGTGCAGTGCTGCGAACACATCAAGAAGGGAAATCCCAACCGCGTGTGCTTCGGCGTGACCCACTTCCACACGAGCCCCGAGGCCCGCGAGAAGCTGAACAGCCCGGCCATCGACGAAATCCTTACCACGTCTACTCTGCCCGACATCATGAACCGCGACTGCCAGGGCCGCCTCCGCAAGAAGCTCACCGTGATGAAGCTCGGCAAGTGGATTGCCCGCCACGTGATGCAGATGTACGGTCTGGACGACGGACGTTTTGAAAAGGACTTCTACAAGATCGACATGTCCTCCAAGAACCCCCGTTGGCCGCCCCAGTTCTTTTAATCCATTCAACGGCTCATAGGTATTTATGTCCGCAAAAGTAACAAGCAGCGATAAGATTGAGGAATTGTTCCCGGATACCCCTATCCGGAAAATCATCACGCCCATGGAACGCCTGATGAAGGTGGAAACCACGGGCGGTATCGTCCTTATCATCATGACGGTTGCGGCACTTTTGTGGGCGAACCTGAGCCCCGAGAGCTACCATCATGTCTGGCACTTGCCTTTTGCCCTGACCATCGGCAGCTGGGTGGGGGCGGCAGACCTGCATTGGTTTATTAACGATGCGCTGATGACTATCTTCTTCTTCAATATCGGTCTCGAGGTGAAGGGGGAGATTGCCTACGGCGAACTGCACGACCCCAAGGCGGCGAGCCTGCCCATCATTGCTGCGGCGGGCGGTATGCTGTTCCCCGCGTTGATTTACCTGGCCCTTTGTCCTGCAGGTGCGGGACACGGCTGGGGAATCCCGACGGCAACGGATATCGCCTTCGTGGTAGGCTGTATGGCGATTCTCGGCAAGAAGGTGCCACATGCTTTGCGCGTGATGATTTTGACTCTCGCTATTGCCGACGATATCGGCGCCATCCTTGTAATTGCCATCGGCTACCCCAGCGGTGACGGAATCAACTTTGCGGCCCTGGGCATGGGCTTTGCCCTGTTGGCCCTGATCAATGTGTTCTTCCGCATTGGGGTCCGCAACATGCTACTGTTTGTCGTAATCGGCGTTGCGGTCTGGGCATTCTTTGTCAAGAGCGGCGTACATCCCACCATCGCGGGTGTGCTGCTAGGGCTTTCTGTGCCTGCGAAGGCAGTTCTTGCCAAGGGCAAGCTGGCCCAGTTTGCCGGGAGCATTGGCGGCAAGCTTTCTGGCGAAACGAAGGACCGAAATGAGCAATACGAAGTATTTACCATGCTCAAGCAGGGTGCCCGCGAGAGCATTTCCATGCAGGAGCGCTTGTTCAAGCCTCTGGTGCCCTGGGTGAACTTCTTTATCATGCCGCTGTTCGCCCTGAGCAACGCCGGCGTAGAAATCAAGCTGGGCGGTGTGGAAGTCCCCGTGATGGGTGCGGTGGCCCTCGCTCTCGTGTTCGGCAAGCCTATCGGTATTTTCTTGTTCAGCCTGCTCTCCGTAAAGATTGGCATTTCCAAGCGGCCCAGCTACTCCTGGAAGATTCTGTGGGGTGGCGGCATGCTGGCGGGTATCGGCTTTACCATGGCGCTCTTTGTGGCGGGCCTTGCCTTTGATGTAGGTGATCGTCAGGATTCTGCAAAGCTCGGCATTTTGCTGGGCAGCTTCAGTGCGGCGATTCTCGGCACCATCTACATGAGCCTTGTCTCCAAGCCCCATCACGGCGAAGAATCTGCAGAAGAAACGGCCAAACAGGAATAATCGGGATTATTCGCAGTCCAGGCAGGTCCATTCGACTACGCCGTCGCAGCCTTCCTTGTCGCCGGTAAGCCTTTCGCACGAATAGCTTTCGATATCGATAAGGAACCCGAGCTGGCCTGCATTCTGGGTGCAACATCCATCGCAATCACTGTCAGCGCACTTGTCATAAACCACGGCATCTATAGATTGCCCGTTTTTTCGTAGCCTAAATGTTTTTAGTTTGTATTTGTCCCAGTCCTTTTCGTGGATGGATATGATGTTGTGCTGGCTGACCCACTGTTCAGTTTGCTGGCCGTTGACACCTGCAAAGTAACCCGCCCATTGGCAACCGTTGTATTTGACACATTCTTCGCTACCGGGGTCGGGCCATGAGATGTACCAGGTGAGGTTTGCCTTGTTCCAGACAGTGTCGGATGCTGTTTCTGTTCCGCTGCTTGCGACTGATGCGCTAGAACCTGATTTCGGAACGGCGTTATTTTCGCTGCTGGTAGTGACAGCGCTGGAGCTTGATTCCAGTATCTCGATTGAATTGCTGGAGTTGTCGCCACTGCAGGCCATAAGTGATGCGGTCATTACCGCAACAGCAAATGGAATCGTTACAAGAATCTTGCTGTGCATAAAATTTTCCCCAAACACATTGCCCTCCCTAAAGCGTTTTGCCGTCGCTGAAGGCGTTACCTACACGGCGTTCCATCACGTAGTAGCCGTGGCCAGCAGAATCGTAGCAAACAGGGGCGAGTTTTTCGACGGAAAGCTTGCCGTTTTCGTCGAGCACTGAATCGTCGGCAGTCACGTTTACGATTTCTCCGAGAAGCAATTCCGTCTTTTCGTCGTAACTCACGAGCTTGCATTCCAAGGCAAGTGGGAGTTCCGCAATCAGCGGGGCATCTACGTTTTCGCTCTTGATGGCGGTGAGTCCTGATTTTTTGAATTTGTCGGCAACCTTGTTGCCGGAGGTTACGCCCAGGTAATCGATAGCCTTGATATTCTTTTCGTTGGCCATGCTCACCGTAAAGGCCTTGCGCTCAAGGACGTTCTGCATGGTCTTGTGGCTGTGCGCAACGTAAATTGCCACCTGGTTGGTGTCGCTTACGCTACCCCAGGCCGCCACCATGGCATTGGGAGTGCCGTCTTCGTTGTAGGTGGCAATAACCAGCGTGGGTTGGGGGTAAAGGTAGGTCTTGATTCCGAGATTCTTGCGCATACTTGGCTCCTTTTTCATTAAATATAATCAAAAAAGGACGTGCACGACGTGAAACTCCAGATTTTGGAGTCTGCCGTGAAGGATGCCCGCTAAAAAACGGAGATACTGTCGAAACGGTATGGTACCTGGAGTAGGGGAGTTTTTTCATATATTTTATCCGGCTAAAAAAGGAGTTTCGCAATGCCGGAACAAGTCTTGACGCATGAATCGTTGGTGGAGTTTTTCGGGGAAGGTGAATTCAAGAAGTTGTGTAATCACGAGGCGGGCCACGCGCTTGTCGCGTTTTTATTCAAGCGCCCGCTGGATTACGTGAAGATGAACAATTCCAAAGAGCAGCCGGGCACCACGCACATTGCGGGTACGGAACTCGAGGGCGATGCGCATATCGCGATGGCGGGCCATATCGCGGAATTTTTGGTGCGCAAGGATTTCAAGTGCGACCTCGATACCATCATGAAGGAACTGCCCATGGAACTCTACAAGAGCGATCCGGATTACCAGAAGTTCCAGGCGGCGTGCTACTACTTTCAGCTGGCCGAGACGAAGGTGGTCGAGCAGGATTACAACATCCTGATGGCCTGCCAGACGCAGCTCTGCAAGATTGCGCAGGCCCTGAACGAGCGGACCTATCTGAGCCGCGCCGATATCGAGGCTATTTTCAAATAATTTGTACCCAATACTCCGAAAAATAGTGTATATTAAAAATACCTGTTCGAGGTGTATATGGGAGCGAGATTCTTATTGATGGCGGGAATCGCCATGGCGGCGGTGCAGGCGTTCGGTGCCGTTTACTACGTGGCCACCGATGGCAGCGACAACAACGCCGGTACAAAAGCAAAACCCTTCGCCTCGCTCAACAAGGCGAATACCGTGGTGCATGCGGGCGATACCGTGTGGATTCGAGGCGGCATCTACGACCTGCGCGATACGGTCTTTTTCGCGCGGTACAAGATGACTGCGGCAATTCTCCTGACGGCAAGCGGCGAGAGCGACGACAACCGCATCCATTACCTGGCCTATCCGGGCGAGCGTCCGATTTTTGACGGCGCGAACCTCCCCGTGGCGGCAGGCGGGGAACACAGCGACGGCACTCCCGAGGGAGCGATGTATACCTCGCCGATTGTGATTTCGGCAAAGTACCTGCACCTGAAGGGTTTCGAGGTGCGCAACACGCCCATGAAACACAACTCGAATTCCGGCGTTTTCCTTTACGCGAGCAAGCACATCTTTTTGGAGCAGATTGATAGCCACCATAATGCGGGTCCCGGATTCTTCGCGAACGACGGAGCGCCAGATGGCGGCGGACACATCTTCTTGAACTGCGACGCGCACGACAACTACGACCCCTTGGGCTGGCAGGGCGACGGCGAAAATGCCGACGGCTTCGGCGCGCATTACCAGAAACCCGGCGAGGGCGATACGACCAAGTTCATCGGGTGTCGCGCCTGGTGGAACAGCGACGACGGCTTCGACTTCATCAACCAGGAATTTCCCGTGGTGCTGGAGAACTGCTACGCGATGGGGAACGGCTACAGCGATTACGGGCTTGGCAACCCGAAGAACGGCAACGGGCACGGCATCAAGATGGGCGAAAGCACCCTCGGCGGCGGGCGCCATACCATCAAGTTCTGCGCCGCCTGGAAAAACAAGGCGACGGGCTTTTACGCGAACTACACCGGCGTGGGCAGCAAGTGGCTCAACAACACGTCGTACATGAACAAGGACCGCGAATTTGCCATGGCATCGACGCTCTTCGATTCTGAAGGGAACCGCATTGCCGAGGTGGCACCCCTCACCGGCGACAACGCGCACGTGCTCAAGAACAACATTGCCTTCCCGAACAAGAATTCTCAAGTCGGGGAATGCTGGGAGTATATACCGAGCCAGAACATCGACCGTTATGTGGAATGCCCCGCCGGCGAGAACAACACGTGGAATTTGAAACTAGATTTGACAGAAGATGATTTTGAAAGTCTCGACGACCCGAGCATGACCGTGACCGGCAAGGATCTCTCGACCATCGCGGGAATATTGGGCCCGCGTAACGCCGACGGAAGCATACCCAATGTGGGCTTCCTGAAACTCAAGAAGGGGAGCCGCGCCATCGACAAGGGCGAAGATCTCGGGTTCCCGTTTGTGGGCGAAGCGCCTGACCTCGGCGCGTTCGAATACGGGCTTTCAAGTAGTTCAGTCGTCGGGTCTTCAAGCTCCGCGGAAAGCGCCGCTTCCATCGCCATGCCCCGCAAAGGGTATTTACCTGGGCTGCACGCCACCCGTGGCGCCGCACTCGTTTTCGACCTACAGGGACGCCTTCTCGGAAACTTGCAGTTTGAACAAATTAACGGGAGCGACGGCGCCCTCGCAGGTATGCTTCGTGCAAAATTCAGGACCCCCGGCACTTATATCATACGCTATGGCAGTGAAATCCGGAAAGTGCAGGTGAGCCCTTAGCCAAACTTAAATATCTTGATAAAAATGTGTTAAAACTACACTTTTATCAAGATATTTTTGCGATTTTGTCTCATTTTTATATATAAAAATTTAGCCGAAAAAAATTCTATATTCCCACTAGTACCAACTTACGGAGACTGGATGCTGTTTAGCAAATCGTGGTTCATTGTCTAGGGCCTTGGGAGACATTCCTTGGGCCGTCTTCCAAGGCGATTTTTATGCCCGTCATAAAAATTCAACCTGGAGATAAACAATGAAAAATTACACTATCCGCACGGAACAACCGCGCGACTTTAAGACCGTCGAAAACCTTACCCGCGAAGCCTTCTGGAACGTGTACCGTCCCGGATGCACCGAGCATTACGTGCTGCACTGCTACAGGAGCGAGCCCGACTTTGTGCCGGAACTCTCGCTCGTGCTGGAAGTGGACAGCGAAATCATCGGGCACGTGATGTACGTGTGGTCGCACATCGACGCCGACGACGGGCGCAAAATCCGCATGATGACCTTCGGGCCCATCAGCATCCGCCCCGACTACAAGCGCAAGGGATACGGGAAAACATTGCTCGACCATTCCATGCGCATTGCCGCCGAGATGGGCGCGGGCTGCCTCCTGATTTGCGGGAACATCGCGTTCTACGGCAAGAGCGGCTTTGTGGTCGCGAGCACCAGGGGAATCCGCTACGCCGATGACCCCGAAAGTGACGCACCCTACTTCCTCTGCAAAGAACTGCAAGAAGGCTTCCTCGACGGAATCACCGGCAGCTACCGCGACCCCGAACCGTACTTTGTCGCCATGCGCAACCCCGAGGCATTCGAGAAGTACGACGCGGAATTCCCGCCGAAGGAAAAGCTCGTGCTGCCCGGACAGTTAGGGTAAAACGAAGGACGTAGGGGGAGGGGAAAGCCTTCCCCTCGCTCCTGCCACATGTCATCCCCGCGAAGGCGGGGATCTCCTAAAAGCAAGCGTCAGGAGGAATTCTTCTGGCGCTTTTCTTTAAGAATGCCACGAATTTGACAATCTTTTTCTGAAAAATGCCACGAATTTGACGATTTTTTATACGTGAATGGCGAAATTTCGCTAAAAACGGCAATTGGCCAAAAAAGTCACTACCAAACGCAAAATCGATAAAAAAAATATCAAAAATCGGTTTGGCGGGGCGGAAATTAGAGGGGAATGCCTTCCCCTCGCTCGCACTCCGTTGCTCGCTACCCCTTCTCCTAGGGACTCTGCCCCTAAAACCCCGTCGCATTTGAGAAGTTCAATGCGTTTTTTTCTCTTTTCGTAAATCCAAGTTTGCGCTTATCCCCATAATAGTTTATATTCCTTTATGTACCGCACAATGCGGTGTTTGATTTTTATATGGAACAGTGTTTTTTTAATAATATGTCCGAGAAGGTTGTTGATGACCTTCGTAAAACGGTCGTTCCTGGTTCCCGCCTGTCTATTGCCGCAGCAAGCTTTTCCCTATACGCTTTTGAGACCTTGAAGGATGAACTTTGGAAGATTGATTCCTTGCGGTTCATTTTTACGTCCAAGACTTTCGTAAAAAAGCAGGCGTCCAAGGAAAGTCGCGAATTTGATATTTCGCACAACCTGCGGGAACAGGCGCTTGAGGCGGAACAGTCTGCCCGCGAGCGTTCGCTGTTCGGTAGCGAATTTGAATTGAAGTTGCGCAACCAGCTGAACCAGAAAGCGATTGCGGTGGAATGCGCCGAGTGGATTCGCCAGAAGGTAAAATTCCGGACGAACATAACCGACTTGAACTATCAGACGTTCATGCATGTAAAGCAGCCCGATGACGACGCGCTTTATACGCCGTTCAACGAGTTTTCGGCGGTGGGCCTTGGTGTAGAAAAAGGCAACAACATTTCCAATTTTAGCATGAGGGTTTCGGCGCCTCTTTCCAATGACTATATCAACAAGTTTAACGAATGTTGGTTTGACGAATCGCAATTTGAAGAAGTGACCCAGGCGGTTATGGATAGCATCGCTACGGTCTATAAGGAAAATTCTCCCGACTTCATTTACTTTGTAACGCTCTACAATATTTTCCATGAATTCTTGAACGACATCAGCGAAGATGTTTTGCCGAATTCGGCGACGGGATTCAAGGAAAGCGCTATTTGGCAAAAGCTTTACAACTTCCAGAAAGATGCGGCGCTTGCTATCATCAACAAATTGGAAAAATACAACGGTTGCATTCTCGCCGATAGCGTGGGTCTCGGCAAGACTTTCACGGCGCTTGCGGTGGTCAAGTATTACGAAAATCGTAACAAGAATGTGCTGGTACTTTGCCCCAAGAAGTTGAACAACAACTGGATGACCTTCAAGAATAACCAGACGAACAACCCGCTTGTTACGGACCGTTTTCGTTATGACGTGCTGTACCATTCGGATTTGTCGCGTGATTCGGGGAGCACGAATGGCCTTGACTTGAGCCGCATTATTTGGAGCAATTACGACCTTGTGGTGATTGACGAATCGCATAATTTCCGTAATGGCGGTACGGCCACAGGCGAAGATTTTTCTGCCGATGAATTTGACGATGATATCGACCGCAAGGAAAACCGCTACCAGCGCTTATTGAATCAGGTCATTCGCAAGGGTGTAAAGACGAAGGTGCTGATGCTTTCGGCAACGCCGGTGAATAATCGCTTCAACGATTTGAAGAACCAGTTGCGTTTGGCCTACGAAGACGATTCGGAAAAGATGGATTCTTTGCTGAACTTGAACAACGGCATTGATTCCATTTTCAAGCAGGCGCAGAGTGCCTACAATGCGTGGGTAAAACTCCCGGCCTCTCAGCGAACTACGCAGGCGTTGCTTGAAACGTTGGATTTTGACTTTTTTGAATTGCTTGATTCGGTAACGATTGCGCGTTCCCGCAAGCATATCGAAAAATTTTACGACATCAATGAGGTGGGCAAGTTCCCGGAACGGTTGCCGCCCATTTCGGAATCTCCCGACTTGACCGACGTGGCGGGAATTTCGTTCGATAGCATTTATCTGCTGTTGAGCCAGTTACAGATGAGTGTGTATAGCCCGGCGCGATTTGTGCACCCGAGCCGTATCGAGGGCTATATCGACAGTTCCGAAGAAAAGGATTTGTTGCTTGGCCGCGAAATGGGCATTCGGAAACTCATGAGCATCAACATGCTCAAGCGGCTGGAAAGTTCTGTCTATTCGTTCAAACTGACATTGGACCGTTATCACGAATTGGTTCAAAAAACAGTTGACAAGATTGAGAAGTACAAGAAGAGTATTGATGCTGGCAACGCGACTGCGGATGCAGATATTATTTACGATATCGATTGCGCGGCCCTGGAAGATGACGAATTTACCGTCGGCAAGGATGTACACTTCAATTTGGCCGATATGGATTACATTGGCTGGCTGAACGAGCTCCGCCAAGAATTGAGCGTACTTGCGCAGTTGCAAAAAATAGCCGGGCAACTTTCGCCTGAACATGATTCCAAGTTGCAGACCCTGTTTGCAAGAATCTGCAACAAGATCGAGAATCCGATCAATCCTGGGAACAAGAAGATAATCCTGTTCACGGCATTTGCCGATACGGCGAAATACCTTTACGAACAACTTGCCGAGAAACTGCTCAAGAAATACGGAATCCACTCGGCACTTGTAACGGGCGATATGGACGGTCGCACGAATCTCCCGAAGTTGCGCGCCGATTACGATACGATGCTGACGTATTTTTCGCCGCAGTCCAAGGAACGCCATTTGCTCAGGAACGTTGTTCCGGGCGATATCGACTTGCTGATTGCGACGGACTGCATTAGCGAAGGCCAGAACTTGCAGGATTGCGATTACCTGATCAATTACGATATCCACTGGAACCCGGTGCGCATTATCCAGCGCTTTGGCCGTATAGATCGTATCGGTAGCAAGAATGCAAAAATCCAGCTGGTGAACTTTTGGCCCAACGTGAGCCTCGATGAATACATCAACCTGAAATCGCGTGTGGTCGCCCGCATGAAAATATCGGTGATGACCGCGACCGGCGACGACAACCCCATCAGCGCCGAAGAGAAGGGCGACTTGGAATACCGCAAGGAACAACTGCGCAAGTTGAAAGAAGACGTAGTTGACCTTGAAGACATGAAGGGCGGCGTGAATATCGTGGATTTGGGCTTGAACGATTTCCGTATGGACTTGTTGCAATATCGCGAAACCCATCAAGAAGTTGAAAATGCGCCCACGGGAATTTATGCGCTCGTGCATGCCGACGAAACAAGCGAATTGCCGCCCGGCGTGATTTACATTTTGCGCAACCGCAACAACGCCGTGAATATCCGCAGCAAGAATCGCTTGCACCCCTTCTACATGGTTTACTTGAAACAAGACGGCAGCGTCGTTTGCAACCATCTTTCGCCGAAAAAGATTCTTGACCTGATGCGCCACGCCTGCCGCGGGCTTGCCTCGCCCGACATTGTACTTTGCAAGGCCTTCAACAAGGAAACTGCGGACGGTCGCAAGATGGGTAAGTACAGCGACCTTTTGCAGCAGGCAATCGCCTCGATTATCGAAGTCAAGGAAGAATCCGATATCGACAGCCTCTTTGGAGAAGGCGAAACCACCGCGCTCACTGGAGAAATCCGCGGCCTGGACGATTTTGAACTCGTGACATTCTTGGTAGTCAAATGATAAACCTGCCCTCTTCGACATACGTGGGCAAGAACGTGCCCAAGGAAAAGTTCTACAGTAAGTGCGCCATCAACACGGCGGTAAAGAACCTGTTTGTTAAGTACGTGGAACAGATTGTATGGCAAAATAAGCTGACCGCACAGACCATGGCCGCAGAAAAGGGTCTACTGGTGAACGAAATTGATGTTTTTGAAGTCAAGATGAAGCTTGCCGAATGCCCGCGCAAGCTGTTTGAGTTCATAGACCAGAACCTGCATCATCACAACGTCTTTGTATTGACTTTCGAAGACCGGACGAAACTGTTCGTGAACTTCAAGGAAAAAGAGAAGGACGAAACTTTCTTGGAATCCTTCGAAACTCCGTGGAAACCTGCCGATGAACCCATATTTAATTTGTTTGGCAGCAACATGGACGAAATCTACGAATCCATCGTCCGCAGTGCCGCTCCAGATTACGTCATTGCGAGCGAAGCGAAGCAATCTAAAACCTCTTTAAAAGATTATATTTTACAAAATAAACAAGACCAAAAAATCAGGGCCCAAATCGAAAAACTGGAGAAAAAACTCGCCAATGAAAAGCAGTTTAACAGACAGGTGGAAATAAGGGCTGAAATAAGGAAATTGGAAAAGGATGCAAAACTATGATTAAAGATGAAAATAAAGTTCTTTTGAAACAACTTGAACATGTAAAAGAAGTTGTTTGCTCACTAGATAAGAAAAAACTTTTAGACGATTCCGTTTATAATTGGAGTGTTTGGACTGATGAATCAATTCATCAACAAGACCCATTAGTAGCAATGCAAGATTACTACAGAGAGATACTAGAAAAAATGAACCTTTCTGCCGTTTCCTTGCTAATAAGAACTATAGAATGGGCAAAAGGCTTTTTTGATGCGATTGAAGCGGATAATTGGTTGACGGCTGCTGCTTCATTAAGGGGGGCTATGGAATCTGCAGGAGACGCTAGAATTTCTCTAAAAAAGAGTATAGGCTTTCTGTTTGAAGAAAAAACGCATATCGAAGAGTGGTTATTATGTGATGGCTCAAATATGCCGAAAAAAATATATGCTTATGAAGAAATGGAGAATCTGTTGAACGAATTTATTTTTGCAAATAGGAAGCAAGATAATGCTAGACGGGGTGAACCATATTTGCCGGAAGCTAAACAAAATAAAGATTATATCGAATCGCTAGGAGAAATAGATGGCCCTGAAGGAATAAATACATATAAATTATATTATGCGCAATTGTGTGAATTGACGCACCCCTCAGGTATTCCGATTAGAAAAATGTACGACCAGAAAGACGGAGCGATTAGAAAAAACGATCAATATAGTATGTTTGGTATGGCGGAGCTGGTTCAATGGGCGTCAGTTATGAGCCAAAGAGTATTTATCAACCCGATAAATCTAAGTCTATGCTTGATGCGAATACTTGCTGTGATGAATGTTAATCCGCGTAATAAAATTCACAAAGGAATAGATCTGACTGCCATATTTGAAAATAACGCAGTCCTAAAACAAGCATTAGTTGTTTTTGGAAAGGAAAATATAAATCAAGCGGGACTATGATTAAAACATTAAATATTTATAAAACGGCGAGTTACAAAAATCCAGTGCGAATAAATCTGGATGGTAAAAAATTAGCCTTATTCTATGGATTAAATGGTTCTGGAAAATCATCTATAACGAATTACTTGTTAGCATACTCAAAAGGAGATCCATTGCCTTCTAAGTATTCGTCATGTAGTGTGGAGTGGGATTCTGCTGGGGAAAAAGAAATAGTTGTATATAATAGTCAATTTGTAACAAGTGTTTTTTATGAAAACAAAGAACAACAGGGCATATTCTCTTTAGGAGAAAAAAATGTTGATGCAGAGAGACAGATAGAATTAGATAAAAAAGAAATTGAAAAGAAACAACCTCTTTATGATGCCGAATCTCAAGCTACAAAAAAATGCAAAGATGATATTGATAATGAGTTCCAAAAAATAAAAAACAAAGTTTTTAAGATTAAACAAGATTTTGAAAAAAAAGAACTTGATTTCTGCTTAAAGGGGGCGAAAAATAAGGATGATTTTTGGACTAAATTAAGAAATGTAGTCTCAGCTCCTGCCGAAACTATTATAAATATTGAAGATTTAAAAATAAGAGCTAAATTATTAGAAAATCCCCCTGAGCCAAAGAAAACCTTTAATTTAATTTCCGAAAAGTTCGCGGAAATGGAATCAAATGATCTTTGGAATGAAAGTATAATAGGAACTGGTGATTCGTATTTAAAAGAACTAATTGATTCTTTGCATAATCTTGACTGGTTCAGGACTGGTTATGCTTATTATGTTGAGAAAGCGGATGGAAAATGCCCTTTTTGCCAACAAATATTGCCAAACGGTTTTAAAGAAGAGTGTGAAAAAATTTTTGATTTGGTGTATAAAAACAAAATCCAACAATTAGATGGCTTATTTCAGCAATACGAACGTTCTTATCACTATGCTATTTCTTTTGACGAAACGCAAATTGATAATATTGAATTAACAAAATCCGTACAATCATTTAGAGATTTGTACGAAAAAAATAAAAATTTGATTAATGAAAAACGAAGAAATCCGTCTGTTCAAATCAAATTAGCGCCTTTAGATGCAAAAGTCTCTGAAATCAATGAAATCCTAACAAAAATAAATGAAGAGGCTAATATTTTTAATAGCCGTCTTGGAAATCCGCAAAAAGAAAAAGACGAAATAAATTCCCTTTTTTGGCAGTGGGTAGAAAAAAAATATCATGATGATCTTATTCAATATGATGAAAAAATAAAGAATTTTGACGGCGCTATGAAAACTCATCAAGAAAAAGCATCTGAATATAAAAGAGACATTGGTGCACTTGAACAAGATATTTTGGTGAATACTGAAAAGCTTGTGTCTATGCAGGCTACGATTACAAATATTAATGCGGAAATCGATTCGTTAGGATTATCGGATTTTCATATTGTGGAAAATCCTGAAAATCCTGGCCATTTTAAAATAAAAAGAGACGAAGCGGCTCAAACTGAAGATTCCGATGATGTATATAAGACATTAAGTGAAGGCGAGAAAACATTAATAACATTTCTCTATTTTCTTGAATTATGCAAAGGAGGCGTGGATAAAAGAAGGGTAAATGCGTTAGTCAATAAGATTATAGTTATTGATGACCCCATATCAAGTTTGTCACAAAACTATGTATATGAGATATCTTATTTGATTGCCAACACATTTACTCAAGGAAAAAATATTATTCCTGAACAGTTGCTTATATTTACGCACAACTTGTATTTTTTTTACGAAATATCAGAGCATCAGTTAGATAAATATTTGAAAAAATATGAAAAGGCTACAAGTGGTCCTTATCCTTTCTTTAGAATACGAAAGAACAAAGCGAGCGAAATTATTTCAATGGGTAAAGATGAAATTCAAAACGATTATCAGTCGTCTTGGTTATTGTATAAAGAATGTCTTGAAGGGAAGGCTCCGGTTAGATTGCTGCCCAATACAATGAGGAATATATTAGAGTACTATTTTTCTTTTGTAAAAAGAAAAGGAAAATTACAGAAGGCTTTAGAAGAATTAAGTTGTGAAGAAGCAGATTTTAAGCCTTTTTATAGATTTATAAATAGGGGTTCTCATTCTGATATAGTAAATATATCGGAGTTTAAAGATATTGATACTGGCAAATATCAAGTTCTTTTTAAGAAAATTTTTGAAAAAACAGGCTTTGTGGACCATTATAACGCAATGATGGGTGTTGAACCTGCAGAAGAGGGTACATAAGGAATTTATCAATAGTCTGATATTTCCCCTACATCTCCTCAATCGCAAACGGTAGCATATACAGTGGTTTGAGTTGTAGTGTCCCTACGTGGTCCACGTCCTTTTGCGAGAAGAGGATTCTGCGGTAAACCTTTTTGGAATACTTTTCTGCGAACTGGTCGATGGATTCGTGGTTCCGCGCCGCCGAGGACTTGATTTCGACAGGGACAACCTTGTGGCCGTGCGATAGCAGAAAGTCAATCTCGTAGTAATGCGTGCTGTTTTCTTTTTGCCAGGTGTGGTAATACAGTTCCCTGTCGCTTGATGCTATAATCTGGGCCGCGACATTTTCGTACAGGTAGCCTAAATCGGCATCCAGCTTGTCGCTCAGAAGTTTCTTGTAAATCTCGTTGGTCTGTTTCGAGTTATCGAACATCAGCGAGATAAAAAGTCCCGTATCGGCGGTGTAGAGTTTGAACTTGTCCAAATCCTTTGTCTGTGCTAGGGCCGAGGCCGGATTACTCACGTGGTAGCAGGCGAGCACCGTCTTTGAATCCATCAGTTCAAAAAAGCGTTCCTCGTCTTTTGGCGTTTTCTGCTTGCCCGTCGCTTTAGTGATTGTGAAGTTCTTTTTCTTCAGCGCGAGCTGGCTCGGGATAGCTTTATAAATATTGGACAAACGTCCTGTCGGGTCCAGTTTTTTCAAGTCGTCAAAATACAGGTCGTTGATTTTCCGCTTAATACCGTCGATAACCTCGAAGTTTTCCTTGCGGATGTATGCATCGACCGCTTGCGGCATGCCGCCGACAGCCATGTAAAGCCGAAAATCACGCATCAGGCTTCTGTTGGTGGCGTTCCCGATGGGTGTCTTGGCCTTGTAGATTTCGCGTATCACCGCGGGATCTTTGCCAATAGCCCACATGAATTCCTCGTAATCCATGGGATAGACGTTAATCTTGTGCTCCTCGGAAGGGATAACGATTCCCTGGATGTTCTTTTTGATGGATATTAGCGACCCTGTTTCGATGTAGTCGTAGCGGCCGTCTTGAACAAGGTATTTGATTGCCTGGCGCACCTTGGGCTGCAACTGGATTTCGTCGAAGATAATCGCGGACTTACGTTCCTTGAGGTTCACGCCCGTCTCTGCCTGGAGGCGCAAAAAGAAAAGGTCCGGCTTGGAAATATCGCGAAAGACATCTAGCATTTCGTCTGTGACATTGGCGAAGTCAATCCGGATGTAGGATTCGTATTCGTTCTTGGCGAATTCCTCGGCGATGGTGGATTTGCCCACGCGCCGCGCCCCCTCCAGAAGGCAGGCGTACCGCCCGGAGTAAGTCTGTTTCCACTCCTTCAATTTGTCGTATGCCTTGCGTTTGAACATGCTTCCTCGCCTTTTTTATCCAAAAATTATAGATTTTTCAACATAAATATACCCTAAAATTATAGATATTTCAACATAAAATCTGTTAAAAATTATAGATTTTTCAATGAAAATAGCGGCAAATCGCGAAAGTTGGCGAAATTTCGCTAAAATCGCCGTTTTTACCCCCGTCTTCCGTATATCTTGATAAAAGTGTAGTTTTCCAACACTTTTATCGTGATATTTCTGTGTTTCCACGACACTTTTCTCACTTTTGGCAACCGATATAATTATATATTTCGGACAAAGGTATCCCATGGAAAAGATGAAGTTTGAAACTCCCGATATGGCGCAGATGAATGTCAAGAAGATTGCCGCGCTGTTCCCGAATTGCGTGACCGAAAGTAAGGCCAAGGATGGCAAGTTGAAGAAAGCGGTGAATTTCGATGCGCTCAAGCAGATGCTCGGCGAGAGCGTCGCGGAAGGCGACGAGTCCTACGAATTTACCTGGGTCGGCAAGCGCGACGCCATGGTAGAAGCCGCGAAACCCATCCGCAAGACGCTGCGCCCCTGCGTGGAAGAATCCAAGAACTTCGACACCACCGAGAACCTCTACATCGAAGGCGACAACCTCGAAGCCCTGAAACTCTTGCAAGAGGGCTACCTGGGCAAGGTCAAGATGATATACATCGACCCGCCCTACAACACCGGCAACGACTTTATCTACAAAGACGACTTCCGCATGGATAGCGCCAAGTACGCCGAAGAAAGCGGCGCCGTGGACGACGAAGGAAATCGCATGGTGCAGAATTCCGGCAGCAACGGCCGTTTCCATTCCGACTGGTGTTCCATGATTTACAGCCGCCTGCTGCTCGCCCGCAACCTGCTCACCGATGACGGCGTGATATTTATCAGCATCGACGATAACGAACAAGCGAACCTGAAAAAGATTTGCGACGAAGTGTTTGGTGGAGATTGTTTTGTTGGCGATTTCGTATGGAAAAGAAGACAGATGGTTGATAGCCGTTCAAAAAATGGGGTATCAGAAGATCATGAATATTGTTTAGCGTATTTTAGATGTTGTGATGGAAAATTGAAAGGAGTTTTGTCAGACATGACAAAATTTTCAAATCCAGATAATGACCCAAGAGGAAATTGGAGAAGTTCGGATTTGACAGGGTTGGCAACTGCTGATAAAAGGCCTAATTTACATTATGATTTAACAAATCCGGAAACTGGCATAACATATCCCTGTCCACCATTGGGATGGCGATATGATAAAAATCATATGAAAGAGTTGATTGAAAAAAAAGAAATCCTCTTTCCCGCAGACCCTTCTGGTCGTCCAAGAAAAAAAATGTTTGTAAAGGATTTGGGAAGCTTATATACTGGAATTAGCACCATCTTGAATACGGTTTATAACACTCAAGGAACAAGAGAATTAAAAGGACTTTTTGATGAGAAAACTTTTTTCGATTTTCCGAAACCGACAGATCTTGTAAAATTATTTGTTGATCAGAATGAATCTAAGGACTTTATTGTTCTAGACTTCTTCTCTGGCTCTGCGACAACTGCGCATGCCGTTATGCAATTGAATGCTGAAGACGGCGGCCATCGAAAATTCATCATGATTCAACTTCCAGAAAAATGCGACGAAAATTCAGAAGCAGCAAAGGCTGGCTACAAGACCATCTGTGAAATCGGCAAGGAGCGCATCCGCCGCGCAGGCGACAAAATCCTCGCAGAACAACAAGCCAAAGAAAAATCTGCCACCGACAAAACAGACCTGTTCGAAAGCGCAAACGACAAGCCCGCAACCGCAAAACCGCTGGATATCGGCTTCCGCGTCCTGAAAATCGACGACTCCAACATGAAGGACGTCTATTACTCCGCCGGCGAAATCTCCCAGCAAGACCTCGTCGAGCAAATCAGCAACATCAAGGACGGCCGCACCGACATGGATCTCCTCTTCGGCTGCCTCGTCGATTGGGGCGTCCCGCTCTCGCTCCCCATCAAAACCGAAACCATCGAAAACCTCCAAGTCTATAATGTCAACGACGGCGACCTAGTCGCCTGCTTCGCAAACGACATCCCCGAAGCCGCCATCCGCCAAATCGCAGCCGCCAAGCCCCTCCGCGCCGTTTTCCGCGATTCCAGCTTCAAAAGCGACTCCGCCAAAATCAACGTCACCGAAATCTTCAAAACAATCAGCCCAAATACCACGGTCAAGGTGGTGTAAAGGAACTATAAATGAGAATAAATCGTTTTATTGTAAAAGGCGCGCGTGGATACATGAATTTTAATGTATCCTTTCCTCGCAATAATGAAGATTCTTCTTTAAGAAATCTTTCTTTTCTTATTGGGAGAAATGGTTCAGGAAAAACCACATTTATTTCTTTACTTACTGCAGCCTTGACTCCTAGCTATATTTTATTGAATCAAATCAAATTTGATGAAATGTCTGTTTATTGTGAAAATGACTATTTAGAATCGACAACGATTAAAATTAAGAGAACAAGGGAAACTATTTGGTTTCAAATACAATCAAAAAAAGAAATTTTTGCAGAGGATTTTCCTGCGATTCCGATAGATGAACATGAAGAAAAATTTCTTGATGAAAAGTTCAATGAGGAATGTGATTATTTCGGTAATTCAAGAACTGCCAAATTTATAAAAGAAATGGGGCTGTTTGTGACTCTTGATTTGTCAAGAAAAACACAGTCAGATGTTTTTTCCTTGTTCAAAAAGAAAAAAAATAAACCATTCTATTCAAGAGTTTTGGATAGCGAAGATAATGGGAATGATATAGATCAGGCTTTATACAGAATTCAAAAGAATATTGATGTTGAAAAAAATAATATATCACTCGATCAAGCAAGGCTTTCTACTGATTTTTATGATAAGATTATAGAAGAATCCTTTGCTATGACGGATATCTTTAATCAAGAAGTTCCTGATTTGGGAAATTTTGATGTGCAGTTGAGGATTTTGGAATCACGTAAAATAAAAATTCAGTATTTACTTCAGCATGTAGAATTGAAACAATCAATAAAAGACTCGTTTCAGAATTTTTTTGCAGAAAATGAAACGTTATTGCAAAAACTAAAAAAGCAGGGTGACAAAAAAGACCCTAATGATTATGCCAAATGGTTGATTCGTTGTACCCAATTTGGAAAAATTGATAGAATTATTCAATATGGTCAAGAATATCAAAATAGTATGGCTGAAGCGAAAAAACATTTAACCCGTTTAGCGAATGCTATGGATTCTTTCCTTAAAGAAGGTGGAAAATCCGTTGATTTGTATGGCCTAAATGGTGTGATTGTTAATTTGCCCAAAAATCAACAAAACACAATATTTAATTTGTCGTCTGGAGAAAAACAGATTTTTATCATACTTGCGAATTTGGTTTTTTCGGCAAAGAAAAATCCAAAGTCGGTATTTGTAATTGATGAACCAGAATTATCACTTCATATATCATGGCAGGAACTTTTTGTTGATGCTTTGCAAACTGTTAGTCCTGAAACACAATTTATTCTTGCAACACATTCTCCTTCAATAATAGCAAGGAGAGAACGCCAATCATGTTGTATTGATTTGACAAAAGAGGTGTAACATGTGTTTAGAATATTCTCAAGAGGTTAAGCCTATAGAAGGTGTTTTAAAAAGTAGTGGTGCTGATTTGATTATTTTCACCGAGGACAAATGTTGCTGTAAATTATTTTATGATAAGTTATTTGAGCGAATTGGTTCTCAGGTTGGATTGAAAACAAAAACGGTCCAATTGGGAAGTTGTGATGATGTTCAAAAAAGTTGCGAAACTGATACAAATCGCTCTTATCCAAAGTTGTATGTGATTGATGGGGATTTGTTTTTAATGTATGAGCCTAAAAAAATGGGCCCCAATTTTTTTCCGTTAAATAGATACTGCATTGAAAATTTCTTATTGGATGTCAATGCTATTATAGAGTTGGCGTATTTTAGTAATGGTGTTAAGGATAAAGAAACCTTAAAAAAAGAACTTGATTACGATGGTATTATGTTATCCCTTGCACAAGAAATGTTTCCCATTTATCATAGAAATGTAATTTTAAAATGTTTAAAAGATCGACATGAAAATAGGGGATGGGGCTTTTTTTATGATTCTGCAAAGAAAAGGTTTAAATCGGATGTGATTGAACGAGAAAAAAAAACGATTGAACAAGAAATAAAAGATTTTGTCAAAAATGATTGTATTGTAGCTCATTTACTTGATGATATGGAGTTGTCATACCCATCCACTGTGAGCAATGCGTTGATATTTCTGTCGGGAAAAGATTGCATACTTTCGTATCTAATTTGTCAAATAGAGCAAAAAACAGGAACGAATATTGGTATGAATCGTAATGCGTTGAAGCTTTTTTTGGCTGAAAAATGTGATTTAAATTCTTTTTCTGCCTTAATAAATAAAATGCAAGAAGTGGTTGATTCATTTAAAAAAACTGCTTAAGAGTGTTTTTTTTGTACAAGGAACATGGTTATGTCAAAAAAGAGTTTTAACGCAAAAGATGCACTTGCTTCTGTGAATGCAAAATTGTATCAAGATTGTCTGGCTAATTTTAAAAAATCTTTGAAGAAAGATCGTCGTCAGGCAGAAAAAGATATTGAAGAGCGCCGTAAACTTTGCGGTAATATGCAATCTTATACTAAAGAAAAATTGAGAACGCTCTCGGAAGATGGATTGTATGAATTGATTGCATCATTGTGGGCAATGAATATTTGGGGGAATAAACGTTATTATGTTGATACCCTTATTGCCAATAATGGCATTGAAAATATAAGAAAGGAATTGGCAAACCTATTGCATGGGAGTCAACCTCTAGAAAAAAGATGGGATGATTTTATGGAGCATATGAAAGGGTTTGGTCCCGCCATGGTGAGTGAAATCCTTAACAAGTATAATCCCAATGAGTTTATTTTATGGAATTCTAAAGCACGAAATGCTTTTTTGGCATTAGGAATTCCTCACGTGACAAAGTATAATACAAATATTGAAGGTAAGCGATACGCCTATTATTGTGAGGTTGCCAAAGGATTAAAAGATTTGGCGAACAAGTTGGGCATGAAAGACATTGACAACTTGTTGGCTCTTGATTACTTTGTTTGGCAGGAACTGCAAAATGATGCCTCAACAGCACCATCTAATGATGAAAATCAGACGATGGATGATTCTCAAGAAACTGAGAAAGAGAAAAAGTTCGTCCATAATGATGTAAGAGACAAAATTGCAGAGATTGGTCAGATGCTTGGTTTTGACTCCGCTACAGAACGTAAAATAGCGGATGGTGCGGTAGTTGATACGATATGGGAAATTTCTATTGGAAACATGGGGCGAATAACTTATGTCTTTGAGGTTCAAACTAGTGGAAGTATAGATAGCTTGTTGATGAATCTTATGAAGGCGAAGAACAATCCATCTGTTCAAGGAATTGTGGCCGTATCGGATGCGAAGCAAATAGAAAAGATAAAGAAAGAAGCTAATGGACTGAAAAATATACGTGATGAGTTAAAATGTTGGAATTACGAAGAAGTTTTGCAAGTCCACGAATCTTTGTCAACGGCTTTTGAAAAAATTAACAATCTAGGCTTGGTGCCTGATAAATAAGGAGGACATATGTCAAAAGAAGATATTTCGGAATTTGTTAAAGAGGCTGTAATTGTAGGAAGAGATGTTATTCCTATTTGTAGGGATTTCAAACTTGCTTACGATGCGGTAAAAAACGCAAAAGCATTCGTTGAAAACCGAAAAACTCAAAGACTTTTAAAGGCTCTTGCAGATTTTTCAAAATACAAAATTCTCGATCTCGATATAAAAAAGAAAATTGAAGAAATGTCTCCGGACGAATGGGAGTCGATATCGTTAAAGGTGATTGAAGTGCTGGAAGAATCAGATGAGGAAGAAAAAACACGTTTGACTAGACAACTTGTATTGGCACGATTAAATAACGATATTGATTCAAAATCCTTTAATGCCCTTGCAAAAGCGTTAAAAGAGTTGCCGTTGTCGATTCTTTGTAATTTCAATTCTTTTGACAAGGACGCCATGGAACGACTCGTTTCATATAATCTTGCTAATAGAAAACTTGAGGTGCAGGGAACAGAAGTTGTTTTTAGATACAATTGGTATCGGACATTTCATTCTGATTTGTTGAAAATTACACAAATGGCGGAAGAAGAAAAAGAAAATACTTCAATGCAAACTGCAATGAAAATTGACTAGGATCTCCAATGCTTTCGCCCAAACTGAAAAAAAGCGACCGAGAATAATGTTGAACTGATTGCAAAGTGTTCTCTCCTGAAGGAAACTCATAAGTCTTTATAGGCGATTGGCATGGCGGTGTAAAGTTGCAGAATAAAATCTTGCAAGAAATCAAGAAAAATCGAGTTCCATGGCACTCCAAAGAACGGTAGATATTATCTTCTTTAATGATAAATAAGTATCTTTTAAATTATACGGAGGCATTATGATCCAGGATTCATTCGAATTTGTCGTATACATGATTCACGCTTGTGCGAACAAGTGGAATCGGCTGCCGTCCGCCGTATATAAAAAACTTAGGGATTCTGGTTGTATTCAAAAGTTCCTTGTCCCCAATTACGAAATAATGCACACGCAGGGGACTGATTTTGTCGTGAGCGATATCGAGGAATATTTGAAAGTCCGCAAGGTGGCTATATGATTGTTTACCATGGTTCAATACAGGTCGTGCAGAAGCCTGATATCAATCATTCTTATAGGCCCCTTGATTTCGGGATGGGGTTCTATGTGACTACCGTTCGCGAGCAGGCTATCCGCTGGGCCGAAAGAAAGTCAAAAATTTATGACGGTGCGAGTCCTGTTCTGAACATCTACGAGATGTCGGATTTTACAAGCGATTTATCGGTAAAGACTTTTCCAGAAGATTTGACGGAATGGATAAATTTTGTCTGCAAGTGCCGCGATGGGGCTTTGGATTACAAGGATTACGATGTTATCGTAGGCAAGGTCGCGAACGACAAGGTTTTCCGTGTGGTAGATATGTATCACTCGGGAATCTGGGACTTAGACCGTGCCTTGAGAGAAATCAAGGTGTATCCGCATTACGACCAGATTGCCTTCATTACGCAGAAAGCGATTGATTCGTTGCTGACGTTTGTTTCTGGTGAAAGGGTTTAGCTATGGACGGCGAAGTTCTAGAGAAGGTTTATCAGGAACGCCTGGAAGAACGAATTATAGCGCATTTGGCGCAGGTGCGTAAGTGTTCGCTGGAAGAAGCTATGGATCTTTATTACCAGAGCAAGCTTGCCGATAAAATCCATGAGGGCGTTGAAGGCATCCAGTATCTTGATTACAAAGTCCTTGTGCAGATACTTGAAGAAACAGAACTTTCTGCAAAACATTCCTAATTTTACACTATGAAAATCCAGTTCAAGTACCAGCAGTTCCAGGCGGATGCCGCGAAGGCCGTTTGCGATGTTTTTGCGGGACAACCCTACCTGGAATCGAGCTACTTGATGGATTCGGGTACGACCAAGCTCTTTGGCGGCAGTGTGCCTGCGCAGAGGGGCGTGACGGGTTTTTGCAACCAGCGTCTGGTGCCCGAGTTGAGCGATTCCAAGGTGCTTGCGAATTTGCAGGCGGTGCAGTCGGCGAATCTTTTGCCGCAGTCCGACAAGCTGGAAGGCCATTACAACCTGACCATCGAAATGGAAACGGGTACGGGCAAGACCTACACCTACATCAAGACGATGTACGAACTGAACCGTGCCTATGGCTGGACCAAGTTTATCGTGGTGGTGCCGAGCATCGCCATTCGCGAGGGTGTCTATAAGTCGTTCCAGATTATGCAGGAACATTTTCTGGAAGAATACGGCAAGTCCATCCGGTTCTTTATCTACAATTCGCAGAACCTGACCGAGATTGACCACTTTGCGTCGGACAGTCACATCAACGTGATGATTATTAACTCGCAGGCGTTCAACGCTACGGGCAAGGACGCGCGCCGTATTCGCATGAAGCTGGACGAGTTCCGCAGCCGCCGCCCGATAGACGTTATCGCGAGCACGAACCCGATTCTGATTATCGACGAGCCGCAGAGTGTCGAGGGCAAGAAGACGAAAGAGGGCCTGGCGGAATTCCAGCCGCTGTTGACTTTGCGCTATTCGGCGACGCACCGCAAGGATGCCATCTACAACATGGTTTACCGCCTCGATGCGATGGATGCCTACAACAAACACCTGGTCAAGAAGATTAGCGTCAAGGGCATTACAGTGAGCGGTTCTACGGCGACCGAGGGCTACTTGTACTTGGAAGGCGTTCAGGTATTTACGGACAAGGCTCCTGTCGCGACTCTTGAATTTGATTGCAAGGGCAAGAGCGGCTTGCTCAAGAAAAAGGCCCATGTCACGAAGGGTTTTAATCTTTACGAGCAGTCGGGCGGTCTCGAAGAATACAAGGACGGCTATACCGTTACCGAAGTGAACGGCAATGATTCTTCTGTGACTTTCACGAACGGCAGGAAGATTTTTGCCGGTGATTGTGTGGGCGTGGTGAACGAGGAACAGCTCCGCAGGATCCAGATTCGCGAAACGATTATTTCGCATTTTGAACGCGAACGGGCGCTTTTCGGCAAGGGCATCAAGGTGCTTTCGCTGTTCTTCATTGACGAGGTCAAGAAGTATCGCGATTACGACGCTCCGGACGAGATGGGCGTTTACGCCAGGATGTTCGAAGAAGAATACGATGCCATCCGCAAGTCGATGCAGCAGGATTTGCTGGAGAGCCCGGAGTATTTTGAGTTCCTGGAAAAGACGGATGCCCACAAGGCGCATGCGGGGTATTTCTCCATCGACAAGAGCAAGAAGGGCGGCGGTCGCTTTGTGGATAGCAAGGTTGCCCGCGGGTCGTCGGATTCCGACGATATCGACGCATACGACTTGATCATGAAGGACAAGGAACGCTTGCTTTCGCGTGAAGAACCGGTGCGGTTTATCTTTAGCCATTCTGCCCTGAAAGAAGGCTGGGACAATCAGAACGTGTTCCAGATTTGCACGCTTAAGAGCAGTGCTTCTGAAGTCCGCAAGCGGCAAGAAGTGGGCCGCGGCTTGCGTTTATGCGTAAATCAGAACGGCGAACGCATGGACGAGAGCGTCTTGGGCGGTGACGTGCATTCGGTGAATGTGCTTACGGTTATCGCGAACGAGAGTTACGAGGATTTCGCGAAGGCGTTGCAGACCGAAATGGCCGAAACGATTGGCAGCCGCCCGGTCAAGGTGACGATAGACCTGTTCAAGGGAAAGTCGTTTATATCGGAAGCCGGAGAAAAGCTGTTCGTAACGGATGACTTTGCACAAACGGTTTACGATGCTTTGCTGGAATGCGGCTACGTGAAGAAAGGCGTTTTGACAGATAAGTATCGCACGGACAAGGCTGCGGGTACGCTGTACCTTTGCGAAGAAGTCGCGCCTTATTCCGCAAGCATTTGCAATGTACTTGATACGCTTTACGATGCCGATGCGATTAAGCCCGAAGATGCCCGTAAGAACAATGTGGAACTGCACTTGAACAAGAGCAAGTACAATTCCAAGGAGTTCAAGGAACTCTGGCAAAAGATTAACGCGAAGTCTGCTTATGTAGTGGATTTTGAGACGGATGAACTTGTCCGCAAATCGGTCGATGCGCTAAATGCGAACTTGCGTGTGACGAAGATTTTCTTCAGGGTGTCGCAGGGCTCTCTGGATAAAATCAAGTCCAAGGAACAACTGGAAGCAGGCAATGCCTTCAAGATGGAATTTACGGAATCCAGGGCTGCCGTCGCCACCGCAAATTCCAGCGTCAAGTACGATTTGATTGGAAAGATTGTTGAAGATACGGGACTTACCCGCAAGACCGTTGGCGAAATTCTGAGCAAAATCCAGAAGCCCGTCTTTGATCAGTTCCAGGAAAACCCCGAAGAGTTTATCATCAAGGCGAGTCGCTTGATCAACGAGCAGAAGGCGACCGTCATCATTGAGCATATTACGTATAACAAGCTGGAATCCAGTTACGAGACGAGCATCTTTACCGATAACACGATGAAGGGCCGCCTCGGCATGAATGCCTGCGAAACGCACCAGCATTTATACGACCACCTGATTTACGATTCCAGTAACGAACGCGACTTTGCGCAGAAACTGGAAACAAGCAAGGAAGTCTCGCTCTACATCAAGCTGCCCAAGGGATTTTTTATCAATACGCCCGTTGGCAAGTATAATCCCGACTGGGCGATTGCCTTCCACGAGGGCGAAGTCAAGCATGTGTATTTTGTCGCCGAAACCAAGGGTTCTATGAGCACTATGGAACTCCGCGAAATCGAATCCGCCAAAATCAAGTGCGCCCGCAAACATTTCGCCGCCATCTCCAGCGACTCCGTCACCTACGATGTGGTGGATTCCTACGAACGCTTGCTGGATTTGGTGAAGTAAATTTATTTCTTCCTCATCTTCCCGCTAGCGATAACCACCAGCAACGCGCCAGCGGCTACGCCGCCGACCTTCTTGAGGTCGCTCCAGAATTGCTTCCGGTTTGCCTTGCACTGCTCGCAAAGCTTTTCGGTGTCTTCGGGCTTGTCGCAACCGCACTTTTTGCAGGTGTTCCAGAGTTTTTGAGTCATGGCGGAATCTCCTTGGCAACTGATATCAATATACACTTTTTGCGTTAGGGATGGCTTGCCTTGTGAAATTTATTCTACTTTTCTTTCTACCACCCACCACAAGGAGTCTCCCATGAAAAATCGTTTTGCACTTACGCTTATGGCAACGCTCATCTGCAGTACGCTTGCCATGGCGCAGCTCCAAAAGCTCCCCGCTCCGGCAAAGACAGGCGGCAAGCCTGTCATGGAGGCGCTCTGGGACAGGGCTTCTGGCACGGAGTTCAGCGACAAGATGCTCTCTGACCAGGATCTTTCGAATTTGCTTTTTGCGGCTATCGGCGTGAACCGCCCTGCCGACGGCAAGCTCACGTCGCCGACTGCCCGCAACTTCCAGGAAATCCGCGTGTTCGTGTTCACGAGCAAGGGCGTCTCGGAATACCTGAACAAGGAAAACGCCCTGAAGCAGGTGGCGAAGGGTGACCACAGGGGGCTCGTTGCCGACCGTCAGGATTGGGCGAAGG
>DGRZ01000050.1:0-316 GCA_002391195.1 Fibrobacter sp. UBA4375 | reverse complement strand
GCCCGCGCGAAGGTGACGATGGGGACCGACGCGGGAATCGTGAGCGAGAATATTAATTTGTTCTGTGCCGGCATGGGCCTGGTGACCCGCCCGCGCATGACGATGGACGTTCCCGCCATCAAGAAACTTCTCAAGCTTTCTGACTCGCAGGTTCCCTTGCTGAACAATCCCGTGGGCTACGCGAAATGATTAGAACCGCTCTGTAAAATTTCCTTAAGCCCCTTGCCAAATTTGGGGATAATAGGTACATTAATGCCCGACGTGTTTTTCCGTCTAATGGAAAAATGCGTCTTTTTTTATTTCGGATTTTCGGAAT
>DGRZ01000063.1 GCA_002391195.1 Fibrobacter sp. UBA4375 | reverse complement strand
GGAAGGATCTCGCTCCGAAGTATGTGCTGATGGTGCTCCGCCACTACGTGAAGACGCAGGACAAGCAGAACTTGCAGGATTGCAAGGAAGCTGTCTATGCCGCTATGCAGTACCTCGAGAAGATGGTGAAGGTCGGCGAAAACTTCCCGCTCACCCACGGTACCGACGACACCTTCGACAACCTCTCCAGCCACGGCATTTCCGTGTACTGCGGTAGCCTCTGGATTGCAGGCCTCCGCGCAGCCGCCAAGATTGCCGAAATCCTCGGCGACAAGGCTCAGGCCGACACTTGGAACGCCAAGGCCGATGCTGCCAACAAGGAATTCGACGAAGCATTGTGGGACGAAGCCGAAGGCTACTACCACTTCTTCGTGACCCCGATGGAAGCGAAGGATGTGGTTGCAGACAAGCTCCCGCAGCTTGCCGACGCCATCAAGGACACGCTCGTCATCGACGGCAACAACGTGAAGGCCTCCCTCAAGACCATCAACGAATGGCTCAACTCGGGTGAAATTCCCAGCGACGTGGAACTTTCGAAGAACGAACTCCGCGGCCTCAAGAAGGCATGGCTCACCGCCCAGTGCAAGGACGCCTTTACCGCCAGCTGGAACGCAAAGATTGCCAACGACTGCGATGACGTATTCGCCGACACGATGCTCGCCGACACTTACCTCCGCCTGCTGGGTCTCAAGCCCATCAGCGACGAAAAGAAGGCGAAGGCCAACCTGCTCCGCGTTTTCAACACGAACTACAAGGCCAACAGCCCGCTCATCGGTGCCGCCAACCTTGTTCGTAAGGACGGCTCCCCGCTGGACGAATTCAACTTCCAGGCTCACGACGTGTGGATCGGCATCCAGTACAGCATTATGACCGCCATGATGCACCACGGATTGGAAAAGCAGGCTGCTGACATGGGCGATTCCATGATCCGCAACCTCTACGAAGAAGCCCGCATTCCGTTTGCCGCACCGGAAGGATTCAACGGTTCCTGCCGCCTGCACCCGGAAGCACTCGTGAAGGCCTTCGGCCTCAGCGCTACCGCCGCCGACAAGATGCATAAGGAACTTCTGAAGAAGGGCGCCATGCTTGCAGACTCCCGCATCAGCCCGAAGCTCCCCCGCAACCTGCCCGCCTTTACGAAGGCATTCGGCAGCATTGCGAAGGCCAACAAGGTTGAAGCAAGCGCGCTGTTCATGCTGCTCCACAGCACGGCCCTGAAGTACACCGCCGGCAAGTACTTCCGCCCCGGCATGGTGTTCGCTTTGGTGTGGTAGCCGTCGCCCTCGACGCGTAATTGTCATCCCCGCGAAAGCGGGGATCCCCATAAACTTTAAACAGGTGCTCCGAACGGGGCACCTGTTTTTGTTCATAAAAAAAGGAAACCCCGCTTGCGCGAGGTCTCAAATCCGTTAATTAGGAACGACTAGAAATCGTCATCGTCAGAGTGTTTTTTCTTCTTTTTCTTTTTCTTCTTAGGCATGGCGTCTTCGGCAACCTTGTCGCCCTGCTTCTTGTTCACCACCACTTCGGCAGCCTTTTCACCGGGCTTGGTGAAGCCGAACTGACGGGGGTCAAAGCCCTTGGGGAACTTGGTCTTGTTGTCGTAAAGCACGCGCTTTGCCGTGAACTTTTCAATCTTCGCGTTGCTCAGGTCGGCACCGGAGAAATCCACGTCTTCCATCTTGGTATCGGCGTCAATTTTAACACCCTGGAGGTTCGCGTTCAAGAAGCTCACCTTGATGAGCTTTGCACCGGCAAGGCTCGTGCCAGACATCTGGGCCAGCTGGAAGTCGGAGCGTTCGATGGTGGAGTTGGCGAAGTTGCTCTTAGTGAGATCGGCCTTATCGAAGATGCTCTTGAAGATGTAGGCACCGTCGAAGACGCTCTTCACCAGATCGGCTTCCTTGAAGATGTTCTTTTCAACAGAGGCGTCGTAGAAAGAGGCCTTGCCGAGCTTGGCCTTTTCGAAGTCGTTCTTGGCCACGGAACTCTTGTCGAACACCACGCCGGTCAAGTCCTGCTTGGCAAACTGCATGTTCTTCACTGTAGCCTGGGCGAACTTGGCACGCTGGAGCTGGGTCTTGGACAGGTCCACGTCGTTGAAGGTGGTCAGGGAGAGGTCAGCGTCCTGCATGTTCACGTTCTTGAACTCGGCACCGCTGAACTCGGCCTGAGAAAGACCGGCCTTCACAAAGATGACGTCCACCAGGTCCGTGCCCTTGAAGTTTGCGGCAATCAGGTTACAACCCGTAAAGTCCGTGTGGTTCAGGGTAGCCTTGCGGAAGTCGCTGTTAGCCATCAAGGAACGGGCGAAGTTGGTGTTGGTGAGGTTAGCCTTGGAGAAATCGGCACGGGTAAGGTCCACTTCGTTCACAGAGGCCATGGTCATGTCTGACTTGCTGAAGTCCGTTTCTTCGGAGACCTTCATCATGTCAAGACGAGCATTCTTAAGATTGGTCTTGGGGAACTGGCTGTCCAGGAGCGTTGCACGGTAGAGGTTGGCCTCTTCCATGTCGGCACCTTCGAAACTGGAGCTACGGATGTCGGCACCGCTGATGACCACACCCTTGAGGACAGCATTGTTGAAGTTCGCTTCGCTAATCACGGCGTTCTGGAAGGACACGCCGGAAAGGTTCGCGCCCTTGAAGTTCGGCTTTTCGCCTGCAGCACGCTGGAAGTCGGTAACATTCTTGATTGCCTTTGCGTTGCTGAAGTTGAAACCGTCGATACGCTTGTCGCGGAAAGAAATGTTAAGGTCCTTGCCGGACCATTCACTCTGAGCAAAGCCGCTCATGGCAAGTGCGCCCACAAGGCAAAGGCCAAATTTCGAAATTTTCATCATATTCATATACACGTTCCCTTTATGGAAAATCCAAAATAACGGATACCCCTAAAATAAATAAAAAAATTCAGATAAAGGCAAGAAAAATGTAAAACAATGCTATTTTTTGCCTTGAAATGTCAAATTTCGCTCAAAAAGAGTACGATGTCATAGTCTGCGGGGCCGGTCCTGCCGGGCTGATGGCGGCCTGCACCCTAGGGTACTTGACCGGCACTGCCAGACGGATTCTTCTTTTGGACAAGAAAGCCCCCTGGAAGGAACCCATCTTTTGTGCAGAGGCTGTTTCAGCAGACAGGCTTGCGGCCCTGTGGCCCATTGATCCCGCCTTTGTGCGGGGCAAGCTCTCGGGCATTTACTTTACCTCGCCCAAGCGTTACCGCGCCGAGTTCTACAGCAAGGACTGCGGCCTGATTCTCAACAGGGCCCTGTTCCACAAGAGCATCGCCGATTCCGCAAAGAATCACGGGGTAGAATGTCATTTTGACGCCCTTATCCACAAGCTGGAACGCACCGAGACTGGCTGGAACGTCCAGGTATCCCAGGGAGACGAATCCGTCACCCTGTCGGCAAAGACCATCATTGACGCCTCGGGCCCCGGGTGCAGGCTCACCCGGAACATCGCCTGCCTTGACGGAATCGAGTCCGGCGATACGGACCTGGAAACGGGCATTTTTGCCGTAGCAGACGGCATCAAGCACAGCCCCGAACACATCGAGCTGTTCTTCGGTAGCGAATTCCAGGACGGTTACGGCTGGATTTTCCCCCGTGACGGCAAAGAAGTGAACATCGGTTTCGTGCTGGGCAAGACCGTAAAGAACGGAGAGCCCCTGCGCCAGAAGCTCATGAATTTTATCGCGAAGAACTACCCGGAGGCGACAGTGAAGGCCGTCTATGGCGGCATGATCGCCTGCGGGCAGTCCGACAAGCCTCTCGCCAAATGCGGGCTTTTCAAGGCGGGCGATGCCGCCAGCTGCGTGAACCCCATCAGCCGGTCGGGCATCGTGGAATCCCTGATTAGCGGAAAGATTGCCGCCGAAGCGGTGGACCAGTGGCTCAAGGACAGCGGAGAAAATCGAGAAGCCATCGAGGCCTCTACCCTCACCCGCTGGATGGAAGCCCTGGGCAAGAGCCACAAGCAAATCGCCAACGCCAAGGCGGGTTTCAACAGCATTACCGACGACCAGCTGGACAAGGCCGCCAAGCGGCTCTCCAGGCTGCCCCGCGAAAAACAGACCCTGGTCCGCATTTTCTGGAACGTGCTCTGGTCCTGCCCCTCAGTCATCTGGAAAATGCGCTCGTTCTTGCGTTAAGGTCGAACCATGCCAGAATCTATCCAGGAACGACAAGACGCACTCCGGGCGAAATTCGCAAGCTTTACAGACGCCGACGGCAAGTGGGAATACCTGCTGGGTCTCGCCCGCAACCACAAGGGAATGGACCCCGCCCTCAAGGCTGAAAAGTTTATCATCCAGGGCTGCGCCTCTACCATGTACTTGGTGCCGAACTTTAACGGCGAGGTCATCCATTTCGAAATGGACGTAGAAGGCGGTACCACCAACCCGCTGATTAGCCGGGGCCTTGGTGCGCTGGCGCTTCAGATTTACAACGACCAGACGCCGTCTGCTATTTTGTCTGTAAACCCGGAATTCTTTAGGGACATCGGCCTGAACGTAGGGCTCTCCCCCACCCGGAGCAACGGCTTTGCAAGCCTCGTGAAACAGATTTATTTATATGCCCGCGTCTTTGACGCACTATCCAAAAGGTAAGGTAGAATCATGTTCAGTTTCTTAAACGGAAAAAGCCCTTTTGACGAAGCAGAAGAAAAACTAGAAGCCGGGGAAACCGTCAACGGAAGGCCCAAGATGCCTAGCGGTCCCGTCATGGGCTGGCAGGACGGGCTCTTCTTGCTGGTGGTTATCGGCCTGATCGTGGGCGGTTACCAGTATTACCAGCATTCCAAGACCGAAAGCGCCGAGACCTTCGCCCGCTGCAATGCCCTTTTTGACGAGGCGGCCACGAACCCCGAAAAATACCTGGATGCAGAAGCCTGCTTCGACAGCACCTGGGACCTGGGATTTGTAAGCGATACCATGGAAGTGCTCCGCCAGAACCGCATGGGCGAAATCCTGGACAAGCGGAACGCCCAGAAGGATGTGCTGGAAGACGCCAAGGACGCCCTTAGCCAGAAGGATACCGCCAAGGCGGTGGAAATTGTCCGCGGTTACCAGGGGGCCATGTTCCTGAGGAACTACGACAAGGAAGACTGGGAAAAGATTGCAAAGATCGAGGTTGCTGCTCCGGGCGATTCGAATGCCACGGCGGCTGATTCGAGCGCTACGACAGCAAACAACGGTGCAGCCGAAGCAAAGGCCCAGTAACCGAGTTTAATCTTTTTTGACAACATATATTATATATGAAAAGAGCGCCTAATGGCGCCTTTTTTTATTACACACAATGTAAACAATTGTATTTATTTGCATTTTTTTGATTTTTTTTGAAGAGACCCCTTGCCGAGGTTAACTTGTATTGATATCTTTGTGCCCATGATGAACTTTGTGACATGTGCAACCCTGAACCGTCGTTGGTGGCGCGGACTCTAACATAGAGCCCGGTATTTGTCGCAAATCACCCAAGATTTTAAGCAAAGGCTTCCGGACTCACGGAGGCCTTTCTCTTTTACCAAAATCATTGAAATCCTCCGGGACCAAAGCCTTTGCGGAACCCTAAACCAAGGAACGCAAACAAGTTTATAAACCAGAGGATCAAAATGACCAACAAGATCAAGCACATTACAGAACAACCGGGTTACGAACCGCGTACTGATAGCATCTACGTGGCGCTCCCGGGCGAACGTTACACCCCGTTTTCGCTGGGCAAGAAGCTCGGTGCGAAGGCTATTTTCGAATCCGCAAGTTTCTCCCACGGTCGTAGCCGCTATTCGACCCTGATGGTAGACGAGGGCTTCCGTCTGCGCCAGAACGACAAGGACGTGAGCATCGTCATCGACGGCAAGGAAAGCGTGTTCCTCAAGGAAGGCGAAGGGGACATTCTCGATGCCCTCACGCTGATTTCTGCCGAAAACACGGTGCCGCCCAACCAGATTCCGATTCCCTCCTCGGGCGTGGGCTACCTCGGCTATGAATTCTGCGCCCGCTGCGATACCATCCGCCTCGCCCCGCAGGTGGACGAACTCAACATTCCCGAAGCGGAATTTTTGGTGGGCCACATCTACATCGTGTTTGACCACTTTACCGAAAAGCTTCACCTGTTCGCGCTGAACTACGAGGAACACCAGATTGACCTGAAGGCTGCTATCGAGAACGTAAAAGCACGTCTTGCCGATTTGGACTTCAGCTACCTCGCTCCTGAACCGCAGTACGGCAAGGGCATTACGATGACCGACCTGGAACAGTCCCGCAAGGAATACGTGGAAAAGGTCGAGGCTTTGCAGAAGCACATCATCGCCGGCAACATTGTGCAGGCAGTGCCTTCCCGCCGCATTCAGTTTGCAAGCGACATCGCGGCGCTGGATATTTACCGCCGTCTCCGCACGGTGAACCCGTCTCCGTACATGTTCTTCCTGGATTATGGCACGCATCAGTTTATCGGTGCCTCGCCCGAAAGCCTCGTGCGCGTGCGTGAAGGCATTGCGACGATTCACCCGATTGCAGGTACCCGTCGCCGCGGAAAGGATGACGCCGAAGATGAAGCCCTGATGAAGAACTTGAAAGGAGACCCGAAGGAACGCGCCGAACACCTGATGCTGGTGGACCTGGCCCGTAACGACCTGGGTCGTGTCTGCGAAGCCGGTACGGTGGAAACCACCAAGTACATGGAATGCGAAAAGTTCAGCCACGTGATCCACCTGGTCTCTGACGTGCAGGGCAAGGTTTCCAAGACCAAGAAGGCGATTGAGGTGCTGCGTTCCAGCTTCCCGGCAGGTACGGTAAGCGGCGCTCCGAAAATCAGCGCTATCGAAATCCTTTCTGGCCTCGAAAAAGTCAAGCGTCGCTTCTATGCGGGTGCGGTAGGCTACATGGAATCTGATGGCGACCTGGATTTCTGCATCGCCATCCGTTGCTGCCTCAAGCAGGGCAAGACGATTAGCCTGCAGGCCGGTGGCGGCATTGTCGCAGCCAGCAACGCCGACCGCGAATTCGAAGAAACGAACGAAAAACTCGGAGCAATCAGAGCCGTACTGGAGGGGGAGCGATAAACGAAAATAGTCATGAGTCATCAGTTATGAGTTATCAGTATATAGTTTGGCGCCAAAGGCGCGATTATTAAAACTCAAAACTCAAAGACGCGTAGCGTCGACTCACAACCCACAACTCACCCCATCAATCACGGCCTTATGGCCTAACCACAGAGTTTAACTATGATCATCATCATCGACAACTACGATTCTTTTACTTACAACGTCTACCAGGCGTTGGCAAAAATCACTAACGAAGAAATCCGCGTGCTCCGTAGCCGCGAATGCACCATCGCCGACATCGAAAAACTGAACCCGAGCCGCCTTATTGTGAGCCCGGGCCCGGGCCGCCCCGAAGATGCGGGCGTCTCCGTGGAAGCCATCAAGCACTTTGCGGGCAAGCTCCCGATTTTGGGCGTTTGCCTCGGTCACCAGGCCATCGGTTACGCTTTCGGTGCGAAGATTGTGCAGGCCAAGTTCATCAAGCACGGCATCGCCGAAGAAATCGACCTCGACGGCAAGGGACTTTTCCGCACCATCGGCAAGAAGAACATCTTCACGCGTTACCACAGCCTGGTTGTTGACGAAGCGACGCTTTCTCCGGATTTCGAGGTGACCGCCCGCGCTACCGACGGCGACATCATGGGTATCCGCCACAAGACACTCCCGATTGAAGGCGTGCAGTTCCACCCGGAATCTATCGCCAGCGGACGTGCCGACGAATTTTTCAAGGCGTTCCTCAATTACCGTCGCGAACCACTTGACGTGCGCGGAATCTTGAACACGCTTACCGAAGGCAAGGACTTGAGCCGCGAAACCGCCGAAATGTTCATGGAAGACTTGACCGACGGCATCATGGACGAACGTCAGATGGCCGCAATTCTGACCGCACTTTCCAGCAAGGGCCCTGTTGCCGATGAAATCGCCGGTTGTGCGAAGGTTTTGAGCAGCAAGAAGCGCAAGTTCCCCTACAGCGGTGACGAACTCACCGACATCGTGGGTACCGGTGGCGACGGCAAGGGCAGCTTTAACGTGAGCTCGCTTTCTGGCCTGATTGCTGCAACTTGCGGTGCAAAGATTGCGAAGCATGGCAACCGCGCTGTTTCCAGCAAGTCCGGTGCCGCCGACTTCTATACCGCAGCGGGCTTCAAGCTCGACATGACTCCGGAAAAGGCTGCATCCGTTATTGACAAGACGAACTTTGTGTTCCTCATGGCTCCTGTCTACCACAGCGCTATGCGTTTTGCAGGCCCTGTGCGTGGTGCCCTCGGCGTAAAGACCATCATGAATTTGCTCGGACCTCTCACGAACCCGGCCGAAGCCAAGTATCTGATGCTCGGCGTTTACAGCAAGTCGATCCTGGAACCGTTCACCAAGGCTGCAAAGTCCCTCGGTGCCAAGCGCGTGATGGTCGCCATCTCCGACGACGGCTACGACGAAATTTCTCCGTGCGTCCCGACGACCATCGCCGAAATCCTGGAAGATGGCGAGTACAAGACTTACCGCATCGACCCCAAGGACTTCGGCATCCCCTCCGTGGATCCCGAAGACCTCGCCGGCGGTACGGGTGTCGACAACTTCAACCTCGCTCTCGACGTGCTGAACGGCAAGGGCCGCCCGGGCATCAAGTATGCCTGCGCCCTGAACGCCGGTGCCGCCCTCTACATCAGCAATAAGGCTGCTAGCATCAAGGAAGGTTTCGACAAGGCCATGAAGGCGATGGAAGACGGCTCCGTGCTGAAGAAGATCGAGGAAGTGAAGGTGGCGACGAACTCGTAAAGAAGATCCCCGCCTTCGCGGGGATGACAATGGCAGCAAAATGAGCGAAGATATTCTTGCGAAGATAGTGCGGATGCGCAAAGCCGACATCGAACGGCTGGGCCTGAATTTCGCCATCGATATTCCGGAAAAACGCCGCGTAGGCCATACGGAATTTCTTGGCAACGCAGGTGCGATTCTCGAAGTCAAGCGTGCGTCGCCTTCCAAGGGCGACATTGCGCCTGATTTGGACCCAGTTTCGCTGGCAACGACTTACGCCGAGGCCCACGCCCAGGCGGTCTCGGTACTAACCGAAACGAACTACTTCAAGGGATCTCTCCGCGACTTGATTGCGGTAGCCGACCTGATGGAAAAGCGCCGCCAGCAGGGCTTGCACGCCTGCGCCGTGCTCCGCAAAGATTTCTTGCTCTACGAAGACGAAATCAACATCGCCTACCGTTGCGGCGCCGATGCGGTGCTCTTGATTGCGCGCATTCTGGATGACGAACAGCTTGTACGCATGGCGAAGCGTGCGCAGTCTTTCGACATGCAGGCTTTCGTTGAAGTTCGTGAAACAGATGACTTCCGCAAGCTTTCGGTTGTCACGAGCGCACTCGGGGCAGATGCCGCGAAGACGATTGTCGCGGGCGTGAACTCGCGCGATCTCGCTACATTCCACACCGACCCGCTGGTGCCTGCGAGCGTCCGCAGCAAGCTACCAACGAAGGCTGTCTTTGAATCCGGCATTTTGAGTGCTGGCGACGCTGCCTATGCCCGTAGTCTCGGGTTTACGGGAATCCTGGTGGGCGAAACTGTGGCCAAGAATCCTGCGCTTGCAAAAGAAGTTGTGTCTGCATTCGAAAGCGGGTGCGAAAATGCCTGCGGCAGGTTCTGGAAAAAGTTCGCGGAGCGTAAACAGCAGAAACAAGCTCTTGTGCAGGAACACCTAGTATGTCATTGCGAGGAACGGAGTGACGAAGCAATCTCTACTCAAACAACTATACGGCCCCTTGTCAAAATCTGCGGCATCACCCGGTTTGAAGACGGCATGCTTGCCGCCGAACTGGGCGCCGACATGCTGGGATTCGTGTTCAGCAACACCAAGCGCCTCACCACCGAAGAATTCGTGCGCAGTTTTAAGGAGAGATTGCTTCGCTCCGCTCGCAATGACAAATCAGAAACCCCAATTCTCGTGGGTGTCATTACCGACCCGAATTCAGAGGAGGGAAAAACCGCAATCAAGCTCGCCCGTGAAGGTGTTCTCGACGCAGTCCAGTTCCACGGAATTGAACCATCAGCTGCCGACACCGGCCTCGCCCACTACTGCGCCGCCCGCGTAGGCACTCCCGAAGATTTCCAGACCGTCGCCGACCTCCGCACTCACGGCGAACCACGCATTCTCCTAGACGCGAAAGTCGAAGGCATTCCCGGTGGCACAGGCAAGACCATCCCCGAATCGTTTCTCCTCAAAAAAGCGGGCGACATTCCCCTCTGGCTTGCAGGCGGTATCACCCCCGAAAATGTCGGCACAATTTGCGAGAAATTCCACCCTGAGCTGATTGATGTCTCCAGCGGTGTCGAAAACGCTCCGGGAATCAAAAACAGCGAAAAGCTGAAGGCACTTTTCGCTGCGTTGTAGTCTATTAAGTTGCAATCTTATAAAAAAGAAACCGTCGACTTTGATTGAGTCGGCGGTTTTGCCTTTTGGAAACATCTAGAAATGTTTTACTACGGAATATCGTTGGGTACGATTCCGTACTCACGGACCGCTTCAATGTCAATCAGTTCCGCATCGCCGGATTCAAAATTCCCCGCATCAAGCTGTTCATTGAACTTTTCAATGCCAGAACTGTTGGCATAGGCAAATGTCGAAGAGCCACCAATCAGCGTTGTCTCCACAAAATCCAACGTATTACTATTCCTGTCAGTGCGCCACCCCACAAAAGCGTGTTCAGGGATATTGACAATGAATACCTGCATTCCCAGTGCTTCCAAGATGGAGGCGAACAAAACAGCAGTTTCAATGCACAGACCATCGCGGCTTCGGAGAACCTCGATGGGGTAATTTATTTTTTGTCCGGTCCCTCCAGCACCGTTGTTCTGGAGATAAGTGATTTTTCTTGCTTGCAGGACTTCGTACACAGCCTGGACTACACGCTTGGAACTCTCAGCAACTGTTTCGTCATCGCTGTATTTCTGGTAAACTTTTACGGTGCCGCTAGGAAGTTTCTTCTTCAGGTCGTTCAGGATGTTCGGAATGGAATCCATGTTGGGAGTGACCCAAACTCCATACCACCAGTTTCTGTTTTTCACACCTTGTAGTTCACTGCCATTGACCTGCACGGGGTAGAGTGTGGTCGGCTCGGATGCGGAATAGAACAGGATTTCATGGTCGTTTTCCAGTGCGTAGGCACGAATCTGGATATTGACCTTTTCGGGGGCTTTAATCTTGGCCGCTTTGGCCATATCAAAAGTCAAAGGCGGAGCGAATACATCCGTTGTGTCGGGATTCACAATGCCAGAAACACTTCCCGTATCCGTCCAGTCGGTGATCCAGGCCTTGACCATGATTTTTTTCCAGTTGCAGGGTTCAGTGTCAAAAATGGATATGGCTGAAGGACATTCATTGCGAACTATTACGGACACAGGCACTGGATAGATATCGCCACTACTATTCACGTAATCCTTGTACATCAGCGGGTACTGGTTTGCAAAGGCAAGATTAATCCCTTCTTTGACGGTCCATTTGTAGGCATCAAGCTGCTTTATGACGCTTTGGCTGTAAATGTCGTAATAGACGGAATCGTAAAGAGCCGCGTAGAGTGAATCGTAATCCGCCTGCTTGAGGCTATCAACCAGCGCTTGCCTGGTGGAATCCATCCATGCCGTACCGAAAGCATTGTCAAAGAGAATTTTATAGACGGTATCCACATACGGTTTCGCGTACAGGGTATCCCAAAGGGTTTCGGTCACCTCGGCCCTGATGACCGTTGCAAGCGAGTCCACGTTCACTTCTTCGGCATCGCGACCGTCGGCCCCGTTCTCGCCGGAGCAAGCCTGCAATAAAGCGCCAAGGAGGGTGAGTGCTCCTGCAATGTACTTGAAAGAAAGTCTTTTCATGTTGGTCCTCCTTAATACAAATCTTCGTATTCATCCTCTTCTTTTACAGGAGCAGGAGCCTCTTCCTTAATCGGAACAGAAGGTTCTTCTTTTACCGCAGGCGATTTCTCAACTGGAGCAGGCACCTTTTCTTTCGCAGCCTCCTCACGAGGTTCGCTTTCTACGGGTTTAGACGGTGAAGCGGCAGGTGCGACTGGTGCAACATAAGCCGGATCTGGCTCACTCAGCGTTCTGACTTCTTCTTGCTTGGCCTGCGGATACTGCTGCGAATACCTTGCATGGCGTTCTTCGGCCTTATATTTTTCGCATCTGTTATGATGATAATAATAGGCAGTGTACTTTCCTGTAGCAGCATCAAAAATCAGTGGCGTCCAAAAAAACGGAGCCCCTAGAACAAAATCCAAGAATAACATTCCTCCACGAAAGCCCTTTTCGTAGCAAACAGTCCTTTCACTTTCAGCGGCAATCAAGCCCGCATATTCATCGCGATTCATATCCGGATTATGAACCGGAAATACGGTTGCACAAGATGCAAAAATCAGGCTTGACAAGAGGATTGCGCAAGTAATAAAGTTTTTCATCAACGCTCCTTAATACAAGTACCATTCCCATTCAAGGTTGTAGTTGCTGTTATAATCTGTTTGCGCATTTACATCGGAAGAAGTCAAATAACCTATATTCGAGGCAGTCACACACTTTCCAGAGGAGTAATTATCATTACTTGACACATCCTCATCAATAACTTTAGGACAAACTTTGATTTGATCTGTCCCCTTATTAATCGTATACGTCTTTGAAACAGCACCACTCCATGACCTTGTATCACTCTTGTCTATGAAAACCTGCGTATTTATAGTCTGGCCAGCAACACCATCGCTATAGGTGTAGATAGTAAAAGACACCGCGGGATCTCCGGCATTATCAAAACCATCCCAATCACTAGAAACCTGCTTGTAGGAGGTCAATGTAATTTTCATCGTCTTAGATGCAGTCAAGTAATATACAGCACTAGAACTGCTAGAATAGTAAGAAGAACTACTGTACCTGGATGACGAACTGCTGTAAACATAGGCGCACTGATAACCATAATAAGTGCAGCAGTAATCAGCGCTATAGTCACCCGTACCATAATAACACTTATCCGCGTCACTCATATAGCTAGAGCTAGAATAATAACTACACCGCTCTCCATAATATGTACAACAGTAGTCATCACTATAAGTACTTATGCCCCTGCGGCATTTTTCTTCTTCGCTCACAGAATTCTCCGCCCTTTGGCTTTCGTTATATTTCTGCTCAGCAAGCTCTTCGGCCTCGTTTAAGTCTTCTTCGGCAACCTCAAAAGGACTTTCCTCACTGCAGGCAACAAAGAGGAACACAAACATTAACAGAGTTATGTATTTAAGTGCTTTCATTTTTCCCTCCCCATTACCAGGCGACATCCAGATTCAGCCGCCACGTGTCAATTCCGTTATGGTAGGCTTCTATTTCATCCACATTTGTTCGGATCGAGGCCACCAGAATTTGCCACTGTATCGTCACATGACGGTAGAGTTCCAAGCCGATTCCCAGGTAATCAACAAATTCCCAATCGGCATAAGACGCTTCTCCCCAGTATTCGTAAGATGTTTCTGAACTTTGGGTGTAATTGTAATATTGACCACTATAGTAGTCGTAATCCTGAACCGTCCAATCCCAGTCCGCATAATAGTGGTTCAACCATGCATAAATCGGTTTACGAATATGCGTGGAGATACTTACAAATGGGCTCACATGCGTTATTTTCCCAAGCGGGATTCCAAAACGGAATTGCAATGGGATTTCCGCCATTATCGTATAGTAATCAATTTCACCATCGCCTCGGCCAATATTATAGATATACAAGTCATCTTCGTCGATTGTATAATCACCGTGATGGAATAGGACGTTTAACCCCGTCTGGAACGAGCCAAACCGGTATAGATACCACCGCAATAAGAAGCCTAGGCTCACACCAATATGATCAGTAGACAAGCCATCGCCAGAAGAAATAAAAGGACGATCTATCGAGTTTACTCGATAGTTGGCCACTTCCTTTTCATTGAACATTTCCATAGCTAACGAAACACCTATGTAAAATTTCTGCATTGGCGGAATCGGGTTCTCTACTTTTTCTAGCGTTTTAGCCGTATCAGCCTTAGCCGTATCAGCCTTTGGTTCATTCACGGTCACCATCGCCGTATCAGCAAGGGTGTCGGCCTTCGGTTCTTCTACAACAACCTTTACCGTATCCACGACAACGGCAATCTGCTTTCCGCTAGACAAGTCCACAATTTTCACCGTAGCAAATTTTTCACCGGCAAGGTTCACCGAAAGGGAACAAGGACTAGCCTCCGGTTTTTTGTTGCAGTAGCCAAAAATGCCGTCGGCAACCTTTTGGGAAACATTTTCCCGCGCTAAAGTTTTTTCCGCAGCGGCGATACTGTCCGATTTTGCCTTTTCCGCCAACTTGCGGTCCTGTTCCATATAAGCCTTGCATCGGCACTGGGTTTCAATCTTTAAGCATATCGTGTCGGATTGTTGCTCTGCATTACACATTTCACAGAAACCTAGACATTCTTCGCTCATCGGAGGCAAAAGCGAAATGGAATTCTTCACGGAGTCCGCTTTTGCCGCGTTGTTACCTTTCTTGCCACGGACATGACCCAACCGGCCCTCGTTGACCGTCACCTCGTAATTACAGGAATCACTCTTGCAGTTGTTCAATATCAACTGAGCCAACATGCCGGAATCTTCTTTTTGCAAAGAATCACGAATTTCCATTGCTTTTTTGATAGAATCTGCCCTGGCTACAGCAGAAATGGAATCCTGCCGTATACTATCCAAAATAGCCGGACAGTTCCCGCACACCTGATCGATTTTGGCACAGGACGCCCCTTCGGGATTTCTGGAGCAATCCACACAAAACTGTACGCAAAGACCCTCCGCAAAGGAGACTGTCGCGGCCAGCATAAAAACCAGACCAAATAAGATTTTACCCATGGGCATCCTCAAACTGCGGAGCCCGCCGTACCCGGAGCACTTTCGCCACAACAAAAAAAGGTGTGGAACCGCAAGCACCCTAAACAGCTGAGGTAACGACCAAGTAACCCAATCGTCTAAAAGGCACAAACGACCCACACCAAGCGGCGTGAGGTTTCGGCCTTATCCCTAGACGATGAAATTTTGGTCGTTTTCCAGCTGTCCGAATAAGAGCGAACTCTAAACTATGTCTTCATAAATATAAATAAAAAATTTCAAAAAGGCACATTTTCTCAAAAGTGGCCACATAAAAGCCAAATTTCGAAGAAATTAAGCGTTTTTCGCTTTTCTAGAGACCATCCTCTGCACAATGACCGCGCAAGAGGCATCCCCTACCACAGACATAACCGTGCGGCCCATGTCGATAATCCGGTCAATACCCGCCACCACAGCGACGCATTCCACGGGAATCCCCACATAGGCAAATAGCATAGTCATAAAGGCTAGGCTCCCGCCAGGAATACCAGGCGTCCCGATAGAGGCTACCGTCGCCATGAACGCAATGCTCAGGTACATTCCGGGAGTAAGAACAATTCCGCAACAGGCTGCCATGAACACCGCAGAAACGCACAGGTAGATAGCCACGCCATCCATGTTGATGGTGGCCCCTAGCGACAGCACAAACGAGCCGATATCCCGCTTGCCCCCCATCTTCTCTGTACTCTTGATACTATACGGCAGTGTGGCCACCGACGAATCACTAGAGAAGGCAAAGATCAAAGCGGGTTGCATACGTTTGAGGAATTCCAGGGGAGAATACCGCCCCAAAAGACGGATACACGGCAAGTAAACCACAAGCGCGTGAATCAGGAAACACCCGTACGCCATGGCGATTACGGCAGCAAGGGAGCCCAGCACGTAAGGGCCGTTATTGACCACCACCGGCGTAAGCATGCAGAAAATTCCTATGGGCGCAAGGCACATGATGTACTTCAGAATTTTCTGAACAACCTCGTTTAAGCTCAGAACTAGGTTCCGCACAGGTTCTGCATTAGCACCCACGTGAACAATAGCCACCCCGAAAACAACGGCGATGACAATTACCTGAATCATGATGGCCGAATAGAATGGAGCGATAGGATTGTTCGGAAAAAAATCAACAATCTGTTCTACCAGCGAAAAGTTCTGGCTAACAGGTGCAGCTACGTTAGCTTCCGGTATCTTAATCAAGGGCAGCCAACCTTTCAGCGCCGTCGGGATCAAGAGGCCGAGCACCGTGGCAAGCACCGTAGTGAACATGAAATAGACAAGAGTGTAAAAGCCAATTTTTCCGAGACTTGAAAGGTTCTTTGTAGAGATGATCCCCACGACAATGGATAGTAGCACCAGCGGGGCCACGATAAATTTCAGGAGGTTCAGGAAGATTGTCCCAAAAGGCTTGATGAAGGCATTTACAAATTCTGAATGGTCTTGGAGCAGGCACCCCGCAACGATCGCCAACACAAAGGCGATGACTATCTGCTGGGTCAGGTGAATCTTTTTCAGCTTCTGAGTTAAGGGCATTTTTGCCTCTTTTTCGAAAAAATAGCTAATTTGGGCCATTTTTACAAAAAACTAACCAAATTTTTACACGAACAAGCTCGTAACCTATTGACAGACAACGAATTAGTATATATATTGAAGTCATTAAGATGAATTTGGCAATCCACTTTGACGCTAGCGCCGCTATCGACGAGGTTCTCAAAGAAGGGATTTAGGTATTGCCATTTTCATCCAGTGTTTAAAAAGGCGCTCGGTGTTCCCGACGCCTTATTTTTTGTGTTATTTTGTGAGGAATCCCTTGCCAATGGGGTCGTGACTTCCTAAATTTTGGCACATGAAGATGAATGCAGTAATCCGTTTCAACCGTTGGTGGTGGGGCTCTACGAAATAGAGTCCGGTTTGCTGATTTCATCAAGTGTTTTGTAAAAGGCTTTCGGACTCCCGAAGGCCTTTAATTTTTTGTCCCGAGAACCTTTAACCAATAAGAATAAACCTTAAAATAGATCCTTCGACTTCGGGCTTCGCCCTTCGCTCAGGATGACACTTTAACAAAAACAACTAATGACTATGATTAACTCGAATAACGGTTTCTTTGACAAGTTCGGCGGCAAGTACGTTGCCGAAATCATCCGCCGCCCGCTGGACGACCTGGAAGCGGCATTCAACAAATACATCCACGACCCGGAATTTCTGGAAGAGCTCCGCATTATCCAGCGGGACTACATTGGCCGCGAAACGCCGCTGTATTACGCTCCGACAGCAACGGAACTTCTGGGTGGCGCACAGATCTACATCAAGCTGGAAGGCCTCGCCAACACGGGGGCACACAAGATTAACAACGCCATCGGTCAGTGCCTCCTTGCAAAAAAGATGGGCAAGACTCGCATCATTGCGGAGACGGGTGCCGGCCAGCACGGGCTCGCTACCGCAGCGGCCTGCGCAAAACTTGGCCTTGAATGCGTCGTATATATGGGTGAAGTGGACGTCCGCCGTCAGCAGCCCAACGTGGCCACCATGGAAATGTACGGTGCGAAGGTGGTGCCGGTCACCAGCGGTAGCCGCACCCTGAAAGATGCCGTAAACGAAGCCATGCGCGACTGGGCCACGAATTTCAAGAACACCCACTACGTGCTGGGTTCCGCCCTCGGTCCGGCTCCGTTCCCGGATATCGTTCGCACGTTCCAGTCCATCATCGGCGAAGAAGTCAAGCGACAGGCCGCAGAACGTAACATCGACATTGCTGCAATCGTCGCCTGCGTGGGCGGCGGAAGCAATTCCATAGGCGTGTTTACCCCGTTTATCGAAGACAAGAATGTGCGCCTGATCGGTGCCGAAGCAGGCGGTATCGGACCGAATGTGGGCGAAAACGCCGCCCGCATGACAGGCAACGCCAGCCGCGAAGGAATCGTGCAGGGCTACAAGAGCCGTTTCCTCATTGATGAAGACGGTCAATCCATGCCGACCCGCTCCATTTCGGCTGGCCTTGACTACATGGGTATTGGCCCGCAGCTTGCCGCCCTCGGCGAATCGGGCCGCGTGGAATTTACCGCCATCCTCGACAAGGAAGCTCTCGATGCGGTGAAGTTCTTTGCCCGCAACGAAGGAATCCTCTTCGCCCTCGAAAGTGCCCACGCCGGTGCTGCCGCCATGAAGATTGCGAAGGAACTCCCGAAGGACAAGGGGCTCGTCATCAACATGAGTGGCCGCGGCGACAAGGACATCTTTATCACAAGCCCCGTGTTCCGCCCCGAAAAGTGGAAGGAATTCCTGAAGGCAGAACTCAAGCGCCTCGAAAACAACGAAGACATCCACGACGCGGAGATAATGAATAAATAAAAGGAGATGCCCGCCTTCGCGGGCATGACAAAACGGGATTATAACTATGAACTTAATGTCTCATCTCATTGCCGGGTTTCCAGACGCAGAAACTTCTATCGCCATCGCCGACGCTCTTGTGAAAGGTGGCGCCAACATCCTTGAAATTCAGCTGGCCTTCAGCGACCCCAGCGCCGACGGTCCGGCGATTCAGACGGCATCGACCATCGCGCTGGAAAAGGGCTACTCCACCAAGCAGGGACTTGCCATCGTGAAGCAGATTCACGAGCGCCACCCCGAGACGCCCATCTACATCATGACCTACGGCTCCCTGGCTTTTACGCCAGGCGTCGAAAACTTCGTCAAGATGTGCAAGGACGCCGGCGTATCCGCTTGCATCATTCCGGACTTGCCGTTTGACGGAGACGAAGGCTTGACCGAAGCTTGCAAGAAGCACGGTCTTGAAAACATCCCGGTGGCCGCTCCCTCCATGACGAAGGAACGTCTCGAAACGATGGCCTCCAAGGGTTTCAAGTACATCTATGCGGCTCTCCGTGCAGGCACGACCGGCAGCGAGACGACCATTGACCAGGCGACCCTGGACTTTATCGATACCGTCGGTAAGGGCGGCGCCAAGGTGCTGGGCGGATTCGGCATCCGCAATGGCGAACAGTCCAGAGTGCTCTCCAAGCACGTGTATGCCGTGGTGGCAGGTTCCGTGTTCGTGAACATCGTGCTCTCGAATGCAGATGACGCCGAAGGTCGTAAAAAGGCCATCGCCGAAATCGAGGCGAAGGCGAAGGAAATTGCAGGGAATTAAAATCTATTTTTTCTGAGAGAGAAGCCAGTGGATTGTCTCCATCGGCTTTTTGTTTGTTCTAAATATGAAATCATGCGCCCGAAAACGGGTGCATTTTATCGTTTATTATGTGAGCTAGGTCGTGAAAAAATACTTTTGTGCCGATATGAAACTCAAGGACTCGCGCGACGGCAAGGCTTACAAGACCGTGAAAATCGGCAATCAAGTCTGGATGGCCGAAAACCTTGATTATGAAACGGCCAACAGCATCTGCGGAGAAATGGAATACCTTACCTTGTACGGCTGCCTTTATTCTTGGGACGAAGCGAAAACGGCGTGCGTCTCCCGCAAAAGGGCAAGACGCATCAATCGTTTGTCAGTTCGGGAGCCTTTTTCTGGAGTGCCACCGAGGTCGATGATGACGAGTCAATTACCTTGGTTCTGCGTTACGAAAACGATGCGGCGACATTGTTCGAAAACTACAAGGACGCCGGTGTCAGTGTCCGCTGCGTGAAAAATTGAGTTAGAAAAATACCCTGTAGGGGACGATTTTCTGCTGCTTCCGCCCCTTGGTGTCAAAGTAGAAGTCGCGGCGGAGACTGTTCATCTTTGCGAGCGGCCGCTTGGCAATGGATGTTGTTGTCTCATCGGAATAAATCATGAAGTATTGGTTCGTTCCGTTGTGTCGGATTTCTTCTATCATGAACCCGTTTTTATTTTCTGTAATGGTGTGGTCGTATGACTGTACAATGTCTCCATCTTTTATCGGATTCCCGTTGCTATCTGTGCAACCATCTTCGCAATCATGAACTCGGTAGAATTCGTGGCAAATATGGCTGTCATTTGGGTCGGCAACATAGATTTCAAAACCGGCAGTATCCATCGGTGCGCCGTCTTCTGATCCAAGATGCAGTATGAACAAGGTGTCGTTTTTTAATGATACTTCAATGTGACCTAGGTAAAAGTTATCTTCACCCTCTTTTTGTGAGAATTCTGAAAAATTAAGAACAACACCGTCTTTATAAATTTTTGAAGAATCCCTAGTTGTTCTTGATCCTACTATAGAGGATTCCTTGGTTAGAGTTTCACTTATGAGTGCTTCGATAAATACCGTGTCGCCTAAAATTTTTTTAGAGGCAATGCTGCGGTCGGAGAGAGTAGTTAAATCGTCTACTAGATAAAACTGAATCGTCGTATCGGTCTGGGTTATTCCGTCTCCATTCGATTTAACTACTGATCTTACGTAGTCTTTTTCTCTTAGAATTTTCTCGGAACGAAAAAATTCTCCGTCGTAAGTGAAAAGAATGCTATCAAGGAAAGCGTCTGTTCCTCCTAAATAAAGCCCATACCAATCTTTATAATACATCAGCAGTCCTTCCGTGCAGGTGATGGCGTGGACTGTAGGGACTAGGAACAGAAGAAAAAGAAGATAGCGCATAAATAGCCTTTTTTATGGCGTAATGTAAAAAAACGATACCTTTGTCAAAGGCGAGGAAAAATGAAACCTCGGTGCCTTTTGAAAAAGAAAAAAATCAAAAAATGCATTGATTCGCTGAAAAAAGCGTGCAAAATGGGTGTTGCTGAAACACTATATTGTTATAATTGTTTTGTATGGTAATCTATTCTGAACCGTTTGACAAGAAAATTCTGTTGGAATTGCAGACGCATTACTTTGGCGATATGGTCAAGGGCGTCGTCGATGTTGCCGAAGGAAAAATTGCTTTGGATGCAGAAATGCATGCCGACTTGGAAACTCTTCTTTTGCAGGAAGGGTCCAAACAAGAGAATCTTTGGGGCTTCAACCTTTATCCAGAAATGGGTGGGGATGACTTCCTTGAATTTGACTCATTAATCAATATTCGTCCTAATCAGGGAAATCGTAGCCGCGGCGTCGAAGATCCTATCATTCAGGAAAAAATCAAGGATATAATCAATTCCTTATGCAAGTAGAGAACGTTCAACACAAGGAACTAGCGGCGGGACGATGGGCCGAAATGCCGTTGTCGATGCAGATGCTGAATATCGGCAGTGAAATCTCGCGTGCGAACCGTTGGAAGGCAAAAGGAAACCAGAACCAGGTTGAAAGGGCTGTTTTTAGGGCTCTGGAGCTAATTGACCTTACGATTGAGGCTCAGCGAGGCAAGCACAGCCTCAAGGAATTCACTCGAATGAGGGAAACCGTCTGCGACTACTACCTTGGGGATAATTTCTATAGGTCCACGGGGGAACGAATTCAACGCGATTTCGATATGTTTTTCCCTTGCGCAAAGAAATAATTTGCCGATAAGCTCGCCTTTTAGTTATATTGGCATACGGACTCTTGACCGATAGGAGAATTTTATGAAAAAGTCCTTCCTTCTCTAAAGGACTGATTGCCTTTGGATTTTGTGCGACGATGGTCGCCATGACCGCCTGCTCCGAATCGTCCAGTTCTGGCGGGGGAGCGACTGCTCCCGATAATCCTGCGAATCCGATAACGCCTGCTGATACCGCTACAAATAATACGAATACGCCGGAAAAGGTCTATTTATTCGGAGATATTGAAAAGGTTGCTGATTGTATGTAGCGCCTGTTATTAAGGAATTTTATGGTTCAAATTTAGTTTGGAATGGATCGCTCAATAGCATAGAAAGCGAATTTGAACAACGTTTTGATGATATAGTTGAATTTTCAACTTTGCTTGAGACGAAATTAAGAGATAAAGGTTTTTCAAATGTTAATGTAGATGCACAAGCCTCCAACTATATAGATGTTAATGCATATATTCTATATAATGGGCTTTCTTTTTCTGTAAAATGTATATGTATTTGGTCTTGGTGGGTATGGAGATGAACAGAAAAACACGCGAGTTACAATCAAAGTTTTAAAATTATAAAAAATCGAAATCTTATGATGCTACTCGCAATGAAATTGCCTTCACATTGTTTTGCTATGATAAAATAGTGTAGCTAAAATCAAGCATCATTTTTTTCTCGGATAGAAATGTAGATCCCCACCTTGGTCGGGGGTCTTAGGGGCAGGGCCCCTAGGCGTGGGGGTAGGCAAAGACTTGCCTTAGATCCTTCGACGGAGTTTACCCTGAGCTTGTCGAAGGGCTTAGGATGACACCTAGGCAAGGCTTTGATGAGGGGGATTCTTCCCCCTTTTTAATATGGACTATTCCTTGTCTTTCTTGGAGTGGCAGGCGCACTCGCCGCCTTCGCAGGGGCAGTGGTAGCAGTCGCCGGTTTCGGCGTAGTCCTTGCCGGTCCAGCAGAAGGTGCAGAGCTGTTCGGCCGGGAGCCCGATGGCGTGTATCAGGTCGTCGATACGCTGGAACGCAAGGGTCGTGAGGTTCAGCTTCTGGCGGATGTATTCCACCATGCCCTTGTAGGCATCGCTATCGGGGTCGGTGTATTTTTCCAAGTCCGGATGTTCGCCTTCCTGGTCGCGGATGTAGCGGCGGGTAATCAGGTCGTATTCGTTCTTGCTGCGGGAGAAGTTGATGAACTTGCAGGGGAACACGAGAGGCGGGCAGGCGATACGCATGTGGGTTTCTTTACAGCCCAGGGAGTAGAGCTTTTGGGCCTGCTTGCCGAGCTGGGTGCCACGGACGATGGAGTCGTCGCAGAACACCAGGCGGCGGTCCTTGATGAGCCCTGGAATGGGGATGAGTTTCATGGAGGCCACGCGCTCGCGCTGTTTCTGGTCTTGGGGCATAAAGGAACGGGCCCAGGTGGGCGTGTACTTGACGAAGGGGCGGGCGAACTTGATGCCGGCCTCGTGGGCGTAACCGAGGGCGTGGGAGGTTCCGGAGTCGGGGATTCCGCAGGCGGCGTCGGCTTCGGTGGGAGTGCGCTTTGCAAGGGCGGAACCGCAGCGGTAGCGGGTCATTTCCACGTTGCGTCCTTCGTAGCAGGAGGCAGGGTAACCGTAATAGACCCAGAGGAAAGAACAGATGGCCATCTTGTCGCCGGGCTTGACCAGCGTGGTTTCGCCATCGGGAGTGAGTTCCACCACTTCGCCCGGGCCCAGGTCGCGGACGTGTTCGTAGCCCAGGTTCTGCAGGGCGCAACTCTCTTGCAGGGCAATCATGGCACCGTCTTTTTTGCCCAGCACGATAGGCGTGCGGCCCCACTTGTCACGGCTGGCGTAGAACTTACCATGGTCATCCATCAAAAGAATGGAGCAGCTGCCCTTGACTTTTTCGTGGACATACTTGAGGCCATCGACGATGGAATCCTGAGTAGCAATGAGGGCGGACACCACCTCGGTGGGCCCAACCATTCCACTGGTGGTGGAATACTGGAGCTGCATGCAATTGTTCTTGAACAGTTCGTTCTTGATTTCTTCGATATTCGTAATCAAGCCCACAGTCACGATGGCGAACGTACCGAGCTTGGAGGTCATGACCAGCGGCTGCGGGTCTGTATCCGAAATAACGCCAATGCCCATGTTGCCCGAGAAGGAGGCCAGGTCGTGCTCGAACTTGCTGCGGAAGGGAGTGTTCTGGATGTTGTGGATGGAGCGGTGGAAAGTTCCGTTGGATTTCAGCACCGCCATGCCGCCGCGATGCGTTCCGAGATGTGAATGGTAGTCGGTCCCGAAAAAGAGGTCACTGACACAATCTTCTTTAGAAACCACTCCGCAAAAGCCACCCATGTTGGACTCCTTGTCGTAAAAAAGGGATTTTGTGCGGAAAAAAATTAGAAAAAATGTCCAACCCAAAGGGACTTTCCTTTAAAAGCACTGTTTACTATCTTTGAGACTGGAGATTCTTTTACAAGGAGTGGAAAATGAAGAAACTCGTCCAGTTTTTTGCTATCGGCTTGATACTCATGGCGATAACGGCATGCTCCCCAACCCTTCACTCCATGGGTGCAGCCGCCATGCCCGCCCCCGTGACCCACAGGGCCACCTCGGATAGCGCCGTCTCCGAAGTCGAAGTGGCGGCCTCCGGATTCTGGGCCCACAACGGCGACGCGGACAACATCAAGCAGATGAACGGCGGCGGCGGAAACATCGCCGCTATCTACCGCCTGGGAAGCGTCTTTTTCGTGAGTGCCGCAGTGGGCGGCTACGGCGGATCTCTCAAGTTCAGCTGCGACGAAGACGCCGACTGTAACGACATAGTCACCTTCACCAACGAAGAGAAGCAGAAGTCCTACAGCATCAACGGGTCTGACAACTACAACAACTGGCTGAAAACCGGTGAAGGCAAAAAGTCCTACGGTTTCTGGAACCTGCAGGAACGTATCTTGCTGGGTATCGACGCCAACCTGGGCAAGTATATAATCTTGGGCGTGGCCGGCGGTATCCAGGCCTACCAGGGAGACTCCGGCTACGACGACGTCCGTGAAGACCTGGGAGACATCGGCTACATTGACAACTCCGACGCGAGAAACGGGTTTGCGCCTGCATCGGCCTGGTGGATTGGCGTGCGTTTCGGCAAGAACGGAAAGTTCGGGAACTTCACCATCGAATTCGACGACGTGTACAAGGGCACTATCGGGGACTGGGTCGGAGCCCGCAAGTACACCTACGCCCACCCCACCGGATTTTTCCTGGGGGTGACCGAAGGCGACCTGATTTCTTTGGGCGTGTTCGCGGGCAAGCAGTTCGTGTTCTAGGAATTGGTTAGCCCCTTTTTCAGCATCTCCATAATGCAGTGGTACGCCTGCGTGTATTCTATCTGCATGATGGTGGTAATCTTGTTACCAGCATCCTTGCTTGAGGCTCCGCAGTGGAAGAGTTTCTCGCTTTTCAGGCCATAATCCAGAAAAATATAGCGGTCGTGAAATTTGTCCTTTGTCTTGTTTATGGCCAATTTCACATCGGGGCGCACGGCAAGAAAATCCTTCTGCATCTGTTTCGTCAGAGATTCAAAACTACGGTTATCGCTAAAGATTGTCACGGAGACTCCCTTCGCGATTTGGCGCAACAAGTCGAGAGTCTTCACGCCGATATAGTCATCGATAATCGTGATAGACTTTTTCGCCATGCCGTAAATCTGCGTGAAGGCGATGTCGGCATCCAGCCGCTGCCCGTTCAGAATCAAGAAATGCTTGTGTGTACTCGGGTCCACGAAATTTTCCATGACCTTCTGGAGGTCCATATTCATTTTGCTGAACTCGCCACGCATTTCATGCACCTCGCCAGAAAGGACCTTGACATCTGCCGACACATCGGCAATATTCCTTGTGTTCTGGGCGGTTTGCAACACCAGCGGGGCGACTTCCGTGCCATTGAGCAGCATCCCCTCCGAAACAGCATAATCCTTCAGCCGTTTGAAAAGACGGATGAGCGCCATGCTCTGTTGTACCGCTAAATCGCCTTTCAACACAGTCATGAGCATATAAATGCCCTGCTCGGTAAAGGCATACGGTTTATAAGAGCGGCCACCCTTTACGCCTTTCACCTGTATCGAGGTCAAAAATTTTGACCTCGATAAAAGTAAGATTTCCGCGTCACTCAATTGGAACCGAAAATCCTCCGCGAAACGCTCAATGTTATTTTTGACCTGTTGATTGAACGCCTTGGTGCTATACCCGTAAATCTCCGCCAGGTCCGCGTCAAGCATCACCTTGACACCACGGATAGTGTATATCCGCGACTTGAGCAGGTTCTCATCTATCAGGGAAAAACTTGGCTTTACCAAGTCTAATTCCTTCTTTCTCTCTTTTTTCGCCACTTATCCTCCTTTGGGGGTAAAAAAAAGACCGCACCGCTTGCGCGGACAGCGATCTTTCAATACCACCTTTTCTGGTGCAGGGGGTAATATACAAAAATGGGAAGCGAAAAAGCAAATTTTTTGAAGGGGGAAGCCTCCCCCTCTAACAGGCCCTCAGTCGCCGGCTGATTCCATTTTTGTTTCTCGTTGCGGGAACGTTTTCCCGATGGTAGTGTTCTTTTTTAGAACAACAAATGTGAAAAAAGAAGCGCTGTGCTTGGTGTTGACGGTTGCTTTGTGCTTGCTCGGTTCATTACCGTTGGTATTTTTTACGGGGGTTTAGGGGCAGAGCCCCCGCTCGAAGGGGTTGCGGAAGACGAAGGGAGATCCCCGCCTGCGCGGGGATGACATTCGGCTGGAGCGAGGTGAAGGCGTTCCCCTTTTTAATAGAAAAACAAGGGAGATTCCCGGTCAAGCCGGGAATGACAATGGGGGCATTTTTCTATCTTTGTGCCCACTATGGAAACTCGTTACAATTCT
>DGRZ01000095.1 GCA_002391195.1 Fibrobacter sp. UBA4375 | reverse complement strand
TGTAGCGCTTATCTACCTGTATTCTCTGGGCGATGCGGTTGTCGATGCCCTGCTGAGCGACTTCGATAACCCGATGCACTTTGCGCTGTTGCCGAACCTTACCGGTGGCGCGCAAGCCCTCTTTACGCTTGATTTTTAATTGTCGCCCTCGTCGTGACTTCGTTACACCGCAGTTGCGGAGCGGCAAGAGTGTCTAAGCATTCATGGACACACTTGTGCCTTCGGCACTTCGGTGTGACGAAGGCTGAAACATCAATCCATCACGAGCGGCGGCATCTTGATGCCTTCGTGCACGGTCGTGAATTTCCCGCGGAAATGCCCTTCGCTGTTGCGCGTGAACTTAAATCGCGTGACCATCGCGTAGCTGAACATCCCTTCGACAAAGACCTCGTCCGGCAGTCCGCACGCGAAGTGCTGGAGGGCAGCGATTACGCCCGCGTGGCTTACCCACAGGTATTCGCCGTTGTCGTCGAGCGTGTCAAGAAGTGTCTCTACACGTTTGTCCACGTCGTGGAAACTTTCGCCCGTGGGGAACCTGTACCCGCGCCAGTCGCTTTTCCAGGCGGCCATCTCGTTGCGGGGGACGGCGGTAAGCTTCTGGCCTTCCCACGTGCCGAAGTTTATCTCCATGAGCCTGTCGTCTTTCTCGATGTCAAGCCCGGTGGCCCCCGAAACCTTCTCGGCGAGTCGCATGCACCGCAGGAGCGGGCTGCTGAATAGGCGGGTCGGGTGGCCGCCTGCCTTCAGGTAGTCTTCGATGGCGCTTTTCGCCTCGTCTTCGAATGTGGGGGATACGTCAAAGTCGAGTCGCCCGTAGCAGACGTCTTTCGGGTTGTAGGGCTTGGTGTGTCGAAAAGTCCAAAGAATCATTGCTGCTTCGTCATCCCCGCGACCTGTGGTGAGCGTCGCCGAACCAAGGCGGGGATCTTTAGTTAAAAAAAGTGCAACCCGAGGGTTGCAAAAAAAAGAAATCCTAGGCGACCTGAGCACATAAAAATTCACAAGTCCGTTGCTGCTTTCGCCCTGGCGAGTTGCCCGCAAATAGTCATTGCGCAGGGCCTAGGATCCTAAAATATAGTAAAATAAGCCATTTTTTGGAAGCCGGGATAGTCCAATTTGGAATGAAAAAAGCCCGAAAGGGGGCGTTTTTTGCCCCGAAATTGCAAAATGATGCGATTTAGACAACGGTTTGACTGAATTGGTAAAAATATCGTTACCTGTTATGTAAAATTCTGTATATATTACTTATGACGGATTGTAAAAAATTCGTTTCTTGTTGTATTCGGAGTTGACGATTTGATATAACGAACCCTGTTTTTTCAGGAGGCGATTATGTTGAAAGGGATGATAAATAAAGTTTACTTGGCCGTGGCTGTGCTCGGCCTGTTTGGCGGTGCTTTCGGCGCAAAGGTCGCCCCACTGTATTTCGAAAGCCTCGGAAATTCGGCCGCGGAAAATGCCGATTCCCAGCAAGAGTACTGGGAAGGTTTGATGAAGTACAAGCTGTGGGGCTCTGAAGGATTGACGTTCAATAAGCATACGGTGCATATTGCGGATAAAAATGGCTATAACGGCACTGCAACGGGCGATATTTCCTTTTTCAACGGAGCTCATCATGTGGGCGGGCCGCTTCTTTCGGGAAAGGGGTTGCATCTCTCGGATGATGGCACGACTCCCAATAATGATACCCTGAGTGGAGGCCCGGTAAGGGTTCTTGGTGATTTTGCAATTGCAGATTGGGCGGCAAATTCTGGTCCGGTTTCTGGAGCCATCTATGAAGGACCTTATTGCGTGCAGGGCTCTATCAGAACACGTTCTTCGCAGGCTTACGATAATACACTGACCAACTGGGCTGCAATGGTCAAGGGCGGTGTCTATGGAACGTCGGGTGTGGTTGCTGCGGATGCTGCGACTGCCGATTCTACTTACACTTATAATGTTGAGGATCCTGAAACGGGTGACCTTGTCCCTGTTACGGAATACTACAAATATGTGGCCTATCCGTTTGCGGTGGGCACGTACCAGTCTTGCCCGGTGGAGGTCCCTCCGGTAGATACTCACTTGCGTGTGCCTCTTTGGCCTGAACCTGCAGAATGGGCTCCTGGTATCAATATGTCCAATGGTATTGACGAAGTTGCCTATATCCATGTTCCGCCGGAAAGCGCTTATATTAACGAATATGGCACGTATGACCTGTATATTGAAAATATCTATATGCACAACAGCGCACACAAGTACTTGTACGTTGTAATGCCGCATGGTGGTCGCCTTACAAGAATCTTTGTGCGCGATGGTTTCAATATTCAGCCGAGTGCAAACAGCGCGGTGATTCAGGTTGTCTATGTCGATAGGAACGCCGTTTACAATACGACCACCAAAGAGTGGGATGTGAGCGCTCTTGTCGATAGTAACTACATAAGCAATGCGAAATATGCTGGTAACCTGATGTTCTATACAAATAAGGATGTTCACTGGAAATCTATGGTCAAGCCGAGTTACCAGGGAACCTTCATGACGACAGGTAAGTTCACCATTGAAAACCACTTTACGCTCGCAGGCCAGCTTGTGGCTAATAACCTGTGGTTTGAATCCGACATCGTGGGCGATTTCCGCTATGTGCCGTTTGATCCTCCCATACTGAAGATTGACCCGGAAGTGCTCCAGAATGGCGCCTTCCCCGAAAACAATGACGATGCGGAAATCCCGATATCGCTCGATACCGTTACGAACACGTCTGTCGACTTTAACTACTGCTTCGATTTGAATCTTTCGACGGCGGAGTTGGCGGACTTCCAGAGGACGGCAAAGGCTCCGTTCCCGGTATGCGAATGGACCGAAACGATATGGGGTAATTACACTTATGCAGATGATGGTACAACCAAGTTGGATAGTGAGGTGGTGAATGTTATTGTCCATCATGACTCCGGCTATGTGGTTATCCCTGCACATCGCCTCACTCCCTATGATGCGAACAAGGCGTACTTGAACGTGTTTATCGATGGCATCGGAGAAAGTGAAGAATACCTGCACATGAAGATATTCAACCTTGCAGGTGCTGTGCTGGAAGGCAATGAACGTGAGGGTCACTTTACGTTGACCATTGTAGATGCGAATAACCCGCCGGTGGCTGGCGCTTCGAGCGTTACTGGCAAAGAAGATGTGACGTACACCTTCAAGAAGAGCGACTTCGCGTACTCTTCGAGCAAGGGCTACGCGGAAACGGGCGTAGTTGTGGCCACGCTCCCGAACAAGGGTACGCTTACCTACAAGGGCGGCAACGTTACTGCGGGCCAGTTCATTCCGGTGGATTCCATCGGCGACCTCAAGTACACGGGCAAGAAGGATGATTTCGGGACTCCTGCCACCACCTTCCAGTTCAAGGTTCGTGACGAGATGAACTCCACCTCGGGTGCCGCTATCATGACGGTAAATCTTACTGCGGTAAACGATAAGCCGAGTGCTACGGCGAGCGAATTTACGGTTGCCGAAAATTCGGCGGTCGGCGTTAAGGCGACGGGATCGCTTGTCGTGAAGGATGTGGATGACAATGCGTTCGTCTATACCCTGGTGGGCGGCGCGACCGACATATTCCAGATAAACTCTTCTACGGGCGAGATTTCTGTCAAGAAGGCCGTTCTCGACCACGAGACGAAATCGACATACACGGTGACGGTGCATGTGCGCGACATGGCTTCGACGACGACGCTTGCCGATACGCTTTCGTACAATGTCGCTGTGACGATTCGCGTGACGGACGTGAACGAAAAGCCTACCATTGTGGATGCGAACCTCAAGGTTCCTGAAATCTGCGATTCCGGTACGGTTGTCGGTCCGGTTGTCGCTACGGAACGTGATACGGCGGCAGCGTTCACGAAGCTTACTTATACGATTGTTGAGAGCGGCGTGCCGTTCGTGATGGATTC
>DGRZ01000015.1:2269-2627 GCA_002391195.1 Fibrobacter sp. UBA4375 | reverse complement strand
TCCGACGAAGTCTATGCCGTGGGTTTCCGCAAGAAGGACCAGGCCCTGCGTGATGCCGTGAATTCCACCCTGGCTGCCATGAAGGCCGACGGCAAGTTCGACGAAATCTCTGCCAAGTGGTTCGGCAAGTAACGGCCGGCGCGCGGTTCCATGTCTGACTTGAGCAATTTGCTTCCTATCCTTTGGGGCGGCTTCTGCACGACGCTCGCCATTTTCGGGCTTACGCTCCTGTTCTCGATTCCGCTGGGCCTGCTCATTGCGGTCCTCAAGATGAGCAAGTGGCGTGTGGTGCGTTACCCGGTGTCGTTCTACATCTCGGTGATGCGCGGCACCCCCTTGCTGCTCCAGATTGTGGCGA
>DGRZ01000015.1:0-2138 GCA_002391195.1 Fibrobacter sp. UBA4375 | reverse complement strand
GTGGCGTTTTCGATAAACTATGCGGCCTACTTTGCCGAAATTTTCCGCGGCGGCATCCAGTCCATACCCAAGGGGCAGTACGAGGCGGCCTACATGCTGGGCATGACCCGCACGCAGACGTTTTTCCGCATTATCCTCCCGCAGGTGGTAAAGCGCGTGGTGCCCGCCAGCGCAAACGAAGTCATCACGCTGGTGAAAGACACCTCCCTTGCGCAGGTGATTGCGGTGACGGAACTTTTTGCGCTGGCCAAGAAACAGCAGGCAGCCTACGCGAGCATTTATCCGCTGTTTGTGGCGGGCGTATTCTACTATGTGGCGAACCTTTTGCTGAGCGTGCTTTTTGCCTACGTGGAACGCAAGCTCAATTACTATAAGTGAGGCGTGGAATGGAAAACGTGAACGAATCTGCGCCGATCCTCAAGGTTGAACACGTCAAGAAGTCCTTTGGCGACTTGCAAGTGCTCAAGGATATTTCTTTTGACCTGAAGGCGGGGGAGGTGCTCTCGATTATCGGGCCCAGCGGTTCCGGCAAGAGTACGCTCTTGCGTTGCCTTACCCAGCTCGAAACGGTTGACGGCGGCCTGGTGCAGGTCGATGGCAAGGACATGGTGGTGCCTGGCGCTTCGGCGAAGGGCCAGGCGGTCAAGTACGCTCCGGCGAAAACGTTACGCGAAATCCGCCTTTCTACGGGGCTCGTGTTCCAGAACTTCAACTTGTTCCCGCACCTGACGGTGCTGCAGAACCTTTGCTTGGCTCCGGTGCGCGTGCTTGGAGATGCCCGCGAGAAAGCGAGGGACGTTGGCCGTGCTTTGCTCAAGCGCATGGGCCTCGAGGGCAAGGAAAACGCTTACCCCTGCGAACTTAGCGGTGGCCAACAGCAGCGCGTGTCCATTGCCCGCGCGCTCGCCATGAACCCGAAGATTCTTTTCTTTGACGAGCCGACCAGTGCCTTGGACCCTGAACTTACCGGCGAAGTGCTCAAGATTATCAAGAAACTGGCCGAAGACAAGATGACCATGGTCATCGTGACCCACGAGATGGCTTTTGCCCGGGACGTGGCCGACAAGGTCATCTTCATGGACGGTGGCGTCATCGTGGAGCAGGGGACCCCCGACCACGTGTTCCGCAAATCGGGCAACGAGCGCCTGGCGCAGTTCCTGAGCAGGTTCACTAAAGCTTGATTTGTTGCGCCGTCAGGTGTCCACGCAAATACTATTTGGGAATAAGGACTCTGCCGTCTGAACAGTAAAGGGATGTGAATGAACCTTCCATATAGAGGTGGTTCATGTCGCAGGTCTCGGCAATCTCGCTGATTTTCTGGCGTACCTCGTTCCAGGCTTCTATGGTGGCATCTTCGCGCTTGCCCAGGTTGTCCTGCAGGTCCTTTGCGATTAGTGCCTGTTCTACGATTTGCTTTTCGCAGTCGGTATAGCCTTCGTTCGTGAATTTCTCTGTGTCGAATACCGGGTCGCAGTCATTGGAATAGTCGTACGGGTCTTCGCCGCCGTATGCGCAGGCGATTGTCTGTATTGCAATGGAAGAAAGGAGCAGCTGCGCCCAGTACTTGCGGATAAACCTGAACGGATTGCCGCTTCTTGCGCCATTCCCCCAGAATATGGAACACGCGAAAACGCTGATTTTCCTGAGTAGCTTTCTCATGACACTTTCCTCGATCTCTATGGGAAAAATACAATAAATACAGAAAAAAGGATGAGTCTTATCGAAAATAGTTTATATTTAAAGCAGGAGAAGATATGAAAGCCGTTCGAATTTGCATTTTTGCGCTGCTGTTTGCATCAATCGCCTTCGCAGAAGGTGCTGCTCAAGACAAATCGCATTATTTGGGCGGGCGTTTTGCCTTCGGGTTTGACTATGTGTGGGACAATGCTTCGGTAAAGGGCACGTTCGGCTCGGCGAAAGACGGTGTCGGGGAGGCTGCGTTGGGTAATTTTGGGGGAATGGGAATAGCAATCGGCGCTTCGTACATGTATCGGCTGAACGGCTTTGTCGGGTTTGTAGGCGAGGCTGAATTTAGTATGGTCTGGTTCAGGCTGGATGAAGATGTTTATGGCATCCCGCCCGAAGACCCCTATGGTGACCAGATGAATTTCGGGTTGTATGTGTATAGATTTGCATTT
>DGRZ01000080.1:12948-13848 GCA_002391195.1 Fibrobacter sp. UBA4375 | reverse complement strand
GCCGCATCGACATGGGCGAAAAGCATAACGCCACCGACTTCGCGCTGTGGAAGTTCAGCCCGAAGGACAAGAAGCGCGCCATGGAATGGGATAGCCCGTGGGGTGTCGGATTCCCCGGCTGGCACATCGAATGCTCCGCCATGGCCATGAAGTATAACGGCCCGACGCTCGACATTCACTGCGGCGGTACCGACCACATCCGCGTGCACCACACCAACGAAATCGCCCAGAGCGAATGCGCCAACGGCGTCACGTTCGCCCGCTTCTGGATGCACGGTGAGTTCCTCCGCACAGCAAGCGAAGAAAAGCTAGAAGACGGCACCACCGAGCAGAAGTTCGGCAAGATGAGCAAGTCCAGCGGCGAATTCCTCACCGTGAGTCTGTTGATGGACCGCGGCTTCAACCCGCTCGACTACCGCTTCTTCGCCATCGGCAGCCACTACCGCAACTACCTGAACTTCACGTGGGAAGCTCTGGAAGGCGCGAAGGAAGGCCTCAAGAGCTTGCACAAGAAGACGGACCCGCTGATTGGCAAGGCTACCGCGATTACAAGCGAAGCCGCCAAGGCTTTCCAGCAGGAATTCAAGGACGCTATCGGCGATGACCTGAACATGCCGCGCGCGCTGGGCATCATGAACACGATGCTCAAGAGCGATATCGATGACGGCGAAAAGGCGGCCCTGGTGGCCGACTTCGACCAGATTTTCGGTTTGAAGCTCGACGAGCCCCGTGAAGAATACGCCAAGAAGGGCGCAAACGACGGCGTGGATGTCGCAAAGATTGAAGCGCTGATTGCCGCCCGTAAGGAAGCCCGTGCCGCCAAGAATTGGGCCGAAAGTGACCGCATCCGCGACGAGCTCGCCGCGATGAATGTTGTCATCAAGGACTCCAAGGAAGGCA
>DGRZ01000080.1:0-12896 GCA_002391195.1 Fibrobacter sp. UBA4375 | reverse complement strand
CAAGGAAGGCACGACCTGGGAGATTAGGGGCTAGCGTGTCCTGATAATTAGCGAGGTCCTTGGCAAGTTTTTCAGGGAAATGGTTGTCGTTCCCTGCAAATCCTGTGCCATAAGCCTGTGTCCCATCAGGTCGAAAATTTCCACACGGCGGGCGTTCTGGACCGTAAGGGTCTGGCCGTGATTTTCCAGGCGGATGGTCTTGCCACCTTTTGCAATCTTTGATGCCGGGATTGCCGTTACCACAGGAGCCTTTTTGCTCAGTACGAAACTGCCTACCAGGTTTGCGCCTGTCTCCTTGTCGTAGTAGGCGGAGTCGTTGGCGAAGCGGACTACGGAGTAGTTAGAGTCGGCGGGCCAGTTCCCGTATTGGGAAATTCTTAGGTAGACGGCGTACTTTCCTTCGGGGAGCGTGTCGGGGAGCTGGGCTGCCACCTTCACGTCGTTGATGCCGTCGGAAACAGTTTCGGACTGCACGTTGCTGTAGTCGGCGATGTTCCCGTTGGCGTCAAACGCCGACTTCAGCACAACTTTCCGGCACAGAATGTCCTGCGGGTCGAAGTTCCCTGCCTGCTTGAGTTCCAGCGGAGTGCCGTAGACGGTGTCGCCTGCGGATTCGGTGACGCTCCTAAGCACGACGGTGACGGGCCGTTTCTTGGTCATGTTGCCAAAGCCCACGTTCTGGATTTTCAAGTCCAGCTGCAGCAGGCTGCCGGGCCCCAGGGAATCCATGATGGTTGACCGGCGTAGTACATAGCGGTAGCCTAGATGGTCGTCGATGTACTTGAAGGCGGAATTCTGCAATACGCCATTACCGTCGGTGTAGGATTCGTAGGCCTTGTCGATGGTGTCCCGGGGGTGGAATTCCTCTAGCCGCCATTCTCCACCGTCGGGTTTTGTCAGGGCCCAGGTATGTTCGTAGTTCAGGTAAGAAGTGTGGGTGCGGAAAGCTTCGTAAGAAATGAATTTTGCGGTATTGATTTTGGCGTACCCGTTAGGAGGGGAGCAGGCCTCGCCGCCGTAGGGAACGTGATGGGCGTAGTTCTCCATAAACGCCACCCCTTCTTCGCGACAGACGCTGCTGTTGCAGTTACCGCCCCAGGTGCCGTAGTCGTATTCGGTGCCTACGTAGCAGTCGTTGTAGAATCCCGCCCGGTAGATGTCTTTGCCCAGGGAGTCTGCCTTCATCTTGAAATAGGGGTGATTTACATTGAAGGAGACGTTGTAGTTCCAGGCGGTGGTGTCGCCTGCGGCGTTGACTTCTGTTGTCGGGCTGAAACCGAGCCCGCGGGCGAGTACGCCGGGGTTTCTCGGACCTACATCTACGTCGTCGTCGGTATTCTGCAGGAGGGTGGCAAGTCCTTCGCCTACGTAAAGCGGGTTGCTGATGGTGCTGGTGTGCTGTTCTCCGAAGGGGCCGTACATGCCCTGCTCCACGAAGGTAATCACGTCCTTGTATTCGTTGAAGACGGCGCTCAGTTGCTTGACGTGTTTCAGGATCCATTCCTGCGGGGGCTCCATGTTGCCCTTGCCGTTGTACCAGGGGTCGTAAGAAAAGCGGACAATAACGGTGGAGTTTGTGGCGCGAATCTTATCCAGGTAGGCGCGGAAAGAATTCAGCATGGCCTCGGTCAGGTCCTGGGTGGTGCCGTGGGCATTCGGGTCGCTTTCATCCCAGACGGCGTTGCTGGAGAAAGCGGAAATTTCCGCCCGCAGGTGCATAAGGCGGTTCTTGTAGTATGGCTCCACTTCGGTAGTTTCGGGCCGAAAGTGAATGACCTGGGGCCTGTAAAAGCCCCGGTCCGGGTTGTAGAAGGTTTGCAGTTGGTCGGTGTAGTCTAGCGACTGCACCACGGCACTTGCCGCAAGGGCGGAAGTGGCCGCGGCAAGGGCAGCGACGGTCAACGCCCCGAAAGTCTTTCTTGAAACGAACATCTGCCCAAACTCCTATAGACAAAACATGTTTATCCTTAGGTTCCTACAGGTAAGATATATTATTTCCCGAGAAAAAGCACGGATAATGGGTGTTTGACCTATAAGAAGGCGGTAAAATGCGGTTTTATAGGTCCGGCAGGGGCAGTGAAATAGGAGTCGTACCTATAAATAGACCTGCGGAGGAGCGTTTATAGGTATACGAAAGGCTAAAAAGTGGGGCCGGGGCATAAAAAAACGGTTTTTTGAGGTGATTTATATGCCTTTTTTATTGAATTGCAAATAAATTAACGTCTTTTGAGCCGGAATTTTGCCGGTTTGGACCTATAAGAGTGCGAAAAAGAGGGGTTTTATAGGTGCGTGAAAGGCAAAAGGGTAGTGCCGGGGCATATAAAACGAAATTTTTGGGGTGATTTATAGGCCCACGATGTCCAAATGTCGCTTTCGGGGCGTATAAGGCTGGCCGGGGAGCACGTGCATGTGGTGTCGTGCTTGTGCTGTTATTTTTCTTTGGGCGGTCTTTCGCCAAATATGGGAAACATTTTGATTTGAAAGAAGAAACCGAAATTTTTTCTTCGATTCGTTATTTCAAAGAGGATGCCTCCTCCCACAAAGGACAAAAAAAGATTGGCCTGTAAACCAAAACTTTCCATGTAACCTAGTTCGCTAATGTTCCAATCGTTACCCTTGTCTACCCACCATTCAAACAGATGGTTTTCGAATATGGACAATCCCGTCAAGTTGTTCCCCAAGAGGACAAAATGTGTTGAGCCGGATGCAAGCCACAGGGAACCTGTAATAAAATACTTGGCTAGAAAACCGGATGTGTCGCTAGATTGTATCGCGTTAATGGGAATAGCCATAGCTAACCAAATAGCGATATTCCCTAGGGAAACGGCCTTACTATCAAGTCTAATATCGAATCTAGGATATACTTCAAGGTATAGGTTGAAATCCTTAAATGGCTGACCGCCACTTATATTGAGAATGTCAAACTCCATTCTTTGGTTTGATGGGGCCACCCCTAAACCTAGCAAAATAATTGCTGGATGAATTTCTTGTTCAGTTGTAATTGAGTTTTCTTCATTGCACCATGAAAATGAAAGTATCAAAAGAACAGAGGCTAATATTTTATTCACGTTCATACAGGCAAAATTTATTTTTTTTGATTCGTTGTGAGGTCCCCGCCTGCGCCGGGATGACAATGGAAGGGCGCGGTGATGATAAGCCGCAGAAGCGAGGGGGACTCCCCCCCCTTTAGGTAATGGGTGTTAGGTCGTAGGTTTGGGGATTATCGCCGGGTTTGCGCGGGATTGATGGGCGAGGTTTGAAAAGTTGGCCGACCGTGAGAAAATTGTAAGATTTTTGCCTTATTTAGCGGGCTACCTAATTCTGCGGATAAATCTAAATTTGGGTATCTTTGAGGACTTATGAAGCTTTGCCGTTACCCTAGCGTGGTGCCCTATTTCATCCTGGTTTTTTGCAGTATTTTTGTGCAGATGGGGCTGTTCGTCCATTTCCAGCGGTGGCTTTCGTTTTCCTTCGAGGGGTCGGCGTTCTGGTGGCGCAGCATGCTTTTGCAGTTCGCCATTTTTGTGCCCAGCATTTTCATGATGCCCGCGGCGAGTTACTTTGCGGGGCATTTCCGCAAGGGCCGCGTGATGGCCTGGTCGTCGGTGGGCATGCTGGCATCGGTGATTGCGGTGGTGGTGTGCTATGTGGCGGGGGCCGAGTGGGTGGCCTACGGCCTGTTGCTGCTTTACGGGATTTTCCTTTCGATTCTGAGTCCTGCCAAGCTGGGCATCATGAAGGAGATGGTGGCGGGCGAGGACCTGGTGAAAATCAATTCCTGGTACATGGTGCTGTCGGTGCTGGGGACTGCGGGAGCGGCATTTTTTGCCATGGGGCTTTCGGGCCACGAGAATTCGCCGGTGAGTATCGATTTGACCCTCTGGATTTATCTCGGGCTTTCGGTGGTGACCACTGTGGCAGCGTTCTGCATCCGGGTGGGGGAGTCCCACGACTCCCTGAAGATGCGTTCCCCGGTGCGGGAATTTTCGGCCACCTGGAGCCACCCTATCGTGCGGCTTTCGATTCTCGGGCTTTCGGCGTTCTGGGGCGTGACCCAGATTTTCCTGATTCTTATCCAGCGCATGAACGACATGCTGAATACGGCGGTGATTCCCATGTCCATGTTCAGCGCCACCGTGGGCTACGTGGTGGGCGCCCTGAGCGCCGGACGTGCGTCAAAGGGCTTCGTGGAAACCGGGCTGATTCCTTTTTCGGCGGCGGTATCTGCCGTGACCATGTTCTCGCTGCCCTTTGTGAATAACGACTGGCTTGAGGCTGTGCTGTATGGCGTGATTGGCTGGAGCGCGGGTTCTGCCTATGTGATTTTGCGGACGGTCATCCAGGGTTTTACCAGGCCCGATACGGCGGGGCGGATTCATGCGGTGGCGAACGCTATCCAGATGGCGTTTTTGGCCCTGATTATGGGCGGGCAGACCCTGCTTTTGATTTTTACGCCGGTGACCATCGACCATTGCTTCATGATTCTGTCGGTGATTCTCGCCCTGTGCTTTATCATGAACCTGCGGCAGACCCCCATGACGCTTTTGCGGGCGGCGCTCCGCTTTGCCTTTGCCTTTGTGTTCCGTTACCGGGTGAAGGTGATTGGCGTGCAGAACATTCCGGAATCGGGACCGCTTCTTTTGGTGGGCCCCCATTTCAGTTTTATCGACTGGGCGGTGCTGCAGATGTCTTCGCCAAGGCCGCTCCGCATTGCCAGCAACCGCAACACTTTTGCCGACTGGTACCAGCGCTGGTTCTTTCATGGAAATTTTCTGATTAGCATCAACCGCCGGGACCCGGCACCCGCCATGGAGCAAATCCACAAGGCCCTGCTGAACGGCGAGGCGGTGGTGATTTTCCCGGAAGGCGAAGTTTCCAAGACGCCCTTTGTCTCGAAGTTTTCGCTGGACTATTCCAAGGCCATTGAAGGAACGGACGCGCAGATTGTGCCGTTCTACATACAGGGTCTGTGGGGAAGCCGTTACAGCCACGCTTCTGAAAGCGTGAACCGGCCGCAATCCTTTAATCGGGTGATTAGCGTTGGATTTTCGAGGCCACTCCCGACGGATGCCTCCGAGCAGAAAATCCGCAGCGACCTGCAGTTCCTGGCGGCGGACATCTGGAACCTGGCCATGGACCATTCCGAAAGCATTGTGCCGCTCTGGTTCAAGGCCATGGAAAAACGTCGCTTCCGCCCGATTCTCATAGACCCTGCGGGCCGACATGTGAACGGCTTTGGCATGATTCGCCTGTGCCGTTACTTTGGTCGCAAGATTCGGGCTATGGCGAAGGGCGATAAGAACGTAGGGTTCATGATTCCCACCAGCCGCGATGCCGCCCTCGGGATTATTTCCATCTTGGGCGCGGGCAAGACGTCTGTCAACCTGAACTATACCGCTCCGGTGGATACCATTCTTGGCTGTATGGAAAAGGCGGAACTTTCTACTGTCGTCACGACTCGAGCGTTTTTCGAGAAACTGTGCGGCAAGAATCCGGCCTTTGCCCAGGTCGCCGAGAAGTGTCGCCTGATTTATTTGGACGAAGAGGAACAGAAGATTTCGACTCTTGGCCGTCTGTTGGCGACGCTTGTCATTTTGACTTGCCCTGCGGCAATCCTTCGCAGGCTCTGGTTCAGTTCCGCCCGCCTGGAAGACGATGCCGTCATCTTGTTCAGTTCCGGTTCCGAAGGCACGCCGAAAGGAGTGGAACTGACCCACAAGAACGTGATTTCCAATGCCCAGCAGTGCGACTACGTGGTGAAGCTCTGCCGCACGGACGTGATGACGGCGCTGCTCCCGCTGTTCCATTCCTTTGGCTTCACCATGACCTTCATGATGCCCCTGCTGGACGGCGTGCCTATGGTGCTCTGCCCGGACCCCACCGACATCAAGACTCTCGCCCGGGTTTGTGCCCAGTACAAGACGACCATTATGATGGGTACTCCTACATTTTTGCGGGCTATCGCCATCAACCGCTGGGTCCACCCCATGTGTCTGGATTCTCTCCGCTATATCATCGCTGGAGCCGAAAAGCTCCGCCCCGAAATGCGGGAAACCTTCAAGCTCAAGTTCGGCAAGGACATTTACGAAGGTTACGGCTGCACGGAACTCACACCCCTTGCTACTATTAATGCGCCCAACGTATTGCTGGATGACTTCTTGACCATGGAAAAGTGCAGCGACCACTCGAGCATCGGGCTTCCGCCTCCGGGAACCGTGGCCGCCATCATCAACCCCGAAACCAACGAGGTGTTGTCTCAGGGCGAAGAAGGCATGCTCGTGGTTACGGGCCCCCAGGTCATGAAGGGCTACCTGAAGGACAGGGAAAAGACTGCGTCCGTAATCATTGAAAAAGATGGCCGCCGTTGGTACAAGACCGGCGACAAGTGCGTCATTACGGAAGATGGTTTTGTACAGATTCTTGGGCGCTACAGCCGCTTTGCGAAACTGGGCGGCGAGATGATTTCGCTCACGGCGGTGGAACTCCGTATCGCCGAAACCAAGGTTCTCGATGGTCTTGAATTTGCCGTCACTGCCGTTCCCGACTCCGTCAAGGGCGAACGCATTGTGCTGTTGGTCAAGGGCGGCGATGCCGAAGACATTTCCCGCAGGCTCCGCAAGTCGGGAATTCCGCCCCTGATGCTGCCCGGTTCCGTTTTCTGCGTAGAGAGCGTGCCCAAGCTAGGGAGCGGCAAGTGGGATTTCAACGGCATGAAAAAGATGGCCCAGGAACTGGTGGGAAAGTAGACATTACTACATTCTCCTTATGCTTTTAAAACAGTTCGTCTTTAATTCTTTCGGCGTGAACGGCTTTGTGTTGGGTGGCGATTCCGGCGAAGCTATTCTTATAGACCCTAGCGCTGGCCGCGAGGTGGAACGCAAGGCCCTTGCGGACTATATCGAAACGAAGGGTCTGAAGGTACGGCACCTCCTGAACACCCACCTGCATCTGGACCATGTGCTGGGAAATGCCTTTGTGGCCCGCAAATACGGTGTGCAGCCCGAGGCCCACGAAGAGGACGCCTTCTTGCTGGACCTGCAAGAGGAACAGAGTGGAATGTTCGGCTTGCCTATGGAAGAAGCGTCTCCTGCGTTGGGGAACTACCTTGCCGAAGGCGACATCGTGGAAGTGCCCGGTATTCGCTTGCAAGTGATTCACGTGGCGGGACATTCTCCCGGCGGAATCGCTTTTTACTGCGAGAATCCGGGCGAAGTGAACGGCCAGAAAGATGTTCCCCCGCTCCTGTTCCCGGGAGATATTCTGTTTGCCGGGAGTCGGGGCCGAAGCGATTTGTTCGGCGGTGACGAGGACGCCCTGGTTAAAGGGATAAAGGAAAAATTATTGGTGCTGCCCGAAGACACCATTGTGTTCCCTGGACACGGGCCGAGTACAACTATAGGCGATGAGCGCCGCTGGTACTAAATAGGGGCTGCGACGGTCGCCTTCATATTTCGCCTGCGGCCTTATTGAAACGCTTGTGGCAGGCTTTCGATGACATCGCTGGGGAGCATGGAGAATGCTCCCAGTTTTTGACGGGCGATTTGGCCTGCTTTCTGGTGTAGAAGCGCTCCCAGGACAGCGGCGTCTGCAGGCGTGCAACCTTGGGCCAATAGTGCCACGATGATTCCGGTAAGCACATCTCCGGAGCCGCCCTTGGCCATGCCGGAATTCGCGGCAGGCACCGCGAAAATTTCTCCCTCGGGTGTGGCGACCAGAATAGGACTGTTTTTCAGCAGGATAATCTTGCCAAATTCCTTCGCTTTTCCTGCCAGGAATTCAGGAAGCGCGGCGGCCTCTTGCGGAAGCTCTCCGAAGAGTCTCGCGAATTCCCGCTTGTGGGGCGTCAGGATGGCGGGTGCGTCAATCAATTTCTGGTCGCTTGCCGTGAGGGAGTTCAGACCGTCGGCGTCGATGACCATGGGCACGCTGCAGCGGGTGACGAAGTTTCGGACGGCGGTCCGGGTTTCTTGCCTCTGGCCGAGCCCCGGTCCGATGGCTACCGCCTGCTGGTATTTTGTGCTTTTTAAAAGCACTGGGACATGTCGGTCTTTCAGAAAGTCGCATTCGTCGATGCCGACGGTTTCGTCGGGCGTGCGCTTCGCAAAATTCGTGCCGCCGGCACGGCAGTCTTCAAGGCTTATAAAAACGGGTTCGGAAAGTTTCGCTTGCAGGATGGGAACAATCCTTCTCGGGGAGGCGAGGGTTACAAGTCCAGCACCGCTTCGGAGGGCGGCCTTGGTGCACAGGGCGGCTGCTCCCGGCATGTCCTTGGAACCGGCAATCACCAGGGCACAACCTTGCGTCCGCTTGTCGCCTTTTTCGTTTCGCGTCGGGAGCAGTTCCGAAATGGTTTTTTCCATGTCCTCGATTTCGTGAATCATTTGTTTGTCTACAGGTTGTGGGTGTTGCGTTTTACAGGATTTTCTGGAAAAATTCGGGTCGGTGAAAATCTGGCTTTTCGGTATTAATGGGGAAGGCGCTCAGGTAGTGGGGTGTCTTGGCCTTGTCGGCGCACTTGTAAAGGTTTCCTTCCAGGGAGAAGCCTTCGAAGGTTTCCAGACCGAAAATTTCCGGCGGAATAGTTACCGTCATCCCCCAGCAGATCAGGTTTCCGGCGACGCTGGCCAGCTGCTTGGCTCGCTTGATTTTGGTGAGGGCGTCTGCGGATAGCTTTTCCCGGTTTTGCCTGTCCGTGCCCCGTGCCGCCAGAACAAAACCCCGGCTGGTCACTTCAAAGTTGAAATACTCCGCAGGGTTCTTGGGGTTTCTGAGGAAAATCTCTACGCAGGAATCTTCCCAGCTGGTGGAGTTGTCTTCTTGGACTTCGGCGCGGAAACAGTCCAGGGGCTCTTCTACCAGGAATTCCACCTGGAGCAAGCCCTCTGCGCAGGCGATGTTGGCCTGGACGGCGGGCAGGGTGATTCCCTGGTTGGCTTTCCAGTCAAGATTCGGTTTTAGCAGCATGATTAATCACCTTTTTAGTGACTAAAATATATGATTAATCACTTGGTCAAATCTAGGCATTGCCGAAATTTTGTCAAAAAAGCCGAAAATCTCCTTTGGCACGGTTCTTGCATTTAGCGGGCTACCGAACAATAAACAAAAGGAGGCCTTATGGCTAATACAAACGAAACGAAAAAGACAACAGAAGAAAAGGAATGTTCCTTTGATTGCCTGGCGGTAACCAAGGTGGAAGTGTTTCCTTTTAAGGAAGGTGCCGGCATGGGCCACATGAAGGGCCTTGCCCAGGTGGTGCTCAACGACCAGATGGTCATGCGCGGGCTCCGCGTGATGGACGGCGAATACGGCCTGTTCGTGAGCTACCCCAACGACCCGTTCTACAAGGGCGACGATTACCGCAACATTTACAACCCGATTACCCGCAAGCTTCGTGAACATATCGAGAATTGCGTGCTGGAAAAATACCAGGCCGCGGTGGCATAGTTATGTTTCGAAGGATCCGTTCTTATTGCTTGTTGGGCATCAAGGCTATTCCGGTTAGCGTAGAAGTTGATGCTGCGCTTGGATTGCCCGGTTTTACCCTGGTGGGGCTCCCGGACAATGCGGTAAGAGAGTCTAGGGAGCGTGTCGTTTCGGCGATACGTTCCGTGGACAAGGTGGTGACAGGTTTCCGGACAACCGTAAACCTGTCACCCGCGGATTTGCGTAAAGAAGGTAGCGCTCTGGATTTGCCTTTGGCCATTGGGCTCTTGACCGCTACCGACGAGTTGTCCGTTCCTAATTTGGAAAAGTGTGTTTTTGTTGGGGAGCTCTCCCTGGATGGCCTCTTGAAGGGCGTCCGGGGAGTCCTTTCCATCGCTATGGACTTGATTCACGACAAGGATTCCATTCTGGTAATTCCTAGGGAAAACGAACAGGAGGCATCCCTTGTGGAGGGCCTGCGTTACATCTGTGCGGACACGCTTAAAGAATGTATAGAGATTTTAGAACAAAATAACGAAGAACTTGTTTGCCGGGCGCGTGGGCTTGACCGGCAGAGGTTTTCGTCGGGACTGGATGTTCCCGATTTCAAGAACGTGGTGGGCATGGAAGGGGTCAAGCGGGCCCTGGAAGTGGCCGCCGCAGGCGGGCACAATTTCCTTCTGGTGGGTTCGCCTGGCGCAGGGAAGACTCTTTGCGCCAGGTGTCTCCCGGGAATCTTGCCGGAAATGTGCGACGAAGAAATTCTGGAGACTACCCGCATTCATTCTTGCGCCAGGCGCTCCGGCGACATGGAGTCGTTTCGTCCGGTGCTTTTACGCCCCTTCCGGACGCCGCACCACAGCGCCTCCATGGTGGCGCTGGTGGGCGGCGGTGCGCGGCTCTTGCCCGGCGAGGCGAGCCTTGCCCACAACGGCGTGCTGTTTCTGGACGAACTTCCGGAATTCAACCGCAGCGTGCTGGAGGCTCTGCGGGAGCCTATGGAAGACGGGGAGATTTCGGTGAGCCGTGCCAGCGGGACGGTGGTGTGGCCTGCACGCTTTATGATGGGGGCGGCCATGAATCCTTGCCCCTGCGGGTATTCCATGGACCCGAAGAAGGTCTGCACCTGCCTGCCCGATGCCCGCAAGCGTTACCAGGAAAAAATATCTGGCCCGCTGCTGGACCGTATCGACATCCAGGTGAGCGTCCCGCCGGTAGAAACGTCCCAGTTTGCCTGCGGGTCGGGTGCCGAAACGTCGGCGGAAATCCGCCAGCGGGTGTGTGCCGCCCGAGAAATTCAACGCAGGCGTTTTGCCGGACTTTCGTTCCGTTGCAATGCCGCTATGAATTCCGAAGCGGCAAGACGTTTTGCCCAGATGGAGGGTGCGACCGAAAAGTTCGCCGTCGCCTCTGCGGACAAGATGAACCTGAGTGCTCGGGGGTATTACCGCCTGCTGAAGGTGGCCCGCACCATTGCGGACCTGCGCCATTCGGAGCCCGTAGAAATTCCGGACCTGGCCGAAGCGCTACGGTACCGGGCGTTTAGGGGATGAGAGGATCTAGGGGCTAGGATCTAGGGATTAGGGGCCTGAGGTTGGACTAGTGGCCCTTTGGGGTGTGAGATTTTTCATTACACATTTCACATTACGTATTTCACATCGCCCTTGTTTACCTCGTCACCTTAATGCAGGCTTCCGCCCCCTTGCTCTGGGGAATGGCGTTTGGCTTGCACACGGATACCTGCGCGGCCTGGGTCTTGGGGTAGTGGTCCAGAATGAATTTGGCGGTTTCCAGCACCAGCGTTTCTACCAGCTGGAACTTGCTGTCCTTGATAAACTTTTGTAGGTGTTCTGCCAGCTGGGCGTAGTCGATGGAGTGAATCAGGTCGTCGTTTCGGGCGGCAAGTGAAAAGTCCAACCATAGGTCCACGTTTAGCACCACGGGCTGAACTGCCTCCCTTTCGTAGGGAAGCGTCCCGATAATGCAGTCGAACTGCAGGTCTTTTATAGAAATACAGCCGCTACTGATTACCATACGTAGAGCACGATGGCGGCAGTCAGGCTGAGTCCAGCCACACCGAACCAGATGTTACGGGCCGTGGAGTAGGAATCCTGGGTCTTCTTGTTGGTCTTCTTGCGCTTCTGGAGCTCGGCGATGGTATAGCCGTTACCCAAGTCTGCCTTTTGTATCATGGCCTCTCGGCATTTGCCGTCGAAGTTACAGGCCTTGTCCACTTCGCCGAGGAGCTGGTCTTCGACATCGGACAGGTCGTCGTAGGCGTCCTTGGCTTCGTTAGCCTTGGAGTGCTGGATGACGCCCATGACGGCGGAACCCACGAAGACGGCAGCGAGACCAACTGCAGACCAGAAACGGACTTCGTCAGCGATACCGAAACGGTCGGTCACGTCACTGGATGCGTCATAAGCGGCGTCATCGCGGCTGTCGGCTTCACTGTTGTCAACGTCGCTGGCCACGTCGTAGCCTTCGTCTTCATCCTCTTCTTCTTCGCAGTCGGGGTCATTTTCGTCACACTCTTCTTCCTCTTCGTCCTTCGGACCAGCGCCAGCATCTGCGGCGGCAAATTCTGCGTCTTCGGCGGCGGCATCGGCGGTTGCGGACTTGAGCTGTATGGGGTCGCCGTTGATAAAGGCGATGGCGGTAGTGGCACCCGGGATAAACACGGACTTGCCGTCGAAATAGACCTTTTCTACGTCGTCGGTGGCAGGCATGCCGCGACGGGGGTAAAGCTTTGCCTTGACCAGTGCGGAGTAGTCCGTTCCTTCGGGGGCGGTCAGGGCCGACATGGAGCTCAGGTCGCCTGCGCTACCCTGGTAAATCTGGTAGGCGGTGGGCTGCTCGCCGAAGGGGTCGGTGAACTTTTGGCGGACCACCAGGCGCCCCTCTTGGAGGGAGGAAACTTCATCTACAGGAATGGTCTTCAGCTCGCCACCGAACTCGGCGGTAATGACTTCGTCCGGGGACCCGGGGTCCTGGGCAGTAAATTCTTCAATATCGTAGGGGCCGGCAAAGGCGGCGGCCACAAAAAGACATATCGTCGCTAAAAACGAACGCTTCATTTTTCACTCCAATAATAAATACCCATTGAAATATATAAAAAAAAACGGAAAATGTTAAAAAATTGCGACAAAACAGCATTTAGACCCTGTTTTTGGGGCGTCAGCGGTTATTTTAGGGTAGATATTGCCTTTTTTTACCGAAAATTCTACTTTTTAGCCCGTAAATTTTAACCCTAAAAGAGGAATCCATAATGGCAAAGCTCTCTATCGAAGATCTCGAACTCGCCGGCAAGCGCGTGTTCATCCGTGTTGACTTCAACGTTCCGCAGGACAAGGTGACTGGCGAAATCACCAACACCAAGCGTATCGAAGCCGCTCTCCCGACCATCCAGTACGCTCTTGACAAGGGTGCAGCCGTCGTGCTCGCTTCTCACCTGGGACGCCCGAATGGCGAAA
>DGRZ01000097.1:86876-91463 GCA_002391195.1 Fibrobacter sp. UBA4375 | reverse complement strand
TCCTGGAGGAGTGTGTTGGAGCCAGTCGGAACGAAGATCGTCACCTGCGTACGGAGGCCTTCGCATTCGGCAATCCAGCGCATATAGGACAGACCCACGTGGCATTCCCACTTCTTCATCTTGGTGAGAGTCGGAACCACGAACGGAGAGAACACGGTGTAACCCTTGGCGTTCTTCACGCGGATATAGATGGTGCTGGCCTTAAAGTCAGAGCAAGGCATCTGGGCGATGTACTTGGTGATACGGTTCAGGGCGGGGTCGCCCTTGCAAACCAGGGTACCGCCGGTGGTATCCACGATACCGCCGAAGTTCAAAGTACCGACGTAGTTGCACCACTTGATCGGGGTTGCCGGGGTGGTGAGCACGTATTCTTTCTTGGCGTCATCGAAGTAGCCGTACTTGGCGGCCGGGGCCTTGGAGGCGACCTTCTTGACACTCTTCTTCTGTTTTGTAGCCATTGTATCTCCGTGAGAGGGGGTTGTTAAATTTAACGCGGTAAATATAGGAATTAGGCGAGAGACGAGAGACGAGAGACGAGAGAAAGAAGCGAAAAACTTTTCTATTTCACGCGAAGCGTCAATTTAAACCTTTCGTCTCTCGTCTGTAGGGCGAAGCCCGTTCTCTCGTCTAACCTTTCTGGTTGAAATTCTCAAAATCCCGGTTACCGAAGTTGATGTAGAAGTAGCCGTCCAGCTTCTTGTTGCGGATGGGGTCCCGCAGAATGCCGATAGCGGCACGCACATACTTGAGTTCCACCAGAATGTGGTCCCGGCTCATGCAGTTGAGGAACGGACCTTCGGGGTAGAGGGTGGGCCTGGGTTCTTCGGCGATCATCTTCTCGAGATTTTCGATTTCCTGGACCAGGCGGCGTTCGTGGGCCTCCAGGGTGCGGATAAGCTCCTTGTTCTCGGCACCGTAGAGGAAGGCGAAACCCAGCGTCCTCGGGTCGTCGTTGAAGCCGGTCAGGTGCTTGAGGACCTCCTTGCGGAGGGTTTCCTTCCCCTTATCGGTAATGCTGTACATCACGCGCTCGGGGCGGTTGCCGTCTTTTTCGGCACGGCCTAGGATGCTTCCATTCTTTTGCAGGGTGGTCAAGCGGTTATAGACCGTGGAGGTGCTGATCTTTGCCCAGCGGTCCAGCTCGCGGACCCGAATCTCCGTAATGATGTCATATCCGCTGCGTTCCTTTTCATCAATCAAGCCCAAAAGCACCAGGTCATAACGATTCATCAAAAATCCTTCGTTTTAGCGCGATATTATTCGCATGTGTGATTATTCCAACTTGGAATATATACAAAAAAAGCACAAAAGAACAAAAAATCGTAAAAAAGGTGTGAATTTTACGAAAAAATTAGTTTACAAAAAATGCGCTAAGGGTTTTTATTACACATCCTGTCGTACATTTCCTTTTTTTGCTCGGACGTGTATTTTTCGTCGGCCGTTCCTTGCGCCGTCATATTGAGCATATCCCCTTCGCATGTGGCAAACATGGTCATATCCGTTTCGTCTGAAGCCGCCGCCATGTTTCCAAAAACGGTGAGTAAGGCAGCTGTTTGCATACATTCTTCTTCGCTTTGGGCTTTACCTTCGGTAGCAATACTAAACCATAGGTCACCGTTGTCCTTGAATTTGATAGTTACATCAACTGAAGAATCCGCTTCAACTGTTTCAAAATGCCATTCATCGTCATCTAACGAGAATGTACAATCCATTTTCTGGTCTGGCACATACCTGGTCACATCCATGCCCGTGGAACCCGACGAAGTGTTTGCGGAACCGCCCCCAAAATCACTAAACCAATCATCTCCCCAGCCATCATCAGGAAAATCGAAGGATTCTGAACTTGTGCCACCGCCCGTGGAACTGCTACTTTCTGAACCTACATTAGCCGAGCTGCCCTTCGTAGATCCATTACCTCCAGTCTGGTTAAACCCGGGAATATCCGAAAGGTCGTCATCACCGCGGGAATCCTTGTCTGGGCTGGAAACGGTCTGGGAACAAGCCCAGAACAGAACTAAACTGGAACAGGCCAAGGCGATTTTCAACAATTTCATAACAAGCCCCTCTCTAACTTAAATCAAAATATATAAATCTTGACAAATTCGTCTATATGGGATTGTCAATATCCACAAATACCGCCGGAATCCCCAAATCGGACGAAATTTTTTGAGCCAGGGCCCGAACTCCGAAGACCTCGGTCCGGTGGTGGCCGCAGGCAATGAGGTTAAAACCGGCCTCTTCTACCGCAATAGGCACATTTTCCTTGATTTCGCCGGTCACAAAAGCGTCGCAACCCAGGGCAATGGCCTCTTCCAGGCCAGAAGCCCCGCTCCCGCTGCAGATGGCCACACGGCGGATCTTGTCGGAGCCGAACATGAAGCTGTTCTGGACGCCTGCAGGAAACGCCTGAGCGGCAATTTCCAGAAAACGCTCCTTGGAAACAGGCGTGCCCCACTCCCCAACCTGGCCCACGCATTTTTCACCTTCTTGCATAAAGCCTTCTACCACCTTAAGTCCCAAGGCCTTGGCAATCAGGGAGTTGTTCCCGATTTCGGGGTGGCCGTCCAGAGGCAGGTGAAAACCGTAGAGGGAAATCCCGTGCTGCATAAGCTGGCGAATACGCCTGCCGAAATGACCCACCGGAATCTTGGAATCTCCGTTCCAGAAGCCGTTTGGGTGATGGACGATGATGGCGTCTGCACCCTCTTCGATGGCGCGCTCAATCAGGCGGTCACGAAAAGAAACGCCTGTTACCACCTTGGTCACCTTGTCAGAAGCCTCTACACAAAGCCCGTCAACGCAGTAATCCTTGAACGCCGCCGGAGTGAGCAAACGGTCTAGCCAACACGAAAAATCCTTCAATTCCATAAAAGCCTCTAATAGCAGTCTCTACTGAATATATAACAAAAAATGCGAAAAAACGAGATTTTTCCGAAAAATGTAACCATTTGTTATCACCGAAGGAGGCCGTAAATTCCTAGAAATCACATTTGCGGATGAAGAGGAAAAACGAAATAGAAAGATCTTTCGACGAAAGTATCGCCTATTTGCTGAGAAAGGGCCGTGAAAAGCTTGGCCACTCCCAGGACCTCGTCGCCCAGGAAGCGGGCATCAGCCGGATTACCCTAGGGAAATGGGAGCGGGGCAAAAAGACCCCGAATTCCTTTGATCTGTACAATGTGCTCAAGGTCCTCAAGTGGGAACCTGAAGATTTTTGGGCAGAACTGGGCAAGCATTTTGAGCCAACGGCAAAGCCCCTGCGGATTGCCGCCGAACGGACCAAAATAAAGGCCTATATCGAACAGACCAAGAAAAAAAGGGCCTAGTAACGAAACGAAAAGGAAAATCCCCCGCGTCGGCGAGGGACTTCTTGTGCTTCAAGTTCCGGTTGTACTTTGTCTTGTCGCGGACCACCCTGGTCCGTAACGTGGCTCCGTTCTGGGAGCCGTCTATGCGTAGCGCTCGCATTCTTGCGCTTTCTGTTGCGGCATCGGCAACCTTGCCCACCGCTTTCGCTCTGTTTTTAGCCATAGGGGCCTCCTTGAGGGGAAAATATAAATTATTATCTTTAGGCAGTAAAGGGCCCAAGGTTTCTTTTGTACGACTCCATCGCAGATAGTATTCGCCGTCATGGTTTCAAACGCCTGCTGCTTGCAGTTTCGGGCGGGTTAGATTCTATTTGTTCGGCTCATTATTTTATTTGCAACAAAGAGGCTTTTGGCATTGAATGGCTAGGAATTACCCATGTGCATCACGGACTGCGGGTCGGAACGGCGGACCGCGATGCCGCATTTGTGGAAGCATTCGCCCGCAAGTACAACATTCCTTTTTTCTTGAAGAAACTGGACGGCGAGGCGCTGAAAACTGCTGGTGGTTCGCTGGAAGAAAACGCGAGAGATGCACGGTATAAAGCATTAGTTGAGATTGCCCTAGATCCTTCGACTCCGTTACACTCCGCTCAGGATGACAACACTATCTTTCGTCTTTCGTCTGTAGGCGCGTCAGCGCCGTTCTCTCGTCTAATTATCGTCACTGCACACCATGCAGGCGACCAGGCGGAAACCATGTACATGCGGCTCCGTCGCGGAACGACCCTTGCGGGACTCCGAGGGATTCAAGAAGTTCGCGTTCTTAGCAATAGCCAGGGCGATGCGGGGCTGGCGTCTGAAGCCCCGCTAGAGGGGGTGATGGAAGACCGTGCAACGGGCTGCAATCAGGGGGAAACCTCCCCCACCCAATATGACACATCTCTCGTCTCTCGTCTCTCGTCTATCGTCTATCTTTTCCGGCCTTTCTTGAATGTCACCCGCCAAGAGCTTCTCGCCTACGCCCGCGAAAACAGCCTTGAATGGGTGGAAGACGAGAGCAACGCCGACGTGAATTTTGCACGGAACAGGATTCGGCACGAGATGTTGCCTCGGCTGGAGCGCGAATGCCCCGGTGCGACGGCTCAACTTTGCCGGATTGCCGCCCTTGCGGACAGGGCGTACGGGAAGGTGATGGAAGCGTGCGAGGGGCTATTCGGGAAAACGATACTGAACGGAAAGGAGATCCCCGCCTGCGCGGGGATGACAAGAGAGGGTGCGG
>DGRZ01000097.1:81408-86794 GCA_002391195.1 Fibrobacter sp. UBA4375 | reverse complement strand
ACAAGAGAGGGTGCGGGGATGACAAACCCCGAACCTCGAGCCTCGAACCTCGTGCCTCGCGCCTCAATCACTCTGGACAAAAAGAAGCTCCGCAAGGTGCTGCTAGCCCACGAGAACACCGACCTTTCCGAAATGTTTCGGCTGTGGCTTTCGGAGAAGGGTCTGCGATTCCCTATCGGGTTCTTTTACGGTCCCAAGGAGCCTGCCTGCGTCAAAATCCCCCACCATGCCGTTTACCGCAGGCGCGCCATCGTAAAAATTGGCCAGTCTGTCCAAATTTGCGAATTCGGCAGCCCCGAAGAAGCAGAGAATTTTGTATCTTGCGGAAAGAAAAATAAAGGATTATAATGAGCCAACCCAAGAAGCCCACCTCCCCTTTCAAGAATCGCAATTTTATCATCGTCCTTGTGATGCTTTTGATGCTGTTCGTGATGTTCCCCCTCACAGGGAAAAGCAGCGAACAGGACATGACCCGCACGGAATTTCTCGCCATGATGGGAGATTCCACCAAGGTGATTACGGAACTTACGCTCCAGAAGACCCCCGACGGCATCATTATCGAAGGGGCCTACCAGATGAGCCCCGAAGAAATCGCCAAGGCAAACGAACAGCGCAGCGCCCTCGCCCGCTTTACCCGTTCCGAAAAGGACAACGGGAACACCAAGCGGTTCAAGAGCCACATGCTGGAAATTTCTAACGAGCAGATTACCGCCTGGGAAATGTTCAAGGGCGTCAAGGTGAAAGTGATCCACGAATCTTCCACCTGGATCGACACGCTGGTGGCGTTCCTGCCCGCGCTCCTGCTGATTGCCTTCTTCTACCTCATGATGAGCCGCCAGATGGGCGGTGGCGGCAAGAACCCCTTCAGTTTCGGAAAGAGCCAGGCCAAAATCATCGGGAGCGACCCTAAGAAAAAGACCACCTTCAACGACGTGGCAGGCTGCGACGAGGCCAAGCAGGACCTGCAAGAACTGGTGGAGTTCTTGAAAGACCCGAAAAAATACGACGAACTGGGCGGACGGATTCCGAAGGGGGCGCTGCTGGTAGGCCCTCCGGGTACCGGCAAGACTCTTTTGGCCCGTGCAGTTGCTGGCGAAGCGGGAGTGCCGTTCTTCAGCATGTCGGGTTCGGACTTCGTGGAAATGTTCGTGGGCGTGGGCGCAAGCCGCGTGCGCGACCTGTTCGAGACCGGCAAGAAGAACGCTCCGTGTATATTGTTTATTGACGAAATCGATGCCGTGGGTCGCCAGCGTGGAGCTGGCCTCGGCGGCGGTCACGACGAACGCGAACAGACCTTGAACCAGTTGCTGGTGGAAATGGACGGCTTTGCGGCCAACGAAGGCGTGATTCTGATTGCGGCCACCAACCGCCCCGACGTGTTGGACAAGGCACTGCTCCGTCCGGGACGCTTTGACCGGCAGATCGTGGTGGGACTCCCCGACCTGAAGGGCCGCGAAGAGATTTTGAAGGTTCACCTGAAAAAGCGGAAGGTTCCCCTGGACAAGGATGTGGACGTTTCCGCCATTGCCAAGGGAACGCCGGGACTTGCCGGTGCCGACCTGGAAAACCTGGTGAACGAAGCCGCCCTTTTGGCAGCCCGCTTCAACAACAAGAAGGTCACCATGCTGGACTTCGAGGAAGCCCGGGACAAGCTGAGCATGGGTGCCGAGCGCCGCACGCTCCTGATGACCGACGAAGAGAAGCGCCACACCGCCTACCACGAAGCGGGACACGCCCTGATGACGCTCCTGTGCAAGCATTCTGACCCGCTCCACAAGATTACCATTATCCCCCGCGGCCGCGCCCTGGGTGTCACCATGAGCCTGCCGGAACGGGACCAGGTGAGCTACAGTCGGGAATACGCCGAAGAACGCATTATGATCATGATGTCTGGCCGCCTGGCCGAACTCATCTTCTTCAACCACCAGAGCACCGGCGCCAGCAACGATATCCAGCGGGCGACAGAACTGGCCCGGAAGATGGTGACCGAATGGGGGTTCGACGAAGAAATCGGACCGGTATGCTACAGCCGCACCGACGGCGAGGTGTTCCTGGGCCGCGAAATCAGTAAGCCCAAAGAAATGTCCGAAATGATGGCGGAAAAAATCGACAACGCCGTCAACGGGCTTATCAAGCGAATGGATGCTGCAGCACGCAAGCTGCTGGAAGAAAACAAGGACAAGTTGATTGACCTTGCAGAAGCGCTGTTTGAATTCGAAGTCCTGGACCGCGAAGAAATCGACAAGGTCATGGCAGGCGAAAAGCTTACCGGCACCAAGAAGAGCCGCCAGTACCAGGCCCTGGAAGAACTGGCCGAAAAGAAAAAGCGTGAAAACACTCCCCCGCCGGACCCTGGAAAACAGCCGCCGCTAGCCCCTGCTGCAGACGCCAACGCCGCAACAGTCGCAGAAATCAAGCCCAAGCCTGCCGATGGTCCGGCAACGGCCAGCGATGGCACAAGCCATACAATCGCCGTAGAGCCGCCCCAGGAACATTCCTAAGATGCTGAAATCCGTCCTGGAAAAAAGCCGTGCACTTCCCTGGACCATCGGGAACAGGGTTTTCCCCTGCGCCTCCCCTCTGGTCATGGGAATCGTGAACGTGACGCCGGACAGCTTTTTTGACGGCGGGACCCACGCCACTCCGGACGCCGCCTACGAGCATGCCGTTGGCCTGCTGCAGCAGGGGGCGGACATACTGGACATCGGCGGCGAAAGCAGCCGGCCGGGAAGTACTCCTGTAAGCGAGCAAGAAGAAATGGACCGGGTATGCCCCGTGGTAGAAAGCCTTGCGCAACTGCAGGATATTTCCGAAGACCTGGGAAACCCCGGACACCGGGAGTTCCTCATTTCTGTAGATACCACCAAGGCGAAGGTCGCCGAGCAGTGCATGCGCCTGGGCGCCCACATCGTAAACGACATCAGCGCCTGCACCATGGATCCCGACATGCCATCGGTAGTCGCAAAGACCGGAGCCTCTGTGGTGCTGAACCACATGCGGGGGAATTTCGGCACCATGCAGGCGGACTTCAAGCCCTACGAAAACGTGGTGCAAGAGGTCCGGCAAGAACTGCTTGCCCAGGCGAAAAGGCTTTTGGACCTGGGCGTCAAACGCGAAAAGATTTGCCTGGACCCTGGGATTGGCTTTGGAAAGACCATCCAGGACAATATCGACCTGATGAAATCCCTGGAATGCTTTCTGGACGACGGTTTCCCGGTGCTTATCGGCACATCCCGCAAGTCCTATATCGGTAAAATGCCCGGTCTCGAGCATAGCGACCGGCTGGTCCCCACCATCACCGCAGGCATTATTGCTACCTTGGGTGGAGTAAGCTGTATCCGTGTACACGACGTGAAAGAAACGAAGGAATCCCTGCTCTACCTGGAGGCTCTAAAGTCCGATGGTCCTGTTTAAGCTTTTTGACATCATCGATGTCCGCATGGCGGATATTCTGGACATCCTCATCATGTCCATTATCCTGTACTATGTGTTCCAGCTGTTCCGCGGGACACGTGCCGTCCAGATGATCATCGGCGGCATGTTCCTGGTGGTGGCCTGGTTCCTTGCCCAATGGTGGGAACTCCACACCCTGCTCTGGCTTTTGACCAACCTTGCCACCCTGGGCATTATCGCCATCGTGATTCTTTTCCAGCCCGAAATCCGAAGCGCCCTGACCCGAATTGGCCAGACCGTCAGCCGGGCCAGCTGGCAATCCATCTTTTTCCACGCCAGCGGACTTGACGAAGTGACCAAGTCCATCACTACCGCCGTACAGGACCTAGCCAAGAACCATTTCGGTGCCCTGATCGTCCTTGAAAAACGCGTGGGCCTGCGTAACTACGAAGAAACCGGCGAAATCCTGAACGCCCGCATCAGTTCCCGACTGCTCCGCTCCTTGTTTTTCCCCAATTCCGCCCTCCACGACGGTGCCGTGCTCCTGAACAGCAAGTGCATTGTGGCCGCGGGCTGTATCTTGCCCATGCCCACCGCAAACGCAGGCGGCGACACCGGCTACGGCATGCGTCACCGTGCCGCCCACGCCCTGGCTTCTGAATGCGACGCCCTGGTCATCGTGGTTTCCGAAGAAACGGGCTACATTTCCATCGCCTACCGTTCTAGCCTCCGCCGTAACCTGAGCATCAAGGAACTGGAAACCGAAATCAAGCGCCACTGGGGTGAACTGTTCAAGGACGAACGGGTCGAGGAGAAGGAAGGTAGTGGGGTCTGAGGTCGCTTCGCTTTGAGTTATGAGTGCGGTCGCCATAGCTCCCTTTGAGGTATAATTCGGATTTCAGATTTCGGAATTGGTTGATGGTTACACGAAGGATCCAGGATTGCAAAAAGTTTGGTTGTAGAAGATGAGCGAAAACAAGAATAACGAGATTGAAGAAAAGAAAAAACGCAAAAAGAAGAACATCGCCATTCTGGTGCTGATGTTCCTTTTGCTTTTGTGCCTTTTTATTGTACAGTGCCACCTGGACCGCATCAAGCAAGAGGCCCTGCGCCGCCAGCAAGAGACCGAGCTGGAAGCCCGCCAGCGCTACATTCTGGATAGCCTCCGTCGGGCCGAACAGATGCGGGCCGACAGCCTTGCCGCCCTGGAACAGGCTCGCCTTGCCGACAGTTTAAGAATTGCCGACAGCCTTCGCCTAGCGGACAGCCTGCGCATAGCCGATTCTTTGGCGGCGCTGAACCCCAAGCTGAACCAAGACAGCCTCCGCCATGTGCGGGACAGCATCCGCCACGTGCGGGATAGCCTTGCCGCTCTGGAAAAAGCCCGTAACGACAGCCTCAAGCGTATTGCCGACAGCCTAGCCGCACTAGACAAGGCACGTGCCGATTCCCTGGAAAAGAAACGCATCCAGGACAGCATCCGTGCCGCAGACCAGATCCCGCCTAACGCAGAAATCACGCCTCCTGCGGGCCGCTACTACGACCCCATCAAGCTGAAAGTAAAGTGCGACGAAATCAAGTGCAAGACCTTCGTTTCTATCGGCGACACCCTGAGCCCGGTTGAAGCGGGCAAGGCCATCGATTACAACAAGACAGGCTCCGTGTACTATTACGCCGAAGATTCCGTCGGCAACAAGAGCCCCTGGGAAGAAGCCAAGTACGACATGGCCAGCGACAACATCTGCGGAAAGAACGCCTACCCCGTTCCCGTTGGCGGCAAGACCGTGTGCGTCGATGCCTACGAATACCCCAACACCCCCGACGAAAACCCCAGGGACATGGTGAGCCAGGAGCAGGCCGCAAGCCTCTGTGAACAGGCTGGAAAGCATCTTTGCACCATCGACGAGTGGCAGGCCGCCTGTCGCGGCAAAGACAACACCAAGTACACCTACGGCAACTCCTACAAGCAGAACAAGTGCAACACCAACACCAA
>DGRZ01000097.1:27531-81346 GCA_002391195.1 Fibrobacter sp. UBA4375 | reverse complement strand
GCCAAGCGCAGCGGGCGCAAGGAACAGTGCCGAAGCTGGTGGGGCATGTACGACATGAACGGAAACCTGTGGGAATGGACATCTACCCCCAGCAAGGAACATTCCAACATGTTCTACGTGGCCGGTGGTGCCTGGAACACCAACAACGGAAGCCAGTGCACCGAGAAGAAGTTCAGCTTCTACCCCCAGAACCAGTACCCCAGCGTAGGGTTCAGGTGCTGTAAATAATTAATTCGGATTTCAGAATTAGGAATTAGGAATTATTTAATTTGGCGGCTTCGCCGCGATTATTTCAATTCTGAACTCCGAACTCCGAATTCCTAATTACTCTGAAAGTTCCACGTGCAGGTGTTCGGCGTCGCCGCGCTCCCAGATGATTCTGAACCGAGGGCTTAGCCGTCCTGTCACCAGGTTCACGATTTCGCGGCGTTGTTCCAGCGGGATGTACTTTATGCGGAAATCGATAGCCTTGTTTTCGTAATGCTTGGACTTGCGGGCATGGTAAGGCCAGTCGTTCCCGCTGGTAATCACGGGAACGTAGTCATCGCCCAAGACCTGATGAAATGCGTTAATCACCTCCAGCCCAGCCGTGTCCATGGCGGGTTCAAGGCTTTCCAAGTAAACACCCGGCTTCTGCTTGGTCCGCTTGATAAGGAGCTTATGAACTTCTCGCCCACTAAACGGCTTCACGTTCAAGTGCCTGTAATAATCCTCGGCACTCCAGTCCACATCCACCTCAGGAGAATCGTACTTGGGAATGGGCCGTGTATTGGCCCGAATCAGCAGATAGACGCCAACAAGCGCCAATACGGCAAGGATCGGGGCAATTAAATACAGGTGCTTCATTTTCCGCGAAAAAATACTATTTTATGGAACATGAAAAAGTTAATTCCTTTTGCAACACTCGCTCTTTCTTCCCTGTTCCTTTTCGGTTGCGGACAGGACAATGTCAACTACACCGGCTGCTGGCTGGGTGAAGAAAACATGGCCTTCGAAGTTCTTACCGAAAACGGCACGGACTACACCATCCGCAACATCAACGGCGACCTGAAGGCCACTGTCCAAGACGGGGCTCTCCGTGGCAAGAATACTCTTGACATGGAATACAAGATGAACGTGAAAGGAGATTCCGCCTATTATGAATTCGGCGGAATCGTCACGGGCTACAAGAGGATTACCAAGGAAGAATACGACCGCGTCGTAGCCACCCTGCAGAAAGCCGCCGGAATGTAACTTCAATTCGTCATGCTCGTCCCGGAACTTTGTCCGGGATAAACTCCAGCGAGCATCCGCTTGATTACTTTCCTTCCAGAGTCTCTCTAACTAGCTGGTCCAGGGCGTACTCGCCGGGAGCGCCGCTCCACACGCCCTTGATGTAACCGTCCTTGTCCAAAAGCATAAGGGTCGGGACGGCGTGTATTCCGTAGCGACGCCACAGGTCCTGTGTCGCGTCCCGGTACAGCGGATAAGGCGAAGCGTGGACCTGGCTGTAAAAAGCATTCAGCTCGCTCAATCCCTCATTTGAAATCCCAATAACTTCCAGTCCCTTGTCGCCATATTTCTTGTAGATGTTGGCAAGCACCGGGAGCGTCTTGCGGCAAGGCCCGCACCAGGTGGCCCAGAAGTCCAGCAGGGTGGCCTTGGGCTTTTCTTTGCGCTTTTCGCCGTTCTTGTAGAAATTCTTTCCAAATTCGGCAATCTTGCTCCCGATGGCAGAACCTGTCAGGCTGCTGATGTCGTCAGGGCGTTCCGTAAGGGCGGCCATCACGGTACGTTTCTTGCCGTCGCGGGAAATTTCCAGCTTGATCTTGTCCCCCGCCTTGTGGCCCGAAATGGCGGACTGAATCTGGGACATGTCCGTCAAGGACTTGCCGTTTACGCCCACCAGCAAATCGCCAGAAGTCACGCCAACCGCAAAGCATCCCGATTCCGGATGCACACCCTTGATGTCCAAGGCCAGATGATTTTCGAAGGTAGTCTTCTTGAAAGAAAGCCCCAGCCAGGGGGCGGCAAAAGTGGCTGTAGCCACCAGGAGTAAAGAGAAAGTAAAAAATCGAATTGAAAATTTTAGTTTCATTTTTTTCCTCAAGCAGATCCTCGCCTTCGCGAGGATGACATTCCTCAATCGGATCCTCGCCTTGGTTCGGCAACGCTCACCACAGGTCGCGAGGATGACACTTCTTGTGTCCTACCTGACACTTCTTGAGACCCGAACCCCTAGATCCTAACCCCTAGATCCTAAATCCTAACCCATAGATCCTAGCCCCTAAAATCCTACCCTACTTCTTCGGATTCCGGTCGTCGTATTCGCCCAGGGACTTGTAACCGTCATTCAGCATGGCGTCCATCAGTTCTGCCCGCATGGCATGGGCCGCCATCCAGCGGAAGGCCACCACGGAGTAGCACTGCACGGCGTCCACCCCCATCTTGATGAGGTCGTAAATCTTGTAGCCGTGGTCGATACCGCCGCAGGCAATGACACTCATTTGCGGGTAATGTTCCCGGATGTACTTCACGTTCCAGACCATGTTCTCGTAGAGAGGCCTGCCCGAAAGCCCGCCGCAGTCGCCATCAGCACGAAGGGGCGTCAGGTCATCGCGGGTCACGGACACCGGAAGCTCGCTGATCTTTGCCGTAGGGTAAGTGTTCCCCACCACCACGCCGTTCACGCCGGTACGCACCAGCATGTCCATAATGGAAATCAAGTGGCGTTCCATCAGGTCGGGACTGAGCTTGGCATACACCGCCTTGCGGATACCCAGGCTGTTGCGGATTTTCATGATTTCCTCGAAAATCCGCTCCGAAAAGCTCATGTCCAGATCTACGCGGGACTCCCCCGTATTGGGACAGCTCACGTTAATCTCGATGTAGTCGGCGGCCTTGTAGGCGATGGTAAAACTCTCGATGATATCCTTGATTTTTTCTTCGGGGTCGGTAAGGCCCGGAGTCTCCGCCACGGAGATGCCAACACAGAGACCTGCCTTGTGGGCTTTTACCAGCTGTTCATCCACACGCTTGGCGATGACTTCTACACCCTCGTTGTTAAGACCCATGCTGTTGTAGATGGCCCGGTCATCTTCCAGAAATCCGATACGGGGGCGGTGGGTGTTGCCTTCCCTAAAGTGGCGAGTGGCCGTACCCACGGTAATGCCGCCAAAACCTACATTGGCAAAGTCCTTGATACGCAAAGCAGTCTTGTTGGCTCCGGCGGCCAAGATGATGGGACACCCGAAATACAGGGAATTGCTGTGGTCCGCAAAAGTAATGACCCGTTTCAGGGGCTTGCGCAGGTCAGGACGGCCTCCCATAAAGGGAATAAACGGTGCAAACCGCGCCGCATACTTGAAGGAGTCGTGCCTGAACTCCGGGGACTTGTGGAAAATCCGACGAATCAGCGCCAACACCTTGTCACTGAACTGCAAATAATACTCGTGATTCGTGCATTGAAAAGTCATATTAGTTAAATTATAAAAAAAAGAGGTACTAAAGGTGGAACAGACCATAGAAAAAGAAATTCACGGGAACATGCCCCGCTATCTGGAAACCCTGATGGACCTGGTGCGCATTCCCTCCATCAGTTTCGACAATTTTGACCAGAAGTTCGTGATCCAGTCCGCAGAGGCGGTAAAGGCCCTTTTCGAGAAGGCGGGATACACCAACATCCAGTTTTTGACGCCCAAGAGCGGAAGGCACACGGTCTATGCCGAAAGCCTCACCGGCAAAGACAAACCTACGGTGCTCCTGTACGCCCATCACGATGTGCAGCCCCCCATGCGGGAGGCCCTCTGGAATTCCAAGCCCTTCGAGCCCGTGCTGAAGGGAGACCGGCTCTACGGTCGTGGAACCGCCGACGACAAGGCGGGAATCGTCACCCACCTGGCGGCGGCCGAACAGGTCCGCAAATTGCTGGGCGACAAGGGCCCGAACCTGAAGTTCATTATCGAAGGCGAAGAAGAATCGGGCAGCGAAGGCTTCGCCCAAATCCTTCGAGAAAACGCGGAACTCCTCAAGTGCGACGCCGTCATCGTGGCGGACCTGGGGAACTTCGCCAAGGGAACCCCCTCCATCACCACCACCCTCCGGGGCATGAGCGCCATCAATGTGGAACTCCGCGCCACCAAGGCGCCCCTCCATTCCGGAAGCTGGTCGGGCCCCATTCCAGACCCAGGCCAGGAACTCTGCAAGATCATCGCCGCCATGACCAATGCCGACGGAAGCATTACCATTCCCGGATTTTGCGACGGACTTGTCCCCCCTACCCCGGAGGAACTGGAATCCTACAAGAGCCTGGGCATGACCGAAAAGATTTTCCGCAACGACGGCGGCGTGCTGGACTCGGTCAAGCTGAAGGTCAGCGAAGAGGAAATTCTCCTATCCCTTTGGCGTCGGCCCTCCATCGTGGTGACCGCCATGCAGGTAGGGAGCCGCACCAACGCCGGAAACGTGCTGCAGGACACCGCCTATGCCCGCATAGGCATACGGCTCGCCCCTGGCATGAACGCAGACCGCTGCACACGCCTGCTGGTAGAATATATACAAAGTAACGTTCCCGACGGCCTGGAATGCACAATACGGGAAGAAGACGGAGCGAACCCGTTTGTGACCGACACCAGCCACCCCTTCTTCAAGGAAATGGCAAGCGCCATGACTCGGGCCTACAAGAGCGAGACCAAGTTTATAGGTTGCGGGGCAAGCATCCCCGGCGCAGAGCTGTTCCGCAAGACCTTCGGAAACATACCGATTCTGCTGACGGGCCTAGAGGACCCGGAATGTGCCGCCCATGGCGAAAATGAGAGCCTGTACGTTCCTGATTTTGAGCACGGCATCGTGGCGGAAACACTGTTCTTTGCAGGAATATGTTCGTAAAGGAGATGCCCGGTCAAGCCGGGCATGACAACTTAAAATATGGCTTATTAATTGTGGAGGCTATATGAAAAAGAGACTTGTAGTATTGACGGGCGCTGGCATCAGCGCCGAATCGGGACTCCGCACCTTCCGCGGAAACGACGGCATGTGGGAACACGAGAACATCGAGGACGTGTGCACTCCCGACGCCCTCCGGCGTGACCCGAAAAGGGTCAAGGACTTTTACAACTTTCTGCGGAAGGGCCTGCCAAACCACCAGCCAAACGCCGCCCACCTGGCGTTAGCCGAACTGGAAGAGCGTCTTGGCGACGAGTTCTTGCTGGTGACCCAGAACGTGGACGACCTGCACGAGCGTGCGGGAAGCAAGCGTGTACTCCATATGCACGGCGACCTGATGAAACTCCGCTGCGTGCGGGACGAAGATCACGAATTTTCCTTTACCGGCGAAGAGACTCTGGAGACAAAGTGCCCCATTTGCGGCGCCAAGACCCGCCCCGACATCGTGTTCTTTGGCGAAGTCCCGCTGTACATGGACCAGATTCAGGACGCCCTTCGGGAATGCGACGAATTCGTCTATATCGGGACCAGCAGCGTGGTGTACCCCGCCGCAGGTTTCAAGAGTTTCGCCAAGAGTTTCGGGGCGAAGGTCACCTGCCTGAACCTGGAGATTCCCGATCACGACCCCTACACCGACGTGTTTGTCCAGGGCAAGGCCACCGAGGTAGTGCCCAAGTGGGCGAAGGAATTTAAGTAGCCGAAACGGGGTTTTAGGGGCAGAGCCCCTAGGAGAGGGGGTAGGCAAAGACTTGACCTAGGTAGGACAGGTCTGGAATGTATGGATCCCGGACACGTTGTGTCCAGGATGACATGGGAACATTTCATTGCCCTCGATAGCGCGGGGCAAGGCTTTGACGAGGGGGAGACTTCCCCCTTTGTTGCCGATTTCCCACCATTTATCTATATTTATGCATATGAGTGAATATACGCATAAATCCAGCATCGGACCGGTGGTCCCCCGGGATTTCGTCAAGGACTATGGCGAGACGGGTTTTGCGCTGGAAAACGGACAGACGCTGCCTGCGCTGAATATCCGTTACGAGACTTACGGCAAGCTGAATGCCGCCGCCGACAACGCGGTGTGGGTCTGCTCGCCCCTGACCGCCGACGCACACGCCGCCGGCTGGTACACCGAAACCGACCGCAAGCCCGGCTGGTGGGACGAACTTATCGGACCGGGCAAGGCTATCGACACGGACCGCTTCTTTGTGGTCTGCAGCAATATTCTGGGCGGGTGCAAGGGCACAACAGGCCCAGCGACCATCAACCCCCGCACGGGCAAACCTTACGGGAGCACCTTCCCCATCATCACCATCGGCGACATGGTGCATGCCCAGAAGGAACTGGCCGACGGGCTTGGCATCAAAGAATTCTACTGCGTGTTGGGCGGCTCCATGGGCGGTTTCCAGGCCATGAAATGGGCCATCTACTACCCTGAACAGGTGAAGCGGGTGGTGATTATCGCCAGCTCGCCCCGGTTCTCCAGCCAGGCGCTGGGGTTCGAGGTGGTGGCCCGCGACGTGATTACCCAGGACCCGAACTTTAACGGCGGGGATTACTACGACAAGGCGAACAAGCCAGACATCGGTCTTGCCAACGCCCGCAAGCTGGCCCACATCACCTACCTGAGCGCCATCGGCATGGAACAGAAATTCAAGCGTTCCCAGGAACAGGAGAACCGTAACCACGCCGTCACCTACAGCACGCCCTTCGACCTGGATCTGCCTATCGAAAGCTACCTGCGCTACCAGGGCAAAAAGTTCGTGGACCGCTTTGACGCCAACAGCTACCTGCATATCGCCCACGCCACCGACGCCTTTGACCTGGAAACGGAATACGGCAGCATCGAGAACGCCTTTAAGGATATCGGCGCCGAGGTGCTGAACGTGAACCTCTCCACCGACTGGCTGTTCCCGCCCCACGAGAGCCGCCGCATCACCAGCGCCCTGTTGAACGTGGGCAAGAAGGTGACGAGCCTTGAACTGGACACCCAGTTCGGACACGACGGGTTCCTCATCGAAGTGGGCGAACTGGGAAAGGCCGTGGGCCGGTTCCTGGATTCCAAGATTATCCCACAGCAGGGCACCCAGGCCGTGCCCGTGTTCCACGAAGAAAGCGACTTCCAGCTGCTGGGCAAGCTGGTGAAAGAAGGCAGCCACGTGCTGGACCTGGGCTGCGGAAGCGGCGACCTGCTGGACTACCTTATCCAAAAGAAGAAAGTCTCCGGTTTCGGCATCGAGAAGAACATCACGGGAATCCTGGACTGCCTGGAGAAAGACGTGCAGGTTATCCAGCGGGACCTGGACGACAAGGGCATCTCGGACCTGAAGGACGGAAGCTTCGACTACGCCATCATCAACCGCACGATTCAAGAGATCCGCGACCCGGTGGCGCTGTTGAACGAACTGCTGCGGGTGGCGAAGAAGGCCATTGTCACCTTCCCCAACTTCGGGCACTGGGCCACCCGCGGAAGCCTGATGCTCCACGGTCGCATGCCAAAGTCCAAGGAACTGCCCTACGAGTGGTACGACACGCCCAACATCCGCCTACTCACGGTGAAGGACTTCTACACCCTCTGCAAGAAGGAAGGGTTCAAGATAGAGAACATCAACTTCCAGAGCGAACACCTGGCAAGCAAGGTTCTCTCTGCTCTTGGGCTCAAGAACTTCGGCACCGAGCACGTGATCGCGACAATCTCGAAGATTTAGGATTGTATCAAGGCCAACCCCAAACGACCAGCTCGTCAAAAAGACGTGCGTGAACAGTCAAAGCAGCCTATTGATTATCAGCTTTCCAGCAGGTAACGGATGTCCTCGACGCGACGTTTGAGGCCTGCATCCTTGGAGAGCTGTTCCACAACGGAATTAATGGACGAAATCACCGTAGAATAATCCCTGTGGAAAGCCTCACCGATGTTCTTGAGGGATTCCGTCGTAAGTTCCCGGCACAGGTACATGGCCACCTTCCGCGGGATAGACGCACCTGCATCTTGCCGCTTGGAGCAGAGCACCCGAGGCTCGACGGAAAACTCGGCGGCAACGGACTCCAGGATGTTATCCACCGTAAGGACAGATGACGCGCCGGACTTGGGCGCCGAAAGCATCCGCTTCACGTTGGCGAGGGTCAACTCCACGTTGTTGAGCACGTGCATGGCCCGGAGCCAGTTCATGAGGCCTTCGATAATGCGAACATTTGCCCTGGGCTGGATAGCCAAGTAGCGACAAATCTCTTCACGATCGGATTCCACAAAGGGAATACCCTCGGACATCTTGCGGATAAGAGCCATACGGGTGTTGAAGTCCGGTTCTGCAAGCCCTACGCCCACACAGTTTTCCAGCGGGTTCAGCAGGTCCGCCGTCAGTTCGTGAGACAGGGAATTCTTCTCGGGCTTTTCACCTGTCGAAAGCTTCTTGAACTTGGACGGATGGCAGTCGCAGCTGAGCACCACCTGACGGCCCATGCGGCTCATGTACTTGATGAGCATGGACAGGCGTTCCTGGCTCTTGAGGCCGTTCTTCAGAAGCTGGATATCATCAAGCAAGAGAACATCGCAGTGTTCGTAGATGTCCGAAAATTTTTGCTTGAGCTCGTTTACCTTTCCCCAATCCTTTGCCTTGGCGGCATCGCCTATGGCCGAATAATCCCGCAAAAAATCATAAGCCTGACGGTAAAGGATTCTAAGTTCCGGACGAGTCTTCTGAAGGCTTGCTGCAATGGACTGGAGCAGGTGGGTCTTGCCAAGGCCCGGAGCCCCGTAAACCAGAAGCAAATTCATGGCCGCATCACCTGGATGCTCCACGATGGTCTGGCAGGCCTTGAGGGCCGTAAAGTTGCATTCCCCTTCGACAAAATTATCGAAGGTGTACTTTTCGTACAAATTAAGTTTTTCTTTCAACTTCTTAGCAGACTGGGGAGCAGATGCCCGAGCCTTGGAAGCGAGGATACGGCGCTCCACCTCTTTGGATATCTGGACCGCCGTGGCCGAGGGGGCAGCATCGGCAGGGGTTTCATTCAACACGCGGACCTTGTAATCCACAAAGTCACTGCCATATACAGAGGCAAAAGTCTTGCGGAGCAGGGCACCGTAATGGCTGTTGAGCCAGGTTTCCCTGAAGCTATCAGGAACCGTCAAACAGACATAGCCTTCACAAAATCCATCAAAACCAACGGCATCAAAAAAGGCGGCACCAAACTCGGAGCATTCCTCGCGGACAAGGGCCATGGCCCGCGCCCAGGGGGAGCTGTTTTCATCTAATAAATAAGCAATGTTATCCACAGTTTTCCAAACACAAAAAGAGGGTCAAACAAAATCGTTCACCAAAATTAAATAAAACATACGAAAAAGAGATTTTTCGCTGAAAATTTTTCAAAAATCGCTATTTTCTGCTAAAAAAGGGCAATTTTTTATTATGCCCCGTCTATGTCCGTTTCTCTCCGAAAAACACCCTTTTTACACCCTTGATAATCAAAACCACATCCCTATGGTTTTCACAAGTTATCAACATATTTTTTTTCAGGGATGTCTTGACAAAAAAAATAGAGATTAGGATCTAGGATCTAGAGATTAGAGTAAAAAATCAATCACTGGTCTCTAAATAGTTCTTCTAGGGAATCAGAACTTTCGCAGGCGAGCGCCTGAGACTTCCACGCAGGATTGAGCAGCAACTTCGCTACACCGGCAATGGCAACCGTATGGGCTGTAGCCGATTCCGCCGGGGACAAGAGCAGGCACAGGAACTGTGCCGTTTCTCCGCGGGGAGTAGAAACGCCCTGGATTTCGGGAGCGACGGCAAATGCCATCAGGGGCGATTCAAGCCCAGAAATTCTCGTATGGGGCAACAGAAGGCCAGACCCCATGTAGATTCCCTCCCCTATCCGCTTTTCGACTGCCTTCCAGGCGGACAGGGCATCAAAGGGAACGCCCGCATTCACAAGGCCCTCAAAGGCAAAACCCAGCGCTTTCTGAAAAGCAACCGGTTCCTTGTAGACTTGCGTATAAGCGGGGATCAGGGAACTCAAAGGAGAACGCGCTCCATAAAGGAGAACACCTGGGAATCCGTGGCCTTGGCGATGTTCCGGAATTCCGAGAAAACAGAACGCAGCTGTTTCTTGCCAGGCTCAATATACTGCTCGAACTTCTGGATACCCTTGGTCTTGGATAGGAAGCAATAGGCACCCAGGGCTTGCATCACGCGCTGGAGGCTTGCATGGATAAAGCTTTCCCAGGCATCTTCCTTGGTGTAAATCTTTGCGCCCTTGTACTGGAACCGCCAGTATTCAAAGAAGTCCTTCACCATGTCCAACGGCAGACCCACGTAGGGGTCCCAAAGGAGGGACGCAATATCGTAGAACATGGAGCCGCGACGCGCCCCCTGGTAATCCACGAATACGATTTCGGAGTTGGGGCGGATCATGATGTTCTGGCTCTGGAAATCCCGGTGCATCAGCACCTTGGTCTGGGCATCTACGGAAACCGCCAGGAGGGAATAGAAATTACGGACGTAGTCGGGAATGTCGTCAATTCCGCAATGGGCCTTCAGGTAATTATCGGTGAAGTAATCCGTTTCCCACTTGAGGGCGGCAAAGTCAAAGCGGCGAAGCCACAGGTCCGTGTGGGAACTAAACAGAGACTGGGACGCGTTCTGCCAGTGAATCAAGGCCTCTATTACCTCGGGGTAGAGAATGCGGACACTGCCGGACTGGGGCTTGTCGGGAGACACGTCGTCCAGAAGGCGACGGTTTCCCAAATCCTCTTGCAGAATCTGGGCGGAACTTTCATCTACGCAGAAGAGCTTCGGTACCGGAAGGCCTTCTGCCTTGAACACCTGGGAATATTCCACGAACTTCTTGAAATCGTCGTTTACTTCGGCGGACACCTGCAGCACGGAGGAACGCTCCCCGGAAGAGATTCGGTAGTAGCGGCGGCCCGAACCAGCCCCTGCAATAGATTCTACAGAAAAATCGTCAGCATAGCCATGGGAGCCGAGATAGCCCTTAATCTTTTCGGAAATAATCAATTCTTCACCATTCATGGTATAGAATATACTTTATCCCGAGGAAAAAAGCCAATAATTATTATGAAAAAAGGTTCTTTTCCCTAGTCCCTAAATTCTAGACCCTAGCCCCTAGATCCTAATCCCTAGACCCTAACCCCAATCTCTTCGTCCGTCAGGTAGCAGGCAGGGTCTTCGGCCCAGAAGTCGCCGGTCACGGCCTCGGCGCGGGTGCGGAAGTTGCCGTTGCACAGGTTCAGGTAGGCGCACTTGGGGCAGCGGCCCTTCAAAAGGGGTTTGCGGTCCTTGAGGCCCGCCATAATGGGGTTGCTCAGGTCGGTCCAGATTTCACCGAAGGGGCGTTCCCGCACGTTCCCCAGGGTGATGTACTGGGTGAACTGGTCGGGGTGGACATTCCCTACACTGTCGATGTTTCCGAAGGCCATGCCGCTACGATTTCCACCGTTGCTCTGGATGAGCTTCAGAATGCGTTCCCCGAGAACAGGATCCCGCTTCTTCATCTTGAGATACAGGTAGACGGCATCGGCGTGGTTATCCACCGTGAGGATTTCCTTGTTGATCCTGCGAGCCTTGAAATCCAAGGTGCGTTCGATAATCAGGTCCATGGCGCGACGACTTTCTTCGTGGTTCAAGTCGCGCTCTACCATAGCAGAACCGCGACCGCTGTAGACCAGGTGGTAGAAGCAGACCCGGTCAATGTTTTCCCGTTCCAACAAGTCAAAGATGGAATCCAGGTCCTGAACGTTATCGCGGGTAATAGTAAAGCGAAGCCCCACCTTCTGCCCTGTGGCCACGCAGTTGCGAATGCCCCGAAGTGCCATCTGGAATGCACCCGGCTTACCACGGAACTTGTCGTGGGTGGCTTCGCAACCGTCCAGGCTGATGCCCACGTAGCCTACGCCCATGTCCTTGAGGCGTTTGGCAATGTCTTCGTCGATGCGGGTGCCATTGGTGCTGATGGTGGGGCGAATGCCCTTGCTGGCGGCGTAGTTTGCCAGTTCAAAAAAGTCCGGACGCAACAGAGGCTCGCCACCACTAAAGAGGATGACGGGAACCTTGAAGTCCGCAAGCTGGTCGATGAGCGAAAGGCCTTCTTCGTGGGTCAGTTCGTTCTGGTACTTGATGGCCTCGGAACGGGCGTAGCAGTGGACGCAGTTCAGGTTGCAGGTCTTGGTGCAGTTCCAGACCACCACCGGGCCACGGCCCTCGCCCACGCCGTTCTGGGACTTGTGGGCGTGAGGCGTATAGCGAAGCGTGTCGCCGAAATTCGGCACATCCATCAACAGCTTGGTAATGCTAATCATGGGGGCAAATGTAGAAAATGAGTTATGAGTTGTGAGTTATGGGTTGTGGGTTGTGAGTTGTGAGTAATGCTGAGTGTGGAATGAAAAAAACACCTCCAGCAAGCGCTAGAGGTGTCATTAAGAATTTTTTCTAAATGGTCACCTGTGAGCAACAAAGCCCCTAGTATTAACTAGGGGCGGTTGCGAGAGCGAGCGCCAACCCTGTACTTGATGTCCAGAGTCTAGCGCGAGCGGTCGTTTACTTGCTTTCGGCAGCAGGTGCGGCGGCAGCGGCTGCGGGAGCAGCAGCTTCAGCGGCAGGTGCGGCAGCGTCGGCAGCATCCTTCTTCTTGGACTTAGAAGAGATGGAGAAGATCACCGTACGAGGAACGGAAGCCAGGGTAACGCCTTCAGGGAGCTTGAAGTCCTTGGCGTAGAAGGTCACGTTGGTCTCAAAGTCGGAGATATCCAGTTCCAGAACGGTCGGAATGGAAGCCGGCTTGGCAGAGAGCATCAGGTAATGAGTTTCCTGAGCCAGCAAGCCGCCCTGGGTCTTGACGCCCACCGGAAGGCCGGAGAGCTTGACAGGAACGCGAACCTTCACCGGAGTGGCTTCGTCGATCTTGAGAAAGTCAATGTGGACGAATTTCTGGGAAATGGCGTCCTTCTGGTAGTTGTAGATAACCGCGGGATTGCCGGCCTTGCCATCGATTTCCAGGTCCAGAAGGGTGTAACGCTTACCGGGTGCGAGAACCTTACGAATATCAATTTCGCTGACGCTGATATTCACAGTCTCTGTACCCTTACCATAATAGACGGCCGGAATCTGACCAGCCTTACGCAAACGCTTGTTTTCGCGGTTTGCACCTAGCACTCTCGAGGTAGCCTTGAGCGTTGTGAGTTCCATTGTATTTCTCCAATTTTGGAATGGTTAAAAAATTCATTGGGGTAGCTGGATTCGAACCAACGAATAACGGAATCAAAATCCGTTGTCTTACCACTTGACGATACCCCAATGGTGGCGCAAATATAGAAAATACGCCCAAAATTCAAAGGGATTCGCCTAAAAACCCTGGAAAAAACGGGTCACGGCGAGGTATCTGGAAATGGGTTTCAGGGATTCCAGGGCAGATTCCGCCTGGCTCCGGGTCCCAAAAACGCCAAAGACGGAGGCTCCCGACCCCGACATGAGGACTGAAGTCGCCCCAAGGCGGATCATCTGTTGCTTCAGCTGTTCTACCAAGGGGTGCTTGGGGAATACCGAAATCTCGAAACTGTTGAAGACGTTTTCCAGGGCGAAATCCATGGCGGAACCCGAATTTTCTGCAGGACTAGAACCGGCCGCGGCCCTGAAGCCCGACTTGTAAGCCTCCCAGCGGTCAGGGCCCGACTTGGGGACTCCGGCGTAGGCGTCCTTGGTGGGCACGGCGTCCAGCGGGGTCGCTACGAGCAGGTGCTGACCGTCTTTCAGCTGGAGCGGTTCGATGGGCGTAAGCTTTTCGCCGATGCCCTCGGCAAACGCCGAGCCGCCTCTGACCAGAAAGGGGACGTCGGCACCGAGACTTGCGCCCAGTTCCTCCAGGGCCTCCATAGGCAGGTCCAACTTCCAGAGGTGGTTCAGCAACCTAAGGGTTGCTGCGGCATCGGCAGAGCCTCCGCCAAGGCCAGCGCCCAAGGGCATCACCTTTTCCAGATACAGGTCAACGCCCTTCGGTACACGGTAGGCCTCTTGCATCAGGGCTGCCGCCTTGAACACCAGGTCCGATTCCTTGGGATATTCCTGAGGAACATTGTACTCCAGGGTAATCTTGTCGTCGTCTCGAAAGGTGGCCGAAACCGTGTCGCCCACGTCGATAGTCTGGAAAAGGGTTCCCAGATCGTGGTAACCGTCTTCGCGCTTGCGGATGACGTCGAGGAAGAGATTGATTTTAGCAGGAGCGAATTCTTTCATGAGGCGTAGGATCTAGAGACTAGGATTTAGGGGTTAGCGGAACGTTCCAGAGCGTTCCAGTTGCATGAGCTGATCCATGTCGATAAGCATGGCACGGGGCTTGGAATTGCCTGTACTGCGGGCGCACAGACCAAGACCGAACAGCTGGTCCACAATCTTGCCTGCCCGGCTGTAGCCTACGCTGAAGTGGCGCTGCACCGCAGAGGTAGAAAGGCCGTTGCCGCATTCGATAGCCCACTTGGCCACCTCGAACAACAGCTTGTCCTTCTTCTCGCTCATGGCGGCGTTTTCTTCGCCGTCCTCCCCTTCCCCGCCTTCTTCGGCAACCTCGAAGGTTTCCAGCTGCGGGTAGCACACGTTCTGGTTGGAGCAGGCGTCGGCCAATTTTTCCGCCTCTTCGTCGCTGAGGAAGGCCCCATGCAAACGTACCGGGTCGGGAGCGTTCACCGCCTTGTAAAGCATGTCGCCACGGCCCAAGAGTTTTTCGGCGCCGGCGTGGTCCATCACCGTACGGGCATCCACGTTAGAGGCCACCTTGAAGCTGATACGTGTAGGCAGGTTCGCCTTGATGTTACCGGTAATCACCTTCACCGACGGACGCTGGGTGGCAAGCACCAGGTGAATGCCAACAGCACGGGCCTTGGCGGCCAGGCGGCTCACGTTCTTCTCGATTTCTTTTCCGGCCACCATCATCAGGTCGGCCATTTCGTCGATAATCACCACGATAAAGGCCATGCGGTGTCCGCGATCCTCTTCGGGAACCTCTTCCGGGAGTTCACCCGCCTCGAACTTGGCATTGAAACCGCCAATGTTTCGGACCTTCGCCGAGGCAAGGACTTCGGTGCGCCTATCCATCTCGTAGCAGAGCCACTGGAGCGCCTGTATGGCCACCTCCGGCTTGGTAATCACAGGCGCCAGCAGGTGCGGGATGTTCTCGTACATCTTCAGTTCCACCGCCTTCGGGTCCACAAGAATCATGCGGAGTTCGTCGGGAGTCTTGCTGAAAAGCATGCTGGCCATGAGGGCATTAATGCACACGGACTTACCGGAACCCGTCTGGCCCGCAATCATCAGGTGGGGAGCCTTCGCCAAGTCCATGGCAAAAGGTTCGCCGGAAATGTCCTTGCCAAGAGCCATGACAATCTTTTCGGGAGAAGGCTTGAAGGCATCGCTCTCGAAAATGTCGCGACCAAAAATAGTCTGCATCTTGCGGTTGGGAATCTCGATACCCACCGCTCCCTTTCCGGGAATCGGGGCGAGGATTCGTATAGACACCGCCTTCAGGGCCATGGCCAGGTCGTCTTGCAGGGCGCTAAACTGGGAGACCTTTACACCCGGACCCGGTTCTACTTCGAAGCGGGTAATGACAGGCCCCGTTTCGCAACCCACCACCTTGCCTTTCACCTTGAAGTTTTCCAGCTTTTCTTCAAGCATCTTGCCGATGGCGTTCAACTCGTCCACCGTATAGTCCGCCGGCTGGGGCTCGTGGGTGTCTAGAATTTCATCTACAGAGGGCACCTTGTATTCGTCGTAATGGACCGTCGGGTCGGGCTGCGGGATTCCCGTAACGCCAGAGCCGGTGACGGTCGTGCCGCCAGAAGAGGTGCCGATGTTACTAGGCGGCACATAACTCGGGTCCTGGTCCACCTCGTCCGAAGAAACCACTTGGGGAATAAAATCCTCTTCATCTTCATCGGACTCTGCCGACGGTTCTGCGTCGCCCACTTGCGTCGGCTCCACATTGTCGGCTATCGTTTTCGCGACGGTTGCTGCCTGGGTTTCTTCGACTGAACCCGCCACAACGGTAGCCTCTTCGGGTGCCGCTCCGGCCACGACAGTAGCCTCGTCCGTAGTTTCGCTTTCGCCTCCGCGAACAGCGCCCTTCACCACCAGGTTCCCCTGGCGTTCGTTTTCCCAGTTGATTTCTTCACGGGCGCGACGGATTTCGGCAATCTTGTTCCGGATTTCGCGAATTTCCAGAGCACTCATGTGAGTTCCATTCTCGCGAAGTTCCTTTTCCAAACGTAAAATTTCAGGGTCTTCGCCCAAAGGTTTCGGAGCAGGCTTTTCTGCAACCGTTCCAAAGGAACCCTCTACAAGGGTTCCTTCCACGCCCCTGTCCACCATGGGCGTTTCCGCAGCGGAAGTGTCCACCGCCTCCATCCAGTTCTTGCGGGCACTGAAAGGCTTGAGCACGCCCTTATGCTTGGTCCTGTAGGCGTCGGGAATATTGAAGATGGTGGTATCCCCATCCATAGTGATACCCTTGCGGACCGTAGTCGTCTCGTCGGAGTCTTCCCCGTCGCTTTCGCCATCGACTTCACCAGCAGGGGCTTTTTCCTTTATGCCGCGAATCTTGCGGAACAGGGCAGCAAAATGCCCGAAGCGGAGCCCGAAACAGAAGAACAGCACCGCCACCAGAACAAGGGACAGAACAATCACCGGGATAAACAGCACGTCTCCGCAAAGGGGGCCCACGATGTTAGAATCCAGAAAGCGGCCCACGATTCCGCCCCGCATGATAAATACATCTTCGGAAACATTAGCCTTGCCGTGAACGGGGACGGACATCAACACGCACAGGTCCAGGCCAACGATAGAAAGGCCGAGAGCCACGCGGAACAGTTTCTTGCGCAGGCCCTGGAAAGTGATGAACAAGCCCCACAGCATCACGGACAGGATAATGAAAATCACAGGCAACTTGCCGAAGGCGAAATTCAAGAAGTCACCGAACCGGGTCATGATTCCCTTTTCGGAACCTACATAGACCACGCTAATGCAAGACAACAGGGCTATAGCGGACAGGGCGATGAGCCCGTAGCCCACCACCATGGCCCCCAGGGAACGTTCCTCCGAATTTTCCACCTGTTCCGTTTTTGCAGATGTTGTTTTACGACCGGTTTTCTTTTTTTGAGTTGCCAAATTAAAGCTCCTTCGCCATTGCATTGGAAATATAACTAAAACCCATTTGTTATTATTGACAATATGCAGATAAAACTGTCAAAAAAATTAAAGAAACTTTTAATTGGTTTCGGCCTTACGTCGGGCCTAGTTTTTCTCATTTTGTTCTTGGGCAACGTGCAGAACCCTCAGCTAGATGGAGTCCGCAACGGTGCAGAATCCCTAGAATACCTGTTCTACGACATGTTCTTCAAGGTCAAGACGGGCAAGACCCACAACCTCGAAGAAACCGGCGACAAGAATGCCCTGAACAGCCATTACGACCCCAACATCTTTATCGTGGATATTGACGAACCCTCCCTGGCAAAACTGGGAAACTACAACACCTGGGACCGTTCCATCCACGCCGACGTGGTCAAGAACCTGAGCAACGGAGGGGCATCGGCCATCGGCTTCGACATCCTGTTCAAGAACGCCGATTTTGGCGAACAGAAGACCCAGCAGGTCACCACCATGCTGAACAAGCTGAGCCCGGACACGCCCTGGGATTCCCTGGGGGGCGACATCCGAACGTTCTACAATTACGACTCCATGCTGGTCAGCGCCGTCAAGGAAAGCGGGAACACTATCGTCTGCAACATTTTTGATAGCTACCAGTCCTACAAGCACGAATCTCAATGGAGGCCCCTCAGCACCGCCGAACGGGCCGATGAAATCGGCTACAGCTCCACCTTCGAACTTTCGCAAGTAGACTCCGCCCAGAACATCGAGCCAAAGGACCTGCTGGACAACATCTTCCCGGAACTGGCCCAAGCAGGGGCCCAGATGGGTTCGGTAAACGCCTACCCCGATGACGACGGCGTGGTCCGCCGCGTGTCCCTCCTTTACCGTTTCCCCAGTCCGGAACTCTACTCCGGAACGGAAAGCAAGATTTATTCCACCATGCCCCTGATGACACTTTTGCACCTTTTTCACCAGAAACCGGAAAACGTGAAAATCAAGATGGGGCAGTATATCGACCTGGGCAAGCCTTTCGGCATCTACAAAGATTCCTCGGGATTTTACCACACCACCTTCCCCCAGTTCAGCTATCCCATGTTCCTGGCCCTCCACAAAAAAATCAGGGAAGCCGCCAAGAAGCCCGAAGAAAACAGCCAGTTCATCGACATTTCCTCAAAAATCATCGCCACCAAGAACAGCGAAGGAAGCGTCACCTTCGAAATCTTCGAAGGCCAGATGTTGAACGAGACCCTTTCCGACGCCCTTTTCCAGATTGACGCCACCATGCTGGATTCCCTGGGCGAAGACGAAGAAAAAGAAATTACAGACAACATTACCGTCAAGCGGGACGAAGAAGGTGCAGGCCGGTTTGTGCTCTCCGATAGCGAAGAAGACGAAGAGGCGGTCATCACTCCCTATATCGTAAATACCGTCAAGTATTTTGCGGACTCACTGCAAAGGCTTCCACCAAACAAGCCCACCCATATTTCTATGGACATGGACATCCATTATGATATGGCCAAGAAAAAGTGGGTTTCCAATCTGGTCATCTTGAACAACGACGTGCTGACAGACATTATCAACACCTCCGAAGAACGCATCAACAACCTGGGCGAAGGCAAAGAAATCCGGTTCGGCAAGGTGAAACAGATTCCCATCGACCGCTGGGGTCATTACCAAATCAACTACAAGGGCCGATACAACACGGCAGAAACGGAAAGGGTTTTCCAGCACTTGTCCTATTACGACATTACCAAGAACCGGGTAGATCCGGGACTTTTCCAGGGCAAGATTTTCATTCTGGGTTCGGCGGCCCCGGCCCTGTTCGACTTTGTGACTGCACCCCACGAAGAAAACTACCCCGGCGTGCTGACCCACGCCACCATTCTCCAGAATATCCTGAACGACGACTTTTTGGTGACCCTGCAGGAACGCTACCAGCAGATTATCGTGGTGTTGCTCGCCCTAGTTTGCCTGCTGGTGGGTCTCTACGTAAAGAGCTACATCTCCATTGCGCTTTCCTTTGTGCTGATGGGCGGCTACCTGGGCATCGCCTACCATTACTTTGAACAGGGCCTGTACCTTGGAGCGTCCAAGCAGATTTTCGCCATCCTGTTCACCAACATTATCGCCCTGATTATCCAGTTCTATTTCGAGACCAAGGAAAAACGCTTCTTGGGTAACGCCTTCAAGCAATACATCTCTCCTGAACTGATCGACGAGATGGTGAACAATGAAATCATGCCTACCCTGGGCGGTTCCAAGTCCAACATCACCGCCTACTTTACCGACATCGCGAGCTTCTCCACCTTCTCCGAAAAAATCGGAGACCCAAGCAAGCTGGTGGAACTTCTGAACGAATACCTCACCGCCATGACGGACACCCTGCTAGAGAACAAGGGCACATTGGACAAGTACGAAGGAGACGCCATCATCGCCTTCTTCGGAGCCCCCATGCCGCTGCCCAACCACGCCCAGAACGCCTGCGACAGCGCCGTGGACATGCAGACCAAGCTCATGGCCCTCCGCAAGAAATGGGCGAGCGAAGGAAACAAATGGCCCAAGGTTGTCCACGACATGCACATGAGAATCGGTATCAACTCCGGCGACATCGTGACCGGAAACATGGGTTCCACCATGCGCAAGAACTACACCATGATGGGCGACGCCGTGAACCTGGCCGCCCGCCTGGAAAGCGCCGCCAAACAGTACGGTGCCTACATCCAGATAAGCGAAGACACCCAAAAGCACCTGGACGAAGGCCGGTTCATCTACCGCTCCCTGGACACAATCCGCGTAATAGGCAAGAGCCAGCCCGTCAAGACCTTCGAACTGCTGGCAAAGCCCGGCTGCGAAAACGAAGCGCAGTTACACAAGCTGGTGGAAATCTGGGAACAGGCCCGCACCGCCTACTTAGCGATGGACTGGGACCGCGCCAAGGAACTGTTCACGGAATGCCTGGATTACGAGCCCCACCATCCCGACCGGGATCCGGGTTCCAAGACCACGCCTTCACACGTGTACATCAAGCGCTGCGAAGCTTATAAGGTAAACCCGCCCGTAGCCCAAGGCGAAACCTGGGACGGCGTGTTTACGGCTACAGAAAAATAGCGGCATAGCCGCTATTTTTCAATTACGAATTCGGATTTCGGAATTCAGAATTAGTTCAGCTCGATATTGTCGATCAGGCGAGTCTTGCCGAAGAAGGCGGCCACGAGGATAACCACCTTGTCGCCATCGCGGAGGACGCCGTTGAACTTCTGCAAGTTCTTCTGGTTCACCACTTCCACGTACTGGACCTGGCCGCGATTGGCCAGCACGGACTTCAGCACGATATCCCTGAGACGCACCACACCGCGCTCGCCGCCTTCGAATGCCTTCTTGGCCAGCTTCAGGCCTTCGGAAATGCCTAACGCCTGCTTGCGTTCATCGGCGGTCAGGTATTCGTTACGGCTAGAAAGGGCAAGACCAGATTCTTCGCGGACGATAGGCACCCGATAAATTTCGATGTCGAAGTTCAGGTCCTTCACCATCTTTTCGATGAGGAACACCTGCTGGTAATCCTTCTCGCCAAAGAAAGCCTTGTTCGCCCCGGATATCAGGAACAGTTTGGCCACTACGGTCAAGACACCGCGGAAATGACCCGGGCGGTAAGCACCGCAGTACATGCTTTCAAGGGTTTCGTCCCGCACCAGGGTCAGCGGGTCGCCATCAGGATACATTTCGGCAACGCTGGGCGCAAAGACATAGTCCGCCCCCAGGGATTCCGCCAATTTGGCATCGGCTTCCAGACGCTTTGGGTACTTGTCCAGGTCTTCGTTACGGCCGAACTGGATCGGGTTCAAGAAAACGCTCACCACCGTCACTTCGCAGTTCTTTACGGACTCCTTGATCAACGCCCCGTGACCGTCGTGAAGAGCACCCATGGTGGGTACAAGTCCAATGACCTTGTCCTTCTTGATAAGGGGTTTAAGGGTTTCACGTAATTCCGCTATAGTCTTGATGATTTGCATATTGCCTTCTTAGTTACCATCGGGAACAAAGTAGGTGGTCTGCCGCGGGCACTCCGCAATAGCATCCAGAATTTGTTTCAGGTGATTTTCGTTGTGTACAAAGTCGATATTGTCCGTGTTGATAATCAGCACGGGGGCACTGGGATAGTGCCAGAAAAGATGGTCGTAGCGCTCTTGAAGGTCCTTGAGGTAGTTGCCCTCGATGGCCTTTTCCATCTGGCGGCCACGGCCGCGAATGCGGTTCAGAAGCGTTGGGACGCTGGCCTGCAGGTAAACCACCAGGTCGGGTTTCGGCAAGTCCTTGTCCAGAGAGCGGGCCACCTGCTCGTACATGGTGTACTCGCTATCGGAAAGGTTCTGGGCCGCAAAAATCTGGTCTTTGTCAAAGGTGTAGTCGCACACCAGCAGGTCGTGGAACAGGTCACTCTGGATTCCCGTGTTCTGCAACTGCTTGTGGCGGTCCAGCAAAAAGAACAGCTGGGTCTGGAAGGCGTAGGCTTCCTTGTTTTCGTAAAATTTTTCCAAGAAGGGGTTTTCTGCAAAGTTTTCCTCGATGCAGAAGGCGTTCCACCGTTCGGCGATAATCCGAGCGAGTGTGGTCTTTCCGACCCCGATGACCCCTTCAATGGCCAAAAAATGCACGCCCTTGTCCGTAAGCATCAGTCTTCCTCCCCTGTGACGGTGCGGAACGGGATTTTCCCCTCGCGGGCTAGCAAATCCGCAAGCAAACTTTTCACGGTACGCCCGTTCAACGGGTCTTCCCAATCGGGGGCGATATCGTTCAACGGCACAAGCACGAACTGCCGGTGCAGAATCTCCCCGTGAGGGACCTGCGGCCTGCCGGACAGCACCTTGTTGCCGTAATACAAAAGATCTAAATCAATTTCCCTAGAATTCCAGTGTCCCCTGGGCTTGCGGCCCAGCACCAGCTCGGAACCCTTGAGGTAATGGAGCAGCCGCGTAGGCGTGCCCGCATACCAAAAACTCACTACCTGGTTGAAATACGGACCCTGGCCTTCGGGGCCCACCGGCGGAGTCTCGTAGATGGGGCTTTCCTTCCAGCCACCGGCAGAAATTCGGCGCAACATGTCACGCCCCTCAGAGAGACGCTTGCCCCGAGGAGAAAGATTGCTGCCAAGAGCCACAAAAACTCTTTCTAAGGATTCCACGACCCCTAATATAGTTAAAACAACTTGTCATTTTTTCACTTTTTTTTGACATTTAAGCCGTTTTTTGCTGACAAAAACTTTTTTTTTATTTATCTTATAGGGCGTTGAGGGAGCAAAGCCTTCCCAATTTTATGGAGAGTATTTCTCCATTTTACCATATCCCCCATTCAAGTTCTTTTCCACTTAAAAAAGACCTTACTATATATCAAAGGATAATCTAGTGCCTAGATCAAAAAGTAATCCTGATGAAGGATTGAACGAAGTTTCTATGACCCCCGAACAGAATCAAGCCACAGAGGCAGATAAGCCCAAGCGTCGCGGTCGCCCCCCGAAAAAAGCAAAAGAAGATAGCGATGTCCAGAAGGCCGCCGCCGAATTCATGGAAGCGGAAAAGAAAGCCGAACCGAAAGCCACGCCCGTAGCCCCGGCTGAAGCAGCAGCGCCGGCAAGCAATGCCGCTCCCGTAGCCGACGGAGCCCCAGCCGTTGCTACGGCCGCGCCGATTGAAAACAAGGGACAGAACCCGCAACAGGGCAACGCCCAGAACGCCCAGCAGCAAGGCCAGAACCAGATTGGCCAACAGCAAGGTCAGAACAACCAAGGCCAGGCACAGAACAACCAAAATCAGAACAGAGGCAACCAGGGCCAACAGAATAACCAGGGCGGCCAGGGCAACAACAAGTTCAACAACAATAAATTCAACAAGTTTAACAAGTTCAAGAACCGCCACGGCAAGAACCTGCCCCAGGACGACTTTTTGGACGAAAGTATCCAGCTGCCGCCGCCGGACCCCGAGAAGGTGGCCGCCGCGCGGGCCAAGTGGAGAGAACTCCGCGGGCTCCCCATGTTCGAGCTCCAGCGCCAGGCCGACGAACTGGGAATCCCCGACTTCAAGACCATGCGCAAGCAGGCCCTGGTCTATAGCATTTTGAGCGCCACTACCGGCGAAGACTGCCCCATCTATACCGAGGGCGTGCTAGAAATCATTCCCGACGGCGGACACGGATTCTTGCGGAACCCCGACCACAACTACCTGGCGGGCCCCGACGACATCTACATCAGCCGTAACATCATCCGTCGTTACGACCTGAAGATGGGCGATACCATCACCGGCCAGATCCGCCAGCCCAAGGAAGGCGAAAAGTATTTTGCCCTGATGCGCATCGACACGGTGAACTTCGAGCCTCCCGAGAAGACCAAGCGCCGTGTGGCTTTCGAATACCTGACGCCCATCCACCCCATCGAAAGGCTTAACCTGGAATGGGACCCTCAAGAATACAGCACCCGCATCATGAACCTGTTCACCCCCATCGGAAAGGGCCAGCGCAGCATTATCCTCGCCCCTCCCCGCACGGGTAAGACGGTTCTTCTGCAGAACATCACCAAGGCCCTCACCATCAACCACCCCGAAGTGAAGCTGATGGTGCTCCTGATTGACGAACGCCCCGAAGAAGTGACGGAAATGCGCAAGCTGGTGGACCGTCTCCGCGAAGAAGGTGCCGCCCGGGGCAAGAACATCCAGGCCGAAGTGCTGGCATCTACCTTCGACGAAGAACCCACCCGCCACATCAAGGTGGCCGACATGGTCATCGAAAAGGCCAAGCGCATGGTGGAACACGGAAACGACGTGGTGATTCTTCTGGACTCCATCACCCGCTTTGCCCGCGCAAACAACGTGGTGATTCCCCACTCCGGAAAGATCCTCTCCGGCGGTGTGGACGCCAACGCCATGCACAGGCCCAAGCGTTTCTTCGGTGCCGCCCGTAAAATCGAGAACGGCGGCTCCCTCACCATCATCGGCACGGCCCTTATCGAGACCGGCAGCCGCATGGACGAAGTGATTTTCGAAGAATTCAAGGGTACCGGCAACAACGAACTGGTGCTGGACCGCCGTATCGCCGAAAAGCGCATCTGGCCGGCCATCGACATCTTCAAGTCCGGAACCCGCAAAGAAGAACAGCTTTTGTCCGACGATGAACTCCGCCGCGTGTGGGTGCTGCGCCGCTACCTGCAGGACATGACCACCGTGGAAATCATGGAATTCATGCGTGACAAGATGAAGTCGTTCAAGACCAACTACGACTTCTTGAACTCCATGAACGGGTAATTCGATTGTGAAATGTGGAGTGTGAAATGTGAAATGAAAAACGGGAAATTAACCATTAACCATTAACCATTACACATCTCACATTACTCATTAAGTATTTGTTATTAAATTATAAAGGTTTGAAGGATTTTATTATGGACAAAAAAATATTCTTTGCAGGCACTGGCAATATGGGAGGAGCTATCCTCCGTGGACTTTTGAATGCAAAAGTCAGCCCCAAGTCCATCTTCTTTTTTGACCCCAACGATACTGCCGCTGCGGCGGTAAGCAAGCTGGGCTGTGTGCGCGTCAAGAACTTCGCAGAAGGCGTCAAGAAGGCGGACATCACCTTCCTTTGCGTAAAGCCCCAGATTTTCAAGCTCGTGTCCAACGAGTGGAAAAATGCCGTCAAGGCCATCAAGGGCACAAAGACCTTCGTGAGCATCATGGCCGGCGTCAAGCGGGAATCCCTCATCGCCGCACTCGGGAGCAAGAACCAGGTGCTCCGCGTGATGCCGAACCTGCCGCTTACGGTGGGCAGGGGCACGGTGGCGCTTGCCACCGACGGCGTCTCCGAAGACACCCTGAAGACCGCCGAAGAAATTTTTGGAACCATCGGAGTCACCTGTCGCGTCACCGAAAGCTTGATGGACGCCGTCACCGGACTTTCCGGTAGTGCCCCCGCCTACGTATTCGAGTTCATCGAAGGCCTTACCCGCGGAGGCGTAAAAGCAGGCCTTACCCGTGACGTTGCGCTGAAACTCACCCTCGGGACCATCGAAGGAGCCGTAGAACTGGTGAAGCAGTCCGGCAAAAGCCCCAGTGACCTTTGCGCCATGGTGTGCTCTCCCGGTGGCACCACCATCGCAGGCGTAGACGCTCTCGAAGAAGGTGCTTTCCGCAGCACCCTCATCAAGGCCGTGGTAGCAGGCACTATAAGAAGCAAAGAATTAGGATAGTAGTTATGATTTCGGATTTCGGATTTCAGAGTTATCACAAAACATGACATTATAATCCGAATTCCGATTTCCGAATTCCGAATTAAACAAATGTCCTCCATCCAGTTATTCTCCAACGAAACCGACACATCCGCCTTTATCCAGGATGTGCTTTCGTCGGTGAACTACGAACTGGAAACCTTTACCGCCTGGACCAAAGCAGAACAGGTCACCTCACCCATTATCATCTGGGACCTGGATTCCTTTGTCCAGTGCAATGTGGAGGCACTAACCGCCATCCGCCTTGAAAAACCGGATACCATGATTCTCGTCTATGCCGAGGATCCCGAAAAATTCATCTCCATTCCCAACAACCTCTACGACATTATCTTGTCTGTAGAGTCCCTGAAACTCCACCTGATGAGCAAGATTCTGAGGCTCAAGGACATCTACAGCGCCAAGATGATTTTCAGGGAACGGATGAGCCATCTGGTAGGGAAAAGCCCCGCCATGGAGTCCCTGCGCAAAACAGTGGAACGGACCATTCTCCACACGGGGCCGGTCCTTATACAGGGCGAATCCGGCGTGGGCAAAGACCTGGTGGCCCGGGCCATCGCCTGCATGTACGAGCGGTTTGTCACCGTGAACTGCAGCGCCATTCCCGACGCCCTTTTCGAAAGCGAACTTTTCGGACACACCCGCGGAGCCTTTACCGGAGCCCAAAACGAACGAATCGGCCTTTTCGAAGAGGCCAACGGCGGCGCCATCTTCTTGGACGAAATCGGCGACATGCCCCTACACGCCCAGGTGAAACTCCTGCGGGTCATTCAAAATAGGGAAATCCGCCCCATCGGGGCAAACAAGACCCGACATGTGGATGTGCGCATCATCGCCGCCACCAACCGGGACCTGAGCGAAGAAATCCGCAAGGGACGATTCCGCGAAGACCTTTACTACCGCCTGAACGTGATTCCCATCCAGATTCTCCCCCTACGGAGCCGCAAGGAAGACATCGAAGACCTGGCGAACTATTTTATCAAGCAATACGCTCCCCAGGGCGAGAATTTCATCTTGTCTCCCGAAGCCCTAAAAAAGTTGCAAGCCCACCAGTGGCCGGGAAACATCCGGGAACTGGAAAATGTTATCCAGCGGGCCCTGTGCTTTGCAAACCCGGGGTTCTTGAAACCCGAAGACCTGCAAATCGACGAAGGGCTGTACCAGGAGAAGGCTCCGTCGGGAATCGCCTACTGCAACAGTTACGACGAATTCAAGGAATACCTACTGGAACAGGAACGACAGTTCCTGACCGACTCCATCGCCAAAAATGGTGGCTCCGTAAGCCTCACGGCCGAGCGCTTGGGCATGCTCCGCACGGCCCTATACAACAGGCTGAACCGATTAGGCGTAAAAAAATCCCACTTTTCGCATAGTTAATGATTTTTTTCACTTTTCTCATTTACTTTTATATATATTACGAGTATACAAACCTAAGAGGATTAATATGAAAACAAAAATCTTGACGCTATTGGCTGCCTCCACCCTGGCATTTTTTACAGCTTGTAGCGATGATAGCGGAAGCAACAAAACTCCCGCTGAAATTTGTGCAGAAGGATTGTCCGAAGACTGCCTTGTCGGTACATGGACGCTGAAGTCTATTAGTCAAAAAGGCAATAACGAGATTATTACCGACTTTTCTGCCGCACAGGGGGGAACCTTGGTTTTCTCAGAAGATAGCCTATATCACTACACAAGATCCACTGCAGGTGAATGCCCCGGGTCCTTAAGCGGCGGAACTGACGACAAAGGCCATTGGTCCATCAACGAAGGAACGCTCATTTTCAAGGCAAACAAAGAAGGTGATTGTGTTGAATTTGGCAAAACATTTACTACAACTCCAAAAATTGAAGTTGTTGGTGAGACAGTTACACTTATTCTTAACACCGTTCTCTTCCAAGAAGCCGAAAGTGACGGCATGTTCGCCGGCAACGATACCGAAGTGTTCGTTCGCACTGAATAATCTTTCAACTTTATGAATAAAAAAGTCCCGCAAGTTGCGGGACTTTTTTATTGCCAGCGATGCTTTTCGTACTCGCGGAGAGATTCGAGCGCACTCAGGGTCTCTCCGGTGACTGTCACCTGTGGTTCAATGCGGACAAGAAAAGCCCCCACCGTCTCCCCCGGTTGCCGAATAAATCCATGGCGCTTCAACATCTTCTCTGCCCGGTCAAGGGAACGAACCCAAGACTGAACTCGCGCATCCATTTTTATCCGAACCTTGTGCTTATTTCCTTTAAGCAATCTTCTGGCAAGAATTACCAGCAAAAGCAAGAGCGATATTCCATAAACTAGGGGATTGCCCAAAAACCCTTGGGTCACGACCTGCCAATCGTCTACCACACGGCGCCACTCGCCTTCCTTCACTAAATGCAACAGGCGAGCCAAGCGTCCATTAAAACCTTCCCACCAAGACGACCAAATGGGGAGTTTCGAAAAAAGTCCAGGCTCCATGGGAGGTGTCGGGTCAAAAAAATACCAGTGTCCGTTCCAAAGGAACTCTACCCAAGCATGACTATGATACCTACGAAATACGACGTAGTCACGATCATTGTTACGTTCCGGATGTGCAAAGCCCGTCACGTAGCGAGCTTGGATTCCCTGATGACGCAAGAGCAAAACCGCAAGTGTCGTATAGTATTCACAAAATCCTTCTTTGGCTATCCAGAATGCTCGCAAGGGATCACCTTTGTTTTCGCGAACGCCAGGAACAACCAGCGAATATCTAAAATTTTGAACAAAATAATTATATATTACTGTCAAAACATTTTTTTCATAGTCTCCATTGAGCAAGGAATCTAGCAAGGAATCCTTTTGGGGCAAATTCATAGCAATAGCAACAGAATCTACAAATGGCTTATGGGACCAACTTATCTGCAAGTAAGCAGAATCACCGTTATCATAGGGCATCTGCCAAACCATTGCGTCAGCAGAGTTATCCACAAAATAATACCAGTCCCCGCGAGTTCCGTTTGCTCCCGCAAAAATCCCTGTCTTGTAGAAATCTAGGGAATCTGCATTCTTGGCAGCCACTCCCACCGCATTAGATGGAGCAAAAAGAAAGCCAAAATTGTCTAAGGCCGATTGAACCCAAACAGAGCGTACATTTTCACGTCTAGTGACAGAATCTACAAGTTCAAAGACCGGATAGTCGATGCGGTAATAGGCCGGGTAAAGCTTTTGCTTAGCTTTTGCAGGGAGTTTCCAGATATCACCTACATATTTTTCATAGACCGCAGCTCGTAAATATTCAGGAGCATTTTTATCCCATACCCGCAAAACGACCTGACTATTATATTTGGAAATGTAATTGCTGGAAAACGAACCTAGAGAAACCGTCGGATCAAAACCCATCACGCGATTCCGTTCATAATAATCATCACCCCAGCGTCCGTCATAACTCCGGTGGTTTTTCCAGTATTGCCAGCCTCCGAAAGAAGTAAACCCGAAGAAGGCAATCAGCAACAGGAACAGCCCGTACTTGTACCAAGCCGTCTTTGTGCGCCTGTAGGCAAGGATAGCAAGCAGTATGCCCACCGCTCCCAAAATGCCTCCGGCACGACCCGCCTGGAACATTCCCAAAAGCAAAGCCGCCACTCCATCAAAGATGACAAAGGCTTCGAAACCGCCCCGCCCAAGACTCCGTTTCTGGAGCCACGCCAGAGTCAGCAAGTACCAGGCCGGAATAAACACCACGTAGGGCGAAATTCCGTTTTCCACCTCGGGAGTCACCACCCACCACAGGGCAAATGGAACAATGGCCCCGTAGGCAAAACGCTTCTTGTACAGGGGCGTAGGCTTTTCCAGCCTCCAATGAAGGTACAAGAAACCCAAGGCGAAAACGACTCCAAGCGGGAGCATCTCGCTGGAGATTCCCAGATTCACGGACGCAAGCACCAGGAACAGCGTCTTGAATATTTCCCTCATGGATTTTCTCATGGGAGCAAATCCTCCTGCCTAGTCAGGGAAATTTTATCCTTCAAGAGGGAACTGTGGACCATCAGGGTGTCGTCACCCGCTGCCGTCGGGACTTTTCCGTCACAGACAATGACCTGCTTGTGGACCAGCGGGTTTTCTTCACGATGGAGCCCAAGACGCAGCACCGGCCCCATGGGCCTTGCCGCCGGAGACCAGGGGCCCTCTGTTGCAGGCCCACTCTTTTTGAAAGGACTTGCCGCCGGAATCCGGGCGAGGGCGGCAAAAAGGCTGTCGCCACCGTCCCCTGCGTTCAAGGAAATTTCCTCGTCGTTTATGAAGAACCGCCCAAGAATTCCTCGTTCCATGAACCAGGCGCCTACACCTGCCGCAAGGCGTATAAGGTCCTCTTGCAGGGAGCGCTCCTGCAGGGTGTTTCCCCGCACATCCAACACCATCACGATTCCGGCTCCACGTTCCGCCTCGAATTCCTTGGTAAAGGGCCTTCCGTAGCGGGCAAAGGCCTTGTGGTGCAAATCCCGCAGGGCATCCCCTTCCTGGTATTCCCGCACTCCCGAAAAATCCAGCCCGCGAGCAAAGCCGCTGGTCAGCAGGGGCGCAAAGACCATACCGCTGCTGCCCCAGGTCAAAAAATCGAAAGCCGATATTTTCACGGGTTTCGGGTAAACTAAAATCTCTGCAGAGCCCGCCTTGGCGCTGTACCGTAACATGCCCATGATTTCGGGAATCAAGAGAGACACCTTCCCTACCGTATAGGCGCCACGCTTCTTGGTTCTGACCTTGCACTGGAGCATTACCGATTCGCCCTGATTCACAAGCACATAGGGCGATCCTTCGCTTGCAAGACTTGCATCCATGCGGAAACAGGAAAGGGATACCGCGTCAATCCGGTTTTTGGCCGTCACCTGCACCTGGACCGTTGCCATTTCGCCTTCCATAACAGGAGAAACTTCTATAGCCCCCGCTTCAAAGCGGTTCTTTCGGCAGGTCATAAAAAGGGAGGGGAACAACGCCAGGAACAACAGAAAATCCAGTCCGCAGAAAATCCATGCGGCCCAGAATCCTGGCACGAGTCCCGCCACCATAGAGAAAAACATCAGCGCAAAGGCGCTGTGACCGGCGGGCATAAAATACTCCTGCCAGATAAAGTAAAGCCGCATGAGGAGCCCCGTCCTCTTGGGAGTCCGGGGGTACGCCTCCAGCAGCCACCTTATGGAAGGAACCTTCGACATGTTCCCCGCTTCTACTTAGGGATTTTCACCTGGGTGCGGATAGATTCCAGAATGCTTTTCACCGTAGAGGCGTTTCCGTCTTTCGCAAAGACACGGTGTTCCATCACCGCGGAATACACCCGCTGGATGTCGTCGGGATTCACGAAGTCCCGGCCCTGGATGTAGGCAGACGCCTGGGCCATTTTGATGAGGTTGATACCTGCGCGGGGGCTTGCAGCCAGGCGCACGGCCGGATTTTCTCGGGTCGCCTGAACCAGCGACACCACGTATCTTTCCAGGGATTCGTCCACGTGAACCTTGCGGACGGCATCCCTCGCCTTCAGGATTTCTTCGGGCGTGGTGACGGCGGTCAGCTTGTCCAGGGGTTTACCTTCCCGGTGGCTCCGCAAAATCTGCAGTTCCGTTTCCGTAGAGGGGTAGCCCAACGAAAGCCGGATCAGGAACCGGTCCATCTGGGCTTCCGGCAAGGGAAACACCCCGTGGAATTCCACCGGGTTTTCCGTAGCCAGCACCATGAACAGCTTAGGCAGCGCGTGCCGTTCCCCTTCCAGGGAAACCTGACGCTCTTCCATGGCCTCCAGCAGGGAACTCTGGGTGCGGGGCGATGCGCGATTAATTTCGTCGGCCAAGAGAATCTGGGTAAATACGGGACCTTTCCGGATTTCAAAATCCCCGGTGTTCATGCGGAACACCGCCCCGCCGGTCACATCGGCAGGGAGCAGGTCCGGCGTGAACTGGATGCGGGCGAAATCCGCCCCGATGGCTACCGCCAGGGCCTTCGCCAAAGTGGTCTTGCCTGTTCCAGGCACATCTTCTACCAGCACATGACCGTCGGCCAGCAGGGCCATGACCAGCATTTCTACGGACTCCCGCTTGCCAAGCAACACGGAGTCCAGGGCGTTCAAAAGTTTTTCAATCATGTTTCTAATATACAAAAAGGGGTTAGGATTTAGGAGCTAGGATTTAGAATCTAATCTCTAGTCTCTAAATCCTAGTCTCTATACTCTATTTTCCTATATTTTCGCTAGTATTATGGAACCAAACAACAAAACAGTAGCAGTCGGACTTTCGGGAGGCGTAGATTCCGCCCTTACCGCCTGGACCTTGCAGCAGAAGGGCTACAACGTCATAGGCATTACCATGGCCCTCTGGGACGGTTCCATCAACATGCCCATCGTGGAGGGCCGCTCCGGATGTTTCGGCCCCAACGAAAGGGAAAGCATCGAAGCCGCCGAGAGTGTGGCCAAGCGCCTGTCCATTCCCTTCCACGTAGTTCCCGTGGTAGAGGAATACAAGAAAAACGTGCTGGACTATTTCCGCGCCGAATACCGGGCGGGCCGTACGCCCAACCCCTGCGTGCGCTGCAACCAGTCCATCAAGTTCGGAGCCATGCTCCACGCCGTCCGCAAGATGGGCGTAAGCTTTGACTACTTTGCCACAGGACACTACGCCCGTCTGGATTTCAGGAGCCCCGAAGAACCGTTCCTGTGGAGGGCCCGCGACACCTTTAAGGACCAGTCCTATTTCCTTTCCAGGCTAACCGAAGACCAGCTTTCGTCGGTGCTGTTCCCCCTAGGCGAAATGCACAAGGAAGAGGTCAAGGAACTGGCCCGTAAAATCGGCTGGGAAGATTTCGCCTCCAAAAAGGAAAGCCAGGATTTTCTGGAATGCGGCGACTACTCCGTGCTCTTTGACGAAAGCGACAACGTTCCCGGCGACTTCGTGGACGTGAACGGCAAGGTCTTGGGGCAGCACAAGGGTTTCATCCACTACACCATCGGGCAAAGGAAAGGCCTCAACATCGGCGGTCAGCCGGAGCCCCTTTTTGTGATTGCCATCGATGTCAAGAAGAACCAGGTGGTACTTGGACCTCGCAGTCTGCTGCAATGTAGCGAAGTCAGCGGGAGCCAGCTGAACCTGATGGTTTCCAAGGACTCTCCCCTGCTGCAGCAGAAGCTCCAGGCGAAAATCCGGCTGGGACACACCTTCGCCGAAGCAAGCATTACCGAACTTACAGACAACCGAATCTCTATCCGGTTCGACACGCCGCAATTCGCCGCCACCCCCGGGCAAATCATGGTGCTCTACGCCGGCGACGGCATCGTGGCCTCGGCGATTATCGAGAAGTAGTTCTTACCTCGCCACCACCTGCTTGCGGATTTTTTCTGCAAGGTCGCGGCCGCCCAGCTGGGCGATACATTCGAAAGTGAATTCTTCGGCGGAGCCTGCGCCGCGACTGGTGACGATATTGCCGTCTACCACTACGCGGTCTTCCACAAACTTGTTACAGACCAGCTCCGCTTCGCAGCCCGGGAAACAGGTGACGGTTCTGTCCACCAGGATTCCCGCCTTGCTCAGTACCAAAGGAGCGGCGCAGATGGCGAAAATCCACTTGTCCTCATCGTTGAAATCGCAGATGACCTTCTCCACATGGGCGGAGGCCTTCAGGTTCTTGACACCAATGCCGCCACCGGGCAAAAGGACGGCGCCAAACTTTGCGGTATCGGCACCCGAAAGTGCAAAGTCCGTCTGGATTTTAAGGCCGTGGGACCCAATCACTTCGGCCTTACCGGAAACGCTTGCAAGAGCGACCTCAAAACCTGCCCGCTGCAGGTAGTCGAAAGGTGTGACGAATTCGGTTTCCTCGAAACCGTCGGCCATCAGGAATAAAATCTTCATATTGAGCCTCGTTTTCGCAAGAATATAATAAAAGTGGACCGAAAAAGCCGGGCGTTACGGGGCGGCGACTGAGCCCCGTTAGAAGGGGTAGCAGATGCCGCAAGGAGATCCCCGCCTACGCGGGGATGACGAGCCGCAGAAGCGAGGGGGAGACCTCCCCCCTTATTTACCAAAAACACCTTCCAAGACCTTCAAAAACATTCCCGTTTTATGCATTTCTAGTAACTAGTAACTATTAACTAGTCCATAGGGCACAACTACATTTCTATCTTTGTGCCATGAATTTCAAGGACCGCATTATCCGCGCCACGGGCAAGAGAACGCCCTTCCGCCTGATTGTCGTCGATTTGACCGCGACGATGAACGAAATCGGCAAGAAGCACAACGCACAGGGTTTCGCCCTGAAACTTTTGGCCGAGAACTCCATCGCAAGCATCTTTTTGAGCGCCTCGCTGAAGTTTCCGGGAACCGTGTCGCTGACCACCCGTTTTGGCGGCGAAATCACGCTGGTGCAGTCGGACACGACGCCCCAGGGCCTGGTGCGTGCCATGATCCCGCAGCCGGAACTTGCCGCCGTGGGCGGTAACGAGCCCGCCCTGATTCCCCAGAGCATCCGCGTGGTCAAGCTGAACGAGCAGGGCAAGCGGGTCCACGAGAGCATCATCGAGGCTCCGTCGGTATCCATGGGACAGAACCTGGCCACCTACCTTTTGCAGTCGGAACAGATCCGCTCCGCCGTTGGCATCGAGGCCGCCTTTAACGCCCAGGACCCGAGCAAGCTGGACTACGCCGCCGGTTTCTACATCGAGGCGTTCCCGGACCTGGAAGACAAGGACATCAACCTGATAGAGGTCATCGTGCAGAACCTGCCCAAGTTCTGCGACATGAACACCCCCGAGGGTTTTGACCTGGACGAACTTCTGGACCAGCTGCGGGGCCCCTACGAAATCGACATCGTGAAAGAAATCGACCCCAGGGCCTACTGCCCCTGCAGCCACGAACGCACGGTGGCGACCCTTGCCACCCTCCCTCTCCAGGACCTGCTGGACCTGGAAGCCGAAGGAAAGGACCTGGAAGTCATCTGCGATTTCTGCCGCACCCCGTACCAGATTACGATTGAAGATTTGAGAGAAATTATAAACGAGAGGAAAAAATAATTCGGATTTCAGATTTCAGAATTCGGATTTCAAAATTGTTCAAACTCCGAAATCTGAACTCTGAATTCTGAATTTTCCTAACCCCTAGACCCTAAATCCTAACCCCTAAGCCCTATGTTCACCAAGCAATGTGTCGTTACCCTGGACCTGGAAGGAGTCCTCGCCCCCGAAATCTGGATTGCCGTCGCCGAAAAGACGGGCGTCGCTGACCTGCGCCTGACCACCCGCGACATCCCTAACTACGACGAGCTCATGAAGGGGCGCATCAAGATTCTCGACCGCGAAGGCATCAAGCTTTCGGACATCCAGAACGTCATTGCGAACCTGGGCCTGCTGGACGGCGCCCGCGCCTTCATGGACCAGCTCCGGGACGAGACCCAGGTGATTATCCTTTCGGACACTTTCCAGGAATTCGCCTACCCCATCATGAAGAACCTGGGATTCCCCACCATCTTCTGCCATAACCTGGAAGTACAAAACGACCGCATCGTGGGCTACCACCTGCGACTTACCGACCAGAAGACCAAGGTGGTAAAGCACCTGCAGGACCTGAACTTCAAGGTGTTCGCTTCGGGAGATTCCTTCAACGACACAGGCATGCTCCTGCAGGCCGAAAAGGGCTGCTTCTTCTGCGCGCCGGACTCCATCGTGGCCCAATTCCCGCAACTAGAGGCCACCAAGACCTACGCCGAGCTGCTGGAAAAGTTCCACCAGTTCCAGGCGATGCTCTAAATGGCATGGAAACGACTCCCGTAAAGCCTAGGGAACTCTACGCCGAAGTCCTTAGAATCATCGCGGCGTTTTCCGTGGTGTTCCAGCATACCGTCACGTCCGCCTGGTACAACATTCCCGTGCGTACCGACGAGTGGATTACCCTGAACTTTTACAACAGCATCGCCCGCTTCGGCGTGGGCGTGTTCATCATGATCAGCGGGGCGTTCATGCTTTCGCCCCGATACGCCCACCCGCCGGAGAAAATCCTCGGCAAGAACCTCACCCGCATCTTGCTTTTGCTGGTGTTCTGGGTCGTCGTCTACGGAACGGTCAATACCCTCGTCGCCGGCGGATCTTTCAAGGACATCTTCGCCACGCCATTTCTGCTTTTTACCAAGCCGCCCACCCACCTGTGGTTTCTCTACACCATCGCGGGGCTCTACATTCTGACGCCCCCCATGCGGGTCTTTACCGAACACGCAAGCCACCGGATGGTCCTCTACGTCATCGGCATCTTTTTCTGCTTCGGGCTGGTGCTCCCCATGGTGAACCACCTGCTGGAACGCCTCGCCGACTTTACGCTCTACAAGAACATCCGCATCCAGGGATGCACCACCTTCGCGGGCTTCTACCTCACCGGATTCTACATTTCCCACTACGGCCTGAAGCCCCTAGCCCGAAAAATCCTGTACCTCTCGGCCATTGCCTCCTGGGCCTTCGCCTTCGTCTCCTCCACGTACTTTTCCATCGACCGCTCCAAGCCCAACGAATACTTTTTGGGCAATTTCCAGCCAACTACCTTCCTGATTGCCGCCGCCATTTTCTGCTTTTTCTGTGAACGGTACCGGGGCGTGCTGACCACAAACCGCCGCCTCACCTTCGTTTCGGCCTGCATGCTGGGCGTGTACCTGATTCACCCGCTTTTCATCAAGCTTTTCTACGGACTCGAGCTGTCGCTCCTCACGCCCCACCCCATCGTCGTGGTTCCAGTCGTGGCGGCGGCCGTTTTTGCCATTTCCCTGCTGGTGACAGCGCTTTTCAGGCCAATTTCCTTTTTCAAGAGGTTCTTTTAGAGGGGGCGTACCTATAAAACCGTCCCCAAAGGGCTTTTTATATGCCCCTCACCCCTTCAAGAGCGCAAAAGAATCACACACAAATTAACAAAAGTGCATATAAAACATTCTATTTGATAAGATTTATATGTATTTTTGAGATCCAACCCTCTAAATTAACCACAAACAAATTAACAAAAGGCCTATAAAAGTGCACCAAAAAGCACTTTTATAGGCCCGCCACTCCGAAAACAGACTTTTCTGCCGCCCATATGCCGTCCTGAAGCCGCCGATTTATATATTGTTGCCGTAGGCAAGAAAAAAGGAGGCCTCCATGCAGCTTTACAATACGGACTTTATCACCGGCAAGGAATTCGAAACCCTCCAGCTGGTGCGCGGCAGCGTGGTCTTCAGCAAGAACGTGGTCCGCGACGTCTTCGCCGGCCTCAAGACCATCATAGGCGGCGAGATTGCCGGCTACACCGAGATGCTGAACGACGCCCGCAACATCGCCATCGAGCGCATGGAAAAGCAGGCCCGAGGCATCGGGGCTGACGCCATCATAAATGTCCGTTTCGCCACCGCCTCCGTCATGACGGGCTCCGCCGAAATCATCGTCTACGGCACCGCCGTCAAGTTCAAGTAAATTCCGCACAGTCCAAAATGCTTGAAAACCTCGAAAAGCGCATCAAGCGGCAAGTCCACGGAAAGCTCCACCGCTTTACCGCCGTCGTGCCCCTTGGCTTCGAGGCGACCCTGGTCCAAGAGCTGCGGCAAATCGGGGTCGCCGCCAAAGACGACTCCTTCGAAACCGCCGACGGTAAAGTCTCCTTCGAAGCCAAACTGACCGAAGCCTGGAAAGCCGTAGCCCACAGCCGCATCGCCAACCGAATGCTCATGGACATAGCCTCCTTCAAGGCCGAAAACTTCCGCGAGCTCGAAAAGAAAGCCGCCGAAATCCCCCGGGAACTTTATTTAGACGAGAGAACGCTCGCAATCTCGCTACAGACGAAAGACGAAAGAAATAATCCTAGTATCTCAGAACTAGTAACTAGTAACTCGTTGCACATTCACGTCACCTGCAAACACTCCAGGCTCTACCACAGCGACGCCGTAGCGGAACGATTTTACAACATATTTAACGGGGGAAGCCTCCCCCTCGCTCCTGCGCCTTGTCATCCTGGCCCCGGAACACAGTCCGGGGTAAACTCCGGCGGGGATCTCCTAGCCGCATCCGCTACCCCCTCTGCGGGGACACCCCGCAACACCCCGTCGCAAAACATATTCGTCACTCTCATCGACGACCGATGCACAGTTTCCCTAGACCTGGCCGGAGAAGAACTCTACAAGCGGGGCCACCAGCGTTTTGTCAACGACGCACCCCTAAAGGAGACCATCGCCGCCGCCATGCTCTTCGAGGCAATCCATTGCTCAAAGGGCGAAGCCCGACCTCATACCTCAAAGCCCGACATGTCGGGCGACCTCACCACTCTCATTGACCCCATGGCAGGCAGCGGCACCTTCAGCCTAGAGGCAGCCTACATGGCAAGCGGACTCATTCCCGGAAAATGCCGCGACTTTGCCCTCAAGCACCAGCCCGCCTTCAAAGAAGCTTCGTGGAACTACTTGACCCGCGTCATCCAGAGCGGCGAAGTCGCGAAGGATCCAGTCCAAAATCACGATTCATCAATAATCAAAATTCTCACAAGCGACATCTCCGACAAAGCCGTCGAAATCATCAGGCATAACGTGGAGTGCAGTCCCCTCGCAAAAATCGAGCCGACTCCCATCGCACCGCAGCAGAAAGACTTTTTCAGCTACACGCCCGAAGAAATTTCAAACATCGGGCACGATACCTCAAACGGCAGCAGAAACGCCAAAGTAATCATCGTGCTGAACCCGCCCTACGGAAAACGTCTGGACGCAAATGCCCCAGCACTCTACGCCCGCATAGGCAAGAAACTTTCGGAACTTGCACAGGGAATTGGGCGCCCTTTGGTCGTTGCCATCCTCGCGCCCAAGGGCGCCTGCAGTGACATCCTTTTAAAGAACTGTGCCGCCTTGGGCTTGCCAAGTACAAAGGTCATCAAGACCAGCCACGGCGGCATCTCGCTGAACTGCTTTGTCGGGAAAATTTTCTAGTCCTGGCGCTACTGCGTAGCGCGGACCACTGCGTCTCGGAAATCAGCACGATGCTTCTTGAGTCCCTCGGCCCTAGATCCTAGATCCTAACCCCTAGCCCCTATACTCTAGTCCTTGAGACAACGAACAGAGATTCCGGAGTACTTGCCGCTAAAGCCCAGGCCCGCACAGTCGTTGTAATCAAACAGGGCAACGTTGTACGCGGTGACGCTATCGTTCGCCGAGGAACTCCAGTAGGTTGCATTTTTGCCCACGCTGCTAAAACTCCCATCACTATACCTAATGCCGGCAGGCAACGCCGAAAAAGAATAGGTGTCGGTTCCGTTGCCATTATCATTCCAACCCGTAGCAGACTTGAGCTTGGACCCTGCCGTAGAAGAGCCTCCCACGACCGTAATCAATTCATCAAAAAATTCTCCAATACCGGGCAAGTGCCATCCCTTGGGACAGACGCCCCGGACAGGGTATGTCTGCGAGCAAGTCTTGTTGTAGCCGCATTCCTTGCCATTTGTGCTCCACGTGCCAACACTATCCATGGCCGCAGCCCAAGTGTACAGGCGACCGTACTTGGCACAGTTGGCAGGGGCGTTGTCGTAGCACCAGCTACTTTCCGCCTCGTAATTCAAGTTCTCCGCCATCCACACCTGGCCACCGATTTTCACGGTCCTGTAGGTCTGCCCGTCGCGGGAATCGGTAAGCGTGCCGATGACCACGTCGTAGGTGCTGGCGTCGCTGCTGCCGCCGGGAACGCTTGCGGAAGAGCCTTCCACGCCTTCGGAGCCACTGGACTTGCCGTCGTTACCAGTATCGCCATTTGATTTTCTTTCAGTGGTGTTTTCATCGTCCAAAGTCCAGTCACCGTTTTCGCATGCGTAGGCGGCCTTTTCGTCTTTCACGTAGGCGATTGCACCTTCGCGATTTACGGTACAAACTGGCAGGTCATCGAAGGTCTCGGCAAACAGGTCCGCCCCTGAGGAAGAATTCGAGGAATTTTCCAAAGGTTCGCCATTGGTTCCTGATTCACTACCGCAGGCAGCAAGTAGTGCCGTTGCGGCAAGGGAAAACCCCAAAAAAAGATTTTTCATAGCCAGTTCCCCTTGAGAAGGTTGTTTGTATGCAATCTATATAAAATTTTCGGAAATGCCAAATGAAGGGGCTGTGAAATGCGGGGAATGAGGGGAGATCCCCGACCAAGTCGGGGATGACAAGTAGGAGGGACCGGGGTGACAGGGGGAAAGGAAGGGAGATCCCCGACAAGATGATAGTGGATCCACGCCTACGCGAGGATGACGAAGAAGGAGGCGCGGGGAAGACATCTCGGGGAAACTCGCAGGGACTAACAGTCACAAGAGTTTCCGCCGGCAGTAACGGGTCGGACCTGTAGTAAATTTTCGCACCTGCATAAATTCGTAGTCCAGAGCCACCGCTTGTTTTTTGACCGAGATGTGTGCTTCCCGAGAGAACAGTCGAATGAAATGAGTTCTGTGAACGAGGGATGCATACATCGAGGGAAAGATTTGTTAAGGGAAACGGCGTGGAGATCCCCGCCTTCGCGGGGATGACAAGGAAGGCGCTAGGACACCCGCCTAAAAATAATAGGCCCTCAAAAGGGGTTGTTGACAATCAGACACCGCTTCGCGGCTGATTGTCAACCCTTACGGGCTCAACACTCGTAAACTCGCGTTAAGCTCAAAAATTGCCTATTTCATGGGCAACTTTGTGCCCACGGCAATTTTGTGTCAAACCCTCTTCGAGGGTTCTCATCCCTTCTAACACCCGCCATAAAAACAAAAAGACGCCTGGTGGCGTCTTTTTGTTTTTCGAGCGGGAAAAGGGGTTCGAACCCTCGACATCGACCTTGGGAAGGTCGCGCTCTACCAACTGAGCTACTCCCGCGAGAGTTTTCCAAATTTAATAAAAAAACGCACCCTGTAAAGGGATTCGCCCTGCCAAAGATATTTTTTCTATCATTGGGGCATGGTTATTTCCCGCTTTACACGGGCCGTTTTGCCCGCAACCCTGCTCGCCCTCGGGCTTGCCTCCCTTTCCCATGCCGAAGAAAAATCCCTGTGGCAAAAGTTCAAGGATTTTTTCTCCCCCATGCCCACCGTCGAGGGCGAAGGCCCGGAATACGACAAGCTCCGGGAGCTGGACAAGAGAATCAACACCCTAGAAGGCAAATACTCCCGCGAACGCAGGCCGAACAACAAGGCCAACATCAAGAAAGAACTGGATGCCCTCAAAGCCGAACGGGCCGCCCTAGAAGAACAAATCCGGAAAAACCCGCCACAACCATCCAGTTCAGCGGCGGCACCGCAGGGTGCTGTTCCAACCTGCAAGACCGATACCGTCTTTGTGAGGGATACTGTAGTCGTTCACGACGTCGTCCACGACACCCTCTATGTGATTGTGGCAGACAAGAAAGCGGAAGGCCCAGCACCCGTCACACCAGCCGTAGATTCTGCGACCAGCGCGAAAGTTCAGGATTCGCCGGCTGCACCTTCCGCACCCGCAGCAACAACGGACTCCGCCAGCGTTCAGCCCGGCACCAAGTAGTAGTCGGGCCGCACACCCAGGGCGGCTTCGTCTGAAGCAAGACTTTCTTCGGGAACGTTGCGGCCTACCACCAGGGCGGCATCAAAGCCTGCAATCTTTGCGCCGTAAACATCAGTCCCGATGGTATCGCCTATCATCAGCACCCGCGCACCCGAAGGGAGCGAACGACGGACCTTTTCCCAGATGGCCGGAAATGGTTTTCCCAAATAGCAGGTCCTACAGCCGGAGGCTACCCGCAGGCGTTCCACCAGCGTGCCGGACACGGCGCTCCGGCTGCCGTCTATCTTGGGCGCCCAGGCGTCGGGATTCAGCACCAGCAGCAAGCCATCGGGACGGCGCAAGATTTCCACCGCCCGCTCGAACATTTCCTCCGTAGCCGTGTAAGACGATACCGCCACCACCGGGTCCTCCGGATTTTCGGCAGCTGCCATTCCCGCCTGGGCAAGCACGTTCACGCCGGTATCCCGACCGATGTAATAAACTTCACGTACGCTTCTTTCCAGAGGTTCCCCGATTTTCAGTCCCTCAACCGACCCGCGTTTCTGCCCAGAAAGCCCCACAAAATCAAAAACACCCACGGGCTCGCCCCGAGACAGGTCCGCAAGCAAGCCGCCCGAGGAAATAGTCTCTTCCGCCGTAAAATCAAAGCCCCTGGCCCCGGCGTCTGCCGCCAGGAACTCGTCGGTGTTGGAGGCTGCATTGGTCACCAGTCGCAAGTGCTTGCCCGCCGCCCGCAAAGTGCGGTACCACTCCATGGCTCCGGGGTAAACAAAGTCCCCGCGGTTGTATAGCGTTCCGTATCCATCGAAACAGAAGGCGTCATAGGCGTCCAGGATTTCGGACAAAGTAACTTGACGCGGTTCCGCCCCTAACTTCAATTTTGGCAAATACGGTTCCATAAAGGTTTGGTACCCTTTATAGATTTTCGTCTCTTCCAAGTCCATGGGAAAAGCTGGCCCTAGCGGCGGACCACCCCGAACACGTAGGATGCCGTGGCGTCCGTTCCGTTCCGGAACACGGCCTTGCCGTCGTATTCCACCAGGGCTGTCACGTTGGCGATATAGACGCCTGTAGAAACACGGCGGCCGTGACTGTCCATAAAGTTCCAGCGGAGGGAGAGTTGCGTGGGTTTGCCGCCCAGTCGTTCGTCGTTTCCGGCGATGTCAGCGCGAGTTCCCACCACATAGGCGCCCAGGTTCGTGTAGATGCGGATGTCGAAGCGGACCTTCAGTTTTGACAAACTAACAGGCGTCTTTTCGTCCATCTTCAAGATTTCGCGGAGGGCGTTCTCGAATTCTTCGCCCAGCACGTCCATATAGACGCCCCAGGCCGTATCCCGGGCAGACTCTACAGGCAGAGGCTGGAAGTTTAGCTGGAAAATCGGGAGGCCCGCGCCTTCGGCACCTGCGCCATGCCTTGAGGCGCTATCTACCGCCATAGAGGGCACCACCACCTCGAAAGGAGAATAGCCTGTCAACGACGAGAACTGGGAGACCTTAGAAACCGCATTCCCGCTGGTATCTTCGACGCAACCGTTCACCAACCGCAGGGAATCCCGGAAATTCAGCGCATCGGCAGAGACCTTCTTGTCCAGAACGAACACGGCAGAATTCATCCAGAAATTCCAGCGGATTTCGTCTGTCTTGAGTTTACGGACCTTGCCGTCTTTTGCGCTCTTGTATTCCAGCAGGGCCGGGCAGCCGGGAACAGTCCGGACAGTTTCCGAAAACAGCACCGTCAGGGAATCGTTGGACTTGCCCCGCATGTTTCTCAGGTAGGCCGACATGATGGCAGGCGCCATGGCGTCTTTCAGGGCCACGGGATACATGGAACCGTCCCGCAGGTACAAAAGCGCCGAACCGTAGATGGCGGCAGAAAACTCCATGGTAGAAAGGGCCGTCAGCAGGCGGAAACTTTTCTGCATCGATTTCAGGTCAACTATGAGGCTGCGCTTGTTGGCCGGGTTCAGCTGGAACTTGCTTGCAGCCACGCCGTAATGCTTGGCCGCTCCCGAAGAATCAATCCATTCGAAGGTGAGGCTGTCCAGCATGGAGGACACGTACTCCTTGGTCAGGTTCCCCAGGAAACGGATTTCCATCTGGTCCATGCGGCCGTCACCGTCGGTATCCCGCACAAAGTTCTGCTGGGTGCTGGGCGGTATGGGGCTCTGGATAAAGGCCGCAAAAGCCCCGCTGCAAAGCAGGGACATTCCGAGCATTACCTTTGTCAAAAGCCTACGCATCACTCCTCAATATACCATAATCCCGGCCTTCTACGGGAATCACCAACTGCATTTTGGACAGAGTTTCGATGTGTTTTTCGAAAACGGCCTTGAAATCCTCCCCCAAAACCTCTTCGTCGTCGTGGTCCAGGTTGTAAGAAGTGTAGCTTCCGTCGGGGAAAATGGAGATACAGCAGTCCCAGGTGATGTCCCCTTCTTCCTCCTCCTGGTCGTCGTCCCGGTCCTTGCTTTCTAGCATGAGCATGGGGCGTGGGGCTGCGATGGGGTCCGCATGTCCGTTTTCATAAATAAAGTAATTACGGCTAATCAGTTCGTGCTCCAGGGCCATGGTGCTGGGCACACGCTCGAATTCGCCACGGAGTCTGCGGATGTTCCCCAGGTCGTCTTCGTAGGGGTCCTGAAAATCCTGGGGCAGCACCACCTGGTGGTAGTCGAACTTCTTGCCGCTGGCGGCGTAGTTGTCCAGCCAGGACTGGGGCGGTTCCGGACGCAGGGTCAAAAAATCCTCGAAGGAATCCAGAATGTCCTGAAGACGGGACTCCCAGGGCTTGGTCTTTTCGGCCTGGACCAGTTCCATGAAATTTTTCAGACGTTCTTCCCCCGGAACCATGGAAAGTTCTGCACTGGGCACGTTGTTCATATCAAATTCCACTTCACACCTCACATTCCACATCAAACATTTATTCCTAGATCCTTCGACTTCGAGGCTTCGCCTCTCCGCTCAGGATGACACGTTACCACATTTCCTCTGTTCTAACCGTAAGGCTCATGGCGATGTCCTTCTCGTAGTAGGCGGGTTCGTTGATAAAGATGGGCCACACGCTCTCGCGTCCGTCAGCCTCGCCCTGGTACAGAATGTCCTTGCCGTCGAAGGAGCGGAACAACTTGTCGCCCTTTTTCAACTCGCCAAAGTCACGACCCAACAAGTCGGGATGGATCATGGCCTCGATGGGCGCTCCCGCCCAGGCCTTGGGGTAACCCAGGTCCCGAAGTTGCGTAAACACTTCTACCTGAATGGGAGCGCGCTTCTGGAGTTCTCCCCGGTTCCATTCGTCTGCAAGTTCCAGGTAACGCTTCACAAGACTTTCCGATTCCTCGAACAGGCGGGCATCCAGAGTGCCGTGCTGCTGGGGGCCAATCTCGATGCACACGTCGGCCTTGGCCACCGTCCCGAAATAGGGCGACATGCTCCGTTCTTCGGGCTGATCGTAAATCCACGCATCCTTGAATTCCTGGGTCAGCACGGCGGAAGCTTTCATGGTGAAGGGGTCCCGTGCCGAAAGAATCAGGCACAGCCCCATGTTCGCTCCCGTATTGTGCACGTCCAGCAACAGGTCCGTCTTTGTGCCTGTTCCCTTGAGGCCGTATATGCGGTTCAGTTCCCGGGCACGGCGGAACTCGTATTCCTCAGGTTCTGCGCTCATGTCCAGGCACACCTGCGAAAAAGCCCTGTTCAGGTCGTGGTCGCGATACCGCCTGTTCAGCCGAACCGCCTCCGGGTTCGAAAGCACCAGTTCCACCTTGGCGCTTGGGCAACAGGAGCTGTAGCATTCGGGGTGCTCCATCCACTTTTCCACCAGGCGGACACCTGTCCGCTCGTTCCCGTGGGTCCCGCCCGCTACGACAATGTTTTTAATCAGGCTCATGGTAAGCATTATAGAAAAAAGGTTAGTGTTTGGCGGGCGAAATGAGCTGTGAGTTATGGGTTATGGGTTATGAGTTATGAGTTGTGGGTTGCGAGGCACTAGCCACTCGCATCTCATACCTCAAAGGGCCCCTTCGATAAAACTCAGGGTAAACTCCGGCCCGACCTCACCCCTCAAAGCGAAGCGACCTCAAACCCCTAGCCTCTAGATCCTAGCCTCTAGATCCTAGCCACTAGATCCTAGCCCCTAACCCCTAGATCCTAACCCCTATCCCCTAATTACTATCTTTCCCCCCATGGACCTGGATTTCAACCGACGGCTTTCTATCGCCCCCATGCTGGACTGCACCGACCGTCACGAACGGTATTTTTTGCGGTTGATTTCCAAGAACATCTTGCTCTACAGCGAGATGGTGGTATCTACAGGACTTTTGCACTGCAAGGACCCGGAACTATTCCTGGGCCACGAAGACTGCGAAATGCCCGCGGTGCTCCAGCTGGGCGGAAGCGACCCCGCAGAACTTGCAGCGGCAAGCAAGATGGTGGAACGCGCAGGCTTTGGCGAAGTGAACCTGAACTGCGGATGCCCTTCGGACCGGGTGCAGAACGGGAACTTCGGTGCCTGCCTCATGAAGGACAAGAACCTGGTGGCGGACTGTTTCAAGGCCATGCAAGATGCCATCTCCATCCCTGTCTCTATCAAGTGCCGCATCGGCGTAGATGAATTCGACAGCTGGGATTTTTTCCGGGACTTTGTCGGGACCATCGCCGACGCCGGCTGCCGAATCTTCATTATACACGCCCGCAAGGCCTGGCTCAAGGGGCTCAGTCCCAAGGAGAACCGGGAAGTTCCGCCGTTAAAATATGAATTTGTCCACAATCTGAAAGCCGAGATGCCCCAGCTGAACATTTCTATCAACGGCGGCATCAAGACCCTGGACCAGGTAGAAGAACAGCTGAAAGACCTGGACGGCGTAATGGTGGGACGCGAAGCCTACGAAAATCCCTGGTTCCTGCGGGATGCCGACGAGAGAATATTCTGTGATGGGAGATTCCCGGCCAAGCCGGGAATGACAAAAGAAGGGAAGCCCGCGTCCCGCAAAGCGGTTCTCGAAGCCTACCTGCCCTACGTGGAAAAGGAATTTTCCAAAGGGACTCCCGCCACCATCCTCACCCGCCACCTCTACGGACTGTTCACCGGACTCCCCGGTGCCCGCAAGTTCCGTCAGGTCTTGAGCCAGGAAGCCCCCAAAACAAAAGACGCCGCCGGAATGCTCCGACAGGCCATGGACCTGGTTGTAGAAGATTAGCTACTCTATCTCCACCTTCACATCTACCCCGGGGGCAAAGGCTTTGGGGGTGTTCACCACAGGCCCGAGCACACTGCGCACGGCGTTCAGGTCCTGGGTTTTCAGGTAGAGCCTGCTCCAGTGCACGTTCTGCACCACAGGCACAAAGGCTTCGACAGGCCCAAGCACCGTCAGGGACTTTTCCTTTTTGCACAGGGCCTCAAGCCTTGACAGAGCCTCATTCAGGGCAGATTCGTCACGACTCCCGACAGAGATGGACACCAGCTTGCAGAAGGGCGGATAGAGCGCCGCCTTCCGGTTCAAAAGTTCACTCCGGGCAAAACCCGCATAGTCGTGGTTCAGGGCGAACTGCATTATGGGTTCCGCAGGATTCATGGTCTGTATCAGGACTCGGCCGCCGCCCTGGGCACGGCCTGCACGGCCTGCCGTCTGGCTCAACAGCTGGAACAGCCGCTCCGTCCCGCGAAAATCGGGAATGCCAAGTCCGCTGTCGGCCCCGACGATCCCAACAAGACGCACGCCCGGAAAGTCGTGGCCCTTGGCCACCATCTGGGTGCCCAGCAGAATGTTGTGTTCCCGGTTCCTGAAAGACTCCAGAATTTTTTCCACGGAACCTACGTTTTGGGTGGTGTCCCTGTCCATGCGGACCACGTTCGCCCCCGGAATCCACTGCACAATTTCTTCTTCCAGCTTTTCGATGGCGCCACCCACGTATTCGTAGGTCTCCGCCCCGCAGGAATGGCAGCAGGTGTTTTCAGGATAGATGCTGTTGCAGTAATGGCACAGGAGCCCGCGGTACTGCCGGTGGTAAACCAGAGGCACGTGGCAATGCTTGCAGTAAAGCGTCTCGCCGCAGCTGCTGCACACCCGAATCTTGGAATAACCCCGGCGGTTCATAAGCACAATGGCCTGTTCCCCAGCCGAAACACATTCCGTCAAGGCCTCCCGCAACTCCGGCGACATGAGGATGCCCTTCTGCTGCCGAACCTCACCCATGTCAACAATCTTTACATCGGGCAGGGGCGCCGCCGTGGCCCGCTTTTTCAGGGAAAGCAGCTCCAGGTGGCCCTGGTTTGCATTGTAGAAAGTCTCCAAAGCAGGCGTGGCAGACCCGAGCACCACCAGGGCCCCGTACTTGTGGGCCAAGTGAAAGGCCAGTTCCCGCGTGTGGTAGCGGGGAGCCGGGTCCTGCTGCTTGAAGGAACTGTCGTGTTCCTCGTCCAGAACCACCACGTCAAACTCAAAAGGCGCAAGGATGGCGCTCCGGGTCCCGAGAACCACACGGGCCTCCCCCTTCAGCACGGACACGTAGGCGGAGCGCTTCTTGGGGGCCGAAAGGGCGGAATGCAACACCTGCACGGGCACGCCCAGAAAACTCTCGAACCGCCCCGCCGTCTGGGGCGTAAGTCCGATTTCGGGCACGAGAATCAAGACCTTGAGCCCCCGGCCAAGTGCAACGCGGGCCAGTTCCTGATAGACACGGGTCTTGCCGCTGCCGGTGACCCCGTGCAAAAGCGCCCCACGAAAACCGTTCCCTTCTAGGCGGGCCACCAGGGCGTTCAACGCCACCTGCTGCTCGTCTGTCAGGGGCGCGGCACTGTTTACGCCCGAGGCAACACCGTCCGAACCAGCCAAGGTTTCACCCGTACCAACCGGTGCAACTTCCGTGCCAACATCGGCGCCATTCGTACCCGAGGCAACACCATTCGCACCCGAAGCCGCAACTTCCGTGCCAGCTTCGGCAGCGACAGCGTCCAGATACTTCCCGAAATCCGAGGGCCAGAACACGTCCAGGGCCTTCATGGGAGTACTTATATAGTAGCGTGCCACCCATTCCAGGGCGTCCATGTACCGTTCGTTAAAGACATAGCCCGAAGCATGGGGGTAGGCGCACCGCACGTCAAAGGCGGGCCGTTCCCGGCTTACACGGGAAACCAGGGCCAGCAGGGGGTTCTTGCGGGTGGCAAACTGCACCCAGACCACGCTTCCCCGTTCAACTTTTGCGCCTTCGGGAACGCCGTAGGTATACACCGACGGGGCCAGCGGGATATAGACCTCGCAAAAAAGTTCCAGTTCCTGGGACTTCCGCTTGCGGCCAACCTCCAGAGGGGCCTCGGTCTTTGGTATGCGTTTTGCCACCCTACTCCTTAAACTTGTTCCTTAAACATTCCGCAGCGTCCTACCTAAAAACGCCTTTTCAACAAAATAGAAAAGACCCGCTACAAAAGCGGGCCTTTTTATCGGGATGACTGAATTCGAATCAGCGACCTCTTGAACCCCATTCAAGCGCTCTACCAGGCTGAGCTACATCCCGAGACTCTTACGAGTGCACCAAAGTTAGTTAAAGTCTCCCCTTTTTTCAAGGCGAAATTGCGAAAAAACAGAATTTTTCGCGCTTTTTAGGCCAGACTACTCCTTCCAGTAGCCCACAATCAGCACTTCGGGGGTGGCCTTGGGGTGCTTTTTACTCTTGAAGCCCACAATCTTGCGGATGCTCCTCTGCTTTAGCTCCAGACCTTCACGCAAAAGTCCCTTTGTGGAAAGAGTCACCTTGAGGCCCGGGACCTTGCCCCCTTCCTTGATCTGGTCCAGCTTGTCCACGTTCAACATCACGGGCTTGGACGTCATGGAAAACTCCCGCAGGGCGGCGGAGTCCAGAGCCAGGTCGGGCCGTTCCTTCTTGTCGGTCTCCCACACATAGAACGTCCATGACCGCTTTTCGCCCTTGGCGTAGAAACCCGCATCGAAAAGCTTTTCGCCAAAGAAGATGGGGGCCTTCACAAAACCGTCCAGGGTTGCCGTATAGGGTGTACCGTCGGTGCCCACCATTACCACCACCGGGTTGATCTGGCCGTCCATGCCCGCAAAATCCATGTCGAACTCGATAGCAACCGCAGCACCTTTGGCAATCTTCTTGGGGAACTTGAAGTTGGACATGCCAACCCCCTGGCCCATGACGCTTTCCAGGTTGATTTCTTTTCCGGAGACATTGGCGCCCTTGAGCACCACATGCTTTACCTCCCCCTGGTCAGCCTGGCCAATGGGGTAAGGTTCGGGAACAAAGCGGATGTTGTCGTCGGCAAAGGCGACAGAAGAGACCGCGGCAAATGTGATAGCCGCCACACACAGACACTTGGATAAATTCTTCATAGTGATAAATATAACATTTTCGACCTGTTTTCGCCCACCTTCGCACACAACACCCCAAAATAACTTATATTGAATGTGAAAACCAAAATCAGGAGAAACACCATGAAAAAGATTATCGCCCTTCTGGCATTCGCCCTGTTCATTGTCGGTTGCGCAGGCACTCCCCAAGAACAATCCGCAAGCAAGATGATGAAGATGCAGAAAGAAAAGCAGGAACTGATGGATAAAGGCGTCACGGCCGGTCTCGGCGTCGGCGAATCCAAGTCCGAACAGCTGGCCTATGACGAGGCCGACCTGAATGCCCGCACCGATGTGGCCCGTGCCCTGGAATCCAAGGTAGAAGCCTTTATCCGCAACTACCAAGAAGAAGTAGGCGACGAACTCACCCAGCACAAGGAGGAGGCCAAAAAGAACGTCATTTCCGACATGCAGAACGGCGTCAGCATAATCAAGATGGACATGGAAGTCACCGAAGCGGGTAAGTTCAAGGTCTACGCCATCGCCGCCATGGACCCAGAAGCCTTCAAGAAGGCCTTTGAAGCCGCTCTGGCCGCCCAGAAGGCCAATGTGGACCGGGCCCGCGCCATGAAGGGTTATGCCGACCTGGACAAGGCCGCAGCCGCCCTTGACCAATACAAGGCCAGCCAGAGGCAGTAGCCTACTCTAAACATTTTCCCCTGACCGCAGCACTCGGTGCCATGCGGTCTTTTTCATATACACAGGCTTTCTCAGCCAACCAAGCACATATTTTTTATATTTGCCGCACCCAAATAAGAAGAAGAGGGCGCCTCTAAAAATTGCTTTGATAAAAAGAATTTGAGCGAAATCGAGCGCAGGCAGGAACGAAAAGTGGTGAATACTGGAGGTCTTTACCACTTTGAGTGACGAAACTGCGCGATGTGTTGCAGCCAAATTTTTGAAAATGAATTTTTAGAGGCGACCCGGAATATACTAGGAGTAAAATATGGCTTCTGAAAATGCGATTATCGAACGTGCCGAAATGTACCTGCGCAAATTGTCTTGCGGCATCAACCCCCTCACCGACGAAATCCTCCCCGAAGGGGACTCCTGCAAACAGGAACGAATCAGCAAGTGCCTCGCCTACGTGGCATCCCTGTTGCAACAACAGCTGAACCACGAGCAGTTGGCTCCAGTGCCCCCTTCCCGCAAGGCCACACCCAAAGCGCCCAAGGCTCCCAAGCAGCCTCTTTCCATAGCACCTGAATCTATCAGCAAATACCGTTTCTTCGACTACCCCGTCTCCATTTCCCGGGTGGTCCGCAATATCAACGAACTTATCCCTGCAGGCGTGAACATGAACCACCTGCTATACGCCGACGTGGCCAACTTCTTGGTTCAGCAGGGCATCCTCGCCCGGCAGATGACCGAAAACGGAACCGAGGCGAACCTGCCCACGGAGCTCGGAGAATCTTACGGGTTCGAAAAGGGCGAATCGGACCTGCGGGGCCACCACAACATCTATACCCAATGCTGGGAAAAGGCCCAACAGTACGTGCTGGACAACCTCCAGAAATGTATCGACATCGCCAACGAGCGCTTTGCAAACCGTAGATCCAACCAAGCCGACGAAGACGATGCCGAAGAAGGGAACTTCCCTCGCAAGACCCGTGAAAAATTCCACGTTTCTGCAGAAGAACTGAGCAACTACCCCATTGACGAAACTCCCATACCGGTAAGCGAGATTGCACGGCGTCTCAACGCCCTGATTGGCCCCAACACAGAACGTATTTACTACAAAGTAATCCGTGACTGGTACGTATCCGAAGGCTACCTGGAATTCAAGGAATCTCCCGACGGCAAGGGCGCTTTCCTCCCCACCGAAAAAGGCTCTCTCGCAGGGCTTATGGTAGAATCCCGCACCGGCAAGTTGGGCGAACTCTACGACGTGGTCATGTACGACCCCAAGGCCCAGCGTCTGTTCCTGGACAATTTGGTTGCTAGAGGTTAGGGGCTAGGATCTAGGGGCTAGGATCTAGGGGCTAGGGGCTAGGTGTTAGGTAGTAGGTTTTAGGTATTAGGGGCGCCGGTAGCAAGAGGCGTCATTCCGGGCAACACCTGTTCCAAGCCGCAGGCGAAGGAACCACCCCGGAATCAGGTTTTTAGTAAAAAAACGCTTACTTTCGCCTAAAAACACAAAAATGTAAGCAAAATCGAGCCCCAAAACGTCCTATTTTGGTGACCTCTACCACCACAAAAATCTTTTTACAAGACATTTTGACCTCATTATTATATTTTTAGGGCCGGGTGATGGGTATAAGAGAGGTAACATGAAATTTCCGTTCTTTAAAACCTTGCTGCTGACAGGAGCGCTTCTGTTAGCTTGGAATTGTACCGACAGCACAACTGTGCCTATGGGCGCACTTTCTGGATTGTCCGAAAATGTCCACGTTATTGATATCGGACCCAATGAAAACCTTTACGTTGCCGAAGACGGAACGGTTTACGATTCCCAGTGGAACGTCTTTGGTACATATACCGACGGCAATATCGTCACAAACGAAGGAGAGACCTTCCTGACCGGTGTTGATTTGAATGAACGCCCTCAGGCAAAAATCATTGAAACCAACGGCGGCACCAAGATGGTGGAATTCGATGACGGTTCCGTCACGGATATCCAGGGCAACAACATCGGCACCGTAGATGAAGGCGGCAATGTCGTCGGTGACAATGGCGAAATCATCGCTGAAAATCCCGATGCACCCGCTGTAACATCTTCTGCAAGCGGAACCAGCCCGACATCTGCGGGAACTAATCCTGGCACCAATCCGGGCGGAAACAGTGCTGCCAGCACCAGTTCCAACTCCAGCGGAACCCACAATACCCCCACCTCCTCTGCAGCCTCACAGGGAGGTCAGTGCAACGGTCAATGTTATGACGCCCCTTCGGGCAAATGCGTAGACTACTATGCCAACCAAAAAGGCCCCCACGACGAACAGTACGCCTATGACAAGTCTTGCAAATTAAACTGCTATTACGACCCGACAAACAAAGGCTGCAACAACATGGGCGGTGGTTCGGAGACCCCACAGAGCAGTGCCTCCCAGCCTCAGAACCCGGGCCAGAGTTCTTCTTCCAAGCCCAAGAGTTCCAGCAGTAAGCAACAGCAGACGCAGACTTCTACAAGCCAGCAGAGCGGTGGCTGCCCGAATATCGTCTATAAGCAGGGTGGCCATAGCGGAAGTGGTTGGGCAACTCGTTACTGGGATGGTTGCAAACCCAGCTGTTCCTGGAAGGAGAACGCCTCCAAGAATGGTGGTATCGGGACCCCCGCAAAGCAGTGCAATTCTAATGGGAAAACCCAAAATACTGATTACAGTGCCCAGAGCGTATGCAATGGCGGTGGAGCTGCCGCGTGCCTCAGCCAGATTCCGTTCACTATAAGCGGCTGCGCCACCATGGGCTTTGCCTTTGCTGCAATCAACGGTGGTAGCGAATCTTGCGGAAAATGTTACGAGCTCACCTTTACTGGTACCGGAAAATACGAGACCAAGGCCAACCATCAGGCTTTGAAGGGAAAGAAGCTAATCGTTATGACCACTAACATCGGTTGGGATGTTGACGGTGGCGGACAGTTCGATATCATGATTCCTGGCGGTGGCGTTGGAGCGTTCAACGGAACTAGTGGTTACGGCTGGACAGACTTGGGCAAGCAACAAGGCGGCCTGCTGAGCGATTGCGAAGAGTCTGTCGGCTGGGATGGCGATTTGCTGACCAAGCGTAAGAACTGCCTAATCCAAAAGTGCAATTCCGCGTTTGGTGGTGACTCTCAAGCCAAGGAAGGCTGCCTGTTCCTGGCCAACTTCATGGAAGCCGCTGGTAACCCGAACCATACCTTTAAGGAGATCGAGTGCCCCAGCGTACTCTCCAGCAAGTATTAATCTTGTAGCATTAACCTCCATAAAGCACCTGCCGCAAGGCGGGTGTTTTTTTCTTGTATTCGAGCGTTCCTCCCCTTTTTTGCTACATTATCGTGCAACAACGTAAAGGGGATCCCCGCCGGAGCCTGCCCTGAGCAAGCCGAACGGGCGGGGATGACATTCTCTCACGAGGATGACATTCTCTTGCAGGGATGACATCTTTTAAACAAAAGGAATAATTATGCCGAAACTTCGTTCGCTCAAGACTATGGAAGGCCGTGAAATGGCCGGAGCACGCGCCCTGTGGCACGCAACAGGAACCAAGGTGGAAGACTTTGGCAAGCCCGTTATTTGCGTGGTGAACAGCTATACCCAGTTTGTTCCGGGACACGTTCACCTGAAGGACTTGGGCCAGGTGGTCGCCCGCGCCATCGAAGCCGCCGGCGGTGTCGCTAAAGAAATGAACACCATCGCCGTGGATGACGGTATCGCCATGGGCCACGACGGTATGCTCTACAGTCTCCCCAGCCGCGACTTGATTGCGGACTCCACCGAATACATGGCTAACGCCCACCGCGCAGACGCCCTTGTGTGCATCAGTAACTGCGACAAGGTGACTCCGGGTATGCTCATGGCCGCCATGCGCCTCAACATTCCGGCAATTTTCGTCTCTGGCGGCCCGATGGAAGCCGGCCACGTTACCACGAAGGACGGCAAGGACCGTGCCCTCGACCTGATTGACGCCATGATCGATTCCGCCGACAACACCATCAGCGACGAAGAAGTGGCC
>DGRZ01000097.1:0-27419 GCA_002391195.1 Fibrobacter sp. UBA4375 | reverse complement strand
TGTTCACCGCAAACTCCATGAACTCACTGACCGAAGCGCTGGGCCTTAGCCTCCCGGGTAACGGCACCATCGTTGCCACCCACGCCGAGCGCAAGAAACTGTTCGAAGCCGCCGGTAAGCGCATCGTGGAACTCTGCCACCAGTATTACGATTTGAACGACGACAGCATCCTCCCGCGTAGCATCGCCACGAAGGACGCCTTCGAAAACGCCATGCGCCTCGACATCGCCATGGGCGGTTCCTCCAACACGGTGCTCCACTTGCTCGCCGTGGCCCAGGAAGCAGGCGTCGACTTCACCATGAAGGACATCGACCGCCTTTCCCGCAACACGCCGTGCATCTGCAAGGTGGCCCCGACCGTTCACAACATCCACATCGAAAACGTGAACCGCGCCGGTGGCATCATGGGTATCCTCGGTGAACTCGACCGCATGGGACTCCTCCACAAGGACGCGAAGACCGTCCACGCAAAGACCATGGGCGAAGCTCTGGAAGTGAACGACCTGAAGCGTAACCCCAGCGAAGAAGCCAAGCAGCGCTACCTCGCAGGCCCGGGCCGCAAGTACAACCTGGTCGCCTTCTCCCAGAATTTCATGTACCCCGACCACGACCTCGACCGCGCTACGGGCGCTATCCGCGACGGCGAACACGCCTACACCAAGGACGGCGGCCTCGCTGTTCTGTACGGTAACCTCGCAATCGACGGCTGCATCGTGAAGACCGCCGGCGTCGACGAATCCATCTTCAAGTTCACCGGCCCCGCCGTGGTGTTCGAAAGCCAGGAAGATGCCGTGAAGGGCATTCTCGACCCGAACGTGGTGAAGGCAGGCGACGTGGTCGTTATCCGCTACGAAGGCCCGAAGGGTGGCCCCGGCATGCAGGAAATGCTCTACCCAACCAGCTACCTCAAGAGCCGTCACCTGGGCAAGTCCTGTGCCCTCCTTACCGACGGACGCTTCTCCGGCGGTACGAGCGGTCTCTCCATCGGCCACGCTTCTCCGGAAGCCGCCAACAAGGGTAACATCGGCCTCGTGCACACGGGCGACGTCATCGAAATCGACATCCCGAACCGCAGCATCAACGTGCAGCTCACCGACGAAGAGCTGGCCGCTCGCCGCAAGGAAATGGAAGCCCGCGGCGCCAAGGCTTGGCAGCCGGAACACCGCGACAGGCAAGTTTCCAAAGCACTTCAAGCATATGCGGCAATGGCCTCAAGTGCAGATAAAGGCGCTGTACGCGATTTGTCCTTGATTGGTGTGAAGTAATTCAAATCTAGATCCTTCGACTCCGCTGCGCTCCGCTCAGGATGACACGCCGGAGTTTACCCCGCACTTGATGCGGGGCGTGGATGACAGCGCTGGACACGACTCCGCAAGACAGCGCCCGTCCATCGCAAGCCGCAGCGGCGCCGAAGCATCCAGGGTTGTTTAAACCAGAGAAAAACAGGGCTATTAACCGCAAAGGCCACCCCATCGGAGTGGCTTTTGTTATAATTCCCGTAGTCGGAGGTCCATCTCATGGATAGTAAAAAACTGGCTAGTGTAATGCGCGTAGCCATCATCGGTACCTTTCTTGCGGCAATCATCCTGGTTGCAGGCACCTTCTGGAATGGCCGGAGTGCCAGCGCCGATACCGAAAAGGCCGTCCGGAGCGTAAGCCTTTTGTACCTGAACGAACTGGCCGAACGCCGCGAGCAGGTAGTAGCCGCAAGGCTTGCCAACTACATAAGCGACATGGGCATCGCCGTAGGCCTAATCGAGAAAGAAGACCTCAATAGCATCGAAAGGCTCCAGAAATACCAGGCCCGCATGAAACAGCTCTATGGCCTCGAAAAGTTTGCCTTCGTCGATACCACGGGACTAATCTACACCTCCCGCGGAACCCGGACCGACATCGAACTTTACAATATCGACTACAACCACCTGACCAAGCCCGAAATATCAATCAAGAACGTGGATGCGGAGAACAAGACCGTCATTATAGCCATCCCCGTGGACAGGCTCCCTCTCGAAAACCGGATTCTCGTGGTGTGCTTTATGGAAATAAGCGTTCCCAGCCTGATCGACGGGCTTTCCTTGCAGGGCGAAAAGAACAACGCCACATTCTGCAACATCTATACCCAGGACGGCAATTCCCTCACCAACATGGTGCTGGGAGGCCTTGCCAGCGAAGACAACCTGCTGAACGCCGTCCAGCGGGCAAATTACGACTCCGGATACTCCTTTGAAAAAGTGAAAGAAGATTTCGCCCAGCATAAGGAGGGCGTAGTGTCTTTCACCTATAACAATATCCGGGAAACGCTGTACTACGTACCCGTGCACAACACGAACTGGATGCTCACCTACCTTATCCGTGAAAGTATCATCAGCGAACAAATCGGGTCCATTTCTTCGGGAATCATCTTCCGTGGTCAGTGTCTTTCTGGGCTTACCGCACTTGTGCTGGTCGGCATGTTCGCCTTTGTCATCGCCCAGATCCGGCGCAACACGAGAATCCGGTTGGAACACGAAATCCAGGAAGCCAAGGACCGCATCAAGCAGGAATCCTTGTCCGAAGCACTGAAGGTGGCAGAAGAATCCAACAAGGCGAAGACCATATTCCTTTCCAACATGAGCCACGAAATCCGCACTCCCATGAACGCCATCATCGGTCTCGACAACCTGGCCCTTCACGAGCCGGACATTTCGGACAAAGTGCGGGACTACCTCACGAAAATTGGGGGCTCGGCAGAACACCTGTTAAAACTCATCAATGAAATACTGGACATGTCCCGCATCGAGGCGGGAAAATTCACCCTGAAAAAGGAGGAGTTCTCCTTCTCAAAACTCATGGAGCAGGTGAACACCATGTTCAGCGTCCAGTGCGAAGAAAAGGGACTCAGGTACAACTGCCATCTTGCGGGCCAGATAGACGAATACTTTATTGGCGACGACATGAAACTCCGCCAGGTGCTCATCAACATCCTCGGCAATTCGGTCAAGTTCACCGACAAGGGCGGGCGCATCGACCTGAGCGTAGAAAAGATTGCCTCGTTCGAAAGGAATTCAACGCTCCGCTTTGTCATTTCCGACACGGGCATCGGCATGAGCAAGGAATTCTTGCCAAAGATTTTCGACTCCTTCGCCCAGGAAAACACAGGAAATTCCAGCAATTACGGCGGTTCGGGCCTTGGTCTTGCCATTTCCAAGAGCATCGTGGAACTGATGAACGGAAACATCGAGGTGGAAAGCGAAAAGGGCCGGGGCACCACCTTTACCATCACGGTTACTCTGCAAGATTCCCACAGGAGCCATTCATCCGATGGGGATATCAATGTTCGGCTAAATGAACTGCACGTACTTGTAGTCGATGACGACCCCGTGGCCCTGGAGCATGCCCGGCTTGTGCTTGAACTGGCAGGCATCACTACCGAGACGGCAAAGTCCGGCAAGGAAGCCGTTGAAATGGTCAAGCTGCGCCACGGACGAAGGGAGCCCTTCAACCTGATTATCATAGACTGGAAAATGCCCGAAATGGACGGAGTGGAAACGACAAGACAAATCCGCGCCACCACCGGCGACGAGTCTGCAATCATCATCCTTACCGCCTACAACTGGGACGATGTCCTGGACGAAGCCATTCGGGCAGGCGTCGACAGCTTTGTCGCAAAGCCGATCTTCACGGGGGCGCTGCTGGATGAATTCAAGAAAGTCCTCAAGAAAAAACAGAACGCCCTCCTGGGCAGCCCCAAAAAGGCCGAGCTGCGGGGCAAGCGCATATTGCTTGCCGAAGACGTCGACGTGAATGCGCAAATCATGGAAAACGTGCTGGCCATGCGGGAAATACAAACCGACATAGCCACCAACGGGAAAATCGCCCTGGAAAAATTCAGCGAACGCCCCGCAGGCTATTACGACGCCATTCTCATGGACATCCGCATGCCCGAAATGGACGGCCTGGAGGCAACCGCCGCCATCCGCAAACTGGACCGCGAAGACGCCCAGAAAATTCCTATAATAGCACTTACGGCAAATGCCTTCGACGAAGACGTGCAGCGAAGTTTGCAGGCGGGCATGAACGCCCACCTTTCAAAACCGATCCAACCAGAAGCCCTTTTCGAGACCCTGGAAACGATACTTTCATAACGGAGAAACCCGATGAAGAAATTTCGACAGAACAGGACCATCAAGAGAAACGTACTCATTGTAGACGACGAGATAGTCAACCGGGAAATCCTCGGAAACATTCTCTCTACGGAGTACTCGGTAAGTTACGCCGACAATGCGGAGCATGCCCTGAAAATCCTTGCAGGGGCCGATTCGGACTTCTCGTTGGTGCTTCTGGACTTGCTCATGCCCGTCATGGACGGTTTCGCTTTCCTGCAAAGGCGTTCCGAAGATGAAACGCTCAAGCGCATTCCCGTCATCGTGATGACCTCGGAAAAGGAATCCGAGGTACGGAGCCTGAAACTGGGAGCCGCCGACTTTATCAAGAAACCCTTCGACCTGCCCGAGGTGGTACTTGCCCGCTGTGAACGAATCATCGAACTGTTCGAGGACAAGAACCTCATCAAGCAGACCGAAAGGGATGCCGTGACAGGACTCTACACCCAGGACTACTTCTTCGAATATATCCGCCAGATCGAGCACTGGGACAGCGACACCTGCCGGGACGCCCTGGTCATCGACATCGAGCGGTTCCACCTGGTCAACGAATTCTGCGGAAGGCCCTTCGGAGACCTGTTGCTTTCCAAGATTGCTGAAGCACTGGAAAAGGAACTTCCGTCCATGAGAGCCATTGCCTGCCGGTCAAACGCAGACACGTTCTACATTTACGCCGCCCACCAGGAGGGCTACAGGAACGTTTACGACTCTATCCAGAGCGTGCTCGCCGACTTCAAGATGAACAACATCCGCGTGCGTTGCGGCCTCTGGGAAAACGTTTCGAAGGATGTGGAAGTAGAAGCGTGGTTCGACCGCGCCAAGATTGCCTGCGACCAGATTCGCGGTGACTACACCCACACCCTCGCCCGCTACGACAGCGAAATCCACGCAAGGCAGGTTTTCGAGGAAACACTCATCCACGACTTGCCCGAAGCTATTGCCAACAAGGACCTGAAGGTCTATTATCAGCCAAAGTACAATATCGAAGGGGACTCCCCAAGGCTTTCCAGTGCCGAAGCACTCATCCGCTGGATTCACCCGAAGCTTGGGTTTATCAACCCTGGAGACTTTATCCCGCTTTTCGAATCCAACGGGCTTATCCAGAAAGTGGACAACTTTGTCTGGAACGAAGCCGCCACCCAGATTCGCAAATGGAAAGAACAGTATGGAATCACCGTGCCCGTTTCGGTGAACGTATCCCGCATCGACATCCTGGACCCGGCTCTCGAAGCCAAGCTGGACGGAATTCTCAAGGAAAACGGGCTCTCTTCCGAAGAATACCTGCTGGAAATCACCGAAAGTGCCTATTCCGAAAACGCCAAGAGGCTAATCGAAATGGTGGAGAGCTTGCGCAGGAAGGGCTTCCGCATCGAGATGGATGATTTCGGTTCCGGGTATTCTTCGCTCAACATGATAACGAGCCTCCCCATCGATATATTGAAAATCGACATGTCGTTTATCCGCAATATGGAAAAGGACGAACGGAACATGAAGCTTGTAGAACTGGTCACCGACATCGCCAGGTTCCTGAACGTGCCCACCGTGGCCGAAGGCGTAGAAACGGAATCCCAGCTGAACACACTGAAAAAGATGGGCTGCCAGATTATCCAGGGATACTACTTCTCCAAGCCCGTGGCTCCACAAGAATTCGCGCAGTTCATCGAGAAGGAACTTGAACGCAGGAAGGGCGCATGATTACCATAGGATCCCTGAAAGCCTTTGGGGCAAATACCGAAGAAGGGCTTGCCCGCTGCATGGGAAACGAGGCCCTTTACCTGAAACTCGTGGGCGTCATGCTTGCCGACAAGAACTTCGACAAACTCAGGAGCGCCATCGAAAGCGGGAACCTGGACGAAGCCTTCGAAGCGGCCCACGCCCTGAAAGGTGCCCTCGGGAACCTCGCCCTCACGCCACTGTACGAAAAGGCAGCCTCCTTGACGGAATTCCTAAGGAACCGAGCCGAAGCGGACTACGGGGGGCTGGTTTCGGACCTGCTCGCTTCAAGAGACTCGCTTTTATAGGAGTTTACTTTTGTTTTGCTATTTTTACAGAATACATAACGGAAAAGAACTTTATCGAAGGGGTAATGCTGGCCTTGGATGCTAGATGACATATTCGCACAACGAAAAAGTCCCGCATTTCTGCGGGACTTTTCCTTTTAAACATCAACAGGAATTACTTTCCGAATTCCTTGGTGTAGGCGGCAGTGTTCTTGGCGCCGGCCTTCTTCAGTTCCTTGATGAGTCGGGTGTAGCCTTCGTTCTTGGCCCAGTCCATCACGGAGTAGCCCTGGCCGCACTTTACGTTCACATCTACGCCCTTCTTGATAAGGAACATCATGGCATCATAGTGACCGCCCTTCACCGTCAAGTGAATCGGGTAGTAACCGTCGGGACTCTTGACCTCAAGAGGGGCGCCTGCGTCGGCCAGCAGTTCCAACATGTCCACCTTGCCGGTCTTGGCGGCGATAGTCACAGCCGTGCCCAGGTTCTGCACATCTACGCCTTCTTTCTTGAGCTGGGCAAGGAGCAGGGTCACCACTTCCTTGTTGCCCATCATCACGGCGTTGTCAATCACCTGTTCGCCGTTGCCGTTACGAACGTTGGCCTTTGCACCGTGGTCGAACAAGTAGTTCAGCACCATCACGTTGCCCTTGTTGGCGGCGATGGCCACGGCGTTGTTGCCGTTGTCGGCGGCAGCGTCAATTTCCATAGAAGCCTGCAAGAACAAGGTCATCTTGGCGGTATCGCTGTTCACCGCATAAGACACGAACTGGTTCGGCGTAAAGGCGATTTTCTGCTTCGTCAGGTACTTACGCACGGACTGGGGATCGTTGGGGTCCATCGTATCGTTACAGGCGGTAAGGCCAGCTGCCAGCAGGCCCATAGCGCACAATCCAAGGATTTTTTTGTTCATTTTTGGGGCTCCGTAATAGTTTTTTCGTTTTCTGTCACTAAAATTACACTTTTTTTCGAGAAAATACACATTTTTTTCAAAAAAAAGCGATTTTTTGCATTATTTTCGGATGATGAGCTTGTCGCCAATGCGGATTTTGGTATCCTTCAGGTTATTCCAGCGGACAATGTCCTCGATGGTCACGCCGTACTGGCGGGAAATGTCCCACAGGCCCTCCCCCTTCTTGACCACATGGACCCGCTCCTTGGCAGATTTTTCCGACTTTGCGCTAGCCGAGCCCGCCTGCTTATCGGCGGTCTTTGCCGGCTTGGCCGACGGCTTTTCGCTAGAAGACTTGTCCGCCTTGGCCTGCTTTTCAGAAGATTTCGGGGCGCTCTTCACCACGGTCTGGGTAAACTCCGGAATCACCAGGGAATCCCCTACCGAAAGGCGATGGCTGTAGCCGCCGTTGGCCTCCAGAAGCATCACCACGGGCACGCCGAACTTCTTCGCGATTTCGGCGTAGGTGTCGCCCTCGACCACCACGTAGCGTTCGCCCTTGGCAAGCTTCGGAGCCGAACTCGCCTGGGGCACCACGGGTTTCAGTTCCGGCTTGGACACAAACAAGGTATCCCCCGGATTCACCACGTGGTCCTCTTTCATGGAATTCCACACCCGGATACTTTCTTGAGACACTCCGAAGAGTCGGGCCACGGTGGCCACGTTGTCGCCCAGCTTGGCCACGTAGGTCTTGACTTTCGCAGGTTTCTTGCCCGTAGATTTCTTGGGGGTGACCTTGATGGGAATCAGCAGGGTCTGCCCCGCACGAATACGGGTGCCCTTCATGTCGTTGGCCTGCTGGAGTTCCTTCACCGAAATGCCGTACTGGCGCGAAATCACGCCCAGGCTTTCGCCCCGCTTGACCTTGTGGTGGTGCCAGCTAGAAAAGTTGTTCTTTTCCATCTTGTCGTAGCCATCTACAAAGGCACTGCGGGTGCCCACCGGCAGGCGAAGCAGGTAGGAATCCCTGTTGGGAGGCGTACACCACTTGACCAGTTCCATGTTCAGACTACGCAGGGTATCTTCCGGGACCTTTAGAATCTTCGCCACTTCCTCCAGCGGGAAAGAGTCAAAAACCGTCACCGTATCAAAGTCGGGCCTGTACTGCCGATTGATTTTCATGTCGTACTGTTCAGGATAATGGCCTATCACCATGGCGGCCAGGATTCTCGGCACATAGCGCATGGTTTCCTTGGGCAGTTCCAAGTCCCAATACGTCACCACCTGAGTGGTGTCCCAGGTAGAATCAGCCATCTTCTCCTTGACCAGGCGGCGTACGCGGCCCTCGCCGCAGTTGTAGGCGGCCATGGCCAACAGCCAGTCGTTGAACTCATTGTACAGGCGAGACAGGTACTTGAGGGCGGCCGTGGTGGCCATTTCTGGATTGCGGCGCATGTCCACCCAGTAGTCCACCGCAAGGCCATAACGCTTGCCCGTCTCCGGAATGAACTGCCACATGCCGCTGGCCTTGGCACGGCTATAGGCCTTCAGCTTGAAACCGGATTCCACCAGGGCGAGGTAAATCAGGTCGCGGGGCATGCCCATCTCGTCGAGTTTAGAATAAACTAACGAGTCGTAGGCGGTCTTACGGTTAAGGGAGCCTTCGGTAAAGGAACGAGCCCCGCCGCTCATGTAGAAAATTTCTTGCATCACCCGTTCATTGAACACCACGGGCAGCGTAAACTGAGCCACGTCTATGGTATCCAAGAAGTTTTCGATAACCTGCAAGGCAGCGCTATCCGCAGCGCTTTCGTCCAGGGCATCCACACCCTCGATAGACACTTCGTTCTGCTCGAACACCCCTGCATCTACGCCGATTTCTGAAATGTTGGGGTAAACCTCGTCCAGGGCATCCACAATTCGGAGCGGCATCTGTGCCCGGTATATGGAATCAACGGATTCGGGAACGTTGTGGTAAAGGGTGTCGTGCTTTTCGGCAATGAACTGCCGCAGGGATTCGTCCAGGTAATGCCTGGCCAAGAGCCATTCCTGGTTGTCCATGGCTTCCAGGGCATACTGGTAATAAGTCCAAGAAGGCCGGACCGCCAGGGAATCGTGGACCTTTTCCCGGAGGGCCACCTGGGCAAAGGATTCCGGACCGTCTTCGGAATACACCAAAGAATCGGGCTTGCCCACAGGGCCACCCGAAGGAACATCGTTTGCAACTGGAGCCTGTGCCGGGGCACAGGCGGCTAGCAGGATAGCCGAAAGAAAAGTTCCCAGGACTACGATATGCCTAGAAAGGCATATCACTGGTCGTAATCCAGGTCTTCGGCGTAGTCGGACCAGATCTGGTCGCGCTTGAAGGACGGCTGGTCAAAATCGACCTCTTCGTCCAGTTCTTCTTCCTCCTCCTCGATTTCCTCTTCGATTTCCTCGTTGGGGAAAGGAAGGGAATTATCGAAAGAATCACTCTTCGGCCTACGGCCGCAATGGTACGCATAGTTCAACATAGAATTCTCCTCAGTGCAGGACACGACTGATTCCAACCAGGATTACCCCGCTCATCACCAAAGACGCCACTATCTGGAGCACGATGATGACCCTATTGACCCGATAGGCTTTTTGGGCCTTTCTGTGCCAAGGAGGGAGTCCTGATTTAGTCTCTCGGTTCGGTTCCACGAGTGGAAATGTATACATAAACTTCAAAAAGTCAATACCTTTGTGAAAAAAAATTAAATTTTTTGCAATGAACGTCAGAAAAATATTCCTAAGTCTTTGCCTAGCAACGACTTACGCTTTTTCGCATACCGGGGCAATTCGCAACGGTGACGGCTTCAGAGTACCCTCGTCCACCACCCTAGGTCAGGGATTTTTCTTCTTTTCCGGGAATTTCGAGAACCTGAGCGACGGCTCCCCCATGGCTATCGACGGATTCGAGGACGCCGGTACAGGCAAGGAACACGAAGTCCCGAGCAATATTCCCTCATCGGGCGGAGCCCTCCAGGCCTCTTACGCCCCCCTTGACTATTTCGAATTCGGCATTTACCAGCCCTTCTACTACGACGGTCAAATCAAGGAGACCGATTACAAGACTACAGGGTTGGGCGACATGCAGATATACGGCAAGGCTTCGCTCCCGACGGATTTTCCCCTGAAGCCAGCAATCTCCCTTGAGGTATTCGCCCCTACAGGCACCAAAGACGCCGGTTTCCGCCCCAGACGCATCTGGAACATCAAGGATGAAAATAAAACAACCCATGCCTATACTTACGGCAGCTGGTCCTTTGCCACAACGCTGTTCCTGACTCTTGAACTTTTTGACATTGTTCAATGGAATACCTATTTCGGTCACTTCGGTACAGAGTACGTAGTATGGGGAAGCGGTTTCAATCTTTTTCCACACAAATTAATATCCGTCATTCTTGAAATTTCAGGTGAAACAAAAATCAGTCCAAGCAGATTCAGCAACCACCTGGAAAAAGACGGGTTCCGCATTTCGCCTGCAGTAAAGCTTCACCTGCCACAGGATTTCAATTTGCTCCTAGGCGTCGACCTTGGTCTTGACTATTTCAGGGGAACAGAACTGCGCAACGGTCACCAAGTCACCCGCGAAAATGAAGGAAAAGACATTCACTACACCGTTTCGGGAACCCCGAAAATTTCTATGACCATCGGCATAAGCAAGGCCATCGACTTCAGCTGGAAAGACGCCGACCGCGACGGAGTGCCCGACCGTCTGGATATGTGTCCGGGATCTGCCCGCGACATGGTGGTAAACAGCCGCGGATGCCCCGTTGACGAAGACCAGGACGGAGTGCTGAACATCGTGGACGACTGTCCGGGAACACCCTTGGGCGTAAAGGTGGACTTTTTGGGTTGTCCACTGGATCAAGACAAAGACGGAGTCCCCGATTACAAGGACACTTGTGCCAACACTCCGGAGGGCATGGCTGTAGACGCGTTCGGATGCAAGCTGGACACCGACGGCGACGGAGTTGACGACAATGCGGACCAGTGCCCGAACACCCGCAAAGACGACCCCGTAGACGGCAAAGGCTGCCCCCTGGACGAAGACCACGACGGAGTGCTTAACGAAAACGACGCCTGCCCGGGAACACCCGAAGGCTGGAAGGTCAATCCCTTCGGATGCCCCCTGGACGAAGATAGGGATGGCATCCCTGACGAAGTAGACTCCTGCCCAGGAACAGAGCTTGGAGAAACCGTCAACAAGGACGGCTGCCCCGTAGATTCCGACGGCGATGGCGTTTCTGACCTGCACGACAATTGCGCCGACACCCCTAAGGATTATCCCGTAGACAAAAACGGCTGCCCGCAGGACACCGACAAGGACGGGGTGCCAGATGCCATCGACCAATGTCCCAAAACCCCGGCAGGAGCTGTCGTAGACAGCCTGGGCTGCATCATGGACTCCGATTTTGACGGAGTGCCCGACCACCTGGACAAATGTCCCACCACACTCCCAAAAGTCAAGGTAGACGAAAGCGGTTGCGCCCGCAACACCAAGCAGGACCTGAGCGCTATCGCCAAAGAAGTCAAATTCTTCAAGAACTCCGACAAGCTTATCGCCTCTAGCTACACCGCCCTGAACGATGTTATTATGCTCATGCGCAAGCACAACTTTACGCTTGAGGTGACTGGCCCCGAAGGCAAAATCAATTCCATCGGAGAATACCTCAAAGGCAAGGGCTTTGACTCCAAGCTCGTGATGCTTACCCCCAAGGCCGGCGAAATCAAGTTCATCGCCACCGGAGTGAAGTACGAAGAGTAGGGGCTAGGGGCTAGGGGCTAGGATTTAGGATCTAGGGGTTAGGATCTAGGATCTAGGGGTTAGGTTTTAGGTTATAGGTATTAGGGTCGCGGGTCTCAAGAAGTGTCATCCTGAGCGCGACCGCGCGAAGGATCCAGGCCAGCGTCTCGTCTCTGGTCTAAACGGCAAAAGCCCTGCGTTGCAGGGCTTTTTACTTATAGTCTTGTTCGTGCCGGGAGCAACCGGGCTACTACTTGCCGGACTTAGGCCGCTTGTAACCGAAGGACTTCAACAGGTCTTCCTTGACCTTCTTGGTCTGGTCCATCTTGTTCACATTGGTCGCATCGTCGAAGGGCGGCAGGTCGCAACGCAACTTGCTCTTCATGGTGATTTCTGTCTTGTAGACATAGGCACCGGTAGCATACAGGCGGCCGTTGGCCGTATGCACATCGCCGTTCCTGTCGGGCTTCATTTCAAAGTACATGGTCAGCACACCGGCATCGCTTGCATAGCTCGGGTCGTTCAGTTCCTGAGTAAAGCTGAAGTAATCCACGAACTGGCCGAGAGAGGTGTAGACCCAAATCTTGGCGCTCATCTTGGTGTCGTAGATGTTCGCCTTGCTGATATCGCTACCCAGCTCCGCCTTGAAATCGGCATTGCAGTGTTCTGCCACAAACTCGTCCACAGAGACCTTCTTGCTGCCCACGGCATCCACCGCATCCAGCAGAATCATACCGTCTGCACCAACCAGGTCGTCAAGCGTTGCAAGACCGTCAACAGAGTTGATGACCGGCACCTTGGCCTGGATTCCGAGAGTCGGCCCCAAGTGGTTCTTCAAGCCAGGATAAACCTCTTCACCGGAGGTGACTTCCCTGTTCTTGAAATCACCACCCACCATGGTCTCGATTTCCTTGTCGGTCTGAGGATTGTAAATGGATATGGCAAAGGTCTGACCCTTTTCAGGTTCCTTGGCAGCGTAGTACTTGTCCACGTCTTCCTTAGTAATGGATGTCACCGGCTTTTCTACGGAAATATCCACGTCCTTGGTGTTCTTGGCCATGACGTACACCACGTCGGAAGCCTCGTTGCCAGCCTTATCGCGATAGAGACGAACAATCTCGTTCACCTCGCCAGGCTGCAGGCCTTCAACGTTCAGGCTGTCCTGTTCAACGCAACCGCGACCGTCCCCAAAGTCAACGCACCATTTCACATTGACAGAATTGGAATGGAGCACGGAGTCGTTTGCAGGAGACATAATCTTCACCTTGGGCGGAATCAGGTCCACAACGATGAACACGGACTGGGTCGAAGAGTTGCCCATCGCATTCACATAGGTATAGCTCACCGAATAACCTACGTTGCCATCCTTGTCCTTGGTCACGTTGCCCTTCTGGTCAACCGTGTAGCTTACCTGCACGGTGGTCTCGCCCATGCCCTTGGCCTTGGTAGTAAAGTCGTAGGTCACAGAGTAAAGGACCTCGCCTTCAGTGAGGGAGTACATGTACACAGGGGCGGCATTGCCCGTACCGGAATTTGCATTGCCGGAACCGCCATTACCGCTAGAGCCACTACCACCGCTAGAGCCATTGTTAGCTCCGGCGTTTGCACCGCCGTTGCCGCCATTAGAGCCGGGCTTGCCATTACCGGATCCACCGTTGGAGCCAGAATTCCCCGCATTGGACATGCCGCTGTTAGAGGCGGTGTTGTTCACCGTGGTGGTCTTCAGGGGCTGACCCGTAATAGCATCGGCCACGTAAGAAACGTTCACCGTCTTGCCGCCCACGTTCACCTGATAAGATACCGTAATGACCTCGATGGAATCAATCTTTCCATTGGCGCCAATCACCGGAATCTTTTCCACGTTGCCGTCCTTGTCCGTCACGTACGAAATCGTCACATCCACGCCGGCAACCTTCTCGGTGTAAGAGACCTTGACCTGGTCCTTGTTGTACTGGGAGTAGGTCACCTCGGAAGCAGGATTGTCGCTGAGCACAGGGCCGGCGGCAGCAATCTTGTCCATAACATTGTAGGTGTTAGACGGAATGGTCACCGGTTCCAGTTCCGTATTCACCGTAAAGGTATGGCTTTCGTAGTTGCAAGAAGAATCCGAATAGGTCTCGTCGATGACCGGTTCCCTAACCGTAATCACGATGTCGTTGTTTTTCTTGTTCACGTATACGGAGGTATCGCCTTCGGCAGGAGTTTCCACCAGGGTGTAAATGCTTGCAGAATTGTCGTGGTTGGCAGAGGTGGTCACCGTCACTTCGGGAGTACGAGTGCTGACAAAGATACCCACGGTTTCCGTGACACCCTTGTTCTTGGTGGGGTCCGTGTAGGTCAGCGTCACCACATTGTAACCCTCGTGGAGATTTTCCAGCAGGGTGTCGGGCATAGGCTTGCCATCGGCAGTCCACTGGAGAAGCATGCTGTTCTCGTTGATATACAGGGTTCCCACCGGATTGGTCTGGCTCCAGGCGCCACTACCCGTTTCGGCGTAAGTCACCACAATGTTTGAGGATTCCTTCACGTCGGCGATATTGATTTTAACCGTAGCCGTGTCGGCATTGCCGTCCTGGTCGTAGACACGTACCACTAAGCTGTAAGAAGTCTTGGCTTCGTAATCGAATACAGCGTTGGTCTTTATCTCACCTGTAGTCGCATCAATGGTAAACAAATCCTTATCACCACCGATAGCCTGGAATTTATTCTGGCGGTTCTCGTTCTTTGTATCCTGGTCATAAAGTTCCAAGGTTCCAACCGGAGTCCCCTTGGGCTGGTTTTCGGCCACGGTCATAGTGGCGTCGTCGATTTCGGCACCTTCGTTGATGTCACGGATGGCTATATTGACAAAGGTCTCATCGCGGAGGCCGCCGTTATCTACAACAAGAACCTTTATCTTGAACACCGTATCGGTCAGTGCTTCGAAATCAATGTCCCTGGCCACCGTAATTACACCCGTGGTCGGGTCGATGGCGAATGCCTGACCATTGTTTCCGCCGGCAAAGCTGAACGTCAGGTCACCATCTTCGGGATCTGTTCCCGTAACCGTTCCCACCGGAGTTCCCACCGGAGTATGTTCGTCAATGACCTGGTCGGGAATTCCCGTGATTGTGGGCTTCTCATTGCCGTCCTTCACCGTGATGTTCGCAACCACATCAACACACAGGGTATCGGCAGCTGTGCCAGGAGTTCCCTGGTCGCACACAAGAATTGTTAGCGAGTAAGAGGACTTGGTTTCAAAGTCTATGATATCCTTAGCCACGCGGATTTCGCCGTCATCGTTTTGGCCAACTCCAGAAGACTTTATGGTAAAGGCCCCATCTTCGTTGCCGGCAACAATACGATATGTCAGTTTCAGGCCATCTTCAATATCGGATGCGTTTACCCAAGTCACATAGGTATTGACAGAAGAATTCTCCTGGACCTCAGACGGATTGGTCTCCACCACTGCCGTAGGCCGTTCGTTTACGTCAATGACATGGACCAAAACAGCCGTCTTGGTCGTATTCGTCCCATCGGAGACATCAATGACCAGAGTGTAGTCAGAAACATCTTCGAAGTTAGGAGCCTTGCTGGCCGTAATCACACCAGAAGAACTGATCGCAAATGTTGAATTCGCATTACCCGCCGAAATGGAATAGCTCAAGGTCTTGCCTTCCGGATCTGTGCCGGTAACTTTACAAGTCTTGGTGGTGGTCTTGTTCTTCTGATAGAACGGGGTCTTGGTATTTTCCTTTATCCAGCAGGTATCCTGGGTAACGGAAGGAGCCTCATTTTCATCGGTGATATTCACCGTGGCTGTGGCCGTTTTCGTCTTGCCACGGCCATCGGAAACCGTAACCGTAAGGACAAAGAACTTATCAGAACTTAGGGCATCGTAGTCAATGAGAGCCTTCACCACGATATTGCCGTGCTCATCAACCCTGAAATAGTCCGCACCATTCTGTGTCGCGCTGGTAATACTATAGGTCAGCGCGTCGCCATCCTGGTCACTTGCCTCAATCCAGCAAGGCGTTACCAAGTTGATCGGAGAATTTTCGGCAATCGTACAAGAGGTATTCTTGGCTGTGGGAGCCTCGTTCACATCGATAACCTTGATAAGGGCCAGCGTCTTAATGGGTTCATTTACACCATCAGAGACTTCAACAACCAAGGGGAACTCCGGCGTAGTTTCAAAGTCAGGGGCCTTGCTTGCCGTAATCACACCAGAAGATGAATTGACCGCAAATGTCGTATTCGTGTTACCCGCAGTTATGGAATAAGTCAAGGACCTGCCCTCTGGGTCAGAGCCTGCCACAGAACAAGTCTTGGTGGTAGTCCCATCCTTCTTGTAGAACGGGGTCTTGGTATTTTCCTTTATCCAGCAGGTATCGGCAGGAGCAGCAGGCGGTTCGTTCACGTCGGTAACAGTAATCGTAGCCGTCGCTGTTGTCGACTTGTAGCCGGAAGCTCCGTTCTTATCCTTGACCGTAACAGTCAACGTATAGTACTTTGCACCAGCCGGCAGGGATTCGTAGTCTATGGCACCATCAGTCCAAATATCCCCTTGGTTATCAATCCGGAAAAGTTCCTTGCCTTCACCACCTGTAATCTCGTACTTCAGGGTCGTGTTTTCCGGGTCATTAGCCGCAATATGACAGTTTGTATAGGTATTGATGAGGGAATTTTCTTTCACCGAGCCCGTGCAATTGACTGCTACAGGGGGTTCGTTTTCATCCAAGATATTTACGACAACAATAATGTCTTTATAAAGACCTCCATCATCAGAAACCCGCACCTTAAGAGGATACCTCTCAATACGTTCAAAATCTAACTTTCCCTTAACAGAAATCTTGCCCGTGGAGGCGTTGATAGCAAAGGAAGCCGTACCATTTTCGTCGTTAGCATTTCCGTCAATGATACTATATGTCAAATTGTAAAATTCTCCAGTTTTTCTGGTCGTGGCATCCACGTCAGAACCTGTCACCGTGGCAAAGACAGAATCTATAGGCGCATTTTCGCGGACACTTACTGTAAACCCGGAGGCATTAGGAATATCATTCATCGGAGTCACATCCAGGATCACGGTATAGATCGCCGTCAACACATGTTCTTGTTCATCTTCGACCTGGAACTTTATTGAATCCAACGGAGTTCCACTCTGATTTGCATTTGGAACATACTTCAACTGGGGAAGATTAGCACTAGAAATAACCTTTCCTTCAGTCACCAGGGTCGAACCCAAGAACAAGGAACCGCTTGGAGGCAATTTCTTGATAATCACATTATAAATGGGAAGCACCGTTTCATCAGAACAATTTGCCGGGAAGGCAGAACCGGAAAGGATAATAGAAGCGTCTTCCGGCAAAGAGAACCGACTGTTCTTACTATCAACATTACACGGAGATGCGGAACCATCGTTATCTAGAATCTGGAAGGGAACCGTCCGATCGCGGGATCCATCGGGGAACACTCCGCCCACCATATTGAATATTCTCAGGTTGAAGAATTCACGACTTTCTATATCCTTGTCATCGTGTATCCAGACCTTTATTTCATCTGCTGCCCTAAGTTGAGTTTCCCCCTTGTAAATGCGGGCAGAATACACCGTATCCCTACCGCATATAGGAATATGGGTCGCAGCCGTATCTATGTCATAATAATTCGCATTATTGGACCCGGTGTTCGCAGCGGTACCGCTAATCAAGAAACAGTAGTCAAATTCCACATTCGTTTCGGGGGCCTTGTCGAGTTCAATGTTCAAAGACGTTCCCGTATAAGAGCCCGCACTAGCAACAGCTTCAAGAGAGTCGTTTTCAGAAATTTTCTGGTTCGAGGCCAAGTTCAGGCCAATCTGGGGAGGATCAAATGGAACATACCTAAAATCACCTGAAACATCTGCCTGGAAATCCAGATTGTTTGCAATAACCTGCCCAGCTAGTTTGAAGTGACCGCCAATGGTTATTTTGCCAGTGGAAATCCAGGACCCCTGAAAATTTGCATCTACCCAATAATCCCACTTGATATCCTTGGGGGTATAGAACAGGACATTTCCACCATACGTTTTGTTATCTACATAGGTAAACTTACTATTATCCTCACCAGTCCAAAAGCCCTTTGAGGCGTCATAAGTCTGCCCCAGTTGCCACTGCTTCGTAGTCCTATTGTACTCGACACCGTTTTGAACCGTAAGCACCTGTATTCTCAAATCGTTTGCAGCATTGGAAAATACATAACCATTCTTTGAATAGATACGCGTCAACTTTCCCTTAGGCGGCATCACAATATAGAGGGTCTTTTTATTGGTACAAGACACATTCATCTGGTCAATATACAAGTCGTAAGTTCCATACTCATTCGTTTGGACCGTATCAGGGGGAACATGAATAAAAAACTTTTCTCCACCATAACAACTTTTCATGTTAATGGACGTATCCATCTTCGCCGGTGCAGGCCAAATGGGAACTTCCAATTCCGTATTCACCTGAGGAACCGTTGTTGGACACTGAGCATAAGTTCCAGCCTTCTTGCTCAATGTATAAGTATTGTTGTAAACAGCACCATTTAACAAATTATTCCAGGCCACCAAATTTCCATCGTACTGTCCGGAAATCGTTCCTTGTACGCACCAATCTCCTTCCATAACGTTATTGTTCTGCAAAGAGACCGTCAGGTTACCAAGGATGCGAACAGGACCTGCAGTAATGGAGTCAGGGCTACCTGCATTAAAAGACAGGTTTCCGCCGACTAGCGTCGGACCGCCAATATGGTGGTGCGGGAAATTAAACACAACATTGCCATCAGCCGTTCCGTTATAGCCGATGTTGTCACCAATGGAGACCTTCTGATTAGTAAAATTCAGGGAGTGAGTTCCCCACAGCTTGTACTTCATCAAGCGTTCCCAGTACACCTGCTGCTCATCAGAATTTTCATCGAAAGACGAGCCAAGGCTCTCAAAATACAATGGAGCCACCGTCGCGGCAAACGATGAACAAGCAGCCCCGACCACCAGGGCAAGTCCAAGTAAATTTTTCTTTAACACCCACATACACAGTCTCCTGGGCAAAGCCCAACTCCGCAAGGTCCCCTCGACAATGCGGCACACACTATGTTAAATATACTTTATAAATCTTCTATTTCAAAACGGAATGTTTCGATTTGGATACATTTTAGTGATAAAAACACCATTTTTTTGCATGTTTAATAAAAAAACAACCCCCGATAGCATCGGGGGGGAGGGGATATTATGTCAAATTTGAGTCCGAATCAAATCACCAACCCATCAAACCACATTTCATATCGTCAGGAATGTTGTCTGCAACAATAAACAGATAGTCCGTTCCCGAACTGAATCCGGCGCCTTCCATACAATATTGTTGAGAGCAAGCTTTTATAGTTGTTGTTCCATTTATGGTCCCGACAACAATAGGAGCATTCGTCGGTGTTGATGGAGATGAACATTTGAATTTTGGATTGCTCCCCACCTCAGATCCTGGAGTCACTCTGTATTTTCCTCCCGCAACATATTCATCGCTGAGAGTAGTTGTCGCCGTTGCAGGTTCTGTAACCACATACGTCACATTAAATGTTTTTGACCTTGGTCCCAAATAATTACTCAACGTCAAGGTGTAATTGACAGTAGCATCGGTAGACATTCCTTCAAAGGTTATGGCGCCGCCCGTGTAATTGGAGCCACTCGACAAGGGGGTGGATTCTCCAGTCACCGTCAATTCATAGGAGCACTTGTCGGAATCATAGTTACACCCCGTTATGGAACTCGGCGTAATTTTGTAAGATGCCTCCCCAGCAAACGTCGTTATATTACTTACAGCGAAATTAGGAATGACCTCTTCTGAGTAAACGGCGTAAGCACTGGCACAACTGACTTCCGTAATCTCGTCCTCCTCATTTGTAATATTCACTTTAACCGCCTGATTTATGGCCGTGGTGTAAGTTCTAGAAACACTAGTTCCATGTTCTCCCGCCAAAGCACCGGCCCAATCAATAGACTTGATTTCATAGCACCCTGCGGTCTGAATAAGATTCCACTCGTAAGAAATCTGTTTTGGATTATTTTTCCATATATTGTCGTTAGCATCTGCAGGAATCTTTGTTCTACTACACTGATATGTGTTGGCGGTCTTGCAAGGGGATTTGACCCTTAACGGGTCGCACACCACATTTTCTCCTCCCATGGAGAACTGTACACCCTCTTTTACACCAACCGTCGAAAATGAAACGACAAAATCATATTTTTGTTGAGGGGCATTATAGGAATGCTCCTCATGTACTATGGAAGCGCCAGTGTTTTCCACTGTCACGTTCCATTCTACCTCGTTATAACCGTTGCAGGTGTTATCCTCTGCGGGAGTAAACGTATAGGTAACAGATTCTCCCTTGATTCCCGGACTAGGCAAGGCAACACAAGTTCCCTTAAGTGTTTGTGGACCACAGGCCATTGCATTAGAACTAACTCCCGTATGGTGCGTGGCAGAACTACTACTCAATTGAACCACCGTCTCGGAACTACTACTCTCGGACACTGAACTTACATTAACAACAATCTTAGAACTGCTACTACGTTCATGATAAATGCTAGAACTGCTCGCTACCCCAAGGCTAGAACTGCTACTGCTCAAGAAACTCAAGTCCACGGAACTGCTGCTAGCCACCTTCTTGGAACTGCTACTACGGATAACCGTAGAACTGCTGAGCACCTTTATGCTGGAACTGCTGTTCAAAAAGCTCAAGTCCACGGAACTGCTGCTGGTGGACTTCTTGGAACTGCTGCTGCGGTCATGGGACACAGAAGTGCCGCCCGAGCCAGAGCCATTGCTGTCAGCGCCATCGCCGCCGTCGGTATATTCATCCACATCGTAGCCGCTGGCGCTGCTCCGTTTGCTGGAGCTGCCCGAGGTAGCGGTACTTCCGCTGCTGGTCACGTCATCGTCGTCATCGTCATTACTGTTAGAGGAAAAATTAAAAACCGGAAGCTTCTTGCCGCTCTTGTCGTAAATGAAGGCGGAATCCCCTTCTACTATGACAATATTTCCAGAAGAATCCCTGAGCACCTTGGTGTAGTCGCCCTTGTAGATTTCGCCGGTCTTCTTGGCCTTTTCCCAGCAGGCCTCGTCTTTTTCGCACGCTTTAACAATGCTGTCCAGCATGTCGTAGTCGATGGTACTCGGGAAACGGCTGATCATCAAAAGCTCATTATCGGTCAGCGAATCCACCGAGCCGTCACCACAGGACCAAACCAGAAGCCCTGCAACAAGGAGAGTCAAGCCACAAACACTTTTTTTCCACATAATTCCCCTCCGTACAACTAAAATCGACCAGAGTGTATTATAAACCAGAGTGTATTATAAATATAACATTTAATAGTCTATCCCGCCAACAAATGTAAAAAAAAGTATGCATTTTATCACGGGTAAATGCCGGACCACCCCTTGTCGTTCGGGCAAAAACAAGCTAAATTGCGTTATCCCAGGCCCTGAACAATGATTATTTGCGGGCAATTCGCCAGGGCGAAAGCAGCAACGGACTTGCGAATCTTTATGTGTTCAGGTCGCCTGGGATTTTTTTTGCCATGATTCTCTGGACATTTCGACACACCAAGCCCTACAACCCGAACGACGTCTGCTACGGGCAGCTGGATTTTGACGTGTCTCCTACGTTCCCTGAAGAATCCTCAAGCGCCATCGAAGACTTTCTAAAGTCCGGCGCCAAGCCCACCAGGCTGTACAGCAGCCCCCTGCTCCGTTGCCTCCGCCTGGCCGAAGAGGTTTCCAAAGCCACAGGGCTTGCCATCGAAAAGGTTGATTCCCTCAAGGAAATCAACTTCGGTACATGGGAAGGCCAAAAGCTTTCCGCCGTACCCAGAGCCGAAATGACCGGCTGGATGCAGGACCTGCGCGGGTTCCAGTTTCCGCAGGGAGAAAGTTTCTACGACGTGGACAAGCGGGTCGAGGCCTTTCTAGACACGCTCCCCGACAACGGCGAATTTTTGTGGGTGACACACGCGGGCGTCATCGCCGCCCTGCAGCACTTCGCCTGCGGGGTCCCCGACCAAGACTTTGTAGAGGGCAAGTTCAGCTACGCCCTGGTGAGCCGTTTTGAATTTACGCGCAATGCCGAAGGCCACTACCGCGGGTCCTTCACAAAAATCCACGATGGCATCCAGATGCCTCCACTGCCGATAGGTTAAAAGTCCAGCGTCATAAACGCCTGGGCGCCTCCCGTAAGGGTCGGCAGCAAAGCCAGGTGTACGGGATTGTCAAAGTCGCTCAGAAGGGCGTCTACAGCCGCATCGCCAATAGAGTACAAATAAATTAATGCTATACCCCAGATATACTGGTTTCTGTTCTTGCGGTAATACGTGAGGCGTTCCGCCACCCGCTCGTAATCTTCGGATTCAGGGTTTTCCCTTTCCATTATATGCTTGCGGTCCACATAGTAGTTGACCATCTTTTGCGACGTCCAGATGCTGGTGCTTGCTCCGATGAGTCCCATATACAAGAGCCCCGCCTTGCCGAACTCCCCGTTGTACATCTGCCCAAAGCCAGGAATCAATCCCCAGAGAATTGCCGTCTTCATGCTCCGGAATTCAACGCTCCTGTAATTGTTGTTCCACCAGATTCCGAAAGCGTCAAACATGCCGTAGAGGTGGAGCCCCAAGAGCCAGGCGTTCTCCGCGATACGCAGGTCTTCTTGCTCCTTTTTCTTGTCGCTTTTTTCGCGGACGCGGTTTATGAAATCGTTACGCTTTTTCTGATATGCCGGAATGCTATCCCGTTCTGCAAATGCCAACTTGCGCGTGTAAACGGCCACCGAGTCCTGGAAAGGCTTCGCCTGTTCCAACACGCGATCTTTCTGATAAGCCTTGTTGAAATAGACTTCGTAAAAGAGGAACGCCTCGAATGCGGTAATGAAACCGCCCCGGATATAGTGCTCTGTATAGTAGTGACCGCCACCGGGGAATATGCTGAAAAGCATGGTCAGGGGGAGCGAATTGCGGGTGGTGGGCACGTCCCACTCGTTCACCGTAAGGGTGTCAATGGATTCGATGCCGGTCTTCCCTTTTTGCAGGGGATCACTCTGGGCACAAACCAAAGAGGTTCCCAGACACACAAGCAGAGCTATGTGGGCAAGTGTTTTTACCATCGAGGGGCAATATAGAAAAAGACCCCCTTGCGGAGGCCTTTCTGTTTCTACAAGAATCCGATTACTTGGCAGCGAACTTCTTGGAAGCGGCCTTGACCTTGGGGTCGTTCTGGGCTTCCTTGATCTTCTGCTTGATGCCGTCCTCGATGGACTTCTTGAGCTTGGCGGCGAGGGCGGGGAAACGTTCTTCCAGAGAATCGCTAAATGCAGCAGGCTTTTTGGCAGGAGCGGCACCACCCTTGCGACGGGCATCGGCGGGGCGCTTCTTCTTGGCACCAGCAGCCTTGGCGGCGGGAGCCTTCTTTTCCTGAGACTTTTCTTGGGATTTTGTTTCCTGAGGTTTGGTTTCTTGTGTTTTGACTTCGGTTTCTTCTGCCATAATGTACCTCTTGGAAAATGTTAACTTGACGGGCCAAAGATAGCATTTTTTCTTTGGAAATGCAAGTTAGGAGCTAAGGGACTAGGATTTAGGGGCTAGGATCTATTTTCATTTCACATTATTCAACCCTAAGACCTAAAACCTACAACCTATAACCTGTTATTCTCTAGCCAGTGGTAAAGCATGGTGATGTCGGCGGGGCGCACTCCCGGAACCCTAGACGCCTGCCCGAGGGTCATGGGCTTCACGGCATTCAGGCGCTGGCGGCTTTCAATACTGATGACCCCAACCTGCATAAAGTCCAGGTCGGCGGGGAGCCTCACGGACTCCATCTTTTTCTGTTCCTCGATTTCCTTGGACTGCCTCTCCAGAAAACCAGCATAAATCTCTTCGGCATACAGGAACCACTGGTCCCGACGGGGAATGTTCCGCTCCGGAAGGGCGGTCTCGAACAGGCGTTCGGGGTCGATTCCAGGACGGCGGAGCACGTTTATCCAGCGGGTGCGGGTTTCGGCCAGAGCCTGGCCACCTTCGGAAAGGACCTGGTTCGCCTGTTCGGGCGAGGCGGACTCGGCGGTCAGGAACTCCCTAACCTCGCCCATCTGCTGCAGACGGCGTTGCCAGTCGGCGTAATCCCCGTCTGAAATCATCCCGATGGCGTGGGCCCGTTCCTTGAGGCGGGTCTCGGCGTTGTCGCTCCGGAGAAACAAGCGGTACTCGGCGCGGCTGGTGAACATGCGGTAAGGTTCATCCAGCAAGGTGGTGGTCAGGTCGTTGAGCATCACCCCCAGGTAACTGTCGGAACGGCCCAGAACAAAGGGCGGTTCGCCCTTGACCTTGAGGGCCGCGTTGATGCCTGCCATAAGGCCCTGACCGGCAGCTTCTTCGTAGCCGCTGGTTCCGCAGACCTGGCCTGCAAAGTATAGCCCAGGCACGTTCTTGCATTCCAACGTGGGGTAAAGCTGGGTGGCGTCTACGGAATCGTATTCCACCGCATAGCCAATCTGCAAGACACGGGCGCGGGTAAGTCCCGGTATTGTGTGGATGGCAGCGAGCTGGATATCCGCCGGCAGGCTGGAACTGAAACCGTTGATATACACGCGGCCGATGTCCGACCGTTCCGGTTCCAAGAAAAGCTGGTGACCATCCCGGTCGCCAAAACGGTTTATCTTGTCTTCGATGCTGGGGCAATACCGCGGGCCCTTGCCGTGGATGCGCCCACTGAACATGGGACTATCCTTGAAACCGCTCCTCAAGATATCGTGGGTCTTGATGTTGGTGCGGGTAATCCAGCAGACGCAGTCGTTACGGATAAACCTATTTTTCGGGTCACCCCAGAAATAATTTTCATCGCGTCCTGGAACCGTTCCTGCCAGGTGGCGGTCGCTCATGGGCCAGGGGAATTCGTCCCCACGCTGGACTTCGCATTCGTCAAAGTCGATGGTATCCGGATCCAGGCGGCTGGGCGTGCCGGTCTTGAGCCTGCGGAGGCGGATTCCGTTCTGGGCGAGGCATTCCGAAAGTTTGTCGGCGCTGGGCTCCCCCACTCGCCCACCGATGCTGGTTTCTAACCCGGTGAACATCTTGGAGGCAAGAAATGTCCCGCTGGTAATCACCAGGGAGCGGGTCACGTAGCGTTCGCCGTTCAAGAGGGTCAGTTCCAGCCCACCGTCGGGCATCCGTTCAAAGGCGGCAAGTTCCCCCTGGATTACGGAAAGTCCCGGAAGGCTCGTAATCACATCCCGTGCCACTTCGCTGTAATAGTTCATGTCGCACTGGGCGCGAGGGCCCCAAACGGCTGGTCCCTTGCTCATGTTCAGCATGCGGAACTGAATTCCGGCCTTGTCGGTGAGTAGCCCCATCAGGCCGCCGAGAGCGTCGATGTCGCGAACGATCTGTCCTTTGGCTACCCCGCCTACGGCAGGGTTACAGCTCATGCGACCGATGGCGTTTATGTCCATGGTGAGCATGGCAGTCTTGACGCCCAGTTTCCAGGCGGCATGAGTCGCCTCGATGCCGGCATGGCCGCCACCGACGACAACAACGTCAAAAGATGCGATAAGGGGCATAAAATTTCACGTGTATGCAATTAGCCAAGCGTTGCGGGCTGGCGACTGAAGCCCGCTAGAAGGGGTAGCGAGTCGCGCAGCACGAGCGAGGGGAAGGCCTTCCCCTTTGGGGCAGGAGCATTACTTGTTGGCGGCGGGAGCTGCAGCGGGTTTTGCTTCAGCCTTAGCCGGTGCGGGCTGTGCGACAGCAGGAGTGTCCACTTTTGCCGTGTCAACAGCCGGTGCTTCCACCTTCCATTCCACAGGCTTGCCGTTCAGAAGTTCGGCGATTTCCTTCTTCAGGTCTTCCTTCTCGCGCTCGAAGGCGGCGTAAAGCTTGTAAGAACCGTCGGGGTTCACCAGGTAGACCTTGGGAACGTAGCCGTCGCTGTAGAGTTCACCGAACTGGCGGGATTCGTCCCACAATACGTCAAAGGCACCTTCGAACTTGGCATCGTCAGAGAAACGACGGATGCCGGACTTGTTGTTTCCACCGCTAGCGATAGCCACGGAGGTCAGGCCCTTGGGGTTAAATTCCTTGGCAATTTCCACCAGCTGGGGAGCGGCATGGGCGCAGTGTCCGCAGGTAGCGGAGAAGTAGAACATCAGCAGGGGTTTGCCAGCATAGGCTTCCAGGTTTTCGGCCTTGGTAGAAATGCCCGTAGCCTTCACCTTGAAGTTAATCTTTGCAGGCATGCCGTTGGCAAGGGTTTCGCCCTTCAGTTCGGCCACTTCGGCTTCCAGTTTTTTCTGTTCTTCTTGCTGTTTCTTGATAGCCTCTTCGCGGATAACCTTCATCTTTTCGTTGAAGCGCGTACCCACTGCCTTCAGGGAATCTTCGGGCAAGGTCATGGTCTTGGTGGTGTCGCGGACCTTGGCGGCAGATTCACGGACGCCCAGCACAAAGTAGTCAGCATCGAATTCCGTATTGAACTGATTTCCGATAGACTGGAACTGAGCACCAAACTGCACACCGATCATGTAAGAGAATTTCTGGTTGTCGCTGGCATTCTCACCCAGAGTCACGGGTGCCCTGGCAGGAGCAGGAGCGGCCTCAACAGGCATTGCCTTGGACATGGAATCCATGTAGGCCTGCATCTTCAGGTGGTCGCCATTGATGTTTGCGATAGCGGCACTGTCGGGTTTCATCTTTTCCATACGTTCACGGGCCTTAGCCGAGAAACGGGCACCAACGGCCTGCATAGAATCGGCCGGTACCTGCATCTTGAACGTGGTATCCTTTTCTGCCTTGATATTATCGTAAATACCCTGGACCACTTCGTCTTCGTAAAGTTCAGCACCAACCTGGCGGGGAATCATGGTAAAGTTCTGGCCACCGAACTGGGCACCCAACATATAGGCGAATTTCTGTTCGTCCGTGGAATTGGGACCGATAGTGACCTGCTTGGGACCACCCAGCATATCGCAGGCGGTCAGAGCCAATGCACATGCACCAAGAGCAAAATATTTGGACTTCATCTTTATCAACCTCTTTTAGACTAAAAGTGGCAAAACGCCATTTCTCAATGCCAAATTTAGCAAAAAAGCGGAAAACAAGCCACCCATTTACTATTTTTACGCCCACGATAGGGATTTTTCAAGCCCCGCAGATTTTGTCTATAAAGGAAAGACCATGAAACTCTCCAAGTACTTTTACGTGACGCTCCGCGAAACGCCGAGCGATGCCACCATGCCGAGCCACATCTTCTTGATGCGCGGCGGCTACATCAAGCCCGTTTCTACCGGTATCTACTCCATGATGCCGATGGGGTTCCGCGTGATCCAGAAGATCGTGAACATCATCCGCGAAGAAATGAACAAGATTGGCGGTATCGAAGTGGACTTGCCGGTGGTGCAGACCGCCGAACTCTGGAGCGAATCGGGCCGTTACCAGGCCATTGGTGAAGAACTGCTCCGTTTCAAGGACCGCAACAACCACAACATGGTGCTCGCCATGACCCACGAAGAGGCCATGACCGACCTGGTGCGCTACGTGCTCAACAGCTACAAGCAGCTGCCGGTGATGCTCTACCAGTTCAAGA
>DGRZ01000012.1:22788-36214 GCA_002391195.1 Fibrobacter sp. UBA4375 | reverse complement strand
GGCCGGACTGGATGATGTCGAATCCGCCAGTGTTGCGGTAGGAGTCCATGATCTTTTCGTTGATCACGATGAACTTGCCGTTCTCGAGGCCGGAGGGGCCGCCGAGGAAGCCGAGGAGCTTGGAATTCTTGCTGATGCTCTTGATACCGTCGAAGATACCCGCAATCACGTTGTGTCCACCAGGAGCCTGGCCACCGGAGAGCACCACGCCCACGTTGAGAGCCTTACCGGCAGCGGCCTTGGTAGCCTTCTTCATGCCGATGTAGGGAGCGCCGTAGGTGTTGGGGAACAGGGCCTTGATCTTGGCCTGGTCACGGACGGACTGGGTGGGCTTGCCCTTCACGAGAGCAACTTTGAGAGCGCCGTCGCGGAGAGCGGCGGGGAGTTTCGGCTGGTAGGCCTTGCGGGCCTTGCCGAGGACGGACAGATTGTCAGCCATTGTTTTTTCCTTTTGAATTTTCGCACAGTTAGAAAACCGCGCGGTTCGGGTTAAAAAATTTACGGGAGTAAATATAGTAATAGTAAGGAGATCCCCGCCTGCGCGGGGATGACAAAGTGGGGCGCGGGGATGACAACGAGGGGCACGGGGATGACAAAGAGGGGTGCGGGGATGACAATACCGCTTACCCTTGGGAGGTTTCGGCGAACTTCAGGTTCTCGAAATTCTTGATGGCCAGGTTCAGGCGGTACTCGTTGGGGAACAGACAAACCAGGTTACGTTCCTTGTCCATCATGCAGTCCATGGCGTATTCTTCGGCGAACTTGGCCATGTCGGCTTCGGGGCCAGACACCCAGCGGATTCCGTGGGCAGGCACGCGGTCCAGGGACACGTCGGCGCCGTATTCGCTCTGCAGGCGGAACTTGAGCACGTCGAACTGCAACTCGCCCACCACGCCAATCACGGGGATTGCCGACTTGAGCGGTTCATACAACTGGGTCGCACCTTCTTCACTGAGTTCGGCCAGGCCCTTGGCCATCTGCTTGCTCTTAAGCGGGTTCAGAAGCGTCACGCGGGCAAAGTGTTCCGGAGCAAAATCCGGAATGCCCGTGAAACTCATCTTCTCGCCATCGGTCAGCGTGTCACCGATGCGGAACAGTCCTGGGTCATTGATGCCCACGATATCGCCCGCCCAGGCGTGGTCGATGACTTCCTTGTCCTTGGCGAGGAAGGCGGTGGGAGCGGCCAGGCGGATTTCGCGACCCGTACGCACATGGTAGACCTTCTCGCCACGGGTAAAGCTCCCAGAACAAATTCGCAAGAATGCCGTACGGTCGCGGTGCTTGGGATCCATGTTGGCCTGAATCTTGAACACAAATGCGCTAAAGGCATCTTCGTCGGGGCTCACCGGACGCTTGTCGGTCTCGCGCACCATGGGGGGCGGGGCCAGTTTGGCGAAAGCGTTCAAAAGTTGACGCACACCGAAGTTGTTCACCGCAGACCCGAAGAACACGGGGCACATCTCCCCCTTCAGGAACTTCTCGTGGTCGAAGGGGTCCATGCCGCCGGTGACCATCTCGTATTCTTCCTTGAACTGGTTCACCCAGTTTTCGCCGCACATTTCTACGAGGCGCGGGTCGTCAGGGCCTTCCATCTGGATGATTTCCTGATGGCCTTCTTCCTTGTTGAAGGTGTGGAAGGTGTTTTCGGCGATGGAATACACGCCCTTGAAAAGCTTTCCTACTCCGATGGGGAGCGTAAAAGGGGCGGTCTTGATGTGCAAAACACTTTCAATTTGGTCCAGCAGGTCCAGCACATGACGACCATCCAAGTCCATCTTGTTGATGAAGGTGATAATCGGGGTGTGACGCATGCGACACACGTCCATGAGCTTGATGGTCTGCTTTTCCACGCCGTTCACGCTGTCGATAAGCACCAGGGCGGCATCCACGGCGGTCAAGGCGCGGTAGGTGTCTTCGCAGAAGTCCTGGTGCCCCGGGGTATCCACCAGGTTGAACATGCAACCTTCGAAGGGGAAATTCAGAACGGAACTGGAAACCGAGATACCGCGCTGCTGTTCAATCTTCATCCAGTCACTGACGGTGTAGCTGCGGTTTGCCTTGGCGCGCACGTGGCCCGCCTCGCGGATGACGTTTCCGTACCACAGGAACTTTTCGGTGATGGTGGTCTTACCCGCGTCGGGGTGGCTGACAATAGCAAAAGTGCGGCGTTTCTCGATTTCCGGATTCATGGCGCCAAATATAGTAAATAGAGAGAAGGGGGTATAATCTAGGGGCTAGGATCTAGGGGCTAGGATCTAGAGGCTAGGGAGAAATATCACGGCTTCGCCGTCTGTTATTAACGCACGAAGTGCGTGATTCTTTTCACTAACCTCTATTCTCTAGATCCTAATCCCTTATAAGATTAGTCCCCATATTTAATTTCACCTATGGTGATACGGATGGTTCTGCATCACCATCTGCACGCGGTAGAGTTGTTCGGCCATAATCACCCGTGCGTGGTCGTGGGTAAAGGTTAGGGGCGAAAGGGATAGCAGCAAATCGGCGGACTTTTTCAGTTTCTCATCAATACCGTAAGCGGAACCAATCAAGAATACGATATTGCCCGAAAAACGGTCACGCAAGGTGTCGGAAAGCCTCACCGTATCCATCAGCTTGCCCTCTTCGGAAAGGATGACCCGACGGTATTCCGACTTGGGAAATTTCTTGTCAAAAAGTGTCGCTTCCTGCGCCAGGGACTGGGCGCGGTCATCGAGCTTGGATTCCTTCAGCTCCACCACCTCCAGCGGGTACACTCCCCCACGGAGGCGCTTCACGTACTTGTCCACCTCGTCGGCGATAAACGGCGAGCCGGCCTTACCAAAAACTGCGAGAACCCATTTCATGTTAGACGAGAGACGAGAGAAAATCGTATTTGACGAGAGACGAGAAAAAATCTTGTTAGACGAGAGACAATATAAATATCCTTTTTCACCACAGTCCATAAAAACATCATCAAGCATATCTCTCGTCTGTAGCCACGAAGTGGCGTTCTCTCGTCTAAGCTATCTCCCCACGCTCAGGCGGTCGATGAGGAAATTGGGCATTCCCGCCTTGCGCATACGCTCCTGGGTGATAAAGACATCGTATTCCACGCGAATAATGCGGATGCACTTGGTCTCCGTATCCAACAGGCACCAGCTGGCGCGGCAGTCCCGGTCACGAGGCTGGCCAACGCTACCCACATTCACCAAAAGCCGTTCCGTATTCTCGATGGTGTATTCGTATTCGTCCAGCACCTTGGGAATGGCCATGGGGCGGCTTGCCACAATCACGGGGCTGTGGGTATGACCGATAAAGCAATAAGTTCCAGAAAAATGGTCGAAAGCGTTCAGGGCGTCTTCCAGGTCGGTAATGTAGAGCCAATCCGCAGGGGACATGGGCGACGCATGCACAAAGGTAATGTCGTTTTCTTCGTGAATGTAGGGCAACGAACGGATGTAGGCCACCGATTCGGCATTCATGTTCTCTTGCGTCCATTCCACGGCCTGCTTGGCGTAAGGGTTAAAGCCCATACTGGACTCGTACTTGATAGCCACGCTGTCGTGGTTTCCAATCAGACACACGTCCATGTTTTCCTTGGCGAGCTGTACACATTCGTTAGCGTCGACACCGTAACCCACAAGGTCGCCCAGGCAAATCCGGCGCTCCACCTTGTTTTCTTTCATGGATTCCAGCACGGCACGAAAAGCCGTAGCATTGGAATGAATATCAGAACAAATACCGTAAAGCATGGGTGTAATAGTAGTAAAATAGTTGTGAGTTGTGAGTTTTGAGTTGTGAGGTTCGAGGCTCGTGGTTCGAGGCACGAGGTTCGAGGCATGAGGTCGCAACCTTCGGTTGCTATGAGTCATTTCGGGAATGTCCCCGTATACGCCACCTCAAAATCTCAAAGCCTTGCGACGCAAGGCGAACTCACAACTCATAGCTAAAAATTCTATATTTGTCGCGCCTATGGAAATCGTGGAAGCAAAGACAAAGGTGAGCATCGCCTACACGCTCAAAGAGATGAGCGGTCGCATCTTGGAGGAAATCCCTCCGAGCCACCCATTTGTATATATCCATGGCTACGACAACATCATCCCCGGACTTGAAACCGCCCTGGAAGGCCGCAAGCTGGGCGAAAAGTTCACCGTAGAAATTCCCTTCGACCAAGGCTACGGCCCTTACCGCAACGACCTGCTGCTCCAAGTTCCCAAAGAAGAACTCCAAGACGTAGGGGAACTCTGGCTGGGCATGGAGCTGGAGATGATGCTGGACAACGACATCCGGGAATTCCAGCTGCCCGACACCGCCGACGAGTTCGTAGACGGACTGAACCTGGACGACGAGGACGACGCCGACGGCATCTACATCGTGAAAGAAATCTACAAGGATACCGTGCTGGTAGACGGGAACCACCCCTTCGCAGGCAAGGACCTGATTTTCGAAGTCCAGGTGGTGAACATCGAGGAGCCCAGTTTCACCGAGCTGGAATCGGGATTCCCCGACCGGGACGACAACTACGACGACAGCGACTATCCCGAAAACTACGACGACCGCTACGACGATTTCGACGGGCCGGACAACCATCGCCGCTGGCGCTAGGCAGCACCTGACAACCCCATTTATAAAAACATAAAGCCCCCGGTCCTAAGACCGAGGGCTCTATCAAGCTTTTGGCTTTTCGTGATTATGCTTCGTCGGAGAGTTCCGGAGCCTTCTTGATCACGTTGCGGCGGCCATAGCGGACCTTGGCGGGATCGAAGGTGGTTTCGGCGACTTCCACAGCAGGTTCGGCGGCAACGGCAGCAGGTGCTGCAGGAGCCACGGGAGCGCTGACAGGAGCGGCCGGAGTTTCAACCGGAATGCGCGGAGCCAGGGGGCGGCGGCCTTCGGCGGCAGCAGGAGCGGCCGCTTCGGCAGGCTGGGCCACGGGAGCTTCAGAAGAAGCGGCCTGGGCGTCTGCGTTCATTTCACGACGATTGTTGCGGTCGGGACGACCATCACGGCGGTCACGGCGGTTGCCGCGATCGCGCTGTTCGTTGCGGTCACGGTTCTGACCCTGCTGGGCCAGGCCGTTCTTTTCACCGCGGTTGTCTTTATTCTGACGATCCTTGCGATCACCCTTGTTGTTGCGATCACCACGCTGTGCCATTTCTTGGGCAGAGACAGGACGACGAGAGTTAGGCCTCAGGTTCATGTCCGGGGTGAGCTTCTTAACGATAGGAGTGTGAAGGTTGTCAAGAATCTTGTTAACCTTAGTCAGGATAACGATACAGAGCACGACTGCAAGAGCAGAACATGCGAGTGCGATATAACTTTCCATCTAGGCACCTCATAAGTAAGGGTTAAACCGCAACTGCAGGCTGGAAAAGACCTGCAGAAGGGGTGATTGCAAGTGAATGTGTTAGGGGGCCATCTTAATAACGCCTCGGGGAGACTTGACGGCCAGGTTCGCTCCAAAATAACGGAGCAGGTTTTGCCGAAAAAACGGCAAAAAGAGCAATCACGGCTGCAAATTTATAAAAAAATATTCCACTGAAAGCAAAAAAAGCAGAAAAAAGCACCTTCTTGCCTAACATTTCTAAATTATAGCCCATGAAAAAGTCCGTGAAGATTATCCTGATTGTCGTCGCCGTCCTGTTCGTCCTGGTTTTTTCCGCCCTGAAACTTGCCCCCGGGTTCGTGAAGGACTACATCGTGGCCCACTCCGAAGAATACATCGGCCGAAAGGTCAACATCGAAAGCGTAAGCCTGAGTCCCCTGACCTGGACCGTCAACGTAGATAACTTCGCCCTCCTGGAACGGGACGGCAAAACGCCCTTTGTCTCCTTCGAAAAGTTTCGCATCAACCTGAACCCCACGAGAATCGTTACCGGAACGGCCAGCGTAGGCGAAATCTACATGAAGGGACTTTACGTGCACGTGGTCCAGAGCGGGGACCGTTTCAACTTCAGCGACATTCTGGATTTTCTCTCCCAGTCCGACTCCACCGCCGCAGACACCGTAGCGGTCGACAGTGCCGCCGCCGATTCCACCGGCATGATCAACGCGGCCGAAATCGCCGACGGACTCCCCGTGAGCATTTCCGTCAAGAACATCGTTTTCGAGAACGGCAACATCATCTACGAAGACGCCAAGGTGGGCTCCAAAATCCACATCAAGGACTTTGGCGTGGCCATCCCCGCCGTTTACCTGAGCAACAAGCAGACCGACGTGGGCGTGAGCCTCAAGTTCGCCGACGGCGGCGACCTGAACGTGAAAGTGACCGTCAATGCGGCCACCAATGACTTCAATGTGAACGTGGGCCTCAAGGATTTCGCCCTAGCGGCAGGCAAGCCCTACCTCAACGACTTCGTGAACATCAAGGATTTCAAGGGAAACCTCTCCGCGGACATGGACATCCAGGGCAACCTGAACAGCATCCTCGCTTCCAACGTGAAGGGCTTTGTCAGTGTGGATAGCGTGGTGGTCACCGAGGTGAACGACAAGACCATCGGCGCAGGCCACGTGGGCGTGGGCATTGCCGAAGCCAACCTGGACAAGTTCAAATTCCGCATCGATTCCGTTGTGGTAGACGGAGCCTTTGCCCATCTGGACCTGTACAAGGGCGGAAAGACCAACATCGACGTGTTGCTCACTCCCCCTTCGACAAGCTCAGGGACCAAAGCCGCCAAGGCAGACACCGTAGCCGCCGATTCCAATGCGGTTCCGCTGGATTCCCTGGTAGCCCCCGCACCTGATGCTTCGGCGGACTCTACAAATACCGCCAAGGCCGAACCCGCCAAGAAGCTGGATGCCGTCATCGCGAAGCTTCTGGTGCAGAACACCTCCGTCACCGCCAACGACTACACTCTTTCCAAACCATTTAACTACAAGGTCTCCGCCATCACGGTAAACGGTTCCAACATCAACTTCGACAAACCCTGCAACGTGAACGTGAGCGCCGCCTTCCCCGAAGGAGGCTCCGTGTCCGTCAAGTACAAGGGCGCCATCAACGACATCGGCACCATGGACGCCTACGTAAGCGTCAAGAACCTGGCCCTCAAGCATTTCAGCAGCTACAGCTTGCACTTCACGGGCTACCCCATTACCGCAGGAACCATGGCCTTCGCCAGCGACAACAAGATGAACAACTTCAATGTCGATAGCAAGAACACCATCGACATCTACAACATTGAGGTTGGCGACAAGGACGACAGTGTAGATCCGGAATACCCTGTGCCCATGAAGGTGGGGCTCTACGTGCTCAAGGACAAGGATGACAAGATCCAGTTCGACATTCCCGTGAAGGGCAACCTGAAGGACCCCGAATTTTCTTACCTGAAAATCGTGTGGGACACCATCACGAAACTGCTGGTAAAAGTGGCCCTCTCCCCCATCAAGATCGTGGGCAATGTGGCCAATACGGGAGCCTCTGCCGTGGGCCTGAACCTGGGCAAGGACGACGAAATCCTGATTGACGTTTCCAGCGGAACATTTACCAGCGAACAGTTCGCGAAGGCCTCCAAGATGACCGAAGCCCTGGCCAAAGACCCGAAGCTTACCCTCACCTACACCCAGTACTACAATCCCGCCAAAATCCTGAAGGAACACAAGCTCCACAAGCTGAAACAGGAATACTACAAGCAGAAAGAAGGCAAGGCAAGCCTCAACGAAATTGACGAGAAGGCCGCCGCAGAAATCAAGGACTGGGACACAAACTTCAAGGCATTCGCCCGTGAACACGACAAGGATTTTGACGGCGCCGCTATGGAAAAAGACCTTACCGACCTGGCAAGCAAACGCAACCAGGAACTGCTGAACGTGCTCAAGCAGCAGAAGGGCGTCACCGCCAAGAACCTGAAAGTCCAGACCGCCAAGGGCCTGAACAGCTACCGCGGCAAGCCCATGTACAAAGTGACCGTGGACGTGAAGTAGTTGTGAGGCGTGAGGTCGCTCCCTGCGGTCGCTTTGAGGTATGGGCGACATAGGGACAGGAAAGCGTCGAGAAAGCGAGCATCAGCCCCGTAAATCATTACAAGAGTCTAGTGCGAGCAGTCAGTAAAAGGGGGAAAGAATCCCCCTGATTGCAGCCACGGCTCGACACGAACGTGTCATCCTGAGCGAAGCAGCGAAGATGCGAAGTCGAAGGATCTAGCCGTGTCTTCCATCACCCCCTCGCCTAGGGGCTCCGCCCCTAAAACCCCGTAAGGCGAAATACCGTGACAACCAAGTTTGCACGAATTATCGCGAAGGTTTTGTTACAGAATCGCTTCGCCGAATAAAGGCTTGACCTTGAGCAGGCTTTCCATAACAAGCATGAACAACAGGAACAGGCCGCCAAAAAGCATATAGCGTCGGGACACATTCCAGCAGGCAGATTTCATTCTGGTGGACTCCTCGTTTACCTTGGAACGGACCCCGTTTTCGGCGATAAGGCAGCACTTCACCCCTTTCGACACATCCCCCTTTTCCTGGAGGGCTTTCCTGACGGATTCCTCCATCGAATTGGGAATCAGGTAGGTCAACGAAAAGGATTCTATCAGGAACATAGCGGCAATCACGAGACAGACAAGCGTCAGAGCAGAAAGCGACAGATACAGGCTCAAGATACCCGTTCCGACCATAGACAGAACCTGCTGCGAAAGGTAAAGGAACGCCGAGAACATGGATACCAAGGTCACCGTCATCGATAGGATTGTCTGGTTTTCCTGGCCTCGCAAGTCAAAGGAACTCTTGAGGTTGTTCCGAGCCTCCTCGAGTAGGGGGTCGATAGTCGCACCCGCCCCAGCCATCAACTCGGTGAACTTCTCATTTTCCCTTTCAGCGTCGGCACGACGCTCTTCCACCTTGTCTTTCAGCACCTTCCTGAGCGAACCCCAATCCTCCACTATTTTCTTGCGGCCGAAAAACGCAGCGAGGGCCACCGCACCCCAAAGAACCACAAGCAGAATGTAGGGAATCTGTTCCATATTTTTCAATCCTTATTGGATGTTGGTTTGTGTGTTAACTTGTTACTAATAGGCCATGGCCTACGACCTAGGCCCGTTGCCTATCGCCGTTGGCGATTGGCAACCTAGTCCTGCAAACAACGAACTGAAAACCCTAAGCCCTTATTGTTGTAGTCGTAGTCCAGGCGCCCATAGTCGCTGCCGTAGCGCAAGCCCATGATGTACGCGCTGAGGCTACCGTCCTCCGAAGTCCAGACCTCCGAAGAACTCCAGAAATACGCGCGGTAGCCAACTTCGTCGAAGAAGTCATAGATGTGCCAGCGGCCAGCAGGCAAGGCGGAAAACCCGAAGGCATCCGTACCATTGCCACTGTCATACCAACCCGTCTGCGACTTGAGAACCTTGCCAGCCGTTGACTTGCCGCCCACCGCCGTAAACAGGGTTTCCCATTCGTCGTAACTGGGCAGGTGCCAGCCCGGCGGGCAAATCCCCCGTTTTTCAGGCAGCGTACAGGCCTTGCCGTAACCGCAATCCACACCGTTGCCACCGTTATAGAGCCTGACGGAGTCAATTGCCGCCGCCCAGGTGTATAGGCGACCATACTTGACGCAACTGTCTGGTTTATTGTTGTAACACCAGGATTTGCCCTTTAGACTCGGAGTCGTTACACTATCGGCATAGTCTAGGTTTTCCGCCATCCAGGTCTGCGTCCCTATGGTGGTCATTCTATATATCTTATACTGTGTGGGGCGAGAATCGCAAAAATGGGTTTTGTAGTTGTAACGCTCCGACTCCGATGAACAGATCCCGCTCACTGAGCAGCAGCGGGTAACATCCACAACGCTGCCTCCTTGACACTCGTTGAATCTCACATCATAAGATTGTCCTCCACACAGGTCATAAACCCGGTTATCAGAACAGAACTCGGCTAACACATCATAACTCTCCCCTCCGCATAAATCGTAGAGTTGACTACCCGAACAGAACTTTGCCATCACATCGTAACTTGTGCCTCCGCACTTGCTGTATACCTGATTTCCTGAACAGAATTCCATTGATACATTGTAACTTTCACCACCGCACAAATCGTAGAGTTGATTACCCGAGCAGAACTTTGCAGTCATATCGTAACTTGTACCGCCACACTTACCGTACACCTGATTTCCCGAACAGAATTCCATTGATACATTGTAACTTTCACCACCGCACAAATCGTAGAGTTGATTACCCGAGCAGAACTTTGCCGTCACATCATATTCTTCTCCGCCACACAGGTCGTAAGTCTGGCCACCGGAGCAGAATTTCGCCGTCACATCGTAATCTTCACCGCCACACAGGTCGTAGGTCTGGCCACCGGAGCAGAATTTCGCTGTCACATCGTAACTTGCTCCGCCGCAAAAATTGTAGACTTCGTCGCCAGAACAGAATTCAGTCGCAGTGTCGTATTTTTTTCCGCCGCACAGGTCATAAGTCTGATTGCCTGAACAGAATTTTTCACTTGCGTCATACGTTTCCGTGCCGCAGGTTCCTAGGACTTTTCCGCTTTCGCAACGTTCCTTGTCTACATCGTAAACTTTTCCACCGCATAGGTCATAAAGATTGTCCTTTACGCAGAATTTCTTTGTAGGGTCATAGGCGTCGCCATTGCAAAAATCGTAAACCACATTAGAGGCACAGAACTGCTTCGTGGGGCGGTAGTCCTCGCCACCACACAGGTCATAGAGTTCATCGTCAAAGCAGAATTTCTTCGCAGGGTCAAAAACGCTGTCGTCGCACATATCGTAGAGGGTGTCCCTGACGCAGAAACGCCTGGTGGGGCGGTATTCCTCGCCACCGCAAAGGGCGTAGAGGGAATCTTCGTAGCAGAACTGCATGGCAGGGTCAAAGTCCTTGTCACCACACAGGTCGTAGAGTTTTTCCGCCATGCAGAATTCCTCGGCAGGGTCAAAGGACCTGCTTCCGCAATAGAGTTTGTCTTCGGGTTCATACTCCCGCCATCTGCCGTCGCAGACCAGCATGCTCCCGTCAGATTCCACGAAAACCGTCTCGTCGACCCTATTCGATGTACAGTTGGGCAAATCCTTGTCCTGCTTGTAGGCCTTACCCATTTCAACCCACTCCCCCAGCACGCAGCGCCAGGCAACAGAACTATCCGCCACCAGGACCATCAATCCTGTCAAGTCCCTATTGCATTCGGGTAACTTGTCCTTGGTCTTTGCCCGCTGGAGCACAAAGCCAACAGACTTCCATAATTCGTCATCGCAGCGGAAAATGGAATAGGCAGCCTTGACGTATACAGAATCCCCCTCGTTAGAGGAAACGCAGGCCGTCAGGTCATCTTCGGAGTCCACCGAGTCCATGGCCAGGGCCGGAATGTCGGGCAGGGGCTTCTTGTCGCCACCCTGGTCGGTGGAATCCCGCCCAACGCCATCTTCAGGGTCAGAACCCTTGCTGCCACTGTCGCCACCGCAGGCGGTAAAAAAGGCCGAAACCAGCACGGCAAGAAAGAGAAATTTTTTCATAAAGGTCCCGTTCATTTGTTCTTATTAATTTAAATATATATTATTCGCCTCCATTATTAAACACCTGTATGTTAACTTTTGTTTACAAAACAAGTCAAATAAATCACCATTCAAGTGCATACTGGCCAAATATTCTATATTTGGTGCACTATGAGCGAAGAACTGTGTGCGAATTTTTCCAAGAAGGTGCAGGAAATCGCAAAGGCCCCCAAGTACAGGGGTGCGATTTTCCAGATTGAAGCCGACGAGAAGGGACTTGCCCTTGTAGACGTGAAGGAAGCGAGCCTGAAGGTCTACCTGATGATAGACCCGGAATGCGACAAGATTCTGGAGACCCGATTCTTCACCTACGGCGGGCCCATCTTTACCGCCCTGGCCGACACTTTCTGCAAGAAAATCCAGATGGTCACGGTGGAAGAAGCCTGCGCTATCACCGCCGAAAGTCTGGAACAGGAACTGCGGGACACCCCCGACGTGCCGGCTTTCGATGCCTCCGCTCCGGAACTCAAACAAATGAACACGCTTATCCAGCGGGTGCTGGAGGCCTATCCCGAAAAGAAGGCCACCGCTATTTTGGTCCGCGAGAAGATGGAGCGCATCAAGTACCGCACCCAGACCGCCGAGGGCCGTGCCGAGGCCGACGCCGAATGGAACGCCCTCACCAAGCCGCAGAAAATCGAGAAGATCGAAGCCTGGCTCCATCAGTCCGTGCGCGGGATGCTGCAAGGCGACGGCGGCGACCTGGAAGTGCTGGACCTGACCGACGACAACCGCCTGAAAATCCGCTACCAGGGAGCCTGCGCCGGTTGCGGCTCTGCCATGGGCGGCACCCTTTTCTACATCGAAGACGAACTGAAGAACAACGTCTACTACAACCTGATCGTGGAACCCGAGGACCCGCTGGACAACATCCCGCCCAATCCGAATTTGCCGGGTCTCGACGACAACAACCCGCCGACCAGCTTGTTTTAGAGTGTGAAATGTGTGATGTGTAATGAGAAATGATTAATCTCACACTTCACATTCCACACTCCACATTAATCTCGCCCCCGAGCCCCGTATCTCGAGCCCCAAACACCTCAAGCGGATCCTCGTGATTCTATCGCAGTTTCTATCGCTGCGCTCCAGAATGACAGGCTCCAGAATGACAGCGAGGATGACATTCCTCGCACCTCGAGCCTCGAGCCTCGAACCTCGAACCTTAATTTGCTATATTGACTATCGTAAATCACAAAGGAAAAATCATGTCCGAAGAACTCGTTTTGAAATTCGTTGACCCGAAGCCCATGCGCTACGGTGAAAACTCCCACCAGTCCGCCGTCTTCTACCGCGACCCGACCTGCACCGAAGCAAGCCTCGCCACCGCGAAGCAGCTCTGGGGTAAGGAACTCTCCTACAATAACATCGTGGATGCAGACGCCGCCCTGGAAATGGCCCGCGAATTCGCAGACGAAAATGCCGTTATTATCGTAAAGCACATGAATCCCTGTGGCCTTGCTACCGGCAAGACCCTGCGCAACGCCATGGAAGCCGCCTGGGAAGGTGACCCGGTGTCGGCCTTCGGTTCCGTGATCGCCGTAACCAAGAAGGTGGACCTGAAAACCGCCGAATTCCTGAAGGGCAAGTTCGTCGAAATCCTTCTCGCCCCGGCATTCGACAAGGACGCTCTGGAATTTTTGAAGAACAAGTCCAAGGACATTCGTCTCCTTGAAGTGGGCAAGATCAAGAAGGCAACCCGCTGCAAGGTGTACAAGCACGTGATCGGAGGCATGCTGGTTCAGGACCGCGACGTGGACGTTTACGAAAAGTTCGAATGCGTCACCAAGAAGAAGTTCGCAAAGAACAAGGAAGCCCTCGCCCGCTTCACTTGGATCGTGACCAAGCACACCAAGTCTAACGCCATCGTCATGGGTTACGAGTACGCCCGCGGCTACTTCCAGGTCATCGGCCTTGGCCCCGGCCAGCCCAACCGCATCGACTCTAACCTCCGCC
>DGRZ01000012.1:0-22726 GCA_002391195.1 Fibrobacter sp. UBA4375 | reverse complement strand
TCCGCCTCTGCCAGCCCCGCGTCCGCGATAACGTGGCCCGCATGAAGGCCGCCAAGAAGTTCTTCAACGAAAAGGGCAAGTGCATCGACAAGGCCGGCCTCAAGGCTCTCGAAAAGAAGGTGTTCAGCGAAGTCGTCATGGGCTCCGACGCCTTCTTCCCCTTCCCCGACAACGTGGAAGCCGCTGCCAAGGCCGGCGTCCAGTACATCGTGCAACCGGGCGGTTCCAAGAAGGACAACCTCTCCATCGAAGCTTGCGACAAGCTTGGGGTGGCCATGGTGTTCACCGGCATGAGGCACTTCCGCCACTAATCCCGCAGGTTTGGCCATGATTCCCGCTTCGCAGAAAGAAATGAACCAGAGAGAAAAGGACCTCTATTACGCCGTCCTGTCCTTCTTGAAGTCCGTGCGCAAGGCGGGAAAGACCACCAACGTGGAATGGAACGCCTACAAGGAGAAGCTCCTGAAAATCGCCCCCAGCGACGACATGGGCAAGGCCGCCGACATGTGGACCATGGACAACCTGGACCAGTTCAGCCCCGACAAGACCCAACTGCCGCCCCTGAACGACATGGACGCGGTGGCGCGGATTTCCCCGAAGTTCGCCTCCCAGCTCATGGAAGCCATGTACTACGGCATGCTGAACCTGACCCAGGCAAACCTGATTTCCGACGAAATCCAGGACGCCGACCCCGAATGCGTCTCCACCGCCTCCCTGGAAGAACTGCTGGTGAAGCTCTGGATCGGCAACGCCAAGAGCTACCGGAAAGTGGTGACGAATTAATTCGGAATTCAGATTTCGGAATTCGGAATTGACCGATGAGTAAAACGCAAGTGTGTCATCCTGAATGCGAAGCATGAAGGATCCAGTCCAAGGGAACCGACTAGCACTAACTGGCAAAAAGGGGAAAGCCTTCCCCTCGCTTGCACTTCGTAGCTCGCTACCCCTTCTCCTAGGGGACACCCCTAAAACCCCGTACCTTAAACCTCAAAGCGAATGAAATGAGCGAACAGCAACGAGTAAGAGTCATAGGTGGCGGTCTCGCAGGTTGCGAGGCTGCTTTGCAGCTGGCGAGCCGCGGTTTCAAGGTGGACCTCTACGAAATGCGCCCGGTCAAGCAGACTCCCGCCCACAAGGACGGCCACCTGGCACAACTCGTCTGCTCCAACAGTTTCAAGGCACTGGGCGTCACATCGGCACACGGACTTTTAAAGCAGGAACTCACCATGCTGGGGAGTTTCCTTTTGGACTCCGCCCGCGAAGCCGCCGTTCCCGCAGGCGATTCCCTCACCGTGAACCGGGACATTTTCAGCGAATCGGTGGAAAAGAAGATTGCAGAATCTCCCAACATCACGCTCCACCGGGAAGAAGTCACCAGCCTCGAAGGAGACTGCCCGACCTTAGTCGCGGCGGGGCCGCTGGCCAGCGACGCGCTCGCCGACGATATCTTCAAGCGGTTGGGTAGCGAGCGCCTCCATTTCTTCGACGCTATAGCCCCTGTGGTAGAGACAGACAGCATCGACTTTGACCACGCCTTCTATATGAACCGCTGGGAAAAGGGCGAGACGGCGGACTTTATCAACTGCCCCCTGGACAAAGAAACCTATACGGAGTTTGTCCGTAAACTGTGCGAGGCCGAAGCCGTGGAGCCCCGCCCCTTCGAAAAGAACGAACTGTTCGAAGGCTGCCTGCCTGTCGAAGAAATGGCCCGCCGCGGCTATGAGACCCTCCGTCACGGGCCTATGCGTCCTATCGGCCTCGGACTCGGCAACAATGGGCATTTGTGGTACGCGGTAATACAGCTCCGGGCCGAAAACAAGCAGAAGACGCTTTTCAACATGGTGGGTTTCCAGACGCGTCTCAAGTGGGGCACGCAAAAAGAAATCTTCACCATGGTGCCGGCTCTGCGGAACGCAAAATTTGCCCGCCTGGGCTGCATGCACCGGAACACCTTCATCGAATCGCCCAAGTTTTTGGATGCCACTTTAAGATTGCGTCCGGATTTGGAATGCGCCAAGGGCATTCCGCCCACCTGGTTCGCCGGGCAAATCACCGGAAGCGAAGGCTACACTGAGGCGGTGGCTACCGGATGGTATGCCGCCTGGAACATGGCCCAGACCATTTTGCACGGGCATGCCGACCCGCTCCCCGACGAGAGTTGCATCGGGTCCCTCATGAACCGGCTGGTAGAGGAAAACGAAAATTTCCAGCCCATGAACTTCAACTTCGGGCTGCTCCCCCACCACGAAGGCCTCAAGAAGAAAAACAAGAAAGAGATTCTGGGCGCCCGTGCGGTCGAAGCCGTGCGCAAGTGGATTGCGGAACGCCGCTCCTTCGAATACCCGCCTAACGGAATTCAGGAAGCCGCTCAACCTTAACAAATCTCTTGGTGGCGGCGTCCATTTCGAAAAAACGCTCACAGTCGCCCAGCGAAAGCATCACGAACCTGGGCGTAAGCACCTTCAGATACTTGTTCAGCTGCACCTGCAAAGCCTCCCAGGTGTATTCGCCGGGAGCCTTGCACTCCACCAAAAGCCAGGGTTTCGCCTGGTCATTTCCGTTACGGAAATCGTGCACCACGATGTCCACCCGGTCATCCGTCTTGGGGTCAACGGAACTCAGGCCGAACTCCACCGTAATCAAGTGGGCAGGCACCTTCACCTCGTCCAGCAAAAAACGGACCGTCGCCTGACGCACCCGCTCCTCGGGGGTGTCGGGCACGTCCTTCTTGCGGATAGGGTCGTATAATGTTCCGTGGGTCATGACATTAAAAATACTTTTTAATCAAACGTTCTCGTAATGTCCTTTACACGAAAGGATATCGATAAACTCGCCGTTAATTCGATAAATCAAACGGTTGGCATCGTCGATTCTGCGGCTCCAGAATCCGCTCAAGTTGCCTTTTAACGCTTCGGGTTTGCCAAGTCCTTCAAAATTGTTCCGTTCGATGTCTTTTAACAACTGATTGACTTTTTTTAGAGTCTTCTTGTCTTGTGTTTGCCAATAGAGGTAGTCTTGCCAAGCTGCTTCGGAAAAAGCGATTTTAGCCATTCTCCATCGCCTCCAGTTCTTCCATAGTCTTCACAATCCCCTTGCCGGCGTTCAACTGCTCGATGCCCTTCTTGAGGGCTTCGATGTCGTTTGCGTTGTAGCGGACGGAGGGTTCGCGAACTTCGAAGGGGATGCGACGTTCGTTGATGACGTTTTTCACGAACATGTATATGGCGGCAGACGTGGACAGCCCCACATTGCTGCAGAACTTGTCAAAACTTTCCTTGTCCTTGCTGTCGATACGTGCGGAAACTGTAGCCTGTGCCATAAGGGACTCCTTTTTTATGCAAATATAGAATTTTTGCACAAAAATTGCAATATTTTTCATTATTTTTATGCAAATATATGCAAATTTCTGCAAAATGCAAAAAAAAATTATCTCAAAATCAATATTCTAGACCTGTTCTTGCCTGCAAAAACAGGTTCTGACCACAAAACACTTGCATACCAGAGCCGTTGTTTGTGTTTTTTGACCGAGATGTGTGCTTCCTGAGCGAACAGTCGAACAAAGTGAGTTCCTGTGAGCGAGGGAACGTACACATTGAGGGAAAGATTTGTAAAAAAGGGGTTTTAGGGGCAGCGCCCCTAGGCGTGGGGGTGATGGAAGACTTGCCGAGTGTGTAAATGAAGGGAGATCCCCGCCTTCGCGGGGATGACAACGAAGGATGCGCGGGGATGTGACTCAACGAGGCAAGGCTGCAATCAGGGGGAGACCTCCCCCTCTTGACAACTTCCGCACCTGGAACTATATTTTTGCACATGAATAAATTCTTTGGACAGAACATCGCAGCAACTGCAATCGCAGCAAGCCCGGCAGCAGCCCGAGCTATTGTGGGGCTGTCCAGAGAAACCAAGGTCTGTAAGGCGTAACGCCAAAATCCAGATAGCAAGTTTCAAGGGCAGCCCCGTAAAAGGCTGCTTTTTTCATACCCAAAACCATTAACCTAAAGAAATTTCACTGCTTTATTATTCTATAATTACGCAGTAAAATTTGAGAATTTACGATACCTATATAGGAGCATAAAATGCGCAGAAGACTTTTGAGCGAAGGTGCCAAGGAACTCTCTTACGAAATCCGCGAGATCGTGAAGAAGGCAAACCAGCTCAAGGCCCTGGGTCTCCCCATCCACTGGGAAAACATCGGCGACCCCATCGAAAAGAAATGCCAGCTGCCCGACTGGATCAAGGACATCGTGGTGGACCTGGTCAAGACCAACCGCAGCTACGGCTACTGCCCCTCCAAGGGCATGCTCGAAACCCGCGAATTTTTGGTGAAAGAGAACAACAAGCTCGGCGGCGCACAGATCAACGTCGACGACATCCTGTTCTTCAACGGCCTGGGTGATGCCATCGCCACCATCTACGGGCTGCTCTCCATGAACACCCGCATTATCGGACCGGCTCCGGCCTACAGCACCCACAGTTCCGCCGAAGCGGCCCATGCCCACACGGCCCCCATCACCTACAGCCTCCAGCCCGAGAACCACTGGTACCCGGACCTGGAAGAACTGGAAAACAAGGTGAAATACAACCCGAGCATCGCGGGCATCCTGGTGCTGAACCCGGACAACCCGACGGGCATGGTCTATCCGCTGGATATCCTCAAGAAGATTGTGGATATCGCGAAGCGCTACAATCTGTTCATCATCTGCGACGAAATCTACAACAAGATTACCTACAACGGCGCTCACGCCTATGCGCTTGCCGAATACATCGGCGACGTTCCGGGCATCGCGCTCAAGGGAATTTCGAAGGAATACCCGTGGCCGGGCGCTCGTTGCGGCTGGGCTGAATACTACAACCGCGACAAGGACGAACAGTTCGACGCCTTCTGCCGCGCCATCGACAACGCGAAGATGGTGGAAGTCTGCTCGACCACGCTCCCGCAGATGACCATTCCCCGCGTACTGGGCGATCCCCGCTTTATCGAGCACCGCACCGCACTGAACGAGAAGATTGGCCGCCGTAGCGCCATCATCAACGAAATCCTTTCGGACATTCCGGAACTGTACTTCAACCCCACCTACGGCGCGTTCTACAACACCATCATCTTCCGCGAAGGCACGCTGAACAGCCACCAGACGCTGAAAATCGACAACCCGATTATCAAGAAGAAGGTGGAAGAATGGTGCAGCAAAACCACGAACCTGGACTACCGCTTCGTTTACTACCTGCTGGGCGCGAAGGGCATCTGCGTGGTGCCCAGCACCAGCTTCTGCACGGACCTCAAGGGCTTCCGCGTGACGCTTCTGGAAGAAGACGAAGAGGAACTGCGGGAAGTGTTCACCACTATCCACGACGCCATCGTGGAATACCTACACTCGTAATTGTCGCAAACAAGTTAAAAGAAAAGTCGCTCGAAAGGGCGACTTTTTTTCTATTGGACTTCCGCTTCGGCAGTTGCCTGTTTTATGGGTAGCGGAGCGAAGGGCGGTTCCAGTTCGATGCTGATGGGGCAATGGTCCGAACCCATGACCGTCGTGTGGATTTCGGAGCGGACCACGTTGGACATCAGGGACTCATCTACAAAGGCATAGTCGAGACGCCAACCCACGTTCCTGCCCCGGGCACCAAAACGGTTGGACCACCAGGAGTAAACGTCCCGTGTGTCCGGATGCAGCTTGCGGAAGGAATCCACAAAGCCGTGTTCCACGTACTTGTCCATCCAGGCGCGTTCCACGGGCAAGAAGCCGCTCACGTTCTCGTTTTCCTTGGGGCGGGCAATGTCTATTTCCTTATGGCAGGTGTTGTAATCGCCCACCGTAAGCACATGCTTGCCGTCGGCAATCCAGCGCTCGGAATTTTCCAAAAAGGCGTCGTAAAAGCGAAGCTTGTAGTCCAGGCGGTCGTCGCCGGAGCCGCCATTAGGGAAGTAGATGCTGTTGAGCACCCAGTCCGGGAACACCAGCTGCAGCACGCGGCCTTCGACGTCAAACTCTTCGATATCGAAACCGTAGTTCACCGCGTCGGGCTCGATCTTTGTAAGCACGCCTACCCCGCTGTAGCCCTTTTTGCGCTGGCAGGGGTTCCAGTAGGCAAAGTAGCCCTCGGGCTTGGCCATGGATTCCGGAATCTGGTCTGTCTCGGCGCGGACTTCCTGGAGGCACAGGATATCGGGATTGGTCTCGTGGAACCAGTTTTCCAGCCCCTTCTTGAGGGCGGAACGGATTCCGTTGACGTTCCAACTGTAAATGTTCATTACTTACCGTTCTTTATTTTACGGTATAAAGATATAAAAAAAGAAACCCGACGTTGAACGCCGGGCTCTTACACCCAAGTCCGATACCCTAGACTACCACTCAATGTCGAGGGTAAAAACAAACCTGTATTTTGAAAATACACTTCTTTTTGTGAAAAAGCAAGTTTCTATATTAAAAACATGACTAAAAATTATTCCAACTTGGACGAATATTCCGACCTTTTGGCGAAAAACGCCAAAAAAGCAAGCAAGAACCTGCGCACCCTCTCTGGCGAAAAGCGGAGTGCCGTGCTGAACCTGGTAGCAAAGTTGCTCCGGGAACACAAGCCGGAAATCCTGGCCGCGAACAAGATGGACCTGGAAGCCGCCGCCGGAAAGCTGGACGACGCCAAGATGGACCGTTTGACATTGAACGACGCCCGCATCGAGGCCATGGCCAAGGGCGCCGAAGAAATCGCCGCGTTTACCGACCCGCTGAACCGCGTGCTCGAAAGCCGCGAACTGAAGAACGGAATCAAGATTAGCCGCGTGGCAGTACCCATCGGATCTGTATTTTTCATTTTCGAAAGCCGCCCCAACGTGACCATCGACGGTGCATGCCTCTGCTTCAAGGCGGGCAACGCAGTGATTTTGCGCGGTGGCAAGGAATCCCTGAATTCCGCCAAGTGCCTCGCCGGGATTTTCCACAAAGCCCTCGCCGAAAACGGCATTGGCGAAGACGCCGTGCAGTTGGTGACCGAAACGAGCCACGATTTGGTGGGCATGCTGTTGCAGCGTAGCGACTGTATTGACCTGGTGATTCCCCGCGGTGGCGAGCGCCTGATCCGCGCCGTGGTGGAACAGAGCAAGATTCCTGTGATCAAGCACTTCAACGGCATCTGCCACGTGTACGTGGACAAGTCCGCCGACATGGACAAGGCCGTAAACATCTTGATTAACGCGAAGACACAGCGCACCGGCGTTTGCAACGCCATGGAATGCGTGATTATCGACCGCCACATCGACGGCGCCAACGTGAAGAAACTCCTGGACTGCCTCGCCGACCGTGGCGTAGAACTCTTCGGCAATCACGATGCCCAGAGCCACGACAGCCGTATCAAGGACATCGGCGATGACAGCAATTACCACCACGAATACTTGGCCCTCAAGGCAAGCGTCAAGTTCGTGGACAACGTGGCCGAAGCCTGCGACCACATCGAAAAGAACAGCAGCCGTCACACTGAAGCGGTAGTCGCCGAAGACGCTTCTGTTCAGGACTACTTTGTGGCCAACGTGGACAGCAGCAGCGTGATGGTGAACGCCAGCACGCGCTTTGCAGACGGTGGCGAATACGGGCTCGGAGCCGAAGTGGGCATTTCTACCGACAAGCTGCATGCCCGCGGCCCCATGGGCGTGGAAAGCCTCTGCACCTACAAGTGGGTTCTGCGCGGGAATGGGCAGGTGAGAGGATAATTCGGAATTCGGATTTCAGAGTTCGGATTTTGGGAATAAAATGTCATTCCCGCGAAGGCGGGAATCTCCTTTAATAAACAAGAACTGCTAACTAGTTATGAAATTTGAAGATTTAATCAAAGAAATTAAGTTTGAAGTGGTCGTGGACGGGGTTGCACTTGCTCCGGCGATTGTACAGGACGCCGACAAGGGCGACGTGCTGATGATGGCCTGGATGAACGAAGAAGCGCTCCGCCGCACACACGAATGTGGCGAGATGGTGTTCTGGAGCCGAAGCCGCAAGGAATACTGGCACAAGGGCGACACCAGCGGCAACGTGATGACGGTGGTGGAATGGGCCGCCGACTGCGACTCCGACGCACTCCTGTTCAAGGTCCGCATGCAGGGCCCGCAGGTCGCCTGCCACACGGGCGCGAGAAGTTGCTTTTTTAAAGTGGTGGACCAGAAGTAAAGACGAGTTGTCAGTTATCAGTTATGAGTTATCAGTTCATAAATTGGCGCCAAGGGCGCGATTATAAAAACTCAAAACTCAAAGGTGCGTAGCACCACTCAAAACCCATAACTAAGCATTTTGACCGGTAGATAGCGACATGAAAATTATTCTTACACTGTTGTTCGCAGTAGCAATCTCAGGATTTGCCCAGGACCGTCACCAGATGGGCAGCAACTACTACGCCTACCCCACTCCGGCCGCCAAGTACACCAAGGCTCCCGCCGGTTACAAGCCGTTCTATATAAGCCACTATGGCAGGCACGGCAGCCGCTTTCATCAGCCCGCCGACCATTATCATTTTCTTTATAGCACTCTTGCAAAGGCCGACTCTGCCGGCAAGCTTACCGACCTAGGCAAGAGCCTGCTTGAACGAGCCAAGTACCTGGACGAATACGCGGCCCCGCGAGCAGGAGACCTGACACAACTGGGAGCTGCACAGCACCAGGGCATTGCCAAGCGCATGGTGAAGAACTTCCCCGAAGTGTTCAAGAACGACGCCTACATCGAAGCCTACGCAAGCACCAGTGTGCGTTGCGTGGTGAGCATGGCGGCATTCCTTGAAGAACTGCGGGCCCAGAAACCGAAACTGGATATCCATCAGGAATCGGGCAAGTACCTGATGAGCTTTATCAACCCGCTGGATTTCGGGAAAATCATCAGCGAATCCAACACGCCCGCCTGGCAAAAAGAAAACGAAAAGATGTACAGCCATGTGAACCCCTCCCGCATGATGCACGCGATTTTCAATGATTCGACATACGTACAGAAGAACATCGATGCGGGCGACCTACTCAGCAAGATTTACGAAATCGGAAACAGTCTTCAGGGCAGCCCCGAAATCAAGTTCAGCTTTGATGACCTGTGGACCGAAGACGAGCTTTTCTCCCGCTGGCGTGCACAGAACGCCTGGTGGTACAGCGTCCTCGGGAACAATCCCTTCGGTAAAAAAGAAGGCCTAGAAAACGCACGCCCCCTCCTGAAAAACGTCCTTGAAATGGCCGACAAGGTGATAGACGCCGATACGACCAATGCAAAAACAAAAAATGGGAAACAACCTGCCGCCACGCTGCGCTTTGGTCACGACACCATGGTGTTCCCCTTCGCCGTATTGCTGCAAATGGAAAACGGCACACGGAATACAGGCGTCGAAATTGCCGAAATGGAAGGACTGCACAAAGTCTGGCGGGACTACGAAATCAGCCCCATGGCCGCCAACGTGCAGCTTGTCTTTTACAAGTCCAGCAAGAAAGGAGCCCCGATTCTCGTGAAGGTGATGCTCAACGAGATCGAGCAGAAACTGCCCGTGACTTGCGATTCCACGACGGTAAAGAATTGCCCCGCCGCCCCCTATTACCGCTGGGACGATTTTCGTGAATTCTACGGCAAGATTGCCAACAAGAATTAATCCGCGTTTTCTGTAGTATCGGCAGCTTTAGCTGCCTTGGCGGCCTTTTCTGCCGCGTGTTCCAGACGGGCCGGCTTGCCGGCGATGTTGCGGATTAGACCGAACAAGGCGGAAAGTTCATTACGAGTCGGGTGCAGGCGCTGCAAAAGCGTATTGAGGAAATTGTCCCGCCAGGCCTGGTCGTGGTACTGCCCCGTGAGGTAGCGGTCCATGAACTTCTTGAAACTGTCGATCTGCTCGATGGTGGCAGGACCCGTTTCGGCAACACCCCGTGTGGTCCGTTTGGCACGGCCCTCGCCGTTTGCCAACGCTCCGCTCCGGCAAAGTTCGTACAGGCCTACCGTTACCGCCTGGGCCAAGTTCAGGCTCATGAGTCCCGGCACGGGAATCTCGCACTGGTAGGTACAGGCGTTCACCTCTTCGGTCTCCAGCCCGCAGGATTCCCGCCCGAACACGAGAGCGATGGTTCCATCTTCGGGCAGCAGTTCCGAAAGCCCGGGCATCATGGTGTGCTTGATAGCCGAACCGTAGATGCGGCGGCTGAAGGCCACCGCGCAGGCACAGTCCCCGATGGCGTCTTCGAACTTGTGGACGATAGTCGCCTTGTCCAGAACCTCGTGGCTGTTGGGGGCCGTGTGGTAAGAGTTTTCAATGACCTTGTCGCGCCTGGGGTAAACGATATACAGTTCGTCGAGGGCGTAGCAGTGCATGGCACGAGCTACAAAGCCCACATTGTGAGGATGTTCCGGTTCAACAAGTACAACTCTGAATTTGCGCATGGGTTAGGGATTAGGATTTAGGGGCTAGGATCTAGGGAAGTGTGGAATGTGAGGTGTGGCATGTGAAATGTGCACTCATAACTCAATACTCACAACTCATCACTGTTTACCACTTTGCAAGGGCATTGGCTACGATCAGGTCTTGCAGTTTCTCGATGGCGCGGGCCTGGCCGTGACGGTCTTCGGATTCGTTCTTGGCCACATCGTAGGTTCCGTCCGCCGAAAGGGACTTGTTCTCGTAAATAATCTTGTCCTTTACGTTGTCGTAGAACTTGACGCTCACCCGGATGGTGACGCGGTAAGTCTCTACGTCACTAGAGCTGTTGTAGTTTTCGGGCTTGTTGGTGTAGCTGAGAAGAGTCATCTCGAAATCGGCGTTGGCATTCTCGTTCACAATACGGACACCGCCCGCGTTGCTCTTGAACATGTCCAGCACGCCAGCGCGAATGTTGTTGGCCAGCACCGGGTCCAGAGTCTTGTCTACGACCTCGTGAATCTGGACGGTCTTGATGTGGCTTGGCAGCGTGGACGCCGTAAAGCTGTAGCAGCCCGAAAGAAAGCTTGCCAATAGGACTGCCAAAAACATGGGCACTAACCGAAATAAGCATCTTGCAAAAAGCATGGCTCAAATCTAGAAAATACTGATTAGAACGCGGGGGGACAACAGTCCTTTCCCTTTTTATTCATACTTTCAACTCCGACTTCCGAATTCCGAACTCCGAATTAACTATCTTGGCGCTCATTCTGAGCGCATTTAGCTAGGCTCGGCCATGTCAAAACAAAAATTGTTTTGCCGCGGCTCTCGCCATTTGCTAAATTTACCCGCGTAAAATTTTTATCATCCGAGGCATAAAATGCTTGACATCAAGAAAATCCGCGAAAATCCGGAATACTACATTGCTGAAACCGAAAAGAAGTACACCACAGTGAGCCTGAAGGACGTTCTCGCCATCGACAACGAACGCCGCCCGCTCCTCACCGAAGTGGAACGCCTCAAGAGCGAACGCAACGCCGAATCCAAGAAAATTGGCGACCTCAAGAAGAAGGGCGAGAACGCCGACGAGGCCGTTGCCGCCATGCGCGCGCTCGGCGACAAGATTGACGAGCTGGACAAGAAGCTCAAGGATTTGGACTACAAGCAGACCGAAATGCTCATGCACGTGCCGAACATCGCCCCCCGCTCCCCGGAAGGCAAGGACAGCTCGGACAACGTGGTGGAAAAAGACGGCCCGATTCCCTTTAACTACTACACCAAGAACGACGACTTTGCCCGTGTGGACCACAAGACCCTCGGCGAACGCCTCGGCATTTTTGATTTTGAACGCGGCGCAAAGATTTCCGGTAGCGGCTTCCCGGTCTACCGCGGTCTCGGTTCCCGCCTCGAACGCGCCCTCATCCAGTTCTTCCTCGACGAACACATGAAGAACGGCTTCGAGGAATTCACGCCGCCGTACCTGGTGACCCGCAACACCATGCGCGGCACGGGCCAGCTCCCGAAGTTCGAAGAAGACATGTACCGCTGCGACAAGGACGACGACCTGTTCCTCATCCCCACAGCAGAAGTGCCTCTGACCAACCTCTATGCCGGCGAAGTGATTCCGGAATCCGAACTCCCGAAGCGCATCTGCGCCTACTCCGCCTGCTTCCGCCGTGAAGCTGGCTCCTACGGCAAGGACACCCGCGGACTCCTCCGCCTGCACCAGTTCAACAAGGTGGAAATGGTCTACTTCGCCCACCCGGAACACAGCTACGAAGACCACGAGGAACTCACCCGCTTCGGCGAAAAGCTCCTGGAAAAGCTCGGCCTCCCCTACCACCGTCTGGCCCTCTGCAAGGGCGACCTCGGTTTCGGTGCCGCCAAGTGCTACGACCTGGAAGTATATGCTCCGGTGGAAAAGAAGTGGCTGGAAGTCAGCTCCTGCTCTAACTTCGAAGACTACCAGGCACGCCGAGCCAACATCAAGACCAAGATTAACGGCAAGAACACCTTCGTGCACACGCTGAACGGTTCCGGCCTCGCCACACCGCGCGTGATGGTGGGCATTTGCGACAACTACCAGCAGAAGGACGGCTCACTCTTGATTCCTGAAGTGCTGCGTCCGTACATGGGTGGCATGGAACGCATCGAGCCCAAGAAGTAATCTTCCAGATTCCGGGTCAAGCCCGGAATGACGTAGGAGTCGAGTGCAATGTCAGACTGCTTGCAGGCTAGCATTGCCGAGACGAACCAGTCATGCCGCAAAGCGGAATGACGCGGTAATTCAAGCAAGGTCTAGCGGCCTTGCTTTTTTTGGATAGGTTTGACCCTCCCAGCACTCAAAACTTGCTTCTCAAGTTTCTTCGTGGGCACCTTCGGTGCCTTAAAAAAAATGAAATTTTGTGCAGTGAACCTATTGACAAATGCCCAATTGTGCATTATATTTATGGTATAGAAATTCCAAACCCTATACTGGGAGGTTCAAAATGGAACATTCAGGCAAAAAAAAGGACTTGACCGACCGCCAGGCCGAGATTTACGAATACATCAAGAAGTATTCCAGAGAAAACCACATGCCCCCTACCGTCCGGGAAATCGGCACCCATTTCGAGATTTCCTCCACTAACGGGGTCCGTTCCATCCTGGCCGCCCTCATCAAGAAGGGCTACATCAACCGTTCTCCCCGCCTTAGCCGCGGCATCGAGATTCTCGATACCGACAATGGCAAGAACGCCTCTACCGCACGTAGCAATACCGTCGAGATTCCCATCGTGGGTCGCGTGGCCGCAGGCGCTCCCATCCTGGCCGTCCAGAACCTGGAAGGTACCGTCACCGTCGATAGGGACTTCCTCGCCTGCCGTAGCGACGTGTTCGCCCTGAGGGTCCGTGGCGATTCCATGATCGACGCCGGCATCTTCGACGGTGACCTGGTCTTTGCCCGCCAGCAAAAATCTGCCGAACGTGGCGAAATCATCGTGGCCCAGATCGATAACGAAGCTACCGTCAAGTATTACCAGCCCTCTTCCGACCATATCGAACTCAGGCCCGCAAACCCCAAGTACCGCCCCATCATTGTCAAGAGCAACAAGGACTTTTCCATTGCAGGGCGCGTCATCGGTGTCATGCGCAAGGTGAACTAGGGTTTCCGCGTCCTTAATCGCGCACTTTATTCACTCATTTCGATTCGCAAGATTCATCGTCGCGGCCATACATATTTAAGCAAAAAGCGCAGATCCATCTAAGGGTCTGCGCTTTTTTATTCAACGACCTGTAACGATTAATCGTCCATTTCGGCCAGTTCCTCTTCCGCTTCCTTCAGGTCTGCGGCATCGGGACCGTCCATGAATTCATTGTCCTCATCCTCTTCGTCCAGAGAGTCCTGACCGAGAAGACCCATCTGGTAATCTACCTTACGGGCTTCCTTGGACTGGCCAAGCTTGAGGATGGCGGCACATTCTTCGCAATAGCCCAGGTGCTTGTCCACCCAGAATTCCGGAGAGACCAGGTTCTTGTTGCAGCGGGTGCAAATCTGGGTCGCCGCTTCCCGGGTAAACGCCAGGTTCTGCTCTTCCAGTTCCTTCAGGATGCGTTCCGTCAGCTCTTCCTGGGTCTCTTCGGCAAGAGAGGCCTTGCGGCGGATCGCCATGGTGGGCTTCTTTTCAAGATTCTTGAGTTCAGAAGACACCTTTTTCTTGTTGGCGCCGTCTTCGTGCTCGTCGATTTCGTAGAACATGATAGTCTTGGAAAGGCGCTTGCCTCCTTCCAGGAGCACGGCGTAAGGCAGTTCGATCTTGGGCTTGCCTCCCTTGCCCTGCTTTGTTCCCTTGACTTCGGCGGTGGTTTCCACCACTTCTTCAGCTACAGTTTCCGCTTCAACAGGAGCAGACGCAGGCTTCTTGCCGCCCTTGACCTTTTCGACCTCGGCAACTTTCTCTACCTTGTCCTTCTTGGTAGCCTTCGGGGCTTCTTTGACGGGGGCGGGCTTCTTGACAGCAGGAGCCTTTGTAGGAGCCGGCTTCTTGGCAGGAGCCTTTGCGGGAGCTTTCACCACAGGTTTCTTTGCGGGAGCGGGCTTCTTAGCCGGAGCAGCCTTCTTGACAGGAGCCTTCGCCGGGGCAACCTTCTTTGACGGCGCTTTCGCTGGTGCCGTCTTCTTCGCGGGAGCGGCCTTTTTTGCCGGTGCTGCCTTCTTCGCAGGTGCCGCTTTCTTCGCAGGAGCCTTAGCCGGAGCAGCCTTCTTTGCAGGGGCCTTCGCAGCAGGCTTCTTGGCAGCAGCCTTTGCGGGAGCGGCCTTCTTGACAGCAGCCTTTACAGGGGCTTTTTTCGCAGGTGAAGCTTTTTTCTTTGTAGCCATAGATTACTTCTTTTCCAGAATTTTGATGTTTATAATGGGGTCGCCCTGTTCAATGCGGCAAACGACGTCTTGCCCGGACAAAACTTTTCCAAAGACAGTATGCTTGCCATCTAGATGATGTTGCGGCAACTGTGTTATAAAGAATTGTGAACCATTGGTGTTGGGGCCACGGTTGGCCATAGAAATCACGCCAGTTTCATGTTTTAGTTCACTAATTTCGTCATCGATGGTATAGCCCGGACCACCCTTGCCATTGCCCTCGGGGTCACCACCTTGAATCATAAATCCCTGAATCACCCGATGGAACGTAAGTCCGTTATAGAAGCCCTTGTTTGCAAGTTCCACAAAATTCGCCACCGTATTGGGCGCTGCCTTAAAATCGAGGGAAAGGACGATTTCACCTTCGTGGGTGGTAATAATCGCCTGAATTTCTTTAATCTCCGAATAGTCCTTGTTAAAAACCTTGCCTTCGGCAAAGGAAAACTCAACGGCAAACAACAAAGCTACAAAAACACGGAAAATAAACTTCATAGGTGAGCAACTACCCCATTTTAAATATCGATGGTAATATAGAAAAAGTAAAGGGACAAGGCAAAATAAAATGGAAAAACTATGGGCGGATTTCTATATTTGTGCTGACCTTAAAAGAAATTCCCTATGCCGCAAAACGACAACATCAGAAATTTCAGCATTATCGCCCATATCGACCACGGAAAATCCACCCTGGCCGACCGCCTTATTGAACTGACCAAGACCGTTTCCAAGAACGAGATGACGAACCAGCTACTGGACGACATGGACCTGGAACGGGAACGCGGCATTACCATCAAGGCCCACGCCATCCGTATGGTTTATGAACGGGACGGGCAGGAATACATCCTGAACATGATCGACACCCCGGGGCACGTGGACTTTACCTACGAGGTGAGCCGTTCCCTGGCGGCCTGCGAAGGCGCCATCCTGGTGGTGGACGCAAGCCAGGGAATCGAGGCCCAGACCCTCAGTAACCTTTACCTCGCCATCGAAAACGACCTGACGGTGATTCCCGTGCTGAACAAGGTGGACCTGCCGGGAGCACAGCCCGACCATATCGCCCAGCTGGTAGGCGACCTTCTGGGCTACGACCCCGACAAGATTCCCCGGATTTCGGCAAAGACGGGCCTAAACGTGGGCGAAGTCCTGGACAAGATCGTCGACGAGATTCCCGCCCCCAAGGGCGACAGCGGAAAACCCCTGAAGGCCCTGATTTTTGACTCCGTCTATGACAGCTACCGCGGGGTCATCAACTACATCCGTATCGTAGAAGGCTCCATCAAGGCGGGCATGAAAATCCGCATGATGAAAACCGGCGGCGAATACATGGTGACCGAAGTGGGCACCTTCAGCATGCACCGTGACCCCAGGCCCGAACTTACCGAAGGTATGGTAGGCTACGTTCTTGCCAACGTCAAAACCATCAGCGACGTTAAAATTGGCGACACCCTGACCGACACGGCAAACCCTGCCGTAGAACCGCTCCCGGGTTACAAGGATATTTTGCCCATGATTTACTCGGGCATCTACCCTATCGACCCCGAAGACTACAAGGATTTGCGCGAAGCTTTGGAGAAACTCCGCCTGAACGATTCTGCCCTGAGCTGGGAACCGGAAACTTCCGACGCCCTGGGTTTCGGTTTCCGCACCGGGTTCCTTGGGCTTCTGCACATGGAAATCGTGCAGGAACGCCTGGACCGCGAATTCGGCGTGGATATCATTACCACCGTGCCCAACGTGGAATACCACGTGTACATGAGCGACGGCACCATGGTTAAAATCGAGAGCCCCTCCAAGCTCCCCGACGCGAGCCGTTACGACCACATCGAAGAGCCCTACGTAAAGGCCCAGATTTTTACACCCAAGGACTACGTAGGCGCCCTCATGACCCTCTGCGAAGAAAAGCGCGGGGAATTCGAAACCATGGAATACATCGACGAGGAGAAGGTCATTCTCAAGTATAACCTGCCTCTCGCCGAAATCATGTTCGACTTCTACGACCGTCTCAAGTCCGTAAGCCGCGGTTATGCCGGCCTGGACTACGCCCCCAGTGAATACCGGCGGAACAACCTGGTGAAGCTGGACATTTTGCTGAACGGCGACCCGGTGGACGCCTTCTCGGTGATTATCCACAGGGACAAGGCAAACACCTACGCCAACGCAATCTGCGTAAAGCTGAAAGACCTGATTCCGCGGCAACAGTTCGACGTAGCCATCCAGGGAGCTATCGGCGGAAAGATCATCAGCCGTTCTACCGTGAAGGCCGTGCGCAAGGACGTGCTGGCCAAGTGCTACGGCGGCGACATCACCCGCAAGCGCAAGCTTCTGGAAAAGCAGAAAGAGGGTAAAAAACGCATGAAGAGTATCGGCTCGGTAGAAGTCCCGCAAAAGGCGTTCCTGGCCGTACTTTCCCTTTCGGACAACTCCAACGGAAACGGCGACTAGTCCCGCCATTCACTTTCTGGTATGGCTTCTCTCAGGCACATCGTCAACAAGCGTCAGCTACGGAATTCCAAGGCATTCATCTTCTTCTTGGTGTTTCTGCTGGTGCTGTTTTTCGCTGCGGCCCTGTACGGCAGGTTTTACGTGCTGGAGCCCTTAAGGCTCAGTGACTCCGCCATGTACCCCAAGTTCAAAGAAGACGACGTGGTCTGGATATGCAAGCTCCCCCGCTGCATCGATGAACTAAAAGTAGGCGACATCGTCTGGGTCCGCCAAAAGAACAGGGAAACTTTGGTCCGCAGAGTGCTGGCCATGCCGGGCGACAAGATCAAGTTCTACAATAACGGTAAAGTCCGCGTCAAGAACAAGACCAAGCAGCTTGATGACGAAGAGGTGTTCATCGAAACGCGGAAGATAGATGTTCCCAAGAAGGGCGATACCCTTTACATGAGCAAGCTGAACGATGTGGAACAGGATTACGCCATCAACATCATGATGGAGCAAAATATTCCCTTTTACATCAAGACCTCCCTTTGGCAGGGAGAACGGGAACTCCCCCTGGACATGCTGGGGGCCCTGAAACTCGGGAACCGTCAAGTCAGCCTTAAAGAGGTGGACCTTCTCCCCTGGCAAGACCGTTACTTAATGGAACTGCAAGTTTTCCAGCGGGAAATCGGAAGCACTCCTGTAAAAATCAAGCGGGAATTCTACAACAAGACAGACTCCAGCCGTATTGAAAAAATCGTCGCACAAGACGACTATTATTTCATCATCAGTGAAAAACTGAAACACGCCCCGGATTCTCGCGAACTGGGATTCTTTTCCAAGTCACAACTGCTCGGTAGATACGTCTACTCTCACCGGCACATTCCAAAAATCGTCGGCGGTTACCTGAACAAAGTTACGGCATTCCTGAAAGACGTTCTGGACCTGAGTTCCGCTAACTAAGCTTGTCCTTGACCACCATAATGCCGCTCTGTTCCAGCTTCGGGTAAGAGCGCATTCCTTCGCCCCCCTTGCCTTCGTCCAGGACCTGCAAGAGTTCGCCCTTGGCAGAGTATAGCAAGAGCTGCCACGGCCCATTGGGAGCGTTGAAGTAGCCGGAATTCTTCTGCACATTGCGCTGGAAGGTGCGGTTCAGGCGGTCCGCCACACTCCGGGCCTGCACCAGGGAGATGTCGGCTAGGGACCAAGAGATCGGAGTGCCGCCCATGTCGAAAATCAGCAGGGCTTCGGCATCGGATTCCTCTTTCATGGTGAACTTCCAGCTGAAACTCTGCCAGCTGGTGCTCAAGTCCAGGATACGGCCGTTGGCATAGGGCGTATAGACTTCGGCGTCTTTCTTGATGTTCACGTTCAAGGTGCGGGGTTTGCCCGCCTTGGCACGCATACTGAAAATGTAGGTGACACCGTTCCGGAGCGGCAGATGCTGCTTGAACTGCAGGCCCCAAGTTTCCTTGCCGCCCTTGGTGATGTTGAAATGGACCACGCCATCTTCGACCTTGACGTCGGCCTTGCCGCCCCAGAAATCGGTGACCCAGTTTTCCAACGGATTCTCGTCAGAAAAATCGCCATTCTGGATAAGGTTTGTTCCTGTTCCCTGGAACCCGGTGACATAGTCCTTGTTCTGGATAAAATTCGGAATCACGCTGGTATTCTGGATTCCAAGAGGGCTATCCACCGCCACTTCCTTGCCCCAGCCCACAAGCGTATTGAAGGAACTATGGGCAGTCATGTCCATTTCGGGACTGTCGTAATTTCCGGGCCCCCAACTCCAGGCCATCCAGCCAATGTTCAGGCGTTCCGCCTCGGCCATGATATGCTTGTAGGGGATTTCTCTTGCGCCACCGGCAGCCACCGGTGCAAATTCGCCCACCACAAAGGGCAATTTCAGTTCCACGGATTTTTCAAGGGTCGCGGTAATGCGCTCCTGAACGGTTGCAAAACCCGTACGGGCGGGGTCGTGCTTTTCGCTGGGCCACCACATGTGGATAGAAAAAATCAGGTTGTGTTCCGGATCCGCCTGCAAAAGTTTCGGACCCACGGAAAGCAGAATCTTTTCGTCCTGACCCCACATGTCGGCATCAATCATGATGGGCACGCGGATTCCGGCGGCACGCATCTTGGTCACAATCATGCGGTATACGTCAAAAAATTCGCTTTCGGGAATCTCGCCGGCGCCGGGCTCGTTACCCACATTCAGAATCATGTATTCCTGATGGTTGGAGAGCACCTGCAGGGTTTCTTCACGAAGCCAGTAGTCCAGAGCTTCCGGAAGACGGTCCCAGTTACCCGTGGTATCGTGAATCTCGGGAATGGGAATCATGCCGTTGGCAATGCAAAGGCCCATGATGTTGTCCAGGTCGCTGATACGGCCGCGGGTGTTCCAGACGATACGGACACAGTTGGCCCCGGTCTTTGCGATTTCGGGAATGGTCTTGCCTTCCCGGTCGGTCCAGATGAACATGTGGTTCACCCCGCGAAGGATGACCTTCTCGTTGTCCTTGCTGTAAAGGTACCTGTCCTGAACAAAAAATCCCGGTTTCGCAGCCGTTTTTACCATTGGAACACTCCAGTTATCATTTCTTACATAAAATATATAATCTGGGAAAAGAAAAAGTCCAGGATTTTTTCGAAGTTTCGTAAAAAGAAATCAACCTAGACGGCGAAAAACCGCAAAGTCAGACGGGTCACATGGTCGAGCACTACGTAACCGCCGTTGCCATGGAGCGCTCCGGCAGGTGATTCCAGTAACGGACCGGTAGGCAGCGCCTCAAAAGCCTCGGGTTTTCCCGTTCCTTGATGGCGATGGACTTGTAGAATTCCCTCCACAGGTCGGTAAAAGAATCTTTCAGGTCCATAGCGCCAGACTTGTAGCCCGGCAACGTCACCACCTGACACCCCGTCCGGTCGTGAAACAGGCCATAATCCCGCTTGGAATCATAAATCAGCCATTTTTCGTTGGCGAAACGCTTGGAGAAATGGTTCTCCATAAGGGTCAAGATGTCGTATTTAGGCTCGATTTCGGCGCAAAGCATGTTGTCGGGGCCTACGGCAAAACGGACCAGGCCAAGCATTCCCCCCGCTTCCCTACGCACGGACTGCCCCAGCTTGTAAAGCGGGAGCATTTCTGCCGAAGCAGGATTTTGACCGTAATTCGGGTCCACGCCAGAAAAAAGCTTTTTCAAGAAGGCGAAAATCTTCATTTCGACCCCCTCCTCCTCGGATAAAAAAGCCGCATGGAGCAGGTTATAGACCTCTTCGCTTGCAAAGTTTACGATGGCGCGATGGAGGCGGGCCGCCGACTCCTCGCTGGTCTCGATATGAAACGGCTGCAGGAACATATCTGCCGGTGCCGCGGAACGGTCCGGACGGATTTCGCCCACTTCAAGATGCTGGCGGTAAATCTCGAAGACTGCACTGAGAAAGCCTTCGAATGTAGAATCGTATTGGATGGAAAGGGACATAGGCGGTGTGAGGTGTGGGATTAGTAATGAGTTGTGAGTTATGAGTTGTGAGTTCTTATAGTCGCGCCTTTGGCGCCAAATATATACTGAGGACTGAAAACTTTTTAGGATCTAGGATCTAGTAAGGCTGGTCTCAAGAGGTGTCATCCCCGACTTGGTCGGGGATCCGCTGGATGTGGACGAAGGTAGTTAGGGATTAGGATCTAGGGGCTAGGATTTAGGGGCTAGGGGTTAGGGCTGATGGAAACAAGAGGTTTTAATGTGGGGTGTGGGGTGTGGGATGAGAAATGTTTCGTGATTGGTGGTTAGGGGAAAGCCTTCCCCTGGTTCGCACGGCGTTGCTCACCACCCCTTCTTGCCGGAATCATGGTCGCGCATTATGCAGGTAGGGCCAGCGGGGTGTTGCCGAACAAGTCCAGCTGGCCGGACTTGGGCCGCGGAAGGAGCAGGGGCCGCACCATCTCGGGGTAAAGCCTGCGCAGACTTGCGGGAGTGTCCGGATGGTAGATGAAGTACTTGGCCCGCTTGAGGACCACCCCCATCTTTTTCAGCTGTTCCAGTCGGATTTTGGCAAAGCGCCGACCCGAGACGATAAGTTGTGCGGACTTGACGCCAATTCCCGGAACGCGCAAAATCATCTCGTAATCGGCATGCTGGAGGTCCACCGGGAACATTTCCGGATGGCGCAACGCCCAGCCGATTTTCGGGTCCAACTCCAGGTCCAAGTTCGGGTGGGCCTCGTCCAGAATCTCGTCGTAACGGAACTTGTAGAACCGCATGAGCCAATCCGCCTGATAAAGCCGATGTTCCCGGACCAGCGGGGGCTTAGTGGTAAGCACCGGCAGGCGCTTGTCCGCATTGATAGGGACATAGCCCGAATAGTAGACCCGCTTGAGTTTTTGCTTGTTGTAAAAGCCCGAGGTCAGGGAAAGAATCTGGTAGTCCGACTCCCCCGACGCACCCACGATCATCTGGGTACTCTGACCTGCCGGCAAAAAACTCGGGGTGTAACGGCTTACGGAAGCCTTGTATTCCAGTTTGCGTTCGGCAAAGAAGTTCATGGGCGCATAGACAGAGGCAAAGTTCTTTTCGGGAGCGAGGTACTGCAGGGACCTGTCGGAAGGGACCTCGATATTCACGCTGCTCCGGTCGGCGTAAAGCCCAGCCTCGTAAAGCAGGCGGGCGCTGGCTCCAGGAATGGCCTTCAGGTGGATGTACCCGCCAAAGCGGTGTACTGTCCGGAGCTCCCGGGCGATTTTCACCAGAAGTTCCATGGTATAGTCCGGATCTTTAATCACCGCCGAACTCAGGAACAGTCCCTCGATGTAGTTCCGGCGATAAAACTCGATGGTCAGCTGGATAAGCTCTTTAGGCGTAAAGGTGGCCCGGGGAACGTCGTTGCTCCGGCGGTTCACGCAATAGGCACAGTCGTACTTACAGGCGTTGCTGAGCAGCACTTTTAAGAGGGAAACACAACGACCGTCGGCAGCCCAGGTGTGGCAAATGCCGGCACTGCAGGCGTCACCCAGCCCGCCAGGAGGCGCACAGCGGCTGGACCCGCTAGACGAACAAGACACGTCGTACTTGGCCGCCGCCGATAGAATCCTCAGTTTTTCTCGAATATCCATTTTTGCCTTTTTGTTCAAATGCTCTTATGAGCACTAATATATATAAAACTGCACAAAAAAGCAATAGGTCTTTCTTTATAATCAAGACTTTTTTGCCCGTTCAGGCAAGATTCAACCATCAATGATTTATGTTAAAAACACTCGCGGATAGCCTGGATGATTGCATCCTGCTGTTCGGGAGTCATCTTGTTGTCGCTGGGGAGGCAGAGCCCGCGGGCAAAGATGTCGGCGCCCACGTCGGTGATGCCGCCCGCAATGTAGGCGTTGGTGCGGGCGCGGCCGTTACCCTGCGCGGTGATAAACGCGTGGCTCATGTACATGGGCTGCATGTGCATGGGTTTCCAGATGGGGCGGCCCTCGGCGTTCATGGCGGCGATGCGTTCCAGGATTTCCGTGGGGCAGCTCTTGCCCGCCTCGTGGATGTACAGGGCGTCGGTTTCGCCGCG
>DGRZ01000003.1:5009-48839 GCA_002391195.1 Fibrobacter sp. UBA4375 | reverse complement strand
AGAAGTCAAGAAGCAGGAAGCCCAGAGCAAGCCCAAGCAGAACAAGCCCCTGATGGCCGCCGACGTGCCCGCCGCCATGGACATGCGCGTTGCCCAGATTAAGGAAGTGGCAGACCATCCGGACGCCACAAGCCTCTACGTGCTCAAGGTGGACGCTGGCGAAGGCGAACTCCGCACCATCTGCAGCGGCCTCAAGAACAGTTACAAGGCCGAAGAACTCCAGGACCGCAAGATTCTGTTGTTCGCAAACCTGAAGCCCAGCGCGTTGCGCGGCATCATGAGCCAGGGAATGCTCTTTGCGGGCGACCTCGACAACGAGGCCCACACCTGCAGGCTCGTCTCCGTGCCCGAAGACGCAAAGCCCGGTGACCGCGCCCTGTTCAAGGGTGTAGCACCCAGCGAACCGCGCGAACTGAAGGTGAAGGACTTCGAGAAAATTGCGCTCTCTGTGAAGGGTGGCTGCGTATTCTGTGACGCCCTCGCACTCGAAGTGAACGGGAAGCCCGTGACCTGCGACGTGGCCGACGGCAACGGAGTGCACTAGTTAGACGAAAGAACGCCCGCCTACAGCGGGCTACAGACGAAAGACGAAAGAGAGCCCGCCAAACGGCAGGTTCTTTTTTTGTATATTGCTCTCCATGAGCATTAAAGAAAACAAGATCTTCCTTTTCTGTAAAAATTACCTAAAATCCCTGAATTGGATTGTTCTCCTTGGCATCGCCCTTTTTTGCATTGCACTTGCAATTGTGAATAACATCCGCGTAGATGATGCCAAGTCTGTCACTTGGATCGGTTCCCAGGACATTCTGGAAAAACCGGCGGATATTCTCTAGAAGGAGGCGGAAATGATTGATTGTTTTCAGCCTCAGAATCGCAAGCGTTCCATTGTTTCTGGCATCTTGATGCTGGTGGCCACCTTCTTTGTGTCCGTATGCGTTGCCGAAATCAGCTTTCCGGAATCCATACTGACTTTTACCGACCAGGAATGGCTTATTGACCTGTGGCCCAAGGCTTACCGTTACAACATCCAGGTGGGACTTTGTGCCCTGATTATCGGCGGTGCCCTGATTGTGCCCGCATTCAAGATTCAAAAGGATTTCGCCATCCGCGCCCTGGAAACCCTTTGCCGTATCGGCATTGGCGGCATGTTCATCTTTGCCTCGATTTTCAAGATCCAGAACCCTCACGAATTTGCGGTTCTTGTGGCACAGTACCAGTTTTTCCCGGCACTTCACCTGGAATTCCTGAACAATTTCTTTGCCCTCGTCTATCCGCAATTTGAATTGTGGTTTGGACTCGCCATGATTGTTTCGCCCTTTGTGCGGGAATCGGCCCTTGCCATTTTCTGGATGTTCGTAAGCTTTATTATCGCCCTCGGCTGGGCGCTTTACCACGACCTGGGCATCACCTGCGGGTGTTTCGAGATTGAAGGTGCCGCTGACAAGGCGGAAACCTGGACCAGCCTGATCCGCGACCTGATTCTGATTTGGCCTACCCTCTGGCTTGCTACCCGCAAGAACAAGAGCCTGATTTCTATCTGGAAGGCTTCCAAGTGATCAACACCTCCCTTTGTTATATCGAGCAGGACGGCAAATACCTGCTGCTTCACCGCATCAAGAAAAAAAATGATATCAACAAGGACAAGTGGATTGGCATTGGCGGAAAATTCGAAGAAAACGAGTCTCCCGAAGACTGCATTATTCGCGAAACCCGCGAAGAAACAGGCTTGACCATCGTCCCCAAATATAGGGGCATTGTCACTTTCATTTCAGACGGGATGAACGAGACAGAGTTTATGCACCTGTTCACGTCCAAAGAATTTAGCGGAAAAGTGCGGGAATGTGACGAAGGCGTGCTGGAATGGGTGTCGAAAGATGACGTAATCAAGCTCCCCCACTGGGATGGTGACATGATTTTTCTTTCGCTGCTGAATCAGGATGTTCCCTTCTTTTCGCTGAAACTCACCTACCGGGGAAGCACACTCGTTGAAGCCATTCTAGACGGCAAAAACGTCGATTACAGGGATTTTATTTGAATTCCGGCGCAATGGTCAAAATCAGGTTGACCCCGTGTAACCCATGGAAACCCACCTGGGCACGGAAAAGGTATAGTTCCGGCATCCTAACGCGAATACCGAAACCCCAGGAATTATAGAATCGATCAAAGCTGAATTCTTTTACCTTTTCGGCGTGCATAGCATATTCGTCGAAAAGCACTCCATCTACAAACCGGTCAATGGGCCAACGGTATTCGGCGCTAAGTCCCATGATATGGTATGCCGACCATTCATCTCCGTAACCTCGCATTGGATACCGGGCATTCATTGTCGGGAAAGCGTTGAAGGGAGCTCCGCCCTTGTCCATTTCCCACATGTTTTCCATTCTGAACTGGAGAGCAACGACTCTTCGTTCAAGGAGCGTTTCCCTGATGTTTTCGGGTCTCCATACGCGAAGAGCTTCGTCCCAGGAAAAATCCGTGTAGAACTTGCGGCTTTGCCTTGCTTCTCTTGCCGAAAGAATGTATTGCTTAGCCTTTCCAAAGTAGAAATAATGCTGCCAGATAAGGCTGTTGTAGATGTAGTCGTGGCTCTTGTCGCTCTTGGGAACTTTTCCGCTTCGCTGAGAGTCAAATGAATCATACCTTATTCCCCCATACTCCGGCGCAAAATTGTATTCTCCGGAGAGGATGACTCTGTCCCCTTTCGAAGGAGCGTACGGAAAGTCCAAATCGTCATACACCAGAGATAGAGCTACGGAATACTGTTTTGAAGATTGATACAGCCCACGATCAGCGATAGAAAAAACCGCATCGTTCAAAATACTGTCTTTTGAATTGTCCGGGAGATCTGCATCGATAAACATCTGGCTCGTTGACAGTTCCAAATTCAATTTCTTGGACTTGGTCAAGGGAGCTCCGATTCTCCATTGAAAGCTCATGGTTGAATCGGGTTGAATAAAGGCTTCCTTGGTTCCTGGAATAATAAAATTGGCGTCGCTGTCCCAATACAACTTGTAACGGAATCCGACAAACAGCGGCAAGCCAAAAGGTTCCTGCTTGGTGTATCGGTCCGAAAGGTACAGGTCTCCATTTGCATAATAACTACCCTGCAACACCAGATAATCCCTATTAAAGAGAATACTCCGGTGACGGTATGTCATACCCAACTGTGTTTGGGTTCCTGGTTTTAGGTTCATTGTGGGATAGACAAAAATTTTCTTGTCTTCACCAAAGGACATCAACTCTACGGACTTTTCAACAACACCGTTATTAAGAGCGTATTGGACTGGCGCAGATAAGGGATAAACCGCAGCATTCAAAACGGGCTGTATGATATGTGCGTAAAGCCAAGAATCCTCTTCACTCGCCGTTTCTTCGGCAATTGCCGGTTGAAACAAAAGAAGGAATAGCAAAAGAACTAAAGGTCTTATGGACCTTTGAAGATTCCATGCGTTACTCCCCTTGTTTCTATGACCCAAATACATTCTAGGACACAATATAATTATATTTCAAGTGATGTTTTCGCTAGTCACAAAAATCATCAAAAGAGCGACTCAATATCCGATAGCCATATTGGTTATATCTTTTGTCCTAGCGTTACTTTCTATCTATCCCGTCCAGAATTTGCGGTGGGAACTTCAGTTACAGGACGCCCTGACCTCAAAGGGGAGCTCGCCCCTTTACCATCAAGAAATAGAAGAAAAATTCGGGGCCCTTGGAAGCCTGACCGTTGTCATGGAGTCCGAAGACAGCACCCTGAACTATTCCGCCGCACGGTCGTTATACCAAAGATTGCAAGCTGACTCGACCATTCATTTTGCCGAATTTGAAACGGATATCGAGTTCTACAAGAAGCACAGCCTTCTCTACATCGAAGAAGATGACCTGGACACGGTCGCCGAAAGAATCCGGTCTTTGCAAGAGAAAATCACCATGGCCCACAACCCCCTATATGTGGACATGACCGACGACTCAAAGGCTTCAGCGGATTCAAACGACAATAAGGCCAACCAAACCGTTCTTGATTTCTCCGATCTGGAAAGCAAGTATTTCGCCATCCTTTCAAGGACCCATGCCAGCAGTGACGGGAAAATTCGGGTTGTTGACATTTATCCTAAAAATTCCCTATCCGACTTACAGGCCAACCGGGACCTGCTCGGCAAAGTCAAGTCATTCTTCAGGGACAATCCGGAATATGGTTCCATAAACGTCTATTACACCGGAAAAGTCTACGACACCATCCAGACGGGGCGGACGCTACTCCCCGAGGCAAAATTTGCAGGAAAAATCACCGCCCTGTTCATCTTGCTTCTTTTCATTATCCATTTCTATAAGCAACCCCAGCTAATACTGGTATCGGCGATTCCAGTGGGGCTCCCGATCCTTTACACCCTGGCCCTGGCTTGGCTGCTGTATGGACGCATCAACGTATTCACCCTGCTGCTTGCCCTGGTTCTGCCCGGACAGGCCTGTCAGGTTATTACCCATGTGCTGAACCGATACTTTATAGAACGGTCCAGAAACTTGAGTCCCAAGCTTTGCATTGAGAGCGCCGTTCTGGGGATTGGTCCATCTACAGCGGTATCGGCCGGAATCATGGCTTCGTTTTTCGCCTGCATGATTATCGTGCCTGTGGCCGGGATCCGCGAGCTCGGCATCCTCGGTTCCATAGGCTGCATTTTAAACTGGATTTTCACCATACTTATCTCTACATCTCTCCTGCACTTGTTCCAGCGAAAAAAAGCCTTCTCTGTCAACAGCTTCCGTTTCCAGAGAGTGTTCAAGATAACGCTCCTTTCTTACAGGACCAACGGAATCATTATAGCCGTTCTTTCCGTATTGAGTCTTGCGGCGTTGATTTATGGCGGTGTGAACCTGAAATTCCTTTATGATTTCAGACAGACTGAACTCCCCCGCGAAGAACGGGTGGCGGATTCATTAATCGCAAAAACAGGTTTCCCTCAATATGACCCCGTCATCGTCATGATGTCAAAAGACAATGGCGATGAACTTTATAGAAGGTTCAAACAGCTCAAGTCCAAGGGCAAGATTCCTAATATTGAGAACGTTTATACCTTAAGCGCTTTCTCGCCAAAGAATCAGGTCAACAAGAAAGAAAAGCTTAAAGAAATCCAGGCTTTCTTTACTAACGACATCTTGCAGCAGCTGGATTCTGCCGAAAGAATAAACGTCTCCAAGATTTCGGAAATTTTGTACCGATATGATTTAGACGAAGATGATCAGCCCGAAAACATCCGCAAGAAGTTTAGCGATATCGACGGGAATGCGGGGGCCTTTGCCTTTATCTTTTCGAACATCAATCCGAACAACGGGCTGGAATGCAGGCACTTGGCACACGACCTAGCCCTCCTGAATGGCTCGGATGATAGCACCTACAAGATGACGGGCGTGCCTGTTGTGCGGGCAAAGTTCTTGGACCTAGTGCTTTCTAATGTCGACAAGACCATTTTCTTGGGGTCTGTTCTGGTGTGGTTCTTCTTGCTGTTCTTCTACAATCGTTTCAGCAGGGCCATTTTTACCATCCTCCCTTCCCTATTTGCCATGAGCTGGCTTTTGGCCCTAATCAACGTCCTTGGAATCAAGCTTTCTGTCTATAGCACTATCGCCTTCCCGATTTTGATTGGAGCAAGCGTTGACGGTTCTATCCAGTTGTGGACCGCCTATTACGAAAAAAGGAAAGGAACCGCCCTCACCCTTTTGCAAGGCAAGGCTTTCTCTATTTCCATAAGCCAGATGGCCGCCATGATTGGAACCTACGGTTTGCTGATTTCATCGCATCCTGGCCTAAAAAGCATCGGACAAATTTCGTTTATCGGACTGATTTGTATTTCAATCGCCCAGTTCACAATGTTTTCGTTAATTGCCGGTTCTCTAGACAACTACAGAATCCTGCAAAGGCAAAAAAAAGAAAATGCCCAAAAGTCTCTCCAATAGAACACTGAATATTGCCGCCTCCCTGACAGTTGCCATTGACAGCCTTGCCAAGAAAATGATTGCCGAAGGCAAGGACGTGGTTAGTCTTGGTGCCGGCGAACCGGATTTTCCGACTCCAGATCCTATCTGCAAGGCGGCGCATTGCGCCATAGACAGCGGAAAGACCCGCTACACCGCTCCCGTCGGCATTTTGGAGTTGCGCAAGAAAATCTGCGAAAAGCTCTCCAAAGAAAACGGGCTCCGTTATGAACCCGAACAGATTACGGTCACCAGCGGCGCAAAGCATGCCGTGTTCAACTCCCTTGCCGCCTTGATAAACCCCGGTGACGAGGTGATCATCCCGGCCCCCTATTGGGTGACTTATCCTGAATTGGTGAAATGGCTAGGAGGCGTTCCCGTATTTGTTGACGGATTGCAAGAAAATGATTTCAAGATAACGGCCGAACAGCTGAAAAAAGTTTGTAATGACAAGACCAAGGCCATTTTAATGAACAACCCTTGCAACCCCACCGGTTCCGTGTATAGCCGCGAGGAACTGGAAGCCTTGGCAAAGGTCATTGTCGAAAATGACCTCTACTGCATTTCTGACGAAGTTTATGAATACTTCGTTTATCAGGGAACATTTACCAGCATTGCTTCTATTGACGGGATGAAAGACCGTTCCATTGTCATCAACGGTTTTTCCAAGTCCTACTGTATGACCGGCTGGCGCGTAGGCTACGACGCCTCCCCCGCCCCCATCGCCAAAATTATCGGGAAAATTCAAGGGCAAGCTACGCACCACCCAAGCAACATCGCCCAGTACGCCGCCTTGGGCGCTCTAGAGATGGGAAATACCGAGTCTCTCAAAATGAGGGAGGTTTTCCGCAAGCGCAGGGACTTTATGGTGTCAAAAATCGGCGATGCCCTGGGGCAAAAGCTGCGCGCTCCTGAGGGAGCCTTTTACCTGTTCGCCCCTGTGAGCTCCGTCTATGGAAAATCAACGCCTGACGGGAAGACCATCAAGGGGTCCGTAGATTTGTGCGAGTACATTCTTGAAAGTCAAGGGCTTGCCATTGTACCGGGAGCCGCATTCGGAAACGACAACTGCGTGCGTTTTTCTTATGCTGCCAGCGACGAAAATTTGGAAAGTGCCTGTAGGCGTTTCGAAGCTGCCATCAGGAGCTTGAAGTAGCCGTTCTAAAAGGCATCCGACGACATGTTCCATATAGTCACACCCGAAAAAGGAAAGCCGTTTACCATCGGACGAAAAGAGGATTGCGACATCCGATTCTCCGACGTTTTCGTTTCCAGGGAACATGCGACCATAGAATTTGCCGACGGTTCATGGAATCTAAAGAACCTTTCAAGCAATAGCGTCACCCAGGTCAACGATGAAGACGTCTCTGAAATTCCGCTGAAAGATGGCGACATCATCGTCATCGGGCTTCACCGCTTGAGAGTGACTTTACGGGGCGACGCCCTTTCCCTGCTGCTTCTGGATGCATCTGATTCTACGGAATCATATACCTTGACCTCAGAAGACCAGAAGATTACACTGGAAGGTGAAAACGGGAACACCGCGTTCAAGGCGAAACTTTTGGATTCTGGTTGCAGACTCCATTTTGCAAAAAAATTGACGGATTCCGACGGCAAAAAAGGGCACGAAATTCGCCTTGATGCAGGCGACACCATCCGTCTTGAGAACTTCGAGTTTTCGTTCCAGGCTGGCGACCTGCTGGTCAAGCGGGTCATGTCCGGATTTGACGTGACGCTTAGGAATCTGGATGTCTATGCCGGCAAAAAAGAGCTGTTGTCCGACATAAACCTCTACCTGCCCGCAGGAGAAATTCTTGCCATTATCGGCCGATCCGGCCAAGGAAAATCTTCGCTCCTAAAACTTCTGAAAGGGGAATACACCAAGTCTCCCGAAGGCGAAGTCCTTTATTCCGGGCTGGATTACCGCAACAAGGAAATCCGCAAACGGATTGCCTTCTTACCGCAGGACCCGGCACTCCACAAGGACTTGACCGTTATGGAAACGCTCCTGCATGGGGCAAAAATTTCCATGGACAAAAAGGAGCTAAAGGAATCTTTCCAGGAACGGGCCGACCGAATTTGCGAGCTGTTCGGACTTACCGCCCGCAAGAACAACCCCGTAAAGACCTTGAGCGGTGGCGAAATGCGAAGGCTTGCCTTGGCCCAGGAACTTATCGGCTCTCCTGGCCTGATTGTGCTGGACGAGCCCCTTTCGGGCTTGGACCCCTACAACGCAAACATTCTGTGCACCCACCTGAAACAGCTGGCCTTCTTGGGCCATACGGTAATACTTACCACCCACAGCTACGAGGCCCTGAACATCGCCAACAAGGTGTTGGTTATCCATCAGGGCAAGCAGGTCTTTTATGGTTCTCGCGAAGAATCGGTGGGGTTTTTCAATACCAAAAGTGCCGAAAGTATTTTAGCGGGATTGAACGACGACTCCTTTATCCGTTGGGCTTCTTCGAAAAAATCTATGGAAATGGCTGACGACGAAAAGAAGAACCGAACCTATTTCAAGACCGATAAAAAATCGACTCTACTCCCCTACCATATCCAGTTGATTCTCAAGCAGTGGTTCCGCGACAAGGGAAAACTCTTTGCCCTGTTTATACAGCCCTTTATCCTCGGATTTGTCTTCTCCCAGATTTTCTCCAACAATTCGCCTCTTGGGATTGTAAGTTTTGCCTTAATCCTCTGTGCCAACTGGTTTGCCCTTTCCCTATCGATTCGAGAAATCGTCCAGGAAAAAGAAATTTTGACTAACGATTTGCGAAAAGGCATGTCCATCGCCCCCTACCTGCTTGCCAAAACGGGAATTCCCTCCGTTGCGGCCTTCATGCAGATCTTCGTTATTTACGGTTTTATCTCCTTCAAGGTGACGATGCATCCGACCTTGCCGATTCTTGCCCTTGTGTTTGCCCTGACAGTGATTCCCGCCGTGTGCATGGGTTGCCTTGTCAGCGCATTTTCCAAGAATCCCGGCCAGGCAAACGCTTTCTTGCCCCTGATTATCATTCCGCAGGTGGCCTTGGCCGGAGCCCTTGTTCCCCTGGACCAGATGCAGGCTATCGGAAAGGCACTTTCCTTTGCCATTTGGTCAAGGTTCGACCAGGACGCCCTTCTGGATTTACTTTTGGACAGGCCTTTCGAGAGCCTGAACTTTGTAATGCTGATGACACTCATCATTATATTTTGTATTATAACCTTCGTCAATTTACACCTCCTTAGAAAAGCAAAATGAGTCCCGAGAATCAATCAAATACTTTCCCTCGCCCCTTTAACGAAAACTACGACCTGATAGATACTCTCGGACGGGGAGGCATGGGCTACGTCTATAAGGCCCTGGACAAAAGGCTCGGCCGCGAAGTGGCCCTAAAGGTGTTGGACTCGTCTTCTGACGAAGAGGCAATCCAGAGGTTTTATCTGGAAGCCCAGGCCATGAAAGAACTGGACCACATGAACATTGTCCAGATTTTCGACTTTGGAAAGCAGGCCAACCAGCTTTTTATTGCCATGACCTATGTGAAGGGAGTGGCCCTCTCCGACATCTTGCAGAAGCAGAGCAAGCTCCCCTTCTCTTCTATCGAGGTGATTATCAAGCAGATTGCCCGCGGTCTTTTGTACGCCCACAACCGCGGTATTGTCCATAGGGATGTGAAGCCCTCCAACATCATGATTACCCACGATAACCGTGTCTATATCATGGATTTCGGGATTTCCTACATCCAGGAGATGGAAAAACAGCGCCTTACCAGAACGGGCATGACCATGGGCACGCCCGAGTATATGTCTCCGGAGCAGTGCCACGGCGAAGAAGTGACCCTCCAGTCCGACATTTACAGCATGGGCATCATTTTGTTTGAAATGACCTGCGGACAACTCCCGTTCAACGGCAACAAGCCCATAGAGATTGCCATTCAGCATGTGCAGAAACAACCGCCTGACCCGCGACAGTTCAGGCCGGACATGCCCAAGGGGCTTGCAGAACTGATTCTCAAGTGCCTCAAGAAGAAGCTGAACGAGCGTTTCCACGACATGCAGGAGTTTTTGGATGCCTGCGATGCGGTTTTCCCGCAAAAAGATACCCGAAGCACAGGCAAAATTACAGGACGGAAAACTTCTTTGTTCAGCCATGGCAGAGAATCCATTGCCGAAGTGGCCACAAAGATTCCTTCTAAGGCAAAAAAAATCCACCGCAAGCTGACGGCTCTTGCCCTTTCTATATTCCCGCTGATTATCATCTTGATGGTGCTCCTGATGCTTACCCACAAGCCCGAAAGCACCCTTCGAGATTTAGAGTGGGACGAAGCGGTCGGTAATTTCGAGACCAAGGCCCTGGAAAATGACGGCGGTGTGGACTATGGTCTAGACAACCTGGGCGACGGCGACCTGAAAACAGCATGGCTCAATAGCATGCCCCTGAAGCCGCAGAATCCCGTTTTGAGCCTTTATTTCAAGAAAAACACCTTGGTCACCCACCTGGGAATCGCCATCGGGTATCAAAAATCCGTTGACGACCTTTTTGGCGACCGGTTCCGTATTTTCAAGAAGCCGAAAACTATTACGGTAGAAACCGCAGACGGATTCAAGCAGAAAATCAAGCTGGAAAATATCAAGGGCATGCAATACCCCACCATCCAGGCCATCGAAACCACAGAACTCAAGTTCTATTTGGAAGACATCTACGAAGGTGAAAACGAAGATTTCGCCATTTCAGAGATAAGGCTCCTGGGGATGGAGGTTGATTAGGGGTTAGGATCTAGGCACGAGGAATGTCATCCTCGCCCATTCGACAAGCTCAGGGCAGGCTCCGGCGAGGATCCGCTTGAGGAATTAAAAATGAAAAATGAATCTGTGAAGAGCAATTCAGTGAAGTCCGTCAACCGCAAGAAGGGTAACGCTATCGAGACGGAGGCTTCGGCCTACCTGATGCGGAACGGTTATGAAATTCTGGACAGAAACTACGCCTACCGCGGAGGCGAGCTGGACATTGTGGCCCGAGACGGACAGACTGTTGTTTTCGTAGAGGTCAAGTCCGTGTGGACCGCTGGACAAGGAAACCCCGCAGCCCGCGTAAATGCCCTCAAGCAGCGTAAAATCTGGAATACTGCCTGCCATTACCTTTACACTCAAAAAGAAAAGGCCCCCAAAGGCTTTGACACACCCTGCCGTTTCGACGTCCTTTCTATTCGCGCTTACCAGAAGCCCATGCAGTTTGAACACTACAAGAACGCCTTCGAGGGAACTCAGGTGATTCCGCAATGCTAGGAATTAGGGGGATAGGATCTAGGGGTTAGGATCTAGGGAAAAGTGGAGTGTGAAATGTGAGGTTCGAGGTTCGGGGTTCGAAGTGCGGGAGTTTGTCATCCTCGCGCAGGCGAGGATCCGCTTAAGGAATCAAAGGTTAGAAGGTCAGAAGTTAAGGAAATGATGGAATAGAAGGTATTTGGTCTATGCGTTTTGAAGTACATCCAGCCAATCCACAGGCAAGAATCGTTAAACTTGCGGCTGCCGCCTTGGAAGACGACGGTCTGGTTCTCTACCCCACCGAATCCGGTTATGCTATCGGTTGTAACGCGGAATCTCCGAAGGCAATCCACAAGCTTTACGCCCTGAAAAAGCCTATGAAGAAATTCTTCATGGCCCTGATCGTGCCAAACATCAAGGCGGCTACGGACTATGCCCGCGTAGATAACTTTGCCTTTAACATCATGAAGCCGAGAGTCCCGGGGCCCTACACCTTTGTTTTGCCTGCGGATCCGCACATTGCCAGACGGCTAGACGTAAAACGTCCGGAAATCGGCATCCGTATGCCGACACACCCCTTCTTCACGGAACTGTTCCAGCATTTTGACAAGCCTATCCTAAGTACGGCGGCAAAGCTCAGCGAAGAAGACCTTTACGCCCCCGACGAAATATGGAAGACCTTCGAGCACTCCGTAGAGATGATGGTGGACTGCGGGCCTATCGAAATCAACCCCACGAACATCATTAGCCTGGTGGGAGACCAGGTGGAAGTGATTCGTGGGGAATTGCTGGACCCCTAATTTTTCGATTGATTAGTTTCCGTTGATGCAGCGGACAGAGTAGGCGTTGCCCTTGTTGTTCACAAGCTGTCGGACCATCTGGTCTGACATGCGGCCCATGGCCCAAAGCCAAATGGTTTCGTTCCTGCCGTTCTGGGACGACCAGAAACCGGCATACTCGCCCATATCTTCGTAACGCACCGTCTTGGAACCGATCATCTTGCGGTAGCCCGAAGAGAAAACCGTAAAGCCATATTCGTCTGTGCCGCCACCACCGTGCCAGCCCGTAGTGGCCTTCAGTTTGCTTGCAAATGCACCGCATTTATCCACACCATCGTAGCATTGGGTGAGGCCCGTCAGCATGTCCTGCCATTCCCTGTCGCGGGGCAGATGCCAACCTTCAGGGCAGGCCTTGCGGGCTCCTTCTAAATCGTAAAGACGGCCACTACGGACACAGTAGTTGTCCTTGTCCTCATAGCACCAGGAATGCCCGGGCACATCGTAATTTACGTTCTGGGCGAACCATTCACGGCCCTCGATCTTGATGGTTCTGTAAACCTGACCGTCGCGGGGGTCCTTGAACTGGCTGGAATTGTCGCGGATGGTTGCCCTGTGCTCCTGTTCTTCGCGCCTGAAATTCACCAGCAGTTCGCGCTTGTACTTTTCGCCCTTTTCGTATTTCCTGTTCCATTCGTCCTGGGCTTTCTTGTTGAAGAACTTGATCTTTATATCTCCCACAGCGTAAAGGATGTCTCCACAGGCCAAGTCAACACCGGCCACATGAACCACCAAATCCTCTTTGCCGTATGTTTCGGGGTCACCAAAGTAAGAAATCCAGGCTTCCTTGGTGGTGTTGCACACAGAAAAAAAGTCGCCTTTTTCGATTACTTCGGCGGGAACGGTCATGTTTCCAGAAACCGCAAAAGAGAATACTTCGCTATCCACCTTGAAAGATACCGGTTGAACGTTCTTGTAGTGGGTGTACTTGCCAAGACGGACATTGCCGCTAATCTTTGCAGAAGCGTAATTAGCCTCTTCGTTGGTCTTGAAAATAGAGTCCCACGACTTAGGCAGGGCAAAGGCACAAATTGCAGACAGACAGACTAAAAAACAGATAGTTTTGCGAATCACAAAAACCCCTCGTTAAAAACAGGAACAATCTTAGTTTTTTTTAAGACTTATGGCATCAGAATTATGCAGAATCAAGCTAAAAAAGCTACATTATAGGCCATGGCAAAAAACAAGTACATTCTTCAGATTCATTGCCCGGACCAGACAGGACTTATTGCGGGTACTACCCAGGTCCTTGCAAAAGCGGGCGCTAATATTATTGATTTACAACAACATACGGCCAAGGACATCGAGACCTTTTTCCTCAGGGCCGTTTTTGAGATGGAATCAGAGGACGTTCAGGAGATTTACAAGCATCTTGAAACCCTGGAAGGTCACCTGAAACTCAACTGGAAACTGTTCGATACTTCCAAGATTGAACGTGTCGCCATTTTTGTGTCCAAGACAGACCACTGTCTCTACGATCTGCTCCTCAAGCAGCGTGACGGAGACCTGCCTTGCGAATTCAGCTGTATCGTCGGAAACCACCCCGATCTTGGACCCGTGGGCGGAACCTTTGGCGTGCCTTTCTACTACGTTCCCAGCAATCCGGACAAGACCATTCCCGAAAACCGTTTTCGCGAAATCATCGCCGAGACCAAGACCGACACAGTGGTCCTCGCCCGCTACATGCAGATTTTGAGCGAAGCCTTTACCGAAGAATTCAAGTACCGCATCATCAACATCCACCACGGGTTCCTGCCCGCCTTCAAGGGAGCGAAGCCCTACCACCAGGCCTGGCACAAGGGTGTGAAAATTATTGGTGCTACCGCCCATTTTGCAACAGAAGACCTGGACCAGGGCCCCATCATTTGCCAGGATATCCAGCGAGTACCCGAAACAGCCAGCATCGACGAACTGGTGGAACTGGGCAAGGATATTGAAAAGCGGACCCTTTCTGCCGCCCTGAAACTCTGGCTTGAACACCGTGTGTTCGTCTATGCCGGAAGAACCTTTATTCTATAGGTTCAAGATTGTAAGTGTCTGAAGTAACCTAACACCTACAACCTATAACCTAATACCTTTACGAGGAGAAACAATGTCCGAAGAAATCAAGAATGAAGAAGAAAAGGTTGTTGAAACGCCTGTCGAAACAACGCCTGCAACAGCGGCAGACACCCCGGCAGAAACTCCCGCTGAAGCACCTGCCGCCGAACCGAAGCAGCCAGCCGCCGAACCGGCTCAGCCTGCCGTTTCCGAAACCCAGCCCCAGATTATTGTCCAGAAGGAACGGGGTTTTTCCCACTATGTGGGCTTCGCCCTGCTCTGCGTGCTGTGCATCTGCTTCTTCTTTATGCCGGGAATCGCACTCACCTTCGGCGTGAGCCAACTAGTCTCGCTGAACGGTGCTGCCGCCTGGATTTTCAGCGCCATCTTGAGCTTTATCATCTGGCTCATCTTCAAGTTGAAGGTCAAGGGATTCAAGAAATCCTTCTATTTCTACATCGGACTTTGCGTGGTGGTTTTTGCTCTGCTTATCGCCATCGAGGTGTTGACCGAAAAACTGAACGTATTCGCCAGTATCTTTGCCCTTTTGAGCGGAGCCGCAGCGTAACGCGTGTGAAGTGAGTTGTGAGGTTCGAGGCTCGGGGTTCGTGGTTCGAGGATGACAACTCTTGAGACCAACAATCCTAACCACTAACCACTAATCACTAAATCCTAACCCCTAGATCCTAACCCCTAGATTCTAACCCCTACCCCTATGAACATCAAAGATCAATTTGTCCATTTTCTTGTAGAATCCGGTGCTCTCAAGTTCGGTGACTTTATCACCAAGAGCGGTCGCGAGACGCCCTATTTCATTAACACCGGAGAGTTCCGCACGGGAGCAAGCCTTTCTAAGCTTGCCGAATATTACGCCAGCACCTTCATGGTGCACTTTGACGGCAAGGCCCAGAACCTCTATGGCCCGGCCTACAAGGGAATCCCCCTGTGTGCCGCTACGGCCATGAAGCTCTCCGACGTTTATGGTCAGAACCTCACCTTCACCTACAACCGCAAAGAAGTGAAGGACCACGGCGAAGGCGGTTCTCTGGTAGGCTACAAGTACACCGAAAAGACCGACGTGGTCATCATCGAAGACGTGATTACCGCAGGCACCAGCGTGAACGAGACCATGCAGGCTCTCTCCAAGATTGAAAACGCCAATGTGGTCGGCCTCTTGATTTCGGTGGATCGCAAGGAAAAACTGGAAAACGGCAAGTCCGCCCTCCAGACCGTGCAGGACGAATACGGCATCGTGGCCCACTCCATCGTGAACATCAACGACATCATCGCGTTCCTCGAAAGCGAAGAGAACCGCAAGGCCATCAACGCCCCCGAAGGAATTCTCGACAAGGTTTACGCCTACCGCGAAAAGTGGGGCGCAAACTAACTAGGTGAAAATGCTCAAGGGAGTCTGGACTTTTGGCCTCTGGTGTATAGTCGCTTGCATCCTTCTCGGTTGCGGCACGCACTACCAGTGGACTAAAAGCCATCCCGCCTACAGGATTCCGCCACGGGACGACCTTGCGGTCGTCGGAGCAGACAAGGCCTTTGTGCTAATCCGTTCTGCCTGGTTTGCCAAGAAGCTGAATATTTCCGCTGACAGCATCCAGACCAAAGTCACCACAGAATGCGCAAACCTTCTGACAGATGAACTGAAAAAACGCTACAGCAGATTGAAGGTCGTGCCGTCAAGCAAGTTGGATGGCCTGCCCGAAGAGAGCCTGAAGCTCGACCAGCGGATTTTCATCAAGGGAAAATTCCCGGAGCAGGGTGTAATGGTGGCAGATTCCAGCGGAAACATTCCCAAGACCATCCTGATTGTCCACGAAGTCATTATAGGGACCGACCTGAGCAGGGAAAATTATTTCGATTACGCCCTTATCCACAACGAAGGTCCAGAAAAGAAGACTTCCAATAATCTGACAGCCATCGCTTCCTATACCCTCTGGGATAACGAAAGGCAACGGGCCCTGTTCAGCGCTGTCGATCAGGTGGAACGCCCCATCGTAAAAATTTCAATGGGCGACATAGAAGAACTGGTTCGTGACATCGCAACCCAGATACAGCGTAACCTTGACGCAGGAGCGGGCCTATGAAAAAGTTCCTGTATGTTTTGCTGATAGGCCTGCTTGCGGTGATTTCCCACGCAAAGGACATCTATTTCGATTCCCATTACACCCTTTGGAAAGATGGCGATATCTTGATTTGGAATGTGGATAAATCCATTACCATCGACCCAAAGGAATTTTGTCTTTCGCTGAAACGGAACAATACCAGCATCGGTGACCCAAAGTGCCGCATTTTCGGTGAGTGGGAACGCGACTCCGTAGCACTTCGTTATGCAACTTGGCTCGGTTATAATCTGGAACCGGGCACCAAGGCGGAATACCTGAAGGCGAGACACCCCGCCATGATTGCGAAGATTCAAGCACTAGAAGACAAAATCGTGATATATGTGTCCAAGGTCGAAGGTGTCGTGAGGGTGGCGTTGTTCGATGAAACAGCAGGTAAGCCAAAAATGGCTGGCACGGTGGCTTTTAACAGCGATCCTATCGCCTTGTACGACGACATGGCCAATTCTTTCTTTGATCGTCCTGCCAAGAGACGCCTAACGAAAAAAGAACGTGAAAAGATGGCCACGGAACCCGACGAATACTATCAGGAAACTCCCAATTTCAATGGTTGGATTGGCGTAGGCCTCGGCTATTCACAGGCAAAAATTCCGCTGACCCCCGACAACTGGTACCGAAGCCATATCGACAGCAAGGTCCGCAAGTACCGCGTCACCAAGGACTCCACCAGCCTCTGGAACTTCATTGACGATTCCGACCCGTTTTTAAGCCTTTACGCTGGCGGAACCTGGTACGGCTTTATCGGAGCCGAAATCATCTACCGCCTGGCCAAACATAATGTAAAAACCGACAGCAAGGACACTTCTTACGACGAGCTTGACCATTGGTATTTCTACCAGCACGAAATCGGGCTCAGCATACATCTTTCCAAGACGTTCCCCATGAACAAATGGCTGGACATCACGCCTTTCGTGTTTCTCGGGTTCCAGTACAGTTTCTTTGTAGAAGAAATCGACGTAAAGGACGATGTGAAAAAGCCTTCTGCCGCCTACGAAAAGCGCGTGGAATTTGAGGAAGTCTACAAAGGGGCCCTGGTGGGAATCGGCAGCCAGTTTGTGTTCGCCAAGCATTACGGCATAAGCCTGCGCACGGGAATATCCAGCAGGGGGCGTGACACCTATTCGGACCCCTCCCCCGACGCCGCCGCCGAACCTACCACCATCGGAGGCTCTACCATCGACTGCTTTGTAAGCCTCGGGCTTGAGTACCACTGGGTCCTGTAGCGGCTAAAATTCTACATTTGCACTCTTTGAGTGCATTTAGCTCGGCTCGGTCATGTCAAAACAACAAGTTGTTTTGTCATGACTCTCGCCTTTTGCTAAATTTGTGCTCACTATGAGCGAAGAAATTATCGAAGAGAAGAAAGAGGAAAAAATCAATCCGTTCTTGACGCCGGTCAAGATTATCGAACCCAAGAACAAGCTGCCCGACTATACATTCGACCAGCTGCCCGACGAACAGAAGAACATCTTGAGAGAACACGGCTGGACGGAGCTGATGCCCGTGCAGCGCAAGACCATCCCCTACATGCTGGCCGCCCGTGACATGCTGGTGCAGTCCAAGACCGGCTCTGGCAAGACCGGGGCCTACGTGCTGCCCCTTCTGCAGGTCATCGTGCGGGACCATCCGTATCCGCAGGCACTGATCCTTGTGCCTACCCGCGAACTTTGCATCCAGGTGCAAGACGAAATCGAAAAGCTTTCCAAGGGCACGGGCATCAGGTCCGTGGCCATCTTTGGCGGTGTGGCCTACGAGCCCCAGCTGAAGGCTCTCCGCGAAGGCGTACACATCATCGTCGCGACCCCTGGCCGCCTGATGGACCATGTGCAGCGCGGCAACGTGGACTTCTTGGACATCCGCGACCTGGTGCTGGACGAAGCCGACGAAATGCTTTCCATGGGATTCTACCCCGACATGCAGAAGATTCGCCGCTACCTGCCCAAGGCAATTTCCTGCACCATGTTCAGCGCCACCATCCCCCAGACGGTGAAAAGCCTCGCCCGGGAATTCCAGCGCCCCAGCGCCGAATTCCTTTCCCTCAGCTACGACAAGGTGATTGCCAACAACCTGGAGCACCGCTGGTACCCCTGCGACGTGATGGAAAAGGATTCCATGACCATCAAGGTGCTGGAATACTACAACCCCGACAGCTGCATGATTTTCTGCAACAAGAAGAGCGACGTGAGCTATTTGGAGCAGGTGCTTTCGGGTTACGGATTCCAGGTGGGTGCGTTGAGCGGCGACGTGGCGCAGTCCATGCGTGAAAAGACCCTGAACGCCTTCCGCGACAAGAAAATCAAGATTTTGATTTGTACCGACGTGGCCGCCCGCGGAATCGACGTGGACCATGTGACCCACGTGATTGTGTATGACCATCCCGCCGACCACGAAGTGTATGTGCACCGCAGCGGCCGTACCGCCCGTGCGGGCAAGAGCGGGCTCTGCATCTCCCTCATCACCCCTGTCGAAGAAATCGAAATCAAACAGACCGCCGCCGACTTCGGCATCAACTTCATCAAGATGGAAACACCCACCGACGAAGAGATTGCGAAGCGCGTCAGCGACCGCCTGCGTGTTCGCCTGGAGCAGGAACGGCAGCATTTCGGCGGGCAGAAGGCTACCGAACGCATCAGCCGCTTTTTGCCGCTGGTGCGTGAACTGGCCAGCATCCCCGAAGACCAGATGCTGCTGGCGTTCTTGCTGGACAAGTATGCGTGGAAAAAGTAGTTGTGAGTGGTGAGTTATGAGTTGTGAGTTTTTCTGGATGAACGTTTAATTTTTTCAAGAACCTCAAAGTGAGCGGCGCGAACGACCTCATGCCTCAAAGCGCGAAGCGCGGGCTCAATACCTAAAAATGGCTAAAATTAAAGTAAAATCTGCAAAAGAAATCGAGCTTATCCGCGATGCGGGGGCTCTTGCCGCCGAGACGCTGATTCTTGCCGGCGAAATGTGCAAGCCCGGCGTTTCCACTCTCGAAATCGACGAGTTCATCGGGGACTACACCAACAAGCACAAGGGCCGCTCCGCCTGCATGGGCTACCACGGCTACCCCCGCTACGCCTGCATCAGCATCAACGAGGTGGTGTGCCACGGCATTCCCCGTGCCGATACCATCCTAAAAGACGGCGATATCGTGAACATCGACATCACCACCATCCTTTCGGGCTACCACGGCGACACCTCCGCCATGTTCTGCGTAGGCAAGGTTTCCAGCCTCGCCCAGGAACTGGTAGATACCGCCAAGTTCTGCATGGAAGAAGGCATCCGCGCCGCCGGCGAACCCAGGGCCCGTTTCTGCGATATCGGCTGCGCCATCCAGGACATCGCCGACGAGCACGGCTTCAGCGTGGTAGAAGACTACTGCGGTCACGGCATCGGCCGGGGCTTCCACGAAGAACCCACGGTGCTCCATTTCCGCAACTCCGAACGCACCCCCTTCATCGAGGTGGGCAACGTGTTTACGGTAGAACCCATGATCAACGTGGGCAAGCCCGGCACCAAGACCCTGAACGACGGCTGGACCGCCGTGACCCGTGACGGAAGCCTTAGTGCCCAGTGGGAACACACCATCGTCCGCACCAAGGACGGGGTGGAAATTTTGACATTGCCGAGATAAAATAATTCAGACTTCGGAATTCAGATTTCGGAGTTAAAGTTCAATTCAATATTAACTCTGAATTCTGAAATCCGAACTCATAATTGAAAATGTCGCTGTTAGGTAATTTACGCAACAAGGCTGTTGAAACCTTTGTCAAGAACAACGAGATGGTGAAGCGTTTCGGTGACGTGCAGTCCATTTCCATCGATTCGGACATGGGCACCGCCGACGTGGCCGTACTCTTGCACGGAGAAGACAGGCCCATCAAGTTCCGCGGGTACTACTCCTTCGAAGACGGCGATACCGGCACCGACATCGTCATCCGGAAAATTACCTGCGAAAGGGAATGGATTGACACCGCCCTCTCTATGTGGGTAAACGGCAAGAACTACCGCTACACAATCCCCGGCCTGGCAGGTAGCATCGCAAAGATTGTGTTTTAGGGCGTTCCCCGGCCAAGGCTTGTCATCCCCGCGAAGGCGGGGATCTCCCAGCGTCGAAGGGGCCGGGTCAGACAGTCTTGTTATCGCGAATCAGATAGTCTGATACATGAAAATGCAGCCTTCGTCATACTCTGGCTTTACATGGCGCTGGACAAATTTCTCTTGATGCTCCGGAAGGCGTTCGAATCCCATAGTCTGGTAATGATCTATCAACTTTTCTTCAGGCAATGCGTAAATGTACACGGCATTCACGCCAATATACACGGACATTCTTTGAACAATGGGAAGTACGAATTTCTTGAATGTATAGAAACCCAGCTTCTGTGATTCGGGATGTGTATCTTTGTATTTCTTGTTTATTGCAAAATTTGCAAGTTCAATGCGGGAACAGAGTCAAATTTTTCTCCATCAAGCTGAATAGTGATAAGACCGGTCTTCAGAGAAAAATATGCAACTAATTCTGCGGACAAGGCATCTTTGACGAGATATGTTCTGCTGCAGTTATTTTCCTCGTCATCTACAGATTGATTTTTAAGGTAATTTTCTAGCCCCGCAGCGCCATTAGTCGCCTGGAAACTTGTAATCAGGTCAAGATTTTCAGGATTGTCGAACAAATGCTCAATAGTGAAATCTTTGGTATCTACGACAGAAAATTCGATAATCATTTGCTGGAAGCCTCCAGCAGCATACGACGATCCTTCGCATGCTCCTCGGCAATCCATTTTTCGAATTCCTCGACCTCTCGGTCTAGTTTAGAATGATCGGGTCTATGAGATTTAGAAAAAAGCGCGAACGCATCGCTTTTTCTCAACAGCTGCTTGAATTCTTGAGATATTACGCGCATACTAGACCTCCGCCCATAAATATACACAAAATTCCTGCGGAAAGCAACTTGGCAAGCACCTGTTTAAGCTGTTTGGGCGTTCCCCGCTGGCGCGGGTCGGGCTGTCGCGGTATCGCACGGCCATTTTACAAACAAGAACAAGGTCGCCGTGCGTCCGTTCAGCTTCGGCTCCTTACAGTCACCGAATCCGAACCCTTCGGGCTTCCATCCCTAACGAGTATCATTAAACCACACAGCATGTTCTACGGAGATGTTGTTACAATCATCATAATAAAGACTACTATAAGCGCTAAGGAATCCTGTCTCACAAGTGTCTCACCCAATGTCATAGTAAGTGTGATTGTCAGATCCTTTTGTAGGACAGGAATGAAGGGATATTTTTGTCAATCGTCCTGCTTTCACAGCATCTTTTAGATTTCTCCCCATAGCTATTTTTTCACCCGTTGTCAAGCTAGGCCATATTTGAGCAAATATTTCGCTAGCTTCGACTTTTTCTTTTGAACTTATTTTATTTATCTCTGTTTGTGCCTTTAGAACATCAAAGTTATGAGGCCAAGTTTTTTGCGTTGTATTCTTTTGAGTCATAATTCATCCTTTGTTGATAGTGAAACCTTTTTCAAAGAGTGGTACTAATCCTTTACACAACGAACAGAGAACCCGGGCTTAATAAATAAATCGTTGTCCAGGTCCGCACTGCCGCTGCTGTAGCTCAAAGACAAGAAGTACGCGCTGTTATAGTACTCGGTAGAACTCCAGAAGTACGCGGCGTAGCCGTCGTCGTAGAAGTGGCCGTTGTCGTTGTAGCCAGCAGGCAGCGCCGAAAAACCGAAGGCATCTTCTCCATTTCCATTAGATTTCCAACCGCTAGTTGATTTAAGCATTTTGCCTACAGTTTGCTGTCCACCCACAGCATCAAATAATGTCCGGAATTCCGCTGATGTAGGCAAAAGCCAACCTTCAGGGCAAATTCCACGCACAGGATAAGTAGGTGAGCAAGTCTTGCCATATCCGCAACCTTTTCCATTGGTACTAAACGTTCCTACGCTATCCATGGCGGCAGCCCAGGTGTATAGACGCCCGTATTTGGAGCAATTATCCAGACTATTCTTGTAACACCAATTTCGTCCCAGCATACTGGGGTAGTTCGTGCTATCCGAGTAGTTCAGGTTCTCTGCCATCCAGGTTTGAGTTCCTATGACAACAGTTTTGTATGTCTTTCCATCCCTTGCATCCGTCAAAGTACCATAAACAATATGGTTTCCAACAGAACCTGTCCATAGACTGTTTTTGCATGTGTAAATGGAGTCTTGTGTATCGGATATCTGCTTTCTGACTATTTCATTCTCCGTATAGTTCACGCACCCTTTGTTAAGGGATTGTTCCTGCTCGTTCGCGACTCTAAATGAGTTCGCGTCGCAGACGTATTTGTTGGATGTCTCAACTTCTCCAGAAACAATTGTACCATCTGTTAGGCATGTTTTTCCGTAAGTATCATACTCCAGCACAGTAGCCGTCACCCAACTTCCAGACTTGCAGATATAATACACATCATTCAACTTCTCAACAACTCCGTCGTTTGTAGCGGAGCAATACCCAAGTCCATATTCTTCAGCTGTTATCAGCTTCCATGCCCTATTCTCGCAGATATAGTACTTGCCATTCTGAATATGTTTTTCGTTACTTCTGCTTGCGACACAAGCACCTAACTCATATTCTACATCATTTGCCGTAGCACGCCACGTCCCATCTGCATACGTATAATGATTAGACGAAATTACCGACCCAGATTTCACTTCGCCATCCGTTCCTGCAGTCCACTGATAAGTGTCATACTCTAGGGCCGTCGACAACACCCATCCACTTGTTTTACAGGTGTAATATTCATTGCCAAACTTGCTTACCTCACTTAGTCGGCTGGTTACGCACGCCCCGAGATTATTCTCTATCTCGCTCACACTTGCTCGCCACGCCCCGTTTTCATAGACATAATACTTGTTTTCGTTTACCCTGCCCGTGCGGACTTCGCCTTCTTCGCCGTCGGTCCATTCATAAGTATCCTTCTCGAAATCGGTCGCCTTCTGCCAACTGGTCACCTTACAGATGTAGTGGACATTGTAGTTTTTGCTCTTTGAGTTCTTGTTTTGCGCAATTATGCCAGACCTTGTCGCAGAGCAGCCGCCCAGTTCGTAGGCGTTGTTCCAGTAAATGGTCAGGTAGTTCTCGTAGGCGGGAATGTCCAGGATGTTCCAACTCTTCACGTTGGCCCGCACGGAACCGCCGTCAAAACCTTCGGCCCAGTCCGCCATGTCGGCCTTGGTCTGGGCGTCGTTCCACTCGCCGTCACCGGCCATGTCCTGCTTAAAGTCGGCAATGGCCTTCTGTATTTCGGCTTCACTCCTATCGCCAATGAAAAGCAACGAAATCGCCATCAGGGTGGCGTTCCTCCCAGAGCCTTCGCTGGTCGATGGCACAAATGTCTTCAGGTCCTCGGAATACTCCACCGAAGTGGCAAAACCGAACGCCGTCATGATTTCGTAATCCGCCTGTTTCTTGGCCGCATATACGCTGTAGCCCTTGTTCACCAGCTGTACGGCGCGGTCGTATTCCAGGTGGGTGAGCAGGTTGATGTTCACCTCGGTACGGCTGGTCAAATCGGTCAGGGCGCGGAGCGTCATGGAATCATTGGAGTATTCGCCGCTGACTTCGTTGCGCCACTGGCCACGGACTTCGAGCACCGCGTAAGGGTACACCAGGTTCACCTTCGGAATCACGAAGTCGCCCTTGTTGCTGGAAATCTCGTCGATGTATTCGCGGCCCGTGTAGGTCAGTGCGTCGTCGTGCAAAAGGACTTCGCGGAGCGTCAGGGGCGAATCGAACTTGAAGGGACCCTTCTGCGCCGCACCCAAAATGGACGCGTTCTTCACGATATAGCCGTCGGCGGTCTCGGGCACCCACTTTACGGAATCGCATTTGAAGAAGACGGAATCCTTCTTGACCAAAACACGCTGCTTGGCGTTGCCTGCGTGGCACTGGGGCAAGTCTTCCTTGGTAGGAACGATGTCGTAACCCAGATAGGTATCGTCCTTTGACCAGCCATTTGCCTTGCAGGTATAATAGGTGGAATCCGCTAGTACCAGGGCTCGTAGGCCAATGAGGCTTGCATCGCAGGCGGCAAGTTTGTCTTTTGACTGCACTTCGATGTAGGACACACGAACCGACGAGCTGGAACCGCCGTTCAGCGGGTCGTCCACAGTGGAACTGCTAGATTCCGGGTCGTTGCCCGGAATGACGCTGGAAGAAGACTGCGCCGGGTCGGGATTCTCCGGCAGGGTCGTGATGTCGAGCCAGTTGTTGCCGGAACACAGGTAGTCGATGGATTGCGCCGTGACGTACACGGTATCCCCTTCGCGGTCGGGGGTGCAGGCTCCAAGGTCGTAGATGGTGGAAACTTCGCGGACGGGGACATCTTCTGCTCCGCTGGACTTGCTGCCGCTATCACCACCGCAGGCGGCGAGAATTGCCATGGATCCAATCTCCCCAAAGAGGATAACTCTACTGCGGCAACAAGTTGCTATGGATCCTATCGCTGCGCTCCAGGATGACAGGTGGAGGAAATTGCTCCAGGATGACAGACGGAGTAAACGACTCCAAGATGACGTGAAAGGCGAGATAGTCCTTTTTTTCATAGAGCCTCCGTGACCGACATGTTTTTGCCTGCCTTTGAATGCCCTGATTTCGGTTCAGCTTTTTTTGAACTTTCCACAAAAAAAGCGTGAGCCGTTGTCAGTGCAATCCTATCTGAGGCTCTGGAATGCCTATACCCGAAAAGCACAAACGACCCACGCCCACTGGGGCGTGAACATTTGCCACTTAAACTCAGGTATTAGAAATTTTCCAGATTTCAGATAGAGTTCAAGAGCAACGCTCAAACTATGTCAAACCAGTCTATAAACTTATAAGTTCCTCTCCAGAAATCAACGAACCGCCTGCCGCGCAAGTCCAGTCTGCACGACAAAACACATCGCCAAAATCCGCGACATTACATGGATAAATATATCATAAAAAAGGGCGAAAAGCACAAGAAAAAAGCTATTTCTCCCAAAAACAACCCTAGATTCTATCGGCCCCTTCGGGTCCTCCAGAATGACAGAAAGACAAGCGGGGCTTATGACCTTCCGAATAAAGCCTACAACCCGGTCACCAGGCCACCGATTTGGCGGGCCAGGTAGGTGGCGTAGTTGTCGGTCATGCCGCTCACAAAGTCCAGCACCTGGTGGTAGGCCTCGGCGGTAGTGACGCTCTGGCCAATCTTGGCGTTGCCAATCAGCCGCACGATTCGACTAGCCCGGTAGGAGCTCTTCACATTCACCCGGTAGTCGTGAACACCGCTGATAAAGGCGTCCAGCACGGTACTCAGGGTGGTGTAGCTCCCTACTTCCAGTTCGGTCTTGCGGCGGTCGGGATAAATGCGTTCACGGCCCAGGCGCTTGGCGATAAAAATTCCACGCATGGCATCGGAACGGGACAGGTCTATCAGGTGCTTGTCCAAAGTGCCTTCCATAATCTGCTCGTAATTGTTGGCAAAGACCACCGCCACGTCGTCAATCAGGTTCTGGATAGCCTTGCCGCGAACGCTGGAGAGGAAATCCCTGAAGTTCTGGCCGTTTTCTTCGTATTCCTTGTCGATGTTGATGTCCGGGCCGCAGAGATAACTGAACATGTCGCGGACATCGGCAAAGGTGAGAATACCCAGTTCAATGGCGTCTTCCACGTCGAGGATGGAATAACAGATATCGTCGGCGGCTTCCATCAGGTAAACCAGGGGGTGCCTCACCCACTTCCCGTTCCCGATTTCGGGGAGCCCGAGAATTTCGGCGGTGTTCCTGTACAAATCCGCCTCGGTAGAGAACAAGCTGGTAGGGTGACCGTAGCACGCCAGGGACGGGTACTTGATCATGGCCCCGATGGTGGCGTAGGTCAGACGCATTCCGCCGTCCAGAAAGTGGTATTCCAGCTTGGAAAGAATGCGGTGGCCCTGGGCGTTGCCGTCAAAGTTCTCGAAGTCCGCCAGTTCCTTGTCGGTCATGTCCTTCAGAGGGTCGGAATTGCGGTTCTTGCGGAACCATTCCCGAATGGCGGACTCCCCCGCATGCCCGAAGGGCGGGTTACCGATATCGTGGGCCAGGCAGGCCGACTGGACGATGGTCCCAAAATGGTACTCGTTGATGCTCTTGGGCAGATATTTTTTAATCAGGTGGTAAACCGTCACCGCAAGGCTGCGGCCCACGCTGGCCACTTCGATACTGTGGGTCAGGCGGCTGTGCACATGGTCGTTTACGGAGAACGGGTGCACCTGGGTCTTGCGGCCCAGCCTGCGGAACGCCGTCGAAAAAACGATGCGGTCAAAATCCCTATGAAAGTCCGAACGGTTGGGGTCACGGTCTGCGGGGTGCCCATAGCGTGTAGCCGAAAGAAGAGTTTCCCAGTTCAGCATCAGAATACCACCAGGTCGTTCTTGTGAATCAGTTCGTCGGGCACGGAACTGCCCAAAATCTCGTGGACTTCCCGAGTCTTTTTGCGGAGCACCAGCTTCAGCGTTTCGCTGTCGAAGCCTGCTACGCCGCGGGCGATTACCGTTCCGGATTCGTCCAGGACCTCAATCAGGTCGCCCTTGTCAAAGTGCTTCTTGACCGCAAGCACACCTACGGGAAGCAGGCTGGAATGCTTTTCGCGCAAGGCCTTGGAGCCGCCCTCGTCCACCACCACACTTCCCCGGGGGGTGGTAATAAAGCGGAGCCAGCGCTGGCGGCTGTTCAACTTGTTCTTGGAACCGGCAAAGAACGTGCCCACCGCATTTTCAAGGACCACCTGATGGGGCAACACCTTCATGCCGTTGGCGAGGAATGCGTTGGCACCGCTCCGGGTCACGTTACGGATAGAATCCAGCTTGCTCCGCATGCCGCCGGTACTGACCGCAGAGCCCGCCTCGCCGGGCTTGCCTGCCAGGGCGAGAATGGCGGGGGTAATTTCGGGAACAAAGCGCAACAGGCGGGCGTCGGGATTCTTTTTCGGGTTGTCGTCAAAGAGTCCGTCTTCGTCGGTGAAAATCAAGAGCAAATCGGCATCCAAGAAGAGGGCCACGTCGCTGGAAAGCTTGTCGTTGTCCCCCACCTTGATTTCGGCCACCGCCAAGGAATCGTTCTCGTTGATGATGGGAACAATCTTGCGGGCAAGCATGGCCTTGATGGTGTTCTGCAAATTCTTATAGCGCGTGCGGTCCCGGAAGTCGTCTGCCGAAAGGAGAATCTGACCCACGGAAAGATCCACCCAGCGGAACATCTCCCGGTAGGCATACATCAGGTCAATCTGGCCCACGGCGGCACAGGCCTGCTTTTCGGCCATGTTGGTGGGCTTTTCCTTGTAACCCAATTCCGCCATGCCCGTGCCTACGGCACCGCTAGTGACAATCACCACTTCCTTGCCCGCTTCAATCAGACGGGAAACAGAATCGGCAAGCTTCTGGATATAACGGCTGCGGACACCGCCCTTGGCGCTGTCCACCAGAATTCGGGAGCCGATCTTTACAACAATGCGGCGGGATTCATTCAGGATGTTCTTACGAAGTTCACTCATTGGATAGGGGCTAGGATCTAGGGGTTAGGATCTAGGGGCTAGGAGTTAGGGGCTAGACAGATGGTCTCAGGAGGCGTCATCCTCGCTGTCATTCTGGAGCCACGGTGTGGCGATAGAATCACGAGGATCCGCTTGATAACAGCAAGCAGATGTTCGCCTTCGCGAACATGACGAAGAAGAATTGCATACATGACGAAAATGCACCAGTTTTACATTACACATTTCACACTACACATTCCACACTAGTCATTACACATACTTCATAAATTTCTCATCGGCAGACCAAAAGTCGGATGGCATCCAGGCGGAGTTGCGGGGTGGAAACGATTTTACGGCGCTCCGTCACGTTCTTCTTCATCTGCTGCAAAGCAGAAGAGCTTCCGCCGTGGCCGCGCATCAGCATCAGGTGGTTCATGCGCTGGTATTCCTGCTCGGTGCGTTTTTCCACCAGGTCAGCGGCCTTTTCGGCGTATTCCTTCGCCATGGCATTGATGGACTGACGGGCAAAGCCAAGACCTTCCTTGGCAAAGAACCTGAGGGTCGCATCGACGGCCTTGTTCCCGCGAGGCACAGCCACATCCCTGAGGCTTGCCGTTTTTAGTTTATCGAGAACAGAAGACATGTCCTTGCCTGTAGGGTCAATCAAGGCAGATGCATAGCAGGGCCCAACGATATCGGACATGCCCCACTCCTCGGGCACGGGCAGTTCCACCACGAAGTTGTACTGCATCATGAGCCCGCGCAGGCCAGAGTCCTGCCAAATGGAGCAGGCCACCGTACCGTGGTTCACGCCGGTCTCGTAGTCGATAACGCCCTGGGCCAACGGGTGTTCCAAGCTTACAAAGTCCACCTCGTCGTGAATCATGGCCACCTTGCGGTCGAAGGTCACCGTAAGCGAGATAGCTTCGGAACCCTGTTCCTCGTCTTCGCTCTGGGCGGCCATCATGGCGCGAGTGGGCATACCGGGAACTGTGCCCGCTTCGATCTGGGGACCCATGGTAATCACGGAACAGCCGGCAATGGCGCTGGGTTCAATATCCAGCCCACGGGCCTTCAGGGAATCCAGCAGCAGGTCCTTCATCTCCGGCTCGGCATCAATCTTCTCGATGGCGTCGGTAATCTCTTTCGCCTTTTCCGGGTTGCGGGAGTTGAACTCCAGCAGGCGGTCACGACCCTTCTCGATTTTCTTGCGCATCTGTTCGGAATCTTTCTGAACCGCGGGAATGACCTTAGCCATAAAGTTTTCCATGCTGTTCAGAGGATCCGCCAAGGCTTCAATCAGGCTGTCCGTATATTTGAGGAACAGCTCGCCGCCGCCCATCAGGGGCGCGCCAAAGGCATTCAGGCCTTCGTCGTACCAGCGGAACATCACCTCCTGGCCGGAACCCTTCACGTAGGGCACATGCACGTAGATGTCCTTGGTCTGGCCGATACGGTCCAAGCGTCCGATGCGCTGTTCTACCAGGGCCGCATCCAGAGGCAAGTCGAAAAGTATCAGGTGGTGTGAGAACTGGAAGTTGCGGCCTTCGGCACCGATTTCAGAAGCGATAAGGATGTTCGCTCCGTTGGGCTTGCTAAAATTCGCAGCCGCCTTGTCACGAGCCAAAATGCTCATACCTTCGCTGAACACGGCAAGACCACCCTCGCCCAGGTATTCCGTAAGCACGGTCTTAAGGGCCATCAAAACGGATTCGCTCTCGCAAATCAGGAGAATCTTGTCTTTCTGGTGCTTTTTCAGGAATCCCTTGAGCCAGACAACGCGTTCGTCCTTGTCCCAGGCGTCGGAATACTGGGTACAGAGAAGACCGTTCTCCTGAATGTCCGTGGTCAGGTCGTCACCGGTCGCACCCTCTTCCATGTAGAGGTATTTCTGGGCGGCAATTTCCACCATGTCCCGGTATTCTGGATTGGGTTCCAGCGGAATGGCATCCAAGATGCGTTTCGGGAAACCACCCACGCCCTTGCGAGTGTTCCTGAACACCACGGAACCTGTACCCATGGCATCTACAATCCGGCGAATCCACTCCCCTGCCGTCAAAGACTTGGAGCTTTCCTGTTCCAGCCAGGGGCGAATCTTGGAATTCTTGGGAACGGCCTCGTAAAGGTCGTCCCAGCTCATCTGGTGGTTCGGGTCTGTGGGAATCTTCTTGAGGTCGTTGACCAGCTTGTTGTAGGCCTCCTGGTCGGCGATAAATTCCTTGTAGTCCGTAAACCTAGTCGGGTCCAACATCTTGAGACGGTTGAACTGGGACTCCGGATTGAGCTGCAGAGGAGTTCCCGTCAAGAGCAGCAGGCCCTTGGTCTTTTTGGAAATGGCGTTTACCAGCGTGTATTCTCGGCTGGTAAAGCCGTCTTCGCAGACCAGGTGGTGAGCCTCGTCTACGATGGTCATGTCCCAATCAATCTTGAGCAGGTCTTCGATCAGGGCGACCTGCTTGATGAGAAGCTCCACGGAAACGATAAAGTTGTTGCCCCTCATAAAGGGGTTTGGCTTGGCCTCGTCTTTTTCCACGTTCACGAAAATGCTCTGCATGTAACCATCGTCCACCAGGGTGAACAGCTGGTTGAAGCGGCGCTTCATTTCTACCATCCACTGGTGTTTCAGGGTATCGGGAACGAGAATCAAGGTCTTTTCGATACGGCCACGGGCCTTGAGGGCATGCCAAATCATGCCCGCCTCGATGGTCTTGCCCAGGCCCACCTCGTCAGAAAGCATGAGCCTCGGGAGTGCCGTGCTGGAGCAGGCCCTATAGCACAGGTAATACTGGTGAGGAATCTTATCGACACGGGGGCCAATCATGCCACGTACCGGTGAGGATTGCCACTTGCAACTTAAAGCCAGGGCACGGCTACGGCGGTCAAAAGCCTTGGAAGAAACGTCACCCTGGGAATTACCACCGTAGATACCGTCGGCACCCACATTGGAAAGGGCCTTGAACAGGTCGACAACGCGGGCCCCCTGTTTTGCCACCAGGTCAGATTCCTTGATTTCTTTGCCGCCACGGCCAACATAGACAACTACACCAGAGGATTCCCGGAGAGATTCGATAACGAAGGATGCTCCCTTCTCGCTTTTGGCGGTCTCCCCCGGATTCAAAACGAAGCGCTCGACGGGAGCGCTATCCGTGCGGTAAATTCGAGTCTGGTTTAAAAGGGGAAAGCGGAAGACGACGTTGCGGCCCTGCAATTCCGAAACAATACCGAGACCCAAGTCCGGCTCCGATCGGCTCACATAACGCTGGCCAGGCACAAATATATTCATAGCACCCAAATCTAGAATTTTTTTAGCGTTCATTGTTGTTGTTTTAGGTCGAAAAGAACAGAAATCGGCCCTAAATAACATCGATTTTTTTTCTAGATTTGTAAAGGATATGTCATGGTTTTTTATAGATGAATCCATCACCGAGGGTGAAAGGCGGCAAGGCCCCTATACCCTGGACGAGATTCTCGGTTTTGTAGAAGCAAAAAAGATTACGGACGACACCCTGGTCTGGCATTCCGGCGAAGAAAACTGGAAGCCCTGGAAGGACACCCTGGAGGCAAAAACCCACGCCTCCCGTGAAGATGCCCTGCAAGATGCCATCGAACAGCTCTTGAAGCAGACCCAGACCGGAAAGCATTACGCCGGATTTTTCGTGCGGCTGGTAGCCTATATCATCGACAACTTTATCGTTGGGCTGTTCGGCGGAATCGTGCTGTTCATCATGAGCCGAACACATTCCATAGACCTGGACAAAATCCAGGGCCTTGCGGCAGCTTTCCTTGACGACCCCACCTCCGCAGAGGCCATGAACAACCTTTTCAATGCCCCCGGAATGTGGGAATTCATGCTGATTTGCTCTATCCTCCAGGCTATCTACTTTATCTTTTTTACCGGAAAATTTTCTGCCACGCCGGGCAAGATGCTCCTTAAAATCCGCATTGAATCGGCCCAAGGAGAAAAGCTCAGCTGGGGGCTTTCTTGTGTGCGCTACATGGCGAGCATTTTTACACAGTTTACACTTACCTTGTACGGGCTCGGTTACCTCATCGTATGCATCGATCCCAAGCGCAGGGCGCTCCACGACTGGATTGCACGGACCCGCGTGGTTTACAAGGACTAGGAGATTTGTATGTACCGTTTTGAAGTCCATCAAGTAAAGAAACCGCTGGAAGGCGAAGTAGAAATTTCTGGAGCGAAAAACGCCGTGCTGGCGGTGATGGCGGCTGCACTCCTCGCCGATGGGGTTTCTGAAATTACCAACGTTCCCCACCTGAAAGACATGAAGACCATGAGTGATGTGCTCAGGGTCATCGGCTGCCATATCAGCGGTGAAGCCCATGTGTTAAAAATTGACACCCGCCAGGCGGACCACTTGGAAGCTCCCTACGAACTGGTGAAGACCATGCGCGCAAGCTTCTATGTGCTGGGTCCTCTGGTGGCCAGGTTTGGACGCTGCCGCGTCTCGCTGCCCGGAGGATGTGCCTGGGGGCCCCGTCCTGTGGACTTGCACCTGAAAGGCCTCGAGGCACTGGGCGCAAAGATTACCCTTACCCGCGGCTATGTGGAAGCCACCTGCGAAGGGCGGCTCCCCGGCGGAAACTTCAACTTCCCCATTTCCAGCGTTGGCGCTACGGTGAACGTGCTGATGGCCGCCACCCTCGCCAAGGGTACCAGCGTGCTCCAGAATGCGGCGCTGGAACCGGAGATTGACAACCTGGTGGATTTTCTGGTGTCTATGGGTGCAAAAATCCAGGGCCGCGGCACACGAACCCTCACCGTGCAGGGCGTAGAAAGCCTGCGCCCCGGCAAGTGCTTTACCATTCCCGACCGTATCGAGGCAGGCACGTTCCTGTGCGGCGCGGCCATCACCCGTGGCTGCGTCAAGGTGAACAAAATTATTCCCGAACACATCGCCTCTACCCTGGACGTTTTCCGCGAAATGGGCTGCAAGGTGGATGTAGGCCCCGACTGGGCCCAGGTGGATGCCCGTGGTATGGAGCTGAAGCCTATCAGCATATCGACGCTCCCCTTCCCGGGATTCCCCACCGACATGCAAGCCCCCCTCATGGCCACCCTGGTTTCCGTGCCCGGCAACAGCCTGATTCAGGACACCGTCTATAACGACAGATTCAAGCATGTGGCAGAACTGGAACGCCTGGGCGCAAATATCCAGATCAACGGGAACACCGCCACCATCAAGGGCGGCACGCCTCTCGAAGGCACCGAAATCATGGGCTCTGACTTGCGGGCCACGGCAGCCCTAGTGCTTGCGGCCCTCATTGCCGACGGAGAAAGTACAGTAAGCCGCGTGTACCACCTGGACCGCGGTTACGAAGATTTCGAAGCCAAAATGGCAAAACTGGGCGCTACCGTTATCCGCCACAGCGACGACGAAGAAATGGAATAAACTACAGGGCTATCTGCCCATTGGCTTTCCGCCCTTGGGGGGTGGATTCGGCCTGTCACCCATGGGTTCCCTGTCATTGAAATCAGGGCGACCGTTTCCGCGATTGGGGTCAAACATCTCCCTTTCGCGGGGCTGGTTTTTCGGGAATTCCCCTTCGAAACGGGGCCTTTCGTCACGGTTTTTCAGTCCGTTTTGACGCATCTGGTTACGTTCTGAAGGCGGAGCTTCGCGAAGTTTGGAAAGAATCTGCTCCCTGGCCTGCTTGCGTTCTTCGCGCATACGTTGCCAGTCTGCACGCTCCTGCTGGCTTAAACCCGGGGTTTCCTTGGAGAATTCCTGCTTTTCGGCAGGGGTCGGAACGTAAGATTCAGGTGCAGAGGATTCGCCGGCGGCAAAAGAGAATGCCGTCGCGAAGAGAATTGCGGATATGAATTTAGTCTTGTTCATACCCATAGATTTGCAAATTCCGTGCCAAAGTTCCATATTGTGTGTCTCGCGTTAAATATAAATTATTAGACTCAAGTTAAAATGTTAACCATGAAAATTCTTGCTTAGATTCTTCGACTCGTTTCACTCGCTCAGAATGACACATTCATTTCAAATTCCACACCCCACATCTCACACCTCATTTAAAGTCTTCCTTTTTCATTCCCAGCCGTTCCATAATTTCTCGCAGGACCTTGCGGTCTATGCCGAGAATGGTAGCCGCCAAGGTCAGGTTCGCGTTGGAGTCCCGCAGGGCGTTGCCTATGACTTCACGCTCAACGGCCTCTCGCGCCTCTTTCAGCGTCCTGGGCGATTCCTTCGCGTCTTTCTGGATAGTTTCAAGACCCAAGTCTGCCGGCTGTATCACACCGTGAACCGCCTGGACAAGCGCCTTCTGGATTTTATTTTCCAGTTCACGGACGTTTCCCGGCCAGTGGTAGCTGAGCAGGGCCTTTTCGGCATTGCGGCTGAGCTTGAACTTGCCTCGCCCATACTCTGCGCCGTAGCGCTTCAAGAATTCCTCGGCCAAGAGCACCACGTCTTGACCACGCTCCCGGAGAGGCGGCACCTGGATAGGCATGACCTGAATACGGAAATAAAGATCTTCGCGGAATTTCTTTTCTTTGACAGCTTCTTCCAGGTCCACATGGGTGGCAGAAATCACCCGCACATTCACGGGAATTTCCCGGTTGTCCCCTACGCGGGTAATGTGCTTTTCTTGCAGCACCCGCAAAAGCTTCACCTGCATGTTCAGGGGCAGTTCCCCGATTTCGTCCAGAAAGATGGTGCCACCGTCGGCTTCTTCGAAATACCCCTTGCGGTTATCGACGGCTCCCGTAAACGAACCCTTGGCATGCCCGAACAGCAGGGATTCGATAAGGTATTCCGGAATAGCCCCGCAGTTCACCGCAATAAAGGGCTTGTCGCATCTGGGACTATGGTTGTGCAGGTAGCGGGCAAAGACCTCTTTGCCCGTGCCCGTTTCCCCGCGAATAATGACCGGCAGGGGCAGGGGCGCCAAACGATCCGCCAGGGCTACAAGGTCTTCCATGACCTTCGACGAATAGACGATGCCGTCTTTGCGGACCACGTTCTTGAGCACGTCCAGGGATTCCTTGTCCCGCAAGCGGTCAAAGGCGGCAAAGGTAATCTTTTCGCAGACCGTCACAAAGGAATCGAACAGCTTGCTGTCCGCCTCCGTGAAAGGTTCCGTGCGGGCGGCCCGCTGCAAGTACAGGTACCCTGATTCGGAATCGGGAGTCCGGAATGGCGAAACCATGATGCTTGTCAGCTGGTTCTGCACAATGGACTTGGAAAGGTCTGCCGAATCGTCGTCCAACTGGTTCCAGACGATGGCACGGTTTTCGCTCTTGGCGTGCCGAACCGCCGAAATAGAAATGGAAACCTTTTCCGGGTCCGAAAAATGGAGAGGGACTTCGCCGCCAATATCCAAGACGGCAGCATCCGCATTCAGGACTTCGCGGGCAATGTTCAGTATTTTCGGGAAAAGAGTATCCGGCTCCTGTTCGTCCAGGAGAATCTTGACCACGTCAAGCATTTTCTCTGTGGCCACAAGGGAATCCGGATTCATCATTCACCTTCCTCGGGTTTCAATCGTTCCAGCACGCCTTCCAGGTTCGGCATTTCCACCGAATCGGGAGCGGCCTGCATCTGGCTATCCCTGGTCTTTTGCATCAGGAGCGCCCCTGTTTCATCTACAGAGGTTTCGCTCCTGCCAAAGAACGCAAGGGCGACCAGAGCCAACACAATCAAAATAAATAGACAAGCCCCAAAATAAAAGCCTTTTTTGCCCTTTTTCGGAGAAATTCCCGAATTCAAGAAGGGCAAATCCGCTTTTTCGAGAGTTTTTGTCTCGTTTTTTTGCAAAATCTCGGAAATTCTTTGGCCAAAATTTTCCAGGGCGCAGGTCAGCTGAACCCCTACACCGCCATGCTTTTCTAGGGCGATTTCCAGCAGTTCGTCCAGCTCTTCCAGGTCTTCTAGGCGGGCATCTGGACTGGGCTCAAGAAGCCCTTTCCAGAGAGGTTCCAGCAAGGACAAGTCTTCGGGAGAAAGGCTGACTTTTTTCGCCTGGATTTTTTCCAGAAGGTAAAGCCCGATTTTTTCGGGACCCAGGTTTTCCATAGCCCCGCGAATTTCTTCGAAGGTTTCGCCTTCAAGCAACGGTTCTCCTGCAACCCAGAAGTACAGCAACGCCCCAAGGCTGAACAGGTCCGACTTTTCGGAGGGGGCAGCTCCCAAAAACCGCTCAGGAGCAGAATAATGCAACGCACCCGGCCCGACGATTCCAAAGTCCATCAGTACAGGAGACGCTGAACGGTCAAAGAAAACGTTGGAAGGATTGATGTCCCCGTGGGAAATCCCCGCCCCGCGCAAGGCCTGCAGGGCCGCCACAATTTTCCGTAAAGAATGGAGGGCCACGCCAAGGGGCATGGGGGAAAGCTCTTTCGAGGAAACACCATCGACATAGTCATAGACGATGTAAGGCCTTCCCTCCACCGCTCCCGATTCCAGGATGCGGTAAACTCCAGGCACGTTCAGCTTCTGGAGCTTTTCGATAACAGAAGCGTCATAAGAAACGCCTGCATTGTACCACTTGAAGCTGTAGGTCTTGGAAGATTCTCCCTGGACCTTGTAAATGCAAGCCTCACCGCCCTGGTGAATAAAGCTTGCCGATGTAAAGGAACGGACCAAATCCATCTACAGCTTTCCCGATTCTATCATGGACTTGAGGGAATCTTCGGCGACGGCGGTCCAGTGCCTGAGCGCCCTGCTGGTCGAATCCCGCTGGAGGCCCATGGACCAGATGTCCCAGGCCGCCGGAACGTCTCCTTCGTTCCAGTACAGGTTCCCAAGGTTCACGTAGGCCGATACAAAGGTGGAATCCCTGGTGATGGTATAGATGTAAATGTCCTTGGCTTCGTCCGTGCGGCCCAGGTTTTCAAAGATGAGGGCCTTCAGGTTAAAGCTGTAGAAATTGCTGGAGTCAAGCGCAATGGAGCGGTCCAGCAATGGGAGCACGTTGGCCCTGGAATTTTCGGACAGAGTTGCCCGCGAAAGGTAGAACAGACTGTTGGAATAGGCCTCGCGAATCGAAGCCGTGCTATCGACGTTCCAGAGAATCCGGAACTCGGCAACCGTGCGCTCCCAAAGCGGAAGCGTCTGTCCATCCAGTTTCTCTTTTTCTTCGGCGATGGCGTAATACGAAAGGGCCAGTCCGTAGCGGGCATCCCTGTCCAGGGGATTTTCATCTAGCGCTTTTGAAAAATTGACAACGGCACGGTCATAGTCGCCTATTCGCAAGGCGGCGTTCCCGCGGGAAACGGTATCGCCCCTGCAGGCTAAAATAAAGAACGCCGAAAAAAGGAGAACGGCTATTGCTAACGACCTACGAGCCATGCTACCAATATATAAAAAATTCGTCGAAAAAGTCCTTATGTGCACGAAAAGTCCCGGAGGGGCAACCTCCAGGACTTCCGTGATGTCATTAGCTTGGGGATAGGGTTTGCTTTTCAAGACATCACTTATAATAGTAGGTCATGCCGTTGGCCAGTTCCACCGTACTCATGGAACCCACATCTACGGAGGATACGCTGGAACCAACGTCGTTGCTGAACACGATCATGCTGCCCGAGACGCTGGGCTTGAAAGCCGCCTTGTTCGAACCGTAGGCCGTGCCCGCCGTGAAGGAGACGGAGCTGCAGTTCACCATGCTTTCGGTCTGGCTCCCGAATCCGAGCAGGACACCGCCCGTCACAGAAATTCCGGAATCCGTATCGATAATGCCGCCGCTCATGTTGGTGGAGCAAGAACCGCTTGTGCTGCCACCCTGGCTTCCGGGCCTATTGCTACTCATGCCGCCACCCATTCCGCCGGAACCCAGTTCCAGAATCACCACGCCACCGCTCATCTTGACAGAGCCGTTGGCGTCCAGCACGTCCACATCGCCACCTGCCGCATAGAGGTAATGGTATCCGCCGTAAATTTCGATATAGCCTACGGACTTGGAAGCCGCTCCCCCGCCACCGGGACCGCCCCACTGGGAGCCGCTTGCGGTACTGCCGTCTGCAGAACCGCCAGCAGCGTTCCAGCCGTCGTCACTTGTGGTTACGGCAGTCTTTCCGCCCTTGGCAATAATGTACCAGCCTTCAAAACCTTCTACCGCCTTGGTCACGTTCACAATTCCATTGTTAATCATGAGGGTAGAGTCCGCATGCACGCCGTCATCCCCGGCGGAAACGGTGGTTTCGCCGCCGTTGAAATACACGTTCATGTTGGAATGGATGCCGTCGTCGCTTGCGGTCACGTTCACAATACCCGCGTTGATGTAAATCAAGTTGTCAGAAACAATTCCCTTGCCACTGGACTTGACCGTAATCTTGGGCGTAGAGACGGAATCGGCCAGAAGCAGGTAGTTGTAGGCCTGGATGCCGTCGTCACCGGCGGTAATGCTGAACTCGCCTCCCGTAATGACAATCTTTCCCTTGGTATTGTCGGTCACAGAACCCTCATCCTCCCCTTCGTCACTCTTGATTCCGTCACCATTTGTAGCCTTGATGGTGTAGATACCGCCCTCGATATCCACGGAGCCCTTGCCCTTGATGGCGTTGTTCTTGGCCGTCACATTCATGGTGGGCACATCCTTGATGCGCAGGTCGTTGGTGGTATGGATTCCATTGTTGTAATTGCCGGTCACCGTCAGTTTTCCGTTGCCCTTGAAGGTGATGTCGTCCTTGGCGTAGATGGTAGCCGAAGTGGTATCTTCCTTGGCAGAACCGTTTTTGGTGTATTTCCAGATGGTGGTGCGGGTAGAAGCGTCGGCCAACTTGTTTTCTGAGCCGTCCACCAGCATAAAGAACACCTTTTCAGCACTCTGCACATAGAAGGGGGCTTCGGAGGCACTTGTCAAATCCAGCCCGTTCAGGTAGAGGTAAACCAGGGCGTCCGTACTGGCGGCCACCACCACCTGGAAATCGCTGGACTTGCCGGAGAGGTAATAATTGCCGGCGCAGCTGATGGTCGCCCTTTTCTTTTCGTTGTCCACGGTAACGCAGGAATTTCCGTCATTTTCAACGGTAAGGCCCGACTCGCTAAAGGTGAGTTTCAGGTCTCCTTCGGCTTCCTGGTAGGTGACCGCCTCGGCCACCACCTGTTCGATAACTTCCTGACTAGAAGTCGGGTCGTAAACATTGTCGTTTCCGGAAGTGGCGGATTTGCCCGAAGTGCTGGATTTTCCGGCTACGGTGGCAGCACAATCGCTTGCATTTGCAGTCTGGGAGCCATCGCTGCAGACATAGACCGTCGTGGTCGTAGAATCGGAAACCCCGCTTACACATTCGTCAGCGCTGTTGGCAACACTCCCGTCGTTGCAGGTATAGGTGGTCACCTCTTCAGTTGTGGCGATTCCGTCGTCTTCGGAGGCTGAGGTAGTGGTATTGTCGCTACAGGCCGCCATCAGGGCAACCGATACGACAGAAAGTGGATAAATGGGTTTCTTGATATACATTTTAAGCTCCTTTTCTTCAAAATTATTTAGAAAAGGAGCTTAATTGGGGCTTTTTTTTGCCTTTTTCAAAAAACTGAATTTTTTATTCGGAACTTTTTGTTCCGTTCGCAACCAATGGTTCCAGAAAATGGACGAATCTAGTCGTCCATTCCAGTTTTTATTGAAATAATAGATTAAAGTTATAATTGTGCAGAAGAAAGTATAAAAAGGAGATGCCCGAACAAGTCGGGCATGACAAAAGTGGGTGAAACACTAATATGTCACCCTGGAGCCCCGTCAAGGGCGATAGGGTCCATGGATTCTATCGGCCCGGATGGCCTCCAGAATGACAAGCCTACTTAACCACTTCTACCCTGCCGTTGTGCAGGTACTTGCCCTTTTCGGCAGGCTTGCCGTTCAGCTTGCGGCCCTGCAGGTCAAACCAAAGGTCTCGCTTGATTTCGCCGGTACGGGTATTGAGGGAGGCCGTCTCGGTGACAACGCCGTTTTCGTCCATAATCTTCAGATCTATGGTTTCGGGCAATTCCCCGATGCCGCCAAGCCCGCCTGCGTTCTTCTGGGAGCCGCCAGCACCATTGTGCACCAGGTAGGCCCGCATGGGGTAAATATAGGCCTGGTCTCCGGCCTTGGCAAACTGGCCAACACTATAGCCGTTCAACGCCTGGGCCGTAATGGTCTGCTCCCCATTTTGTGCAATCGCCTTGACCTGGGTAGATTCGACCAACTCGAAAGGAGCAGTGTAAACCGCACTCGATGTTGTCGGTTCCGTTCCATCGAGCGTGTAGTAGATGGTTTCACCCGCTTTTGCAGAAATGCTCACGGTGGTACTGTGCTTGAACGGCGTCGTTCCAGAAATAACCGGAGGCATAATCGAAGAATACTCGTCGGATTTAACATATAAATAGGCAGGAGTCTGGCCCGATGTATATACCGTAAAGCGGGGACTTGAAGCATTATACTGCAGATAACCTGCAGATGGCGAAATAGCGAACCCTCCGGATTGTGCAGTTACCTGCCAAGATGTTTCCTCCTCCCGGAACCCTACTTTCTTGATTTCAGGAGAATACAAGTATTGTCCGTTATTCATAAAGGCATAACCGTCATTCGTTTTCTGGAGCGTAAATACGGTCACTCCCGAATTTTGATCAATGATGGCGATGTCACTTTCAAACGTAATCTCTACACGTGCAAAGACTGAATTTCCCAGGGTTCCCGGAGCATAGGCAGCGGATTGCAATTTTGTAACCAGAATGTAGTTTGCTCCGTCCACCAGGTCGTCCGAAGTCGTCACCTTCCTGTAGCTTTCAACCGCCCAGACCTGTGCACAGGCACTGAGGGCGAGCAACAGGGAGAAGAATACACTTTTCAATTTGATCATAATTACCATCTTACATGCAAAATATAGAAACCTATACCATCCTCTACAATACCCAAAGACTCATGTCGCACCACATGCAACTCTTTTTAAAGGATACATCAAATTTATTAAGGCAAATCAATATTGTCTAATATATTGTTTTTATTGAAATAATAGTTTTTTGTTATTAATAAACAACTTTGAGACGACATGACGGAATAAAAAAACTCCGCCCGAAAGCGGAGTAAAGAATTAAGTCAAGAATGAGCCGAGCTTTAGTTACAGCGGGACGTTGCCGTGTTTCTTGCATTCCGTGGGAATGGGATTGTTGGCTTCGAGGCTGTTGAAGGCCGCGATAATGCGGGCGCGGGTTTCCGTCGGGGACACCACCTCGTCGATAGAGCCCGTGCTTGCCGCAATATAGGGGTTCAGGTGCTCGTTTTCGTACTGGGCGATAAAATCCGCACGGGCCTGCTTGGGGTCGGCGGCGGCGGCGATTTCCTTCTTGTGGATAATATCTACCGCACCTTCGGCTCCCATCACCGCAATCTGGGCGATAGGCCAGGCCAGCACGTAGTCGGAGCCCAGATGCTTGGAGTCCATGGCGATGTAGGCGCCGCCGAAGGCCTTACGCATAATAAGCGTAATCTTCGGGACGGTAGCTTCGGCATAGGCGTAGAGCAACTTGGCACCGTGACGGATGATGCCGTTGTATTCCTGCTTTTTGCCGGGCATGTACCCCGGAACGTCGGCCATGGTGAGGAGCGGAATGTTGAAGCAGTCGCAGAAGCGGATAAAGCGAGCGGCCTTGTCGCTGGCGTCGATATCCAAAGTGCCTGCCAGATACTGGGGCTGGCTGGCCACAACACCCACGGCCTTGCCTTCGATGCGGGCAAAGCCAACCACCACGTTCTTCGCGAAATCGGGCTGGACTTCGAAGAAACTGTCTTCGTCCACCAGGACCGAAATGGGCCCGCGGACATCGAAGACCCTCTTGGAATTTTCGGGAACCATGTCCTGAATCTGAGAGGAACGGTCCTTGTAGTTGAACTTGGTGACCGGGCTTCTTTCGAAAGCACTCTGGGGCAAATATCCCAGGAGCTTGCGGACTCCGTCCAGGCAGGACTTGTCGTCGCTGTAGGCGAAATGCACTACGCCGGAGGTAGCCTTGTGGACCTGGGCACCGCCAAGGTCCATGGCGGAAATCTGCTCGCCGGTAACGGCCTTTACCACACCGGGGCCCGTGATGAACATCTGGGCGGTGTTTTCCACCATGAAGATGAAGTCGGTAATGGCCGGAGAATAGCAGGCACCGCCTGCGCAGGGGCCGAGCACCACAGAAATCTGGGGAATAAGGCCAGAGGCGTGTGTATTGCGCTTGAAGATTTCGGCATAGCCGTCGAGAGCGTGGACGCCTTCTTCAATACGGGCTCCACCGCCGTCATTGATGCAAATAAAAGGAGCGCGGGACTTGACCGCCAGATCCATGGCGTGGCAAATCTTCTGGGCATGAACTGCACCGAGGGTTCCGCCGTTCACGGTGAAATCCTGGGAACTGGCATAGACCAGACGGCCATTGATCTTGCCGTAGCCGGTCACCACGCCGTCTCCCGGAAGGCGTTTCTTTTCGGGCAGGTAGGCGGCTTCGGACTGCTGGAAAGCACCGATCTCTACAAAGGTGCCCTTGTCGAACAGGTATTCGACGCGCTCGCGGGCGGTCATCTTGCCCTGTTCGTGCTGACGGGCCACACGGGCTTCGCCGCCGGCAGCGTCGCGGACAGCGTTACGGTTTTCCAGTTCCTTGATATACTTTTGGTCCCACATGTTTTGTTCCTTTTGTTTAAAAATCTAGGTTCGGGGTTCGAGGTTCGGGGTTCGTGTTTGCGAGTTTTAGGACTTGTCATCCTCGAGAAGTCGAGGATCCGCTAGATTACAGTAAGCGGATGTTCGCTTTGGTTCGACATGGCTCACCACAGGTCGCGAACATGACGAATTCACTACACATTCCACATCCATCATTCTTCTCACAACCGTGAAACGGGGGCGTTGCGGGGGTGTCCCCCGCAGAGGGGGTAGCGGATGCGGCTAGGAGATCCCCGCCTTCGCGGGGATGACAAGTCGCAGGAGCGAGGGGGATTCCTCCCCCACCCTTGGATTACTTCTTCTTGGCCTTCTTTGCGGTCTTTGTAGCCTTCTTGCAGGCCTTGCAAGCGCTCTTGCAGAACTTCACGTAGGCAGCGAGGGTGTCGCAGAACACTTCGTCCGGAGTGTTGTCGCCGTTGATGCGGCTGATGATGGACTTGCTGTACTTGCCCAGCACCTTGGCGGTGGATTCCTTGTAGACCTTGAGGCGGTTCTTGATAACGGCTTCGTCGGCGTCGTCCTTGCGACCTTCGATTTTTGCGCGGTTCAGGAGGCGGGCCACGATGGTCTTTTCGTCCTTGATGTCCAGCACAAAGATGTGCTTCACGTCAACCACGGATTCGATGAGCTTGACCTGGGCGACAGTGCGGGGAATGCCGTCGAGGAGGAGGGTGTCCTTGTCGGGGTTCACCTTGTTGGTGTTCACCAGGCCTTCGATGAAGCGGCCGAAGATTTCCACAGTGGCTTCGTCGGGAACCAGGAGGCCCTTGCTGGAGTAAGAAGCGAGAAGCTTGCCGGATTCGCTAGAAGGAGCGATGCCGCGGAAGATGTCGCCCGTGGAGATGTGCTTGAGGGCGGTGGTAGCAGCGAGCTTTGCGCCGACGGTGCCCTTGCCGGAACCGGGTGCGCCAAAGATGAGAACTGCAGGAATTTTAGCCATTGTTGAACCTCTTGGGTTGATTGTTAAATTTCGGCCCAAAAGATAGAAAATGGCGTTGCCTGCAAAATGTTGATTTTATTACTTTCCGCTTGCTAAAGGGCAAAAAAGAAAATTCCGTGGAAAGTCCACGGATTTTCTGTTAAATGCAAGACCCGTGCCAAATTCTAGCCGGAATTCGTGCCGTCTTCGGGAATCTTTTCGCAGGCGAAGGACAGCTTGCCGTCCTTGACGCCGATGGTGATGGTGGAAAAGTCCGTCATGGTCTCGAGAAGGAGGCCTTCGGCGATTTCGTCTTCTACCAGGTTCTGGATGGTGCGGCGGATGGGGCGGGCCCCCAGGGCGGAATCGTAGTTGTGGTTCACGATGAATTCCTTGGCCTCCTGGGTCACCTCCAGAAGGATTCCCCTTTCGGAGAGGTTCTTCTGCAAGAAGGAAAGCTGGATATCCACCACGGACACCAGGTCTGCCTTGGACAGCGGGCGGAACACGATCTGCTCGTCGATACGGTTCAGGAACTCCGG
>DGRZ01000003.1:0-4928 GCA_002391195.1 Fibrobacter sp. UBA4375 | reverse complement strand
ACTTCTTCGCGAATGGCGGTTTCCATGCGCTCGTAGTCGTCGGTCTCCCCCATCTTGGTGAATCCCATGCCGGAGCTGTGCCGGACTTCGCGGGCGCCGGCGTTGCTGGTCATGATGATGATGGTGTTCTTGAAGTTGATCTTTCGGCCGTAACTGTCGGTCAAGATACCGTCGTCCAGAATCTGCAAAAGCAGGTTGTAGATGTCGGGGTGGGCCTTCTCAATTTCGTCCAGAAGCACCACGCTGTAGGGGCGCTTGCGGACCTTTTCGCTGAGCTGGCCGCCGCTTTCCTCGAAGCCCACGTATCCCGGAGGCGCTCCGATGAGGCGACTGATGCTGTGCTTTTCCATGTATTCGCTCATGTCGATACGGATCATGGAATCTTCGCTACCGAAGAGGGAAAGGCTAAGCACCTTCGCAAGTTCCGTCTTGCCCACGCCGGTGGGACCCAGGAACAGGAAGCTCCCCATGGGGCGCTTGGTGTCGCGGATGCCTGCGCGGGTGCGACGAATTGCCTTGACCACGGCGTCCACCGCCTGGTCCTGACCGATGACACGCTCCTTGATTTCGTCGCCCAGGTGCAAAAGTTTCTTGGCTTCTTCGCCTGCGAGGCGGCTTACGGGAATGCCCGTCATCTTGCTGATGCAGTCCCGGATGGCGTTTTCGTCCACCACGGGAATGGTTTCGGATTCCTTGTCAGCGGACAGGGCGTCGCGACGTTCCATCACCTGCTTTTCCAGTTCTTCGGTCTTGTCCCTGAGGGAGGCGGCGGCCTCGAAATTCTGGTTGGCCACGGCGTCGTCCAGCTGCCGCTTGGTTTCTGCCAGTTCGTCTTCCAGGTCCTTCAGGTCCTGAGGAATGCAGATGGAATCCAGACGCACGCGGGCTCCGGTTTCGTCCAGCACGTCGATGGCCTTGTCCGGCAAGAAACGTTCACTGATGTAGCGTTCTGCCAACAGGACCGCCGCCCGGACGGCGTCAGGTGTGTAACGGACCTTGTGGTGGGCTTCGTACTTGGCACGGAGCCCGTCCAGAATTTGGATGGAATCTTCGGCGTTGGGCGGATTCACCACGATGGTCTGGAAACGGCGTTCCAGGGCCGCGTCCTTCTCGATATACTTGCGGTATTCGTCGATGGTGGTGGCACCGATGCACTGGAGCTCGCCTCGGGCCAGCGCCGGCTTGAAAATGTTGGAGGCGTCCAGGCTGCCTTCGGAGCCGCCCGCGCCTACGATGGTGTGGAGTTCGTCGATAAAGAGGATAACGGAACTGTCCACACGCTGGAGTTCCATGATGAGGCCCTTCACACGTTCCTCGAACTGGCCGCGGTACTTGGTGCCCGCCACCATGGCGGCAACGTCCAAAGTCACCACACGCTTGTTCATGAGGAGTTCGGGAATTTTCTTCTGGACTATCTTCTGGGCCAGGCCTTCGACGATGGCGGTCTTGCCTACGCCAGGCTCGCCGATAAGGGCGGGATTGTTCTTCTTGCGGCGGCAAAGGATCTGGATAAGCCGTTCGATTTCCTGCTCGCGGCCGATGATGGGGTCCAGCTTGCCTTGGCGGGCCAGGGCCGTCAGGTCACGGCCGAAATGGTCCAGGATAGGCGTCTTGGACTTGGAGCCGGGACGCCCCTGGGGGCCGCCCTGTCTCGGGCTAGAAATGGGTTCGTCGGGCTGGTCGTCGGCACTGCCCCGCTTGAGCTGATCCAGGGCCTGCTGAAAGCTCTCGAAAGTCACGTTATAGGTAGAAAGGGTGGCCGCCGCCGGAGAATCGCTCTGCTGGAGTATGGCAAGCATCAAGTGTTCGGGACCGATATACTGGTCACCTTCTTCTTTTGCAATCTTTGCGGCGTTGAACATGACCGCCTTGGTGCGGGCGGTAAAGGCCAGGAGGCCTCCGCGGTTGTCGCCGCCGATAGTCATGAGGCCGCCGTCGTTGGTGAGGGCCCGCTGGACAACCTCCCCCAGTTCCGCAAGGTTCACCTTCAGGGCCTTCAGAGTCTCGGAGGCATAGCCAGAATCTTCGCGGACAAGCCCCAGAAGAAGATGTTCCACCGTAATGCTGTCGCTTCCCAGGTTTCGGGCCGCCATACGGGCCGCCTGGAGGACCGCCTTTGCCTTTGCAGAAAAAATACCGTTATTCTCAGACATATTGTTAATTATGAATTCGGAGTTCGGAATTCGGAATTAGATTTTTAGACAATATAATTTTTTTTAGAGTCAATTCCTAATTCATACTTCCTAATTCGGAATTATTGAATCACTCCGCCGTGCATCACGACCCTGCGTTTGGCGAAACTCGCCAATTTTTCGTCGTGGGTCACGATGAGGAAGGCCTGGTTGAACTTTTCGTTCAGTTCGCCAATCAGCTCGTTGAGCATCTGGGAATTGGCCTCGTCCAGGTTGCCGCTAGGCTCGTCGGCCAGCACCAAATCCGGATGGTTCATGAGAGCACGGGCAATAGCCACACGCTGGCGTTCGCCACCGCTAAGTTCCCTAGGCAAGTGTTTGAGGCGGTCCTTAAGGCCCACCGTCTCCAAAAGCATGGCGGCACGTTCCTTGCATTCCGCCTCGGAAGTTCCCAGGATGCGGCCCGGAACGCAGACGTTCTCGATGGCCGTAAATTCACTGAGCAGGTGGTGGAACTGGAAAACGAATCCCACCTGTACCCGATGGTACATGTCCCGCTCCTGGCTGCTGAACTTGGAAAGAGGCTTGCCCTTGAAAAGGATTTCGCCGGAAGTGGGCGTGTCCAGCATGCCCACCAGGTTCAAGAAGGTGGACTTGCCCGACCCCGAAGAACCGGTGAGAGCCACCAGCTCTCCCGCTTCCATGGAAAAGTTTACGCCCTTGAGGATTTCAAGTTCTTCACCAGTTTCGGAGAACACCCGCCGGAGGTCGACAGTTTGCAATAAAGACTCAGGCATAAAAAACTCCAATAGACGATAGACGATAGACGATAGACGATAGAAAAAGAGCATTTCTTTCGTCTTTCGTCTGTAGCGAGCTTGCGAGCGTTCTTTCGTCTAAATCACTCATGTCTAATCGCTCCCACGGGGTCAAGCCTGCTTGCCTTCCAGGCGGGCAAAATCGTCGCCAGAACGCAGAGGGCAATGCCGATGACAAAAATCAAGACCACATCTATCAGGTGCACCGAAATGGGGAAGTAGGGAATCACGTAAACGTCGCCAGGGAGCTTGATAAAGTGGTAAGCCTCTTGCAATTTGCAAAGCACAATGCCGATGGTGCCGCCCACGATGGTGCCGCCCACGCCAATGAAACTGCCCATGAGCATGAACACCCGCATGATTCCTGCCTTGCTGAGGCCCATGCTGCGGAGGATGCCGATTTCCTTGGTCTTGTCGATGACCACCATGATGAGGGAACTGATGATATTGAATGCCGCCACCAAGATAATGAGGCAAATCACCGCCGCCACGATGAACTTTTCGTAGTTCATCCACTTGAGGAGGGTAATGTTCTTGGTTTTCCAGTCGATAACGTAGTACGGGTAGGTCAGCCACTCCGACACCTTGTCGATGGCCTCCCCTGCTTTCCAATGGTCCTTGATGCGGAACTGGATGCCCGTCACTGCATCTCCCATGGCGAGGAGCTTCTGGAGTTCGGGAATTCCCACATAGGCCAGGTTTCCGTCGTATTCGTAGGTGCCGGTCTCGAAAATACCGCTGACCACGCACATCATCATCTTGGGGCCGCCGGCGGTCATCATCTCGTCCGGGCTCTGGAAAGTCTGGAGCACCAGCTTGTCGCCCACCACCACCCGGAGGCGGTTGGCCAGGCCCGACCCGAGAATCACTCCCGGACGGCGGGTTCCGCCCATGTCTTCCAGGCTATCGACGGAGTAGGTTCCCCACTTGATGTACTTGTGGATGTCGGTGACATTCTTCGCCGTTTCCGGGTCGATTCCGTAAATCACGATACCGTCGTTCACCTTCTTGGAGCTGATTCCCACCTTGTAGATGATAAAGGGAGAGGCTGCCACCACAGAAGAATCCCTGGTCTTGACTTCGTTGATAAGGCTATCGTAGGCGGTAACGGGCTCACCGTTGTAGGCCATCAACTCAAAATGGGCGTCCTTCCCGATCATCTGAGCTGTGACTTCTTCTTCGAAACCGTTCACCGCAGCGAGGGCAACCACCAGCGCAAACACGCCGATACTCACCCCCAGCATACTGAAAATGCCGATAAGCGAAACGAAGAGACTCTTGCGCTGAGCCCCCAGGTAACGCCAGGCGATTAGAAGTTCGAGTTTGCGTATCATAGACGAGAGACGAGAGACGAGAGACGAGAGATTATCGCATCTTCGATGACTTTAAACCAGACAACATCTTTGCAATTTCTTCCGTCTTTGGGTCAATTTCGTCCAAAGTTTCCTTTGTAATGTAGTTTAACAATTGAGCTATTTCTAACTGACTTTGAGTTTCCATCAACGAGCCGTAACTCATTTCAAGAAAATGGGCAATTTCTTTATTTGATGTACGACTCATTCCTTCAGCTATATTTGACGTTACAGACACAGCCGCACGACGGACCTGGCTCGTCAGAGAAAACTTTTCATAATCAGGAAATTTTTTGCATAATCCATAAACGTCTATCACCCATTGCTGGGCTTTTTGATAGACACTCAGTTTTCTATATGCAAAAGTAGCCATTTTACCTTAAAGTTCTCTCGTCTTTCGTCTGTAGCCGCGAAGCGGCGTTCTCTCGTCTAAACACAAGGCTCTGCCTAGCAGGTCTCCGGCTTCATCAGCGGGAACAGCTGCACGTCGCGGATGGTCTGCTGATTGGTAAGGAGCATGACCATGCGGTCAATGCCGAATCCCACACCACCGGTAGGAGGCAGGCCAGATTCGATAGCGTGCATGAAGTTTTCGTCCATAGGGTGCGTTTCGCCTTCGCCACCGC
>DGRZ01000060.1 GCA_002391195.1 Fibrobacter sp. UBA4375 | reverse complement strand
CCTGCTTGACGATGGAGGCAATTTCAGATGCCATGTCGGAGAGAATAGTATTGTCGATACCGTGGCCCTTTTCGCCTGCGAGGGCTTCGCCACTGAGTTTCAAGAGAATGCGTTTGAATTTCATATCCGAAAATGTAATAAAATGCGGGGAGGAAAAACAAACAACAAATTATTACACGTCTTTAACACGGATTCTTTACTACAGGCAACCGCTTCGTCCCAAAAAAGAATATATTAACACCGGGTGTATGATTCTCGCAGAGGGATGTTTATGAAAAACAGGATTCCGTTTTTTAGTCTTATCGCACTGATGCTACCCGCGATGGCGTTCGCCGACATCGTGTACCAGGGGAAGCGCGTTCAGGAATGGCCCGCCGAGGCGATGCCCACGTTTGACAATTCCCGTGGCGCACCCCAAACCCGCACCCTCATGAAAACGACCGCGGTCACGACCAAGAGCCACTACGCCGCACCCAAGGGCAAAATCTACAGCCTTACCCTGCTCGTAGATTTCCCGGACCAGGCGGCTCCCGTCACAGTGAGCGAAGTCGAGGACTGGCTCAACAAGGAAGGTTTTAACAGGGACGGCTGCAACGGTTCCGTGCGCGACTACTACCTCGATGTTTCTAACGGACAGCTGGACCTCACCAACGAAGTCTACGGCTGGTACCGCGCAAAGCACCCTAAATCATGGTACGAAGGTTTGCAAGGATACTCGGGTTCCGATTCGCTCATGAAAGAGGTCTTTGAGTATTTCGACCCCCAGGTAGATTTTTCACGCTACGACAACGACAAGGACGGCACCACCGAAGCCATAAACATCGTGTACGCAGGCCCCGGACAGACATGGGGGCAGGGCCTGTGGCCGCATTCCGGATGGTCCAGCGAAAGGCGCGATGGCGTAAAGCTCACGCACCACCAGATGACGGACATGCCGGGCAAGTTTTTGATATACGTCTTTGTGCATGAATCGGGGCACATGATCTTCGGCTGGCCGGACCTCTACTGGTACGGCGACTACTGCACCATGGGCAACCGCGCGAACGACCTGAACCCGGTGGCGATAAACGACTTCTACCGTGCGGACCAGGGCTGGATTCCGTTCGTGGACATCACGAGCGACGATGTAGACAACGTAACAAGCCTTGAAGTTTCCAGGCCTGGCGAATTCTGCTACCGCTACAAGAACCCCGCAAGGCCGAACCAGGAAGGTTTAGTTTGGTCTTACGTACAAAATAAAGGCCGTAACAAAGTCCTAGCAGGTAGCGGCCTCCTAATGCAGCATTACGACTTTTCGATTGAAGGCAATTCCGCTGCAGACAAGCTCGGACTCCGAATCGTGCATGCCAACGCTGCAGGAAAATCGAGCGACAATCCCGGCGACCAGTGGCCAAGCCCGGGCAGCACCGCCAACACGTTCTTCAAGAGCGGAACCTACGCGGAATTTTCAGATGACGCCTACCCCGCTATCCGCTGGTATAACGGTTCCAAGACGGGATTGAAAATCACCGGCATCGGGACGCCCGGAGAGACGCTCACGTTCTGCATCGGCGAGAACTGCTCCGAACCTTCGTCCAGTTCGTCGACAGCGACAAGTTCCAGCAGCTCTGTCGAAATCACGGTCCAGAAAATCGCGCTCGAAACGACACTCCCGATCAGCGACAGCTATGCGCCCGTAACGCTCGACCTGAACGGCAATGAAGTTGCGAGCATCTTCGGAATCAAGCGCACCGAAATTGAAGACAAAGTAGAATTCTATGGCGTAGAACCCGACGGGAGCCTCAACATCAACACTACCGGCGAAGGCACCGGCCACTGGTTCGACAAGGATGGCAAAATCGCAACCTGGGACCCGAACGGCACCAGCATTGTGTTCTCCAACGTGGACCTCACGACCATGACCACGAAAATCGGCCACATGCCGAACAAGGTCAAGGGCGGGGACACCTTCACCGTGCGTCAAGCGCTCGTTTACGGAAGCAAGCAGGTCACCTTCGAAATCAAGGTGACAATCGAAGGCGGCACCACCATCATCCGCAATATCGAGAAGGCTCGTTACGGCAAGCCCGGGAACAGGATATTCAACGTGCTCGGTCAGCCCGTAGGGGCGCGCAACGCCAACGGATCCCTCCCCGACCTGCCCAAGGGCGTTTACGTGGAAGTGGCAAAATAGAAATCGCTATGCCAGGACGCTATTGAGCAGGTTCCGCACCGATCCCACGACCGTTTCAAACGGAATCCCCTTGGCATAATTAAATGTTTTGCAATACTTTTCCCATAAGCGGCGAACATTGTCGCTTTGTGAGATAACATTCAAACGCTGAGCATATTCCTGCGTCACAATATCCATCGTTTGGCGGTGTTTCGAGGTAGCAAGCAAGGCGCGCTTCAACGTTTCGACATCAAACCCAACAGACTTTGTCAGCATGTGAACATCATAGTAATCGCGCGGGCGTGTATTGAACGCGCCCCTCGTCACGATGGTTTCCAGCTTTTCAGCCAGCACCGTTTCAATGGGGTAAGAATACACAAGGAAAAGTTCATCAGAAAAAATTTTTCTATATCCAAATATTGCTGGCGCCGGAACAATTGAATCGCCTGTCGTAATATCAATAAAAAGAGGCGTCACTACAGATTCAAAAAAAGCATTCATTCTCAAACAATATCCACCATAGGCATCATCTTTTCTTATAGCATCCGAAGATACAATTTCAAACGTAACACAATCATTCAAATCAATCTTTATAATTTCCTGCATCGCTTCAATAATTTTATCATAGGACATCGGATAGTTGACGATTGTCGTATCGATATCCATCGTTGTACGTTTATCCAAACCAAGAATTAAGGATAAAAGCAAACCACCTTTGATTACAAAGTTTGATGCATATCTTGAGCGAGCGATTCTTTCGGCAAGTCGTTCAAACATAAAATTCTGCATAACAACTTGCGCAGAAATTGCATTGTATTTTGCATAAGCATTTATTTTAGCCTTAAGCCGAGTCGCATTCGGAGTACGTTGTTTCAAATAAGCACCTCCATGTACTGTTTTATTGTCGGATAAATAGACATTGTGGTTGAATATTCGTAGAGTTTAAACAAATCTTTCTGAACGGAACGCGCATAGTTTTTTATAGCGGCAACAACCGTTTCTTCGTCGATGCGTCGACGGCTCCGGACAATATCGCAAACTGTCCGTTCGG
>DGRZ01000026.1 GCA_002391195.1 Fibrobacter sp. UBA4375 | reverse complement strand
CAACGCTGTAATCCTTGATGCAAAAGCTGAACGAAATATGTTCCTGCGAATCCAAAGCGAATTCGGAGACCGAGTTCGTCGGCATTCGCTGTGAAAAATCAAAGGAAGGTGGTGTGCTAGAAACAAGCATCATCTTTCCTTTGGGATATTTCAAAGACGACTCGGCCTTGCGCGAGCTCCCCGAAGAAGAATTACGGGAATGTGTCGTCAATCTTTTTACGGTGCTTTCTGACCCTTCGCTGCAGGAACAGATTCATCAGGATTCGTCCATTTCCACATTCGCAGAAGAACATGGCGAATCTGAATTTCCGATGGTTTCGTACTTGAATGTTATCCGGAATTTTCTCGATTTCGGCTACCTTGACGAAAAGGAAATTCTGTACAAAAAGGGCGCAAACGGGAAGATCCATTGGGGACGGACAATCAAGGCCGTGCAACCTGTCATTACCGAAGATGCCCAGAATCTCGTGTACCTAGATTTTATCGCCCGTAAAGTCAGTTATAACGAAGATACGCTCATTACGCAGGTCCATAAATTCTGCGTTCACGACGCTCTTGTGAAACTCGGATTTTTATTCGGCATAGAACCGTCCGAAGAGCCGCTGTTGGATTTTGATTATGACCTGTTCTGTAACGCAATTCATTCTAAACTTGCGAAAACGTTTAACGACCGCGATTTACGCTTGCTCGCCGACTTGGCCCGAATTGTGGAGTATCTTGCCGGGCATAAAACCGAAGACGGAAAAACGGCAGACGATTTTTATTTCGGGGTAAACAAGTTCGCCCCCATTTGGGAAGCGATGGTGGATAAGATTTTCGGGAAGTTGCCGCAGGGAGTTGCCAAGGATAAATTTAATCCGCATTGCGAATGGGATTTAACTTCTAGAAAGCCTGGATACGAAAATCCCAATTATGCTATGCGACCCGATACGATTATGTGGGATGAGGAAGGCAATCGTCTTTATGTTCTGGATGCTAAATACTATAAGTTTGGCATGACTGGTTCTGCATCAGATTTGCCTTCTTCCGGTTCGATTTGCAAGCAAATTGCTTATGCAGAATATGTGGAAACACATTGGAAAAAGATTTTAAGAGTGGATTCTATCGCTACGCCTTCGGCTTCGCTCCAGAATGACACTCTGCCAAAGCCTATTTACAACGCGTTCCTACTGCCGTATTGTTTTGATGCCGACAACTCTCAATTACCGCCGGACGACGGCTTTGAAACGCGTCCATGCAAGATGCGCTTTATAGGCTTTTGCCATGGGAACTGGAAAAATCTTGACGCAATGCCGGGTGAAGACGATTATCGTCCTTACCACCGAATCGCGGGAGTCTTGCTGGATGTAAGGTCCGTGATGGAGAACTATGGTGCGTTTGGTGAGGCTCAAAAGACGTTGGCGACGTGTATTTTGAGAGAAATCACCAATCTTTCTGAGTGAAATAGACGATTTTTTCAAAAAAAACTCTTGCCTTTTTGACCGAAATAATATATAATTGTTAGAAATTAGCGAACATATTACAATTTAAAGCGAGGATACGATGACTTTTGGAGATTTTGTAAGGGAAAAACGCTTAAAAGAGGGGGTAAATCTAAGGGCATTGGCCAAAGAATTGGATATAGCCCCGGCCTATATGAGCGACATCGAAAAAAATCATCGTTATCCGCCTGATAAGGAAAAAATTTACAAGATTGCGGAAGTTTTGAAATTGTCGGAAGATGAAAAAAATCAAATGTTTGATTTGGCTGGCGAGGCCAGAGTCGGGACAATCGCTCCGGATATTTCGGATTACGTCACAAGTCAAAATGCAGCTCGTGTTGCACTTCGCAAAGCAAGGGACTTAAATCTTGGCGAAAAGGAATGGGTCCAGATTTTAAAGAGCATTGAGAAACAAGGACAAAAAAAGTAGATGAATGTGAAAATCTATACATCGTCACAATTGGAAGAATTTGCGTGTGCCAAACGCAAAGAGTTTTCTTCCTGGAGACCGCAGAGAAGTACTGCGATTGATGTGTATGATTTTGTCGATTTTGTGGGGTGCGAGCCGGACTGGAAGTATATAACGCCCGATCAAAGTATTTTAGGGTGTGTTTGTTTTAGCGACACTACCTTGCCAACATGGGAAAGCTACGTTAATAAGCAATCAAAAGAGCCTGAATTCAATAATTTTGCTCGTGGCACTATTGTCATAGACCAAGCCTTGAATGAAGGTAAAGACCGGGGAAAAGAGAATTACACTGTTGTACATGAATGCTTCCATTGGTTACTGCATCAATATTATTTTTCTAAAAATGACTCCGATGCGGTTCATTCATGTAGCAAAGACTCATTTACAATTTTTGGTTGCTCCGAAGACGATTCTGCGATAAATATTCTTGAATGGCAGGCAAACTATGCTGCCGCATGTTTCTTGATGCCACAAGAGGATGTTTCGCAGGCTTTTATTAAACGTTTGCGTTTAAAGGGCTTTCCTCAGAAGCCGCTAGAAATGAAGCGCTGGGTGAATGCTCATATTTCTATGTTGGCGAAGCAATTTGGTGTGAACTTTAATCCGATGAAGTATCGGTTGCAGGAACTAAAACTTATTCAAAAATAGGAGAAAACTATGGAGTGGAAAGAAGATGAAACACCTTTATTTGTAGATGTCCCGTTGGATGAAATGGGTCGAGAGGCTCTTGAATACGGATACGATGAAGATGAAACGTATAAGCCTCATTTCAAAAGATTGGTGCTAAATCACCAGGAATTTAATTTAATTGATGCGTTTTTATTGACTTTCGTTGATAAATTCAATGTGTTCATCGATCGAGGCGAATTCTCTACTTTGCTGAATAAAGATGTACTCGCGGCAAAAACTTTGACAGAGAAATATGCTCAACAGCATCCTGAAACCAAAGAAGTCTGCGACAAACTTATAAAGCAATTTGATGTCGCTATTGAATCTGGAAGTGATGTGGAATTCGCGTAGATGGAAATTTTTTATTCAATTTGTTAGAAATTAGCGAACAACAAACGGTAAATGTATGAAACTAGACAAGTATGCTATTGTAGCCAAATTGGAGAAAATACTAAAGGAAAAGGGCGTTCCTTTTGTTGACGGATTTCCAACTATTTCGCAGAATAAGCTCGTTCGAGAAATACCAAATGAGATTCTTCCCTTTCCAAATCACTTAAAGGCGAAGAATCCCGCAAGGGCTTTGCTCACGAACTTTTCTAACGATGAAATTTTATACACATCTTTTACACGTATTGATGAGCGTGTGGAAACAGCCAAGAATTTTTTAGGGATGACTGGATTTGATTTCAGCGCAAGAGAGGGAGATGATGAAGTAAATCAAGACTTTTATCTCTATCTAAACAAGTTGTTGGATGCTTATTTTGCTTCGTGTGGTGTTAAAATTCTTCCGAATTTTAGGATTACTGGGGAATTGTCATCCTTAAAAGTTTTTCACATCTATCCGCCTAAAACTTGGTATGCTGTCGGAACGCTAGGATGTGCAAAGGGCCATGTAGCAGAAAACGAAATACTGCTTCGCTATAAACTGATTTATGCACGTCCGGGCCACCTGCTTGTTTATGGTATATTGAAAGATGAATACAGAAAAATCCTTGTATCAAACGAAACCCCATATACTGTTTTCGAGGACTACGCTAGACGTTCTAGAGGAGGAAAAATATAATGGACGCGAAAGGAAAATACACGAGACTTGTTCAAAATGTCAAGGAAAACATTGATAGGAATGCCGCTTTAAAAAAGCGAATCGAAAATAGAAATCAACATCAGTCGAAGAACAAGGATCTTTGGCAAAAGGTCAATTTAGATACGCTTGTAGAAAAGTTTGCTCCTAATTCTGTTCCTGAAATCAATGATAGCGGGAAAATCATTTTCCATACTCCCGGAAGTAATGTTCAGCTGGTGGCAGAAGCTACAATAGGATGTGTCAGAATAGAACGTCTTGATATTTCAGGACAAAGACGATATTTGGATTTGGACGGCGTCCTCAGAAACAACATTACCATTAATGGCAAAACGCGTGGACGAACAAAAGAGGAATATGAATTGGCTACCCATTTTAGAATTATGAAACTCGAAGAAATGGGAAAAGAATGAAGCAATACCAGCATCAAAAATTTCTGCTTCAATGCGATTATGCGAAACTGGATATGAAGAACTTTTTCCAGAGTATGCCCGCCGATACACCGCTGTATTTACGAGAATACAATTTATTTGATTATCCGATATATAGAAGAAATATTCCTCTATCTGTATTGGATGGAAAAGTTGATTCGCAGCAAGATTTTGATGCGGTTGTCAAGAAAGTGAAGTATGTGGATGAACTCTATCTTGTGGATGATAGGAGAAAATCAGAGAGTATTTTTGTTCAGAATCACGCCTCCGCCACAAAGAGAGCTTTTCTTTGGCATTTCTTAAATGCCGGTATCCGGTGCTTTATTGCAAAATGATTCATGGACAACGTTCAAGATGAAATCGCAAAGTTAATTCCCCATTAGAAAAGTTCCATATTTTCAAAGCCTATTTACCAAATATAGCAAATATGCTATATTTTACAAAACTGAAGCAATACAGAGAACTTGTCAAACAGGGAGTTATGCAATGAAAAAAAATCAAGTCATCGATTTTATGTCTTCGCTCGAAAACGAAGACGAAGGTCTGGATTCGTACGCCAAGACTTACGAGGCGTTATCGGCATTCCTGACGGATTTTGATTTCCTGAAAGATTCCTTGGGGCTCACGCAGCAAGATGTCGCTGACAAGATGGGCACGACGCAAAGCGCTATCTCGCGCATTGCATCCTTGAAAACGAACCCTTCGTACAAGCAGTTGCTGAAGATGTCGGAGGCCGTCGGTGGCGAACTGTACATAACTCCGATGAAGAGCATGACCGTCCAGGTTCCTTACGACTTGCAAGAAACAGTACAAAAGTTGGCGACCGAGGCTAGCTCAAGCCCTAACGATTTTCTTACAAGCATTCTGCGCAACGCAATAGAACTAGAACGCGCGAACTACATGAACAAAACGCTTGCCTTGAACTGCGTTGGTGAACGCAAGGTCGCATACAGGGCAAAAAAGAAGAACTCGCGGGGGTGATAAAAAATCACGTTAGCCCTTATTCACCCGTCTGTTCACCTAATACGGTGGCCCGTCAAATCGAAACGCATTCCGTTCTTTTCGACAAAGAGCATGCCGCCCTGTTTGCGGAGTCGCGGAGCCACCGCCTCGGGTGAAACAGCTGGCAAAATTTTGCGGAGTCCCATAGTCCCTTCGCCGAACCTGATCCAGTCCACATTCACATAGCTACCGGCAATGGAGAGTTTCAAAACATGTTCGCCTGCAGCAAGGTCCACCGTGCCAATATCGATTTCTTTGTACACATTCCAGGTCGTGTCGATCTTTTCCAAAGCAACCGTATCGCCAATTGCCTCGTCATCGACAAGGAGCAGGATTTTCGAGGTTTCAGAAGCCGTGGCCACGTTTACGGAAACGTTGTATTGACCATCGGAAGCGACCTTCACGCTGTATTCCAGCCACTCGTCCACCTCGGTATAGCCAACCGCATAGCCCTTGCAGGCAACACTGCCGCAAGTCGCATCTTCAAGGGAAACCACATCCACGGCATCTTCGCGATAGGACTTGCCCTTGTTTGCGGCGTCCCTATCGTAAAAAGTGAAACGGTTTCCGCCCTTGTCATAGTTTTCGGCTTCTATGACCCCCGGAATCGCCGCGGGTTCACCGCCAAAAGCCTCCCGCACCAGCGGAGTCGTCTCGACCGTATCGGCCCAGGCCATTTTCATCCAGTCAACACCCGACTGGTTCACGATTTCGAGCTTGATGTTCGCCCCTTCGCCGGTGCGCTTGGTCATGCTGTACCAGTCACCATCGCGAAGCCCCGGCCAGTAAAAGCTGCCCATTTCCCATTCGCGCAGCTGGTCCGACATGCCGCGGATATAGGCCATAAAGTAGTTGGTCGGAGTGGAATTGTAGTCCATGTAGTCGTAATGCACACCGTTCTTGTCACCGGGGCTCATGGCGCCGCCCCACTCCGTACACACCGTACGGTCAATGTACTTGCCCACCTTGCCCTTGAAGCTGTCTTTCCAGCCCTGTTCGGTGGTAATACTCATGTTCCAGAAGGTGTATTCGTGCACCGCGAAAAGGCAACCTTCAAAACGCGGGTCGTCGGCAATGTCGGGCACATTCCAGGCAAGGCCCGAGCCGTCAAGCAGAATATGGTCGCGCGGCACATTCGGGAACTTGCTCAGCCACTGGGCGTAAAGGTCGCGCAGTTCCGTTTTGCTGTACATGTGCGGTTCGTTAAAGACTTCAAAATACGCATTCGGGTGGTCGCCGTACTTTTCGACAACCTTTGCCCACATGCTCCACCAGTCATTCATGTTCTTGGGGCCTGCAGGTTGTGCCGGGCCCCAGTAGCCCATCACCACGCGCCCCTTAGAAAGAGCCATGTCGATAACGCCCGTGTAGGTATCCCAAAACTTGGAAACCGTGGGTTCGTTTACCGGGATGCGTACGCTGTTGGTGCCAAACAATTCCTGGAACTGCCCGATAACGCGGTCCGCCACTACGGAGGCCGACTGGTAATTGTCCGAAAGGCTCATGCCCGAAAGCACCAGCACGTCAGACACGAAATTGTCGCGTTTGTCGGCCCAGTTTACGCCGCGGAACTGACTCGTCACCGCAAAAGAATTCACTGCCGAAATAGCCGTTGCCGCCAAAACGGAACAGGCAACCCGCCTAATGTTTAGCTTGAACATCATTGGACACCTTCAATCCCATTAAATCCATCCAGATACAAATTACCTTATGGAGGGCAAGAAAAGAACCCCTAAAAAAGATTTACTATGGACATTATGTCAACGGGAAAAGTGTTTTACTATTTTTACAATATGCGCTTATCCAAGAACATTTTCACCGCCCTGTGCCTTGCGGGTGCCACTTTTGTGAACCTCGCTACTGCCGCAGAGCCCGTATATTCTCCCTTCCAGAAGGACGCCTACCTCACCTCCTCCTTCGGCGAGAACCGCGGCACCCGCTACCACGCCGGCGTGGACTACTCCACCCTCATGGAAGAAGGCTGGGTCATCTACGCTCCAGAAAACGGCAAGGTCGAAGAAATCCGGGTTTCCCCCTTCTTTTACGGCAAGGTGATGTTCTTCAAGGGCGAAAGCGGCAAGACCTGGGTCTTTGCCCACCAGAGCAGTTTCGGCAAGTTGGACAGCCTCTATATCGCAGAGCAGTTCAGCAAAAAGAGCAACGACGTCATCTTGAAACCGAACGCCCCCTACAAGAAGGGCGACACCCTGACATTTTCCGGTAGCACCGGCATCGGAAACCCCCACCTGCACCTGGAAATCCGCCAGGGCAAGAACAACGTGATTTCTCCCTGCAGAAACGGAGTCTATTGCGGCGACACCCTGGACCCGCAAATTTTCGGCATGGCCGTGTGGCAAAAAGACGACATGGCCGTCACCGGCCCCGAGGCCCTGGACAAGGGCTGCGTAGAATACCCCGGCTGGAAAAAGGAGAAGGCCTACCTGGCGGTAAAGATTGCCGACTACAGCCGCCACCCCAAGGAGAATCCCATGTCTATCCGCAGGCTCACCCTGTGGGAGGGAAAAAAGAAGGCCTACGAAAAAATCCAGGACACCCTGACCTACGGCAACATGCTGAAAATCCGAACGGAACTGCTGTGGGCCGAAGAGGCGGACACCGCCGGGGACTGGCACTTTGTAGATGCCGCCCTGAAGGTGGGCTCCAAGTACCGAGTAGAAGTAGAAGACATGGTGGGCCGAAAAACTTCACGGGAATTCACCTTCCAGGATTCCTGCGCAGGAAACTCCCCCATATTGCAAAAGCAGGTGCAGGAATCTCCCCTGTACAGTTTCATGAGCCGGAGTATGCTGGACCTTGCCCTCTGCGACAAGGGCCAAAAATTCTCGGTGCAGGACAGTTCCAAGAACATTCTCGACGAGGACCTGTGCAAAGCGTTTCCCCACCGGGGAGTCACTCTCGGGAAAATCGTCCAGAAGTTCCCCAAGGCCAGGTTCATCGGGTATAGCGGCGGGACCATCGCCATGCACGCCGTGCACCAAAACGAAAAGACTGAGCAGTGGAACGTTTCCCTAGACAGCGTGTCCATTTCCCAGAAGATTACCAAGCTCCGTAGCGCCTTCGGCAACGAAACCCAGGTGCTGGCCGTCACCAAGACCCACACCGACAGCCTGGACTTTTACGAGTTCCACCCCAAGGGCCTCCACTTTACGGGCAGCTGGGAAGTCTGCCTGGACCAGGGCAAGGAATCCGCACCGCTCTACTGGCTGGGCGAGACCAGCCGCCGCTGGTTTATCTTTAGCAAGCAAGAGGGCACAAGCAAGCGTTGCGCCCAGGTGAACGAACTCCGGGACCTTGCAAACATCCTGAACAAGACCGCACCCACCCTGGGTACCCCCTACTGGGGCAAGTCATTCATCTTGGGCAAGGAACAGGACGTGCTGCGTATCCCGACCCTGTTCCGCTACGACGGATTCGAGAACGGCAACTCCATACAGACCACCGTAAACGGCAACTGGATTCCTACCGAATACGATTCCGAACCCCGTGAAATCGTGCTGGACGGGCGCCGCCTCAAAAAAGGCGACAAGCTCCACATCCAGTTGGAAGACGAAGCCCACAACAAGGCGGAGTTCGACGTGGTAGTGCCGAAATTTTAATTCGGAGTTCGGATTTCAGAATTCAGAATTATTATAATTCCTAACTCCGAAATCCGAATTCATAACTTCAAGTCATGCGTCTTTCGTTTACAAAATTCATCTTCGCAGTGGCCCTGGCCTATTCCGGAGCCTTTGCCCAGGAACTGTGTCCGCATTTCCTTTTGGACAAGGGCCTGATAGTAAACGTAGAAGGCAGGTTCGTAAACGAGGCCAAGAGCCGCACCAGCATGGACATCCAGTGGAGGCACCATCCGGAGGCCCTGGACACTTTTTACGTGAGTTTCCCCAACGCCAAGCCCTTCCGTTTTATTACCGCGGGGGCCTACCGCTACATGGAATTCGAGAACCCGAAAGTCAAGCGGCAGCTGGGGCTGCACCACCTGCGGGAAACCATCGGCAACACCCCCCTCAGGCTAGACGACCTGGAGCTCCTCGCCAATGGGGCGTTTCTCTGCAAGGACACTACGGAGCAGCCCGCCACCGTCCTCTCGACCGCACTTTCCAACATGTGGTGGTCCATGTCCGTCAACCGGCTAGAAGAACCGGACAGCGTCTCCATGAGGGGTGCCTACAAAGAAAGCAGGCTCTTTAGAATCGGGCAGTGGAAGGACTTTTCGGGAACGAGGCTCCCGACCTTGATTAAGCTTTCGAACGAAAAATACCGGGGCGACCTTTGGGTGCGTTCCGCCTACACCGCCGAGGCCCTGAAAGAAGACCCCATAAAGTCCCGCTACAAGAACGGGTTCAACGGTTTATTCCGAAAAGTTCCGGGAGAGGGGAAACGGAAAATACCCCTCATACTCAAGCTGAACCAGGAACTCCTGCGCAACTGAGCCGTCGTAGAACCTGGACTTGTGCCGTTTCCAGCCGCCGAACTGCAGCGTGACGCTGTTCAGCCCATTGTTCCAGGACAGTTGCGGACCAGCCTTGATTATCCCGTAACCCAGGGATTCCTTTTCTACGGAGCCGCCCTTGCGCAAGTAACCTGTGCGTAGGTAGTTCGTCTCGAAAACGCCCGCAAAGTATTCGTTGAAGGCCAGGCGACCGTAGAACTGCAATTCCATCAAGAAATCCCTGTTGAATATGGGCATGTTTCGCTTGTAGTCGTAGCTCTTGGCCTCAAAGTCCGTAGTGATGTCCGACAGCACGTAATGGATGCCAACGCCCAGCAGGGAACCTGCCTTGAAAAAGTATTCCACCGAAGCGCCAAAGTCGAACAGCTGGGAGTAGTCCCAGGCCGCAGAATCGTTTTGCCGCACATTGTCGGAGATGTAGTCGGCATTCCAGGTTTCCGCAATTTTGCCGGAACCTTCCACATCGGAGGTCACCATTTCCAGGTTGGAATTGAAGTAGAGGTAACTCTCGTACATGAACGTCACCTCCAGCTGGGGGTTCGTCCTGAACGGCCTAAGGCCGAGACCTGCAGTATAACCGCCATAAAAAGGAGATACTTCCAAGGAGGCCGCCATTTTCAGGTAGGTGGGCGTAACGCCCAAGGCATCGCCGTAATTCAGGCTATCCAGGGGTTCAAGCCAGGTGTAACGCAAAGAACCCTCGGCCTGGGGCAGCCACTGCCCCCACACGAAGGGGGTGTTGCCCATGAGCCGCCACGACAGGTTGGGGCCATACCTGAAGCCGTTCTGGGCACTCTGGTTGAAGTCGCTGGCCAAGGCCGGTGCGGCAAACACCACAAGCACCACGAGAAAACGGGCCAATGTCATGCGAATCGCAATCATTTCAGCAAAAAAATAAAAATAATTGCCACTTTTGCTCCACAAATTCTTATTATTAGGGTCAAATAAATCTTTATAGGAGAATCTATGAAACTCGCACATATTTGCCTCCTGGGGCTCTCCGCCATGCTGTTCTGGAGCTGCGCCAGCCGCTATTCCTCTCCGGTCCTTATCGAACGTGGCGAAGGCCGCAAGGAATACGAACGTGAATATTTCGCCATCAAGGAAAGCATGGGCATCGACAAGCGCCTGAAAGACGTGTTCAAGCAGGGCTATATCGAAGAAGGCATGACCAACGACATGGTGAACCTCCTGTGGGGACCTCCTGACCACGAAAAGACCGACGATTCCACCAGCGTGTGGGAATACTACACCCGCGAAGGGAACCTGATTACCCGCCTTTTCTGGAAGCACCCCGACGAAGCCCGCCTCAAGGGCTACGAAGAGGAATGGATCCTGGTGAAGATCGAGGGCGACCGCTACGGCGGTTCTCCGGCCCCCACTTCCAGCAAGTCCAGCAACTACTAATTTGAGCAATCGTCCCGGCCTAGAGGCCGGGGCTTTTTGCACACACCGGCGACCTTTGTCATGCCCGCCTTGTGCGGGCATCGCCTTTTTTATAGCCAAAAGCCACGCCGGACTACCCCTTGCGGTCATTTTTTTCTAAATTTACGCCCGTTAAATTTAAACCCTCCAAGGAGTATCTATGCGTCAGTATATCATCGCTGGTAACTGGAAAATGAACAAGACCGTGAGCGAATCTGTTGAACTCGCCAAGGCCATCGTGGAAGCCGTCAAGGACGTGAAGAAGACCGAAGTGGTCATCGCCCCGACTTACCTCGCCGCCGCCAAGGTCGCCGACGTGATCAAGGGCACCAACGTGAAGCTCGCCATCCAGGACATCCACTGGAAAGACCAGGGCGCATACACGGGTAAGGTCTCCGTTGACATGGTCAAGGAAATCGGCGCCGAATACATCATCATCGGCCACTCCGAACAGCGCCAGTACTTCCACGAAACTGACGAAACGGTGAACCTGAAGGTCAAGAAGACCCTCGAAGCCG
>DGRZ01000038.1 GCA_002391195.1 Fibrobacter sp. UBA4375 | reverse complement strand
GTGGTGAGCCGCTGGACCGGAATTCCGGTGACGAAGCTTTGCGAAGGCGAAAAGGCCAAGTTGTTGCACTTGGACGAACGCCTGCATGCCCGCGTGATTGGCCAGGACGAAGCCGTGGAAGCGGTTTCGGAAGCGATACTGCGTAACCGTAGCGGTCTTAGCCGCGAGAATGCGCCGATTGGTAGCTTCTTGTTCCTGGGCCCGACGGGTGTGGGCAAGACTGAACTTGCGAAGGCGCTTGCCGTGGAACTGTTCGACGACGAGAACGCGCTGGTGCGTATCGACATGAGTGAATACATGGAAAAGCACAGTGTGAGCCGCTTGATCGGTGCGCCTCCGGGATACGTGGGCTACGAAGAAGGCGGCCAGTTGACTGAAGCCGTGCGTACCCATCCGTACTGCGTGATTCTGCTGGACGAAATCGAGAAGGCTCATCCCGACGTGTTCAACACGCTGTTGCAGGTACTTGACGACGGTCGTTTGACCGATGGCAAGGGCCGTACTGTGAACTTCAAGAACACCTTGATTCTCATGACGTCGAACCTGGGTGCCGCTCACTTCCAGAACCGCGCGGGTGATGCAAAGCCCGTGACCCTGAAGGAAATCGAGCCGGAACTCCGCAGCTTCTTCAGGCCGGAATTCCTGAACCGTCTGGATGAAGTGCTGGTATTCCAGAGCCTCACAAAGCCGCAGATTCGTGACATCGTAAGGCTCAAATTCAAGGGACTCGCCGAGCGCGCCGCCCGTCAGGATTTGCAGCTCACGCTGACCGACAAGGCGCTCGATGCCATTGCCGATGGTGCCTACCAGCCGGAATTCGGCGCACGCCCGATTCAGCGTTACCTGGAAAGGAACGTGGAACGCCCGCTGAGCCATGCAATTCTCGCCGGAGACGTGAGTGCCGCAAAGCCGGTGGTTATTGACTACGACGGAACCGCGTTTACGGTGAAATAACCGCTACAGTGCAGTCATCACGTAAAGAGCAATGGTCTTACGATCATTGTTCTTTTCTTGCATAACGCCGATGTCAAAGTCCAGGCGGACGCGGGCTGCACCCAGGGCCACCTCCAACTTGGGAATGATATCAATCATGAAGTCGTCGGAAATATGCCCCACGCTTTCGGAGGTGTTGATTTCGATCATCACCCGGACCGTGTGACCGAAATTCAGGGTGGGGGTCATGCCGAATGCGAATTTCACATAGCCGTCTTCGCCGGTCACGCCGTCCAGGAATCCCGCGCGCATCTCGTAAAAGTTGGAGAAGTTCTTCGCGATAAAGTGTTCCGTCCCGTAGGTGAGAATCACTGCGCTGCCGTTGTTCCTGTTCAGTCCGAAGTAGCCGTCCAGCTCGATGAATTTTCCGGGCTGCAGGTGGTATTTTCCGCCGATGTCCAGCGACAGTTGGGTGTTGTCCATCTGGTTGTAGGTGTCGATGTCAATCTTCGCGCCGATTTCAAAGTCCTTGGAAATGGTCCCCATGATGTTGGCGGGGAACAGCACGTGGGAATCGAAGTCGGAACGGAGCCCTACGCCTGCGCCGAACTTGGGAGCCCTATGGCTTTCGGGGCCGAAGGTGTAGTGCATGTCCCAGATGGGGTCCAGCGCAAAAGCGCTTGTGGCGGACAGGGCCAATATGAATGTGGCGAGTACGGCAAGGCGTTTCATGAAGCCAAATTTAAAATAATCCGGTGGAATTACTAGATTTGCACTTGCGAAAAAGAGGTGATTATGATTGAACCCCGTCCAGAATTGTCCAAGCTTTCGGATTATGTTCCCGGAAAGTCCATCGAGGAAATCCGCGAACGTTACGGCCTTACCAAGGTGGTAAAGCTGGCCTCCAACGAAAACCCGCTGGGGGCATCGCCCAAGGCGGTGGAAGCCTTCCTCAAGATTGCGGACAGTCTGCACCTTTACCCCCGCGGAGACGCACCTTCCATGATTCGCTCTCTGGCCGAAAAGTTCGGCGTCAAGCGTGAACAGATTGTGGTGGGCAACGGCTCCGACGAAATCATCGACATGGTGGGGAAGGCGTTCATCCGTCAGGGCGACAACTGTGTGGCCATTACGCCCACCTTTTCCGTTTACAAGTTTACCACCCTTTCCAACGGGGCGGATTTCGTTGGCGTAGGCGAAGGGGAGGCCAAGACCAGTCTCGATGACCTTGCCAAGGCCATAAATGCCAAGACCCGTGTGGCCTTTATCTGCAACCCCAACAACCCCACGGGCCTTTACTACAGCGAAACCGAAATTCGCGATTTCTTGAAAAAAGTCCCGCAGAACGTGCTGGTGTTTTTGGACGAGGCCTACTCCGAATTCGCTACCGCTCCCGACTATCCCAAGCTTGTGGGCGCCCTGGACGAATTCCCGAACCTGTTTATCAACCGCACCTTCAGCAAGATTTACGGTCTTGCAGGGCTTCGCGTAGGCTATGCCATGGCCAGCGCCGAAGTGGTGCGTCACCTGTGGAAGGTGAAACCGCCTTTCGACGTGAACCAGGCGGCACAAGTGGCAGCCATCGCCGCCCTTGGGGATATCGATCACGTAGAGGCCACCCGCAAAATGAACGGCGAAGGAATCCAGTTCCTCACACGGGAATTTACGGCTCTCGGCTTCAAGGTGCTTCCTACCCAGGCGAATTTCGTCTGTGTCCACATCGGTGCCAAGGCGAAGGACCTCGTGGCATTTTTGGAACAGAACGGCATGATTATCCGCGGGCTTACCAGTTTCGGCATGCCCGAACACGTGCGCATCACGGTGGGCCGGCCCGAAGAAAACGAACTCCTGATGGCCCTGGTCAAAAAGTGGAAAGGGGAGGCATAGATGGCGGCAACGGCTACAAACCAGGATCTTTTGAAAATCGCCCTTAAGGCCTCCGAAATGGCCGAGGAGAATATCCTGAAGTATTTCCAGCGGGACTTGAGCATCGAATGGAAAGCGGACAGGACGCCTGTGACTCTCGCCGACAAGAGCACCGAAGAGATGCTCCGTGAATTCTGGCTCAAGGAAACTCCCGACTTTGGCGTGCTGGGCGAAGAATTCGGCGACGGCCTCTCCGACAAGGAATACCGCTGGATCGTGGACCCCATCGACGGCACCAAGTCATTCATCCGGGGCGTTCCCCTGTTCGGCACGCTGATTGCGCTCTACCGCAAGAATGTGCCCGTGGCAAGCGTCATCCGCATACCGGCCCTGCACAGCGCCGTGTGGGCGGTTCAAGACGGCGGCGCGTTTCTGGACGGACACCCGGTCCGCTGCTCCAGAGTCCATTCTCTGGCTGACGCCCTGGTTCTTTCGGGGACGGTGAACACCATGGAAACGGTGGGCTTTGGCGAAGGCTTCGCGAAACTCCGCCGGAGTGCAAACCTCTACCGCGGCTGGGGCGACTGCTACGGCTATTACATGGTGGCGTCGGGCCGCGCCGAAGTGATGGTGGACCCCGTGGTCTCCCTGTGGGATATTGCCGCCTATCCGCTCCTGTTCAAGGAAGCGGGCGGAAAGTTCACCACCATCGAAGGGGAGTCGGACCTCTTCGACGATGCGGGTCACCCCATCGCCTCTGTCCACGAAGGCTACAGCTCCATCGCCTCCAACGGCATTCTTCACGAACCCGCCCGAATCCTATTGAACGGCCGGTAGTTTTTTATTGAAAGGGGGACGCCTCCCCCTCGCTTCTGCGACTTGTCATCCCCGCGACCCTTCTCGTCATCCTCGCCCATTCGGCCTTGCTCAGGGCAGGCTCCGGCGAGGATCCGCTATCATCTTGGCGGGGATCTCCTAGCCGCATCCGCTACCCCCTCCCCTAAGGGGCTCCGCCCCTAAGACCCCGTTCCCGTGTCATCCTGAGGCGAAGCCGAAGGATCCAGACCTGTTTTTTTTAACAAATCTTTCCCTCGATGTGTACATTCCCTCGTTCACAGATTCACTTCGTTCGACTGTTCACTCGGGAAGCACACATCTCAGTCAAAAAACAAACAAAATGGCTCTGGTTAACAAGCGTTTCGTAATTAGGGACGTTCTTTACTGGTAAGAACTGTTTCTACAGGAGGAAACTCTTGTGACTGTTAGTCCCTGCGAGTTTCCGCCGAGAGGCTTTCGCTAAGTTTTTTACCCCTTCGTGCTTTCCCTCACTTTCTCGATGACTTCCTCCGGTGTCACAAAATCCAGCACGCTGAAAGCCGTCATCTCGTTACCCATGTCCTTGAAACTTGCGCCAAAATGATATACAGTGTCATCGACCAGAAGAAAACGGTCGTGAATCGTGCGCATGGTCTTCAGTTCTAAATTTGGGTACTGCTTTTTGTGCAATTCTGCTGCAGCTTGGAATTCGGGTGTAATTCTCGGGGAGTAGATTGTCGCCGAGACACCTTTCGCCCGCATGGCTGCGAATTTTAGCACCTCGACGGTGGCATACGGGTCGATGAATACTACGGATTTTTTGGCGGTTTTCACAAGATCCGAAATCAGTATAAACCCGTCAAACCGCGTTCCAGTCGCAAGAATTCCACCCGTTGGAGTTTGTGCCGCATTCACGAAAAAGTCTATACGTTGTTCAACCGCAGAAAGCCGGGAGTCCTGTTCGCCGAGACGTTTTTCTGTAGCATTCTTTAATTCCGCAATTTCTGTGCCTTGACCTTCGATAAGTTGCCGCTGCTCGTGCAGACGGTCCACAATCTGCAAATCTGTCGATAGTTTTCGCTGGTTTATGGCGTAACCCTTGAGCATGTATTCCTTGAGAACTTGGTTTGCCCAGCGGCGAAACTTGACTCCGCTTGCGGACTTTACGCGATATCCGACCGAAATGATGACATCAAGGCTATAAAAAGCAACCGGTTGCTTTACGCCATCAACACGCAAAAAATGCGTGTTGTTGTCTTTCTCGACTTCCTCCGAAAACACGTTGTTGATGTGCTTTCGTAACGTTTTCTCGTCTCGATTAAAAAGACGCGCCATTTGGTTAGCCGAGAGCCACACGGTCTCGTTTTCTACACGCACCTCCAGCCGGACTTCGCCTTCCGGCTGGTAAAGTACGATTTCGCCCCTGTTTTCGTTCCCGACCTGGTCGGGAATCTCAATTTTATCCTTTTTGCTCATTTTACCTCCATAAAAAAAGTCGTATTTCCATAGCCCGCAGCCGATTTTGGCTGCTATGGGATATAGAAATACGACTTTCGCGGGGTAATATACAAAACAGAATCAGGAAAAGGCAATTTTTTTTACAAATCTCTCCCTCGATGTGAACATACCCTCGCTCATCATAATGACTGCTCGGCTCAATCTTGTAGCAGAATCTACGAAATCGCCTCGCTTTCGCCAACACGACTCGTTAAGACGAGTCGCTTTTGGCTCACAGATTCACTTTGTTCGACTGTTCGCTCGGGAAGCCCACATCTCGGTCAAAAAACAAAAAAAATGGCTCTGGTTAACAAGCGTTTTGTAATTAGGGACGTTCTTTACTGATAAGAACCGTTTCTACAGGAGGAAACTCTTGTGACTGTTAGTCCCGGCGAGTTTCCTCCGAGAGTCCTGGTCACTTGCGTATTATCGGCAATTTCCAGGAATTATAACATTTTTTTTGTTCTGGTTTTATCCCCGCTCATAAAGAGCCCCTATAAGACCCGACTGGAAAGAATACCGGGAATGGGCTCTAAAAAATCCGAAACTGGCGGAAGATGGTCGAATAGCACCTCTTTTCAACCGCTAACGGTTTCCGTCGATCAATGTTTCCTGCTTTTCTTCCATGTATTCTTCGGCAAAGAATAAAAAATCAAAGACGAAGGCGGAAATAAACACAAGCAGGAACACAAGGACGTTGAAACAAATTAGGCTTTTGGTCCCCTCTTTCATATTCTCAAATATAGTTATAACCCCGCTCATAAAGAGCCCCTATAAGACTTAACAACTGAGAGTGGATATATAATTTTTTCGGCGAAAAGTCAACACCCTTTCATGAAATCAATAAAGACATCCATCAACGAGTCATAGTATTCGGACTTTCTTACCATGGTGCAAGCGGTCACGCCGGCAAGAACTGCCAGGTATGCCACCACGCCAGTCACGAATCTCTCCAAGCCCCTTCTTGCCGCCTTAGTTTCCATTTCCTGCAATTTGATGATTTCCGGGTCGTCTAACGGCAGGTAAGAAAGTTTCCTTATTTTTCTTTTTATGAGCCATTGCGGCAAGAATATCCGTATAGATACCGCGTAAGCGGCAACCACGAGCAATGCTACAATGATGAATACCAGCACCGGCCAATGATTGGCAAGATAGAGATAAGCCTCCAGCATATTCCTTCCTCCACAAATGGAAAATAAATTATACCCGCGGCAAAGTCAAAAGAAACTTGATTTTCCGTTTTAACCCCGCTCATAAAGAGCCTCTATAAGACAAGGAAAAACTGGTGGACAAGGTCAGCACCCGCCCCGAAGACCTGATCAACGAGCGGCAGGTTCCCGACGAGATGGACTCCAAGATGGTCCTCAAGCGTATCGAGGTGTTAAAACGCTCTGGCGAAGACACCCGTGCCATGGAGACAGCCCTGTACTTTAAGCGGTCTGCTCACTGGATGAACTTGATTGTGCTTTTGATCGGTGCTGCCCTTTGCCACCGTTATACCCGTTCCGGGGGGCTTTCCCAGAAATTCGGCATTGGCCTGCTGCTTGTTTTTAGCTATTATATCTTGGAACGGATTGGACTGAAAATGGGCGAGAACGGAGCCCTTTCCCCCTTCATGGGTTTTAACCCCGCTCATAAAGAGCCTCTATAAGACTGCAAATTTTTACAGGACGATATTTTGTTTATGGCCCTATTGACAGGACATAAAAAAGAATTTATATTCCTTTATAGGCTTAGCCTAGCAATAAGGAACCGGAAGTCAAGTTTCATTATGAGTATAGTGGAATTTGACTGCCGGACCTACATGGTCGGGCAGTCCAGTCCCAGGGTTTATTCCCTGGGACTTAAAATTTTTTCCCAGAATTTTTCAAGATCTATTTTGTGAATTTTACCGTCCGATGTAATAACTATCATACTTTTGTCCTTAGGAATCATAGACGATTTGTATTTTTTATAATGTTGTTCAAATTCGCCCTTTAATCCATTAAGTTTTAACCCCGCTCATAAAGAGCCTCTATAAGACCTGCTTTCTGAATATACTTTATTTTATGCGGGTTCGCAAGCGTTTTGACGCTGAAAAAATCAGAAAAAAAGGATGGATGTCTGGAATTTTGTCGATTTCCTTCAGGGAAAATGTCAACGGCATAACGATTCCTCCTGAAGAAGAAAAGCTGAAAAGCGCAAACTGACGATGCGGGGAAAATAACAAAGCGGGACTTTTATGTCGCTTGTTTTATGCCACCTGTTTTTTTCGAGGTGGTTTTGCGATAAATTTTGGTTCCATCTTTTCGGCTTTGGCCTGAGTAAGGAACATGTTGATTAGGGTCTGGTAGGGAATCCCGGTTTTTGCGGCAAGTTCCTTGAAATAGGCGAGGACCGATTCGCTGATGTTGATGCAAATCGTTTTCTTCAATTTTTTTGCATACGGATTCTTTACCGCATTGCTGAAGTCATAGTTGCTTTTCATACGGACCTCCTTTTCCAATATTGTTCATTTTCTTTTTTATTTGCCTTACGGGACGAGATGATACGGATAATTTCGTCATCGTCCGAACCACGTTCGCAATAACAGACTAGAAGCGTATTCATCATTGAGGATAAACCCATCAGTATAAACCGTTCTTCGTTGTCAGAATGCTTCTCGTCGGAAATCAAAAGAGCATTTTCGTCATAGAATACAGATTGGGCTTCTTCAAACGTAACCTTGTGCTTTGCGTAGTTTACCTTGGCTTTTTTGTCATCCCATTCAAAAGTTATATACATAATATATATATCCTTTTTTCTTTTGTCAATAGGTTTAATTTCCTCTCTCAACCACATCCCCCGATAGCATCGTCTCTACCAGCATGGTGTCGGGGGTGAACTGTACGGTGATGGTCCCGCGCTTTGCGGTGTTCAGGTAAGGAATGCCCAGGGAGTCCAGCCGGTCTGTGACCTGCTTGTGGGGGTGACGGAACCTGTTTTTCCGACCGCTGGAGACCAGGGCAAGCCTGGGACTTATCGCTGTCAAAAAATTTCGGCTGCTGGAGGTCTTGCTCCCGTGATGGCCCAGTTTCAGCACGTCGCTTTTCAAGAAGTCGTGAGACCGGAGTATTTTCTTTTCGCCCGCCACCGTCAAGTCGCCGGTCAAGATGGCAGAATGCCCTAGGCCCTTCACCCGGAGGGTAATGCTTTCTTCGTTGGTCTCGGCGCACTTGTCGCTAGAAACAGGGTGCAGGGCCCGAATCTCGAAAAAGTTCTCGGACCAGGTGAACCCCCGGCCGATATCCCGCAGGGGGATTCCCCGCTCCAGCGCCACGGCCATCGTTTTAATCCAGGCGGGTTTCGGCTCCAGCCTTGCGCATTCGCTGACCCAGAGTTCCTTGACGGGAAAACTTTTTACAATCCCGTAAACCCCGCCGAAATGGTCGGCGTCGGCGTGTGTCACCACAAGTGCGTCCAGCTTTAGGATACCGGAATGTCGCAAATAGGGAACTATGATATCCTTGCCCGAGTCCCTGCGGTCATTGGGCCCGCTATCTACCAAGATGTTCCGCCCCGAAGGGGTGGTAATCAGTATGGCGTCCCCCTGCCCGATGTCAATGGCGGTAAGGCTCCAGGTGGGCCAGACCACGTCACGGTAGTTGCATGTAAAATAAAATCCCGAAAAGAAAAGGAGGCCCAGGGCGAAAAGGATGGCGCCAAGCCTGTTTTTGCGGATGCTGGTAAGTAGCGCAAACGCAAAGCCCATCAGCAACAGCACAAAGGGCGGGTAGGGCCCTACGGTTACCGATGCCGCCGAAGAATCGGAAAGCAGGTGGGTCAAGAGGCTTGCGGTCCGGAGCAGGACAGATGCCGCGCTGCAAAAGATGCCCGTCACAAAGTCGATGGGTGAAAGCAGGGCAAAAAGTCCAGCCTCCATTCCCCAAGAAATCAGGGGGACGATGACGATGTTGCCTAGCCAGGCCAGGGGAGCGAGGGTCTTGAAATGATAAATCAGGAGAGGTGCCGTCGCCAAGGTGGCACACAGCGTCACGTAGGTAGGTTCGACGATAAAGTTCTGGAACTTGGCCCAGAGCTTGTTCTTCGAGAGGCTTTCGGGTAGCGCCTTTAGGGGATTGTGGCTGGACCCGAGAATGATTCCGGCGGTGGCTGCCGCCGACAGCTGGAATCCGGGATTCCAGAACACCTGGGGGTTCGGAAGCAAGATGAGGATCAGTGCCACCCCTAGGCTGTTCAGCGCACCCGCCGGCCGTTGCAGGAGCATGCCCACCTGTGGAATGGCAAACATGATGACAGCGCGGGTCACCGCAGGGGAGCCGCCGGTGACGGGCACGTATATGGCAAGGAGCAAGATGCCCACCACCCGCACAATCCTGTGGGGGAGTCCCGTCGCTTTCAGGAACGTCATCAGGAGCCCTGCCAGCAGCACCACATGGAACCCGCTGATGGCCAGCACATGCACAAGCCCCGACCGCTGGAAATCGCTCCGCAAGGCCTCGGGAATGCCGCTCCGGTCTCCGGCCAGGAGCCCCATCAAAAGTCCCGTTTCTGCCGGGTCCAAGAACCGCGACAGCTTTTGGCGGATCCAGTTCCTGAAATGGTAAAAGCTCCGTTCCGGATTCCAGCTGCCCCGCCAGCTTTTCCAGTGCAACATTTTCCCGTAGGCGGCAAGGTTCTGGCTGTCCAGCCACTTTCGGGTATCGAAGGCTCCCGGGACGGTCGGCGGTTCCACCGGGTACCAAGACGTCTCGTAACAGAGGGAATCTCCAGGTTCCGGCAAAAGGGGGAGGGCGCGCTTTTCGGTAAGCCGCACGCGGTAGGTCCCGGCGACTTCTGCGACCGAAAGATTCGGCACTGTTGCGACCTGCGTGTCGGCTTCTGCGACCTTCGCGGCTGTCATGACTTGCGCGGATCTGACCATCACTACAAACGCAACGCCGTTGCTCCGGGGCAGCACCGCCTCTACCGTGCCGCACCCCTCCTTCGGCGGCACAGTTATGACCAGCGAATCAGCCGCCGTTCTGACCTGCGAACCTGGCACTGTTACGACCTGATTTGCGGTCGTCTCCCCACTCGAAAATACCCGTGCCGAAATCAGAATGCTCCCGATTCCTGCGAGCAGCGCCGCCAGCACCACCCGCTGGGTGAATTTTCCAGAAACATGGGCAAGGCTCCACAACAAGGCCAGGAGAACGGCTCCGTACAAGGGCTTTTCAAAGGCGGTTATGACAGCCATTATCGTGAAGGCTACTACCAGGGCAGGCTTCCCTGCCAAGGGAAATGTCAATTCCCGAAAAGAAGAAAAAAGCTTCATTTTGCACAATCCTTTGTGGCTTGTTTTTGTACCTTTGGGGCATGGCCAGGTCAAATTTTTTTGCCCCTCTATGTATAAGACGCTTTTTTGGTGCAAAAAAAGCCTACCCCCTGTCCATTTTTTTCACTTTTTTTTGTTTTTCCCTTTTTTTCTCGGCCTGTAGCGAAGATTCCGACCCGGAAAGAGTTGTTTACCCGCTGGACAAGGAACTTTATGCAATGTTCCCAAACGACCCCGCCCTGGGGGATTCCGTGGAGGCGCATCTTTCCACGGGAGTCATGATGATTGTGCACCCGGGCGGGCTCTATACCCTTTCTTTTGGGGTGGATTCGGCCTTTGAAGCTCCCAAGATGCAACTGTTCCGTTTTTACGAGCACCGCGATGGCGACGGTTATGGAATGTCCAAGATGGAAACCCTGAAACCCGAAGTTTCCGGTGGACGTTATGTCTTTAACTTTGTCTGCGAAGAAAACGAAAAATCCATCTGGGGCCTCACCCTGGTGCAGGATGACGATTATTACAGGGGTAAAACTCCCGACGTCAAGTTCGAAGGCTCGGGCAAGTATTCCAATCACCTTTCCTTGAACCTGATTCCTGTGGGGCTTATCGACCCTATCGATGGAGTAGACGGAATGGACAACTTTGCAAAAATGTTGCTGCAGGCATTCCGCAAAGCTTATACCTCCTTTGTCATCGATACGATTTATGTCAACTACGCCTCGAAACATCCGATTCTCGGGAGTAAATACCCGTCAGATGTGCATTGGCACGCGGGGGCGACCTCTGAGGACATGACCCTTGCGGAACTGGGTGGCTGGCCCGTGAAGGGAGTGAACGAAGCTTTGGACATTGTCCTGGTCCACCGCATCAACGAGCTCAATGTCTTGGGATATGCGGCCCTTTTTGCCTCTAACCTTAGGGGAGGCGAGGGCAGTACGGTCATTGTGGGGAGTCATGCCCTCACGTCAACGGGGGAGCGCTCCCTCACCGCCGAAGAAATCGTGAAGGTGGCCGTGCACGAGACCGGGCATTTCTTTGGGCTACGGCACACCACTTCCACCTGGGCAGATATAGAGGGCTATCAGGACTTGTCCATTCTAGAAGACGGATTCGAGGACACCCCCTCTTGCCCGGAACTTTTGAGAAGTGGCCTGTATAAAAAGGGCGAAACCTCCGGAGTACGGGACTACTCCTTGCCGGGTCGCGCCTACAAGATGATAGACCGGACCGCCTACGGCATCGCCTTCAACGAAGACGATTGTCCCGACGCTTCCTTTGTCATGTTCCCGGTGAGTACGGAACAGTCCATGAGGGAGTTTTCAAAACAGCAGCTGAAGGTCCTGAAACAGAACCTTCAGTTGATACCCCATTAGTTTATCTGTTGCGGGCCATTTCCATGGCCGCTGCCCGATAGTCTTCTTCGGAGATTCGATCGGGTCCCCAGACCACCACCTTGTTCCTGCCGGATTCCTTGCCCTCGTACAGGGCCTTGTCCGCCATCTGGATACTGCGGTCGGCGCCAAGGCGACCGTCGTACTTGGAAACGCCCAGGGTGATGGTGACGTTGATGAGAAAATCGGCGTGCTTGATGGACTGTTCTTCTACCTGCTTGCGGAACCGTTCGGCTACAACGGCAGCCCCGTCCAAATCGGTTTCGGGGAGTAGCACCAAAAATTCTTCGCCGCCATAGCGGCCCACGATGTCGTAGTTCCGCAACATCCCGCGGATGGTCTGTGCCACCGATTTCAACACTTCGTCACCACAGGCATGTCCGTAGGTGTCGTTGATTCTCTTGAAATGGTCGATGTCAATGAACACAAAGCAGAAGGGCTTGTGGGACCTGGAAATGCGGCTGACCTCGTTTTCGATGCATTCGTGAATGTTCCGGCGGTTGGGTAGCCCGGTCAGTTCGTCGGTCCTGGACATGATGCGGAGCTTCTTGTTGGCCTCTTCCAGTTCCTGGGTTCTTTCGGCGACTTCTTGTTCCAGGAGTTCTCTGTGGGACTGCAATTCCTTGAACTGCCGTCTGATAGTCTCGTGCATCAGGTTGAACGCCTTGGAAAGCTGGCCCACTTCGTCGTTACGCCGGCCAAACCTGATTTCGGGGGCGTCTATGTTGTCGTCGGTAATCTTTTTCATGTGGACGATCAGCTTGTTCAAAGGCTTTCCCAAGATGAGGAACATCCAGAAGGAAATAAGGCTGGTGACAACGATGGTTCCTACAAGGAATAGCATGCTGGACTGCTTGATGGCCGCTGCCATGTCTTCGATCTCATTGCGGGGTTGCAGGGAAAGCAGGCCGAACTGGAAAGCGTGGCTGTATTCGTAATTGACAAGGTATTCGTTGCCGTTCTTGAGCTTGACGAATGTGGGTCCCGGAGTTTCAAATCTCTGGGGCTGGAAATTTTCGAAGCCGAGTTCCGTAATGTTCATCCGCTTGCGGCCGGTTTCCTTGAAACTGGGCAGGTACAGAATCTCGCCTTTTTCGGAGATGGCGATAACAAACCCGTTCTTGCCCACCTTGCAGTCGGCAAAGTATTTTTCAAGACGCTCGAAAGAGAAATTTGCAAGCAGGATACCCTTCTCTTTTCCGTCCCCGATAACTTCAGACGCAAAAATGCGGGTGGGCATGGAGTGGTCGTCTTCGATGCTCCAGGGGCTAAAGTAGGAATTGTGCTTGGGGATTCTGGAAATGTCGAAATGGAGCTGGACTTTTTCGTCGGCGAAATCGTTTTGCCTTTCGCAAATCAGGTTGTTTTCGTCGTCGTAGAGGTTGATGGTCTCGTCGTCATTGAACAGGGAGGCGATGTTGTCGCTGTTGATGTAGGCGCCCGCGATGGAGGAGTCCAAACTCTGGATTTCGGTGGTGTGGGTAAGGAAGATGATACGGTTGGCGAAAAGACGGATGTCGGTGTTTGCCGCAATGACCATTTGCCGCAGCTGGGTGCGGTTGTTGTCGCTGCTCCAGCCGATTAGGGACTTTACCTGCCCCCGGACAAAGAAGAAAATACTGATAGAGGCGATCAACACCGTAGCAAGAATCAGGAGCAGCAAACTCTTGAAAATGGTGCTTTGGGAAAACTTGACAGCTCTGGCTTCTTTCATGGTTGAGCTACGAATTTAACAAAATGAAGGGGCTGACGCTTGAGAGATGTCCCTTTTTTACACCATAACACGTCTAACGCATAAAGTGCGTTAAATAAAAATGTGAGCCTTATCAAGTCCTAACGTTCTTTTTTGGGAAAATAGCCAAAAGGGGTCCCGTTTAGTTATATTTTTCCCGTCGTAATTACGATAAACTCAATCCTTAAGGAGTAATAAAAAAATGAAAAAAGGTATCGCTACCCTTCTCGCTGCCGGCATGATCGTTCTCTCCGGCTGCTACGGCTCTAACGCCTGCTTCAACAAGCTCCATGACTGGAACGGCACCCTGGGTGACAAGTGGATCAACTCTATCGTCCACTTCCTCATGATGTGGATTCCGGTGTACGGCATCTGCTTGTTCCTGGTGGACGGCCTGGTTCTCAACACCATCGAATTCTGGACCGGCTCCAACCCGCTGGCTTCTGGCGATTCCTACCATGAAACCGACGCTCAGGGCAACTCCATCGCCGCCGTGAAGAACGCCGATGGCACCATGTCCGTCGAAGTGACCGCCGCCAACGGCGAAAAGGCCAACCTCACCCTCCAGCGCGACGAAAACGTTGTCCGCGCTCTGGACGCTGAAGGCAATCTGGTTGCTCAGTACGAAATCGAAAAGTAATTCTACTACTTGAGATTACAACGAAGGGCTTCGGTATTTACCGAGGCCCTTTGCTTTTCCCCACGTCATCCTCGACGCCCTTCGACTTCGCTCAGGGTAAACTCCGGCGAGGATCCATGTGCTTTACTAAAACTTCTTGATACTCGCGCGACGCAGCCTGTCGTTCAGCGCCATTCCCAGTCCCGTGTCCGGAATTGGGTCCACCAGAATTAGGTCGTATTTAGGCCTGTCCAGTTCGTGCATCAGGGCGTATAGCTTGGCGGTGGCTTCCACCAGGTCGCCTGTTTTAGACAAATTAACGGTTGCTGGAATCGGACCTTCTGTCGTCCCGAATGCAATTCTCACGGTTCGGGTCGGCAACTTGTAGTCTTTTTTTATTGGCCCATAATATAGCGGAACCTGTGGCCTGTAGTGGGTATCCAACTGTCCGGGCGCCGCCATGGGTTTGCCGGGTTTGGAGCTGGAAACGCCTAACGCCACCTTCCCGAGAACCCGCTCCACCATTTCGGCGGTGACGGCGCCCGGTCGAAGGATTGTGGGCGTCTCGTTCAACAGGGAAATGATGGCGCTCTCTACGCCCACTTGGCACGGTCCACCGTCAACAATGCCTGCGATGCGTCCGCTCAGCTGTTCGGCCACATGCATAGCCGTCGTCGGGCTCACATGCTTGAAAAGGTTCGCGCTAGGTGCGGCCAAGGGAAGGTTTGACTTCCGGATGATTTCTTGTGCTACCGGGTGCGACGGGAACCGCACCGCTACCGACGGAAGCCCGCTTGTGGCCAGGTCCGGAATGCAGTCCTTCTTAGGGAGCACCAGCGTCATGGGCCCGGGCCAGTAGGCCTCGGCCAACCGGTAGGCTGCATCGGGAATGTCCCGGGCCACGTCGGCCAGCTGCTTGATGTCGCAGATATGGACAATCAGTGGGTCGAAGGTGGGGCGCTCCTTGGCGGCAAAAATCTTTGCCAGGGCATCGGGATTGTACGCGTTTCCCGCAAGGCCATAAACCGTTTCTGTAGGTATAGCCACCACCTGGCCGTCCTGCAATAGCCGGACCGCCTCGTCAACACTTGTCCAGGGAGGGAATTGCATTTTCAGTTGTCAGTCGTCAGTTTTCAGTTGTGAGTGCAGCGAGCTTCAAGACATTCCAATCCAAAGTCTCAAAACTCACAACTCACAACTCAAAACCCTCACACCTATTTAGCTCTCCGAAGGTTCTCCCTTGGCTTCGTCCTTGCGGCCGAAGGCGAACACCTGGTCGCAGGCAGAATTGAACCGCTTCCACACCTTGTCGGATTCGCTACGGGGCACGGCGCCTACCTCTTTCCACAGGCGGCGGAGATGCTTCACCTTGTTCATGGCGCCGCCGACGGTCTGCTCGTTCAGGTCGGTGAGCAGGTCTTCGGCCTGTTCGCACAGCAGGATCTTCTTTTGCAGGTTATTCTGACGGGCCTGTTCCTGGATATCCAGCTGGTCACGGCGACGGCTGAAGAAGTCGTCGCAGATTTCGCGGAAGTCCTTCTGCAGGTTCACTTCGTCGAGACCGCAGGAACCCAGTTCCCGCCATTCCTTCTGGAGGTCGCGGACGGCATCGGCCAGCTGGTTGCTGCCGGCGCTTTCGGCAAACTGCTTTACCTTCTCGATCATCTCCTGCTTTTTTGCCTTGATGTCGGCGAGCTGCTTCTTGATGTCTTCGTTCACCTGGGCGTACTTGTCCATGAACTGGTTCACGAAGCTTGCAAAACGGCTGTTGATGGTCTCGATGGCTTCTTTGGGAACCATGCCGATTTCTTTCCATTCGGCTTCAAGACCCTTGACGGTATCCACCAGTTCCTGGCTGATGTTTGAAAGGTCCAGGGCCTCCAGCTTTGCGCAGAGGTCTTCTTTCTTTTTCAGGTTCTCCTGCTTGGCTGCGTCCATCTCTTCGAAATGGCCACGCTTCTTCTCGAAGAATCCGTCGCAGGCGCTGCGGAAGCGGGCCCAGATTTCTTCGGACTTGCTCTTGGGCACAGGACCGATGGTCTTCCAGGATTCCTGCAGCTGCTTGAGCTTGCCGGAGGTGGCGTTCCAGTCGGTAGATTCCGTCAGGGCTTCGGCCTCTTCGCAGAGCTTGAGCTTGCGCTCGTAGTTCTCTTCGCGGGTCTTGTCCTCTTGTTTCAGGATTTCCTTGTGCTTGGCGTAGAACTCGCCGGTCACCTTCTTGAAACGATCCATCAGGGCGGCAAGGCTTTCTTTGGGAACCATGCCGATGTTCTTCCAGGATTCCTGGATTTCCTGCATGGCCTTGAACTTGTCCTTCCAGAAAATTTCGGCGTTGTTCAACAGGTCTTCGGCCTTCTGGCAGAGGGCTTCCTTGTCGGCAAGGTTCTTGACCCTTTGAGCCATACGCTCTTCGATAAAGGGAGCGCAGTTCTCCTTGATTTTTTCGAACAGTCCCTGGAAACGGTCCTTGAATTCCGCAAACTTGGCGGGCGAAATGGGCCCGATGTTTTTCCACTTGGTGGCGAGGTTCTTGAGCTTGTCCAGCACTTCCTGGCTGCCTTCTTCCTTAGAAAGCAGTTCCAGTTCGTCGAGGATGGAGGCCCTGTCGTTCTCGTTGTGCCAGGACTGCCACTGCCGCATTTCCTGGAAACGTTCCGTGGCGGACTTGTATTCCAGCCACAGCTCGTGGTACTTGAATTTCTGGTCGCCTACGATGTCTTTCCATTCCTGGAAGGCGGCCCTGAGCTTGAGGCTCAGTTCCTTGAAATCTTCGTTTTCGTTGAAGCCCTTGACCCGCTCAATGATGGCCTTGAGCTTTTCGGAATTCTTTTCGAAGCGTTCCTGGGCAGAGGCGTTGAAGGCCGCAATCTTTTCGCCCAGCTTGCTACGGAGAGAGTTGTATTCTTGCAGTTCGGGGTCGCTGCCTTCTAGCAGGGGGAGCTTTTCCCATTCCCGGACAATGCCGTGGAGGTGCTTTGAAGTGGTTTCGGAGCATTCCGTATCGGCGAGGGCCTGAAGCTGGTCCAGAAGTTCCCTGCGGTTGGATTCCTTCTCTTCGGTGGCTTCTCCTTCTTCGGCAGGAGCTTCCTTCTTTTTCAGGTCCTGGACCTTGAAGAACAGCTGGTTGAACTTGCGGATGGCATCGGGAGTCATCTTGGACTTGTTCTCGTTCCATTCGGCGATAATCTGGTCTGCCCGTTCCATGTTTTCCTGGAGCTTGTTTTCGTTTACCAGGGATTCCAGTTCGGCACAGGTTTCCATCAGGTGGTTGACCAGGGCCTGCTTTTCGGCTTCAGCCTTTTCGGCGGCGATGCGGGCGGCATCGGCCTCGTCGCAGAACTTGACAAAACTGGCGTAGATTCCGTCCAAAGTGGCTTGGGCAGGGCCCATCCCCAGGGCTTTGGCTTCTTCCATCAGTTCCTCAAACTGGCCCTTTACAGAAATGGGGTCTTTCTGGGCGGCCAGGTGGTGGGCCTGCTGGATAAGGGCTTCCCGCTTGCTCATTAGGAGCATCTGGGCGCGTTTTCCGCCGTCGGCGGCGTCTTGCATGGCCTTGACCTTGTCGGCGGCCACCTTGCGCACGGAGGTGTGCTTGGAAGACTTGGCCACTTCTTGAAGCAGGCTTTCCGAAGAAAGCTTGTTCACCGCTTCCATGGCCACCTTCTCGACGGCATCCTTGGTGGCGGCGATGGCGAGCAGGTTAGCCTTGCTTACCAGCTTCACCAACTCCAGGCGGAGCTCGGAGGAGGGCAAATTCTTGATCAGGTCTTCGGCGTAGCGGGTGTCTTTCAGTTCGTTGATAAAGCGCAGGGCCTCGGGGGAGGCTGCGCGGGAATCCTTGAGCTTGCGGACAATTTCATCGAAATAGCGGGACTCGGCCAGGCGACGGACATGGGCGTCCTTGTCGTTTTTCGAAATCTGTGCGAGGGCGGAAATCACCGTCAGTTTCTTGACGGCTGCCGTGCGGACTTTGGGGTCTTCGTCGTACAGGGCGATTCGTTCAAAGGTGTCCTGATTGGAAGGTCCCATTTCCTCGACGGCCTCGATACGCTTGTCGGGGTTGGAATTCTGCCATTTCGGTTTAAATGCATCCAGTAAGCTCATAATATCTCCAAAGGGTAAAGGGGCTTTTCAGGGCCCGTTCCTGTAATTTACATAAAAACTTTTAATAATGTATATGTTTTTTTAAGAAAATGGGGATTTAGGGGCTGGGATCTAGGGGCTAGGATCTAGGGGTTAGGATCTAGGGGCTAGGATCTAGGGGTTAGGATTTAGGGGTTAGGTGTTAGGTAATAGGTTTTAGGTATTAGGGCCGCTGGGGACAAGAGGTCCGATGTCTGAGGTCGCTTTGCTTTGGGGAACGTCATCCTCGCAACCTGTGGTGAGCGAAGTCGAACCAAGGCGAGGATCCGCTTGAAAGGTTTGCTGTTCAGGACTAGAAATTCCCCTTTTTTAGCTCAAAAACGCCAATTTTTTTTGGAAAAACGGAAAAAACGGCCCAGGGGTGTTTTGTAGGCCCTCATTTTTCTATCTTTTGCGCCGTGAATTTTGCAAAGACCACTATACACTTTCAGAATTCCTCCCGGTCCGTGACCCTCCACGTGCCGTCGTTGGTGTTCCGCGGGCTTCCGTTCTTGAAGTTCCTGCTGGTGGTGGGCTTTTTGCTTTTCTTGGCCCAGTTTGCGGCGACGACCGTCTATCGTGGTCTGCTGAACCACGTTTTGGAAGACCGGGCCGAACTGGACCGCGACCTCTCCCAGATTCAGGGGACGGTAGATTACCTGAACCGCACGTCGGCGGATTTTCTCGGTGACGAACAGCGGCTCCATTCCAAGTATGGTCTGCCCCTGCCCGACGAAGAGGAGCGCAGCCTGGGTACAGGCGGCTCCGTAGAGCCCAAGTCCAAGTTGCTTATGGAAACGTCCCCCGTGTTCGAAAAGATGGCGAACCTGAGGGACGAGGCGAACCGCCTGCAGGGCAAGCTGGACAACAACAGCGGCGCATTCTACAACCTGACCGATTTTATCAAGCAGAAACAGTCCGCTTGGCGCTTTGTGCCTTCTATTTCGCCCACCCAGGGCCGTTACGCTTCTTCCTTTGGCCCGCGTATCCACCCGGTTACGGGCGAGGTGGGCAAGATGCATTATGGCGTGGATATCGCCAATGACCGCTGGACTCCCATCTATGCTTCTGCCGACGGTGTGGTGGATGTGGCCCAGATGAGCTCTACTTTTGGAAACTTCGTGACCATCAATCATGGCAACGGGATTGTGACCCGCTATGGCCACATGCAGATGTCCCTGGTCAATCCTGGGCAGTTTGTCCGCCGTTACCAGATTATCGGTTATATGGGAAACACTGGCCGTTCCGTTGGTCCCCACCTTCATTACGAAGTCTGGGTGAACAACAATCCTGTGAATCCTCTTGCCTATATGCTCCCCGGCGACTACGCCGTGGATTGAGCCCCCTGACCTGTTCCGCAAGGTGGCACCCTCCGGGGTAGCAGTAAGGGAAAACCCCTAGGGGTTTATCTTGAAATACATCTTGTTTTTTTCCTCCCTGGCGGTGGCTTGCCCCCAGTTTGTGGAAATATTCCCTGACCCGACAGAGGTGCCGGACCAGCAGGGGGAGTTCGTGGAAATACGCATGGATTCCTCTTTCTTCGCGGAGTCCCTTTTTGTCTCCCTGGACGGAAAGGCGGCGCTTGGTTTTCCTTATCCGGAGGGTGGCCGCTTCGTTCTTTCTCACGGGAACGCCTTGTGTCCGGACAAGGAGGGAATTACCTGTGGCGACCTGGGCAGTTACAGCCTGCCCAATTCCCGGGAGTCTGTCTGGAAATTGCAGGCGAAAACCTGTACAGACTCAATCCATCTCGACAAGCCGAAGGCCGGCAAGTCTTTTCAGCGCAAGGGCTACGGGGACCAGTGGATCCTGGACGAGCCTACGCCCGGGTACGGAAATCCCCTTTACGAACTGGACCTGGACGATTGCGGGATATCCCGTGTGGAGTACGAATTCAGGGAAGACCATTGGTGGGTGTCCGGCAGGGTTTCGGGCTGCAAAAACACTTGGCTGCATTATGAATATCTGGACTTGTATCGTCCGAGTTCGGGCAAGAACGATTCGCTGCATGTAAATGAATTTTTCTCTTTCGCCATTCCGGTCAAGAGTCCAGTTCTATTGCACTTGCATGTGCCCGACGACGAAATTTCTGTAAACAACAGCGTGGATACGCTGGTGGTTCAGGTGGGTAATTCTCCCTTGATGGTCACCGAAGTGCACCATTGCCCAGAAGAACCCATGCCCGAATGGATTGAAGTCTATAACGCCTCCCAGGTGGCGCTTCCGCTGTCCAAAATCAGACACTGCAGTCGCGGGAACTTCTGGGGTGCTGATGCAGATTCCATCGGGCCTTACGAAAGCGTTCTCGTGTCCAGGGATACGGCAGTCCTGCGGGAACAGATAGTGTATAAGGACGTGAAAATGGTGCAGGCCTCCATCGGCTATCTGAACAATACGGCGGGCTCCTTTTCGCTTTGCTATGGCGATGCGGTTTTGGATAGCGTTGGCTGGGACAAGTTCACGGTGAGCTGTCCGTCGGGCTTTAACCCAAAGACGGGAATTGCAGAAAATACGCCAGGATTTCAGGGTAGGCATTCTGAAAAGTATGGCGAGGAACCGGTTGTGTACAAACTATCGTCAAGGGTCTTGCGAAAGCGGGGAGACCCTTTGCGGGTAAAGGTGGAGAGCGACCGGGAGGTAATGTTGAACCTGCTGGACAGCGCGGGTCAGGTGGTCTGGAAACAGAAAGCGCCTGCCATGTCCAACGCTTGGTGGAATGTGCCGGTGCAGGATTATACGGGGGTGGGTGCGGCCTATGTCAGGATTTCGGCGGGTTCTTTTGAAAAGGTGGTGGGAATTGTCGTTCGTCCGTAGTTTTCTGCCGGTGTTTCTGCTGGCGAGTTTCGTTTTTGGCTTGGATTCGCCGGTGCCCTTTGTGAAAAAGAGTGTTACGGGTTCATCGGGACTTCCCGGATGGTATTCCAGTCCGGCAAGGGTGGGGAAGCCTGCCTTCGGGTTTTCGTACTGGAACGTGCCGGAGGTGCATGACCAGTGGGCCGCCAGCGCTGTCGGGGAATGGGGAGGCGGGCTTTACCGGGTGGCGTTCTTCTACTCTTATAGCGAGATGGATAGCCTTTTCAGGGAACACTATGGGGAACTGGACGGGGCTTACGGATTAGGGCCCGCGGTATTTGGAGCTGGTTATGGGACATTGTTGGATTTGGTTTCTCGGGAAGCGAGTTGGGTTCGACACCGCATAAAGGCAGGTGCGGGCCTTCGATGGGGTAACTTGTACGGAAGCCTCTGGACCATGGGCTTTACCGACGAAACTTGGACGGGAATGGGAAGTCTTTTGTGGAAGCCAACCGAAGTGTTTTCCCTGTCGGTGGAATCGGACGGCAAATCTTTGGGAGTAGGCCACGATTTCTATTTCAGGTTTGGCTCGCTTTCTAGTTTTTACTCATTCCCGCAGTTTAGCGTGGGGGTGGAACTGGTCCTGAACCTGAAATTTCTGGAATGGGGCGGAACTCACGGCTTTGGCAACGGAAATCTGGGGTGGAACGGGTTGTGGCTCCGAAAAAAATTGTATTTTCAAAAGTATGACGGAGATTCCCAAAATCGGAAGTATTGACTGGGCTATGGCTTCGGTGGCCATCGGAGTCCTGCTTGTGGTGGTTTGCCTGGTGTGCTTTATGCTGCTCAGGGATAGCCGAAAAAAACAAAAGTTCTATAAGCGCTTTGGCAATAACGTGAACGAGGGAATCGTGGTGCTGTCCCAGAATCTGGATTACCTGTACAGCATGCCTCTTTTTGCCGAAGAACCTCTGCTAGAAAAATTAGTTCAGGGACAGAGCTTACAAGAGCTCCTTGACCCCAAGGATTGGGGCAGGATGCGTTTGTTTTTCGAGGAAACAGAAAAGCATAGGGATATCCCATTTCTCTTTTCGGTAAAATTGGAAGACAGAGATATTCTGTGGTATGAACTGCGCTGCTTTATTTATCGGGCGTCCCTGTCGGAATATCATTATGTGTGTTTTCTGAAAAATATAACCAGGGAACAGGAAACCCGCAGGGAGCGCCAGAATTTACAGGATACTCTCAACTTGATGCTGAAGACAACCGGGGATTTCTTGTGGAGCCTGGATGTGGAAAAACGGTTGGTGACGTTCCTGACTCCCATCGTGGATGAGGATTTCCAGATACTTCCCCGATTTGCCGGAGGTGTGGAACTTACAAAGATTATGCCCGAAGAGGATGCCGCCCTTTTAGATAAGCTGACGAACCGCTACGTTCTGGAATACAAGGCGGACAACAGCATTATCGAAAAGAATAAGTTGTATCCTCCGGTAAAGATTCGCCTTTTCAACAAGAATGGGAACGTTTTTTGGTACAACCTTCGCGGCTTGATCGCTTTTGACGAAGAGGGTAACCTGGTATTCCGGGGAGTGGCGAACCGCCTGGACCTGATGATGGATAATTTTGTTTTTGATCCGGACCATAATGAAAATGCTCTTTTCTCGGCGGCTTTGTCCTTGCCTGATTTGCGGGTTTTCTGGGTAGATAGGGAATTCAAAATTCTAGGGGCGAACCAATGCTTTGCCAATGCCTTCCATGTGGATGACTTGGCGTCGATACAGGGGAAACCCTTGAGCAGCGTGGCGTTTTCAAAGCCTCTATTGTATTTTAATAAGGTCTTGACTGAAGTTTTTGAAACGGGTCGTCGTGTGTCCTGGAAATCCGAGGGCGACGAGCTGGATTGTCCCATGTTCTTTAACGTGGTCCCCTTAAAAGAAAAGAGCGGTGTTGCCTTGCAGGCTCTGTGCGCCTATATTAGACTAGATTTTCAAAACAAAGAGGTATAATATGAAAAAGATGGTTGGACTTGCATTCTGTACGGCGTTTCTTGTGGCCGGTTGTAACGAAACTCCCAAGCAAGAAACTGCAACCGTAGAAAAGAAGGCTCCGGCGGCTGTGGCGGCTGTAGCCCCTGCGACGCCGGCACAGTCGGTAGAAGCAGTACCTGCGGCAGAAGCACCTAAGGCCACCATTACGGATATTGACTGGAACAAGGCCTTGGAAATGAGCAAGGCGGGTGCCGTGCTCATTGACGTGCGCACTCCTGCCGAAGTGGCCGAGGGCATGGCGCCCGGCGCTATCAACATTCCGCTGCAAGAAATTGAACAGCGCCTTTCTGAATTTCCCAAGGACAAGGACCTGCTGATTTACTGCCGTAGCGGCAAGCGCAGCATGGCCGCTTCCAATTTCCTCATCGAAAACGGATACGACAAGGTGTTCAACGTGGTGGGCGGATTTTTGGCCTTCCCGAAATAGTTGTGAGTGATGAGTTGTGAGTGGTGAGTGATGTCGAACCAAGGCGAACATCCGCTTGCTTTTATCTAGCGGATCCTCACTTTCGTGAGGATGACAAATCCTGAAACTCACAAACCCGAACCACGCACCTCACGCCTCAAAGCGAAGCGACCTCAAATCCCTAGCCCCTAGATCCTAGCCCCTAATTCCTCTCAATGAATTTCCTGCAGCTTGCACTTGAACTTTCCTTCGGATCCATCGGCGTAAGCCGCCCGAATCCGGCGGTGGGTGCCGTTGTAGTGAAAGACGGACTGGTTGTGGGGCGGGGGGCGACACAGAGCCCTGGGAACGCCCACGCCGAAGTCATGGCTCTGCGTGACGCGGGCGAACTTGCCCGCGGGGCGGCCTTGTTCGTGACGCTGGAGCCCTGCTGCCATTACGGCCGCACGCCCCCCTGCACCAAGGCTATCGTCGAAGCGGGAATTTCCGAGGTCTATTTCGCCCATGCAGACCCGAACCCGGCTGTCCGCGGCAAAAGCCGTGGCATTCTGGAGGCCGCCGGCGTCAAGGTTTTTGAGGGCAAGGACGCCTGCCTGCGGGCCCATGCCGAAAGCGGCTGGAACGACAGTTGCTCTACCGAAGGCTGCACCCTTCTTTCTCCCGACGAATCGGAAAACGAGGGCGCGGTAGTCTTTGCCGAAATAGAACGTTTCTTTGAAGCGTACGATTACTTTGTGCAAAACAAGAAAACCTTTGTAGAAGTCAAGATGGCCGTTTCGGAAAGCGGTTTTATGGGAATGCAGGACAGTAACGGTCGTCCCGCCCCCTTGAACATCACAAAGCAGGGGGCTGCCTGCTGGAACCATGAACTGCGGGCCATGAGTGACGCTATCCTGGTGGGGGCGGGAACGCTCCTTGCCGACAATCCTTCTTTGGACGTGCGTTTTGCTCATGGTAACAGTCCTGTAAAAATCCTCTGGGCGGGGCATCACGAGTTTACGGAATCGGAAATTTCGGCGTTGAAGTTCTTTTCGCAGGTTGGTGACGCTCCCTCGATTCCGCGCTTGGTGTTCACTTGCGTTGAACAGCCCGCCATCAAAGGTGAAACAATCCTTTTAAGTGGCAACACCTTCGAAGAAAACTGGACGGAGATGATTGCGGAACTTTCACGCCGGGGAATGCACCGCCTGATGGTGGAGCCTGGCGCTCATCTGTCTGCAAAAATTTTCGGCGATTCAGGTGATCGAGACGAAAAAAATACGCCCCTGTGGAATCGTCTGGACCTGTGGAAATCCACCGACCCTTCCGTAGAGCGGATTTTATCTCAAGAAAATTGCGAGGGAATCGCATTCCCGGGCGTACCCGATTCCGCAGTGGCAAAGGAATCCGCCATCATCGGCCCCGATGTACTGACGGTGTATTACCCGGGATAATTTTTTTTGGTAATCGCCAAGAATTATTGCTTTCTTGTCTTATTTTTAGTATATTGTAAATAAAGGAACCGACTTGACTGGTTGCCGCCTGGCCTTTGGCCAGTTTTCTATATGGTATAACAGAAGAGGAATTATGGCTCGCGAAATACGAGAAACTCCTATCCTGTTCGGCGAGGATGCTCGCCGGTTTTTGGCCCGTATGGAAGAGCGGCACCCGGAACCTCCGGAAATTCGTGCCCGCCGCCTGCGGAATTACGAATTCATGAAAAAGGCCTATGAGCATGGCATGGCTGCAAAGCGTGCCCGTGAAGCGGCCAACGGAGGTATCGACCCATGGTTCGACAATGCGTAGATATATCTACAAAAAGTTTTATTCGGCTTGATCCGAACAACATTGTGAAAAATTTCAGTTGCGGCGATGCTGACTTGGATGATTTTATTCTTCATCGGGCTTCTGCTTTTCAAAAGCATCTGCTTTCGGTTAGCTATGCCTATGTAGATGATGTTTCCGGCCAGATTCTCGCCTATTGTAGCCTTGCAAACGACAAGGTGGCCATTACGGATTTCAAGGACCGAGCGGAGTTCAATCGATTCCGAAAAAAGCGGGGGTTTCCAAACGAAAAACGGTTGAAAAGTTACCCAGCGGTTAAGTTGTGTCGCCTTGGTGTGGAAACATCTGCCAAGGGGCGGCAGATTGGGACTACGGTGTTGGATTACATCAAGTCCATGTTCGTTATAGAGAACAAGACGGGTTGTCGTTTCTTGACGGTGGATGCCTACTTGGAGGCAGTCCCGTTTTACGTGAAGAATGGTTTCCGCTTCATGACGCAGGACGACAACGACCCTCACACGAGGCTGATGTATTTCGACCTGATGGACTTGGAAACGTAAATTTTTTTCGCAGCCTACGGGATAATTTCAGACAAAGTGGACCTGCAGGGCCAGTTTTTTCAAAAATATTGGCCAAAACCGTTTTTTTTCTTACATTCCGAAGTAGGCAAATTACAAACTTACGGAGAAAATAATGAAAAAACAGTTCAGTGTATCGCTTAAGAGTCGTGTCATTGCGAGCACCCTTGGGTGCGTGGCAATCTCTCTACCGCTGGTCTTTGCCGCCTGTGACGACAGTTCCAGCGATTTGTCTAGCGAAATTCCCGTTTACGGGAGCGAGGCAACCCTGCCCGACATTTGTGAAAAGGAAATCGCCAAGGTGGACACCTCATTTTTTGCCTGTCTAGAGAACAAGTGGGTGGTTGTTACCGACTCCGCCATCATTGAAAAAATTAAGGACGGGCTTGACGGGGACAAGCTGAAAGCTGATCTGGAAGATCTGATGTCGAGACAGTCCAGTTCCTCCAAGAAGCAGTTCAGGCCGTTCAGCAGCGAAGTATCGGACGAACCCGATTTGTCAGGTGACACAAATGTCGACGAGGAATCTTCCTCTAGCGCCGCCTCGGAATTCAGTTCCGACACTGGTAGCGAGGGGTCTTCATCATCTCGTCATTCCCCGGAATCATCATCTCGTCATTCCCCGCTTGACGGGGAATCTTCCTCCAGCGGACAGAAAAAATCCTGCGATGACTTGGCCTACAATCCCGATACGCAATTTTGTGATACCCGAGACGGCACACTCTACAGGTTCGTGACCATCGCAAGCGAAAACCCCGCCTACAGCAAGAAGTGGATGGCGGAGAATCTGAACTATCAGACCGCAAACAGTTGGTGTGGCGGCGGAAGTGCCGGAACAAAGATGGCGGGCGACTGCTCCGTGTATGGGAGACTCTATACCTGGGCTGCCGCCATGGGCAAGCTCGAGGATGAGTGTGGCTTCGGTCATGACTGCATCACCCTGGGCAAGGGCAACGTGCAGGGGGTGTGTCCCGACGGTTGGCACGTTCCCACGCAGGATGAATGGAACGCCCTGTTCGCCGCGGTGGGCGGTGAGTCCACAGCGGGCCAAAAACTCAAGGCCCAAACTGACTGGAGGGCGTATAGCGGCATCACCAACGAGGACGCCTACGGCTTTTCCGCGCTGCCCGCTGGCTACAGGGGCAACGTTGGTTACTTCTACTATTTCACCCTCGGTGCTTACTTTTGGAGTGCCGCGCAGGACGATAGTGACCACTCCTACTACGTGTATATGGGCTACTGCAATGACTATGCGGAACTGGGCAATGTTGACAAGAACCGCGACTTCTCCGTCCGTTGCGTCAAGGATTCTGAATAAAGTAACTGTTACGGCAATATGAGTATGAGCCTGAAGTTCCAAAGACTTCGGGCTTTTTTACGATGGTATGAAAGGGAGATGCCCCGTCAAGCGGGGCATGACAAGGGGGTGCGGCTTCTTGGAGGAAACTCGCAGGGACTAACAGTCACAAGAGTTTCCGCCTGCGGTAACTTGCCATACTTGCTAAAGCGAATCTCACCAACAAAAAGCATTTATTTTCCGAACCCATCGCTTGTTTTTGACCGAGATGTGAGTTTCTCGAGAGAGCAATCGAATGAAATGAGTCTGTGATTCTGTGAGCGACAAGCGCCTGGTATTGACCAGGCGTGGTCGCGAGAGTGAGGCGATACCGGAGACTTGTTTCTAGCAATAGAGCCGAACGGTCGTTATAAGGAATGTACACATCGAGGGAGAGATTTGTAAAAAAGCGGGTTTGGATGACGAATGATTGGGGGTTTTAGGGGCGAAGCCCCTAGGAGAGGGGGTGATGGAAGCCTTGGCGAGATCGTTGGATTCACCCCTATTCGGGGTTCGCAATGACACTGCCGGCTTCTGTCTATTCGCCAAGGCTGCAATCAGGGGGAGACTTCCCCCGCACCCCACATTATTGATTTATCTGTCGTCAGTTTTCAGTCCTCAACATATAATTTGACGCCAAAGGCGTGACTATAGGTAACTCACAACTCATAACTGACAACTCATTACTAATCCCGTCTCATACTTTCTTACTCAAGCGGATCCTCGCCTTCGCGAGGATGACGTTTCTCGGGCTTCATTTCCCAGCCCCCAGCCCCACGCTTAGGTTTTCCTTTGGCAAGAATCATTTTTACCGCTTGATTGATTCCGAAATCCGAATTCTGAATTCCGAAATTTCTACATTTGCCCCCGTATGTTTACAGGTATCATTCAAGCGACGGGTGAGATTGTTTCCCTTGTGCCCCGCGGGGACGCCCTTTCTATGGTGCTTCGGGCTCCGGGCTTTTTCAAGGACTGCAAGCTGGGCGACAGCGTGGCCAACGACGGCGTGTGCCTTTCGGTGGAATCCTGCACCGCCGACGAGGCGACTTTTTGCCTGATGCACCAGACGGTGGAAAACACCGCCTTCAAGGCTGCGGCTCCCGGCAAGTTGGTGAACCTGGAACTGCCTTGCCGCGCTGACAGTTTTATGGGTGGGCATTTTGTGATGGGCCATGTGGACTGCGTAACCGAGGTTATCCAGGTGGTGCCTCGTGAAACCGGTGTCGAGGTGGACCTGAAGATGCCTGCCGACCTGAAGCGCTACATTATCCGCCGGGGCTCCATCTCCCTGAACGGCATCAGCCTTACGGTGGCCGAGAAGTTCGAGGACTCCATCCGGGTGTGCATCATTCCGGAGACTCTGGCCCGCACGAACCTGCGTAACTGGGTGGCAGGGACCATCGTGAACGTGGAAGTGGATATGCTGGGCAAGTATATCGAGAATTATCTGAAGGAACGTGACCTTGCTTAATACTATCGAAGAGGCCATAGAGGATTTCAGGAACGGAAAGTTCCTTATCGTAGTCGATGACGAAGACCGCGAGAACGAGGGCGATTTTGTCATCGCCGCCGAGAAGATTACGCCTGAAAAGGTGAATTTCATGCTCCACGAGGGTAGGGGCGTGCTTTGCGCACCGCTGCCTATTTCCCGCTGCCACGAGCTGAATTTGACCCGCCAGACGGCGGAGAACACTTCCATGCTGGGAACACCCTTTACCATCATGGTGGACAAGATTGAAGGCTGCACCACGGGTGTTTCGGCCCATGACCGTGCGGCTACCATCCAGGCCCTTGCCGACCCGAACTCCAAACCCGGTGACTTTGGCCGGCCGGGACACATTTCGCCCCTGTATGCCCAGGAAGAAGGCGTGCTCCGCAGGGCTGGCCATACAGAAGCCGCCGTGGACCTGGCAAAGCTTGCAGGGCTTCGGCCTGCCGCCGCCCTCATCGAAATCATGAACGAGGACGGCACCATGGCCCGTCTTCCGCAATTGATGGAAGTGGCCAAAAAGTTCGGCCTCAAGATTATTTCTATCCGGGACCTGATTGACTACCGCCTGCGTAACGAGAAGCTGGTGCAACGTGTGGCTGCCCCCCACGTGTCCACCAAGTATGGCGATTTTACCGCCTACGCCTACAGGAGCAAGACCGACGGCGTGGAGCATGTGGCCTGGGTGGCCGGAGACCCCGACTTCAGCAAGCCGGTTTACGTGCGCGTCCATAGCGAGTGCCTCACCGGCGACATTTTCGGGAGCCTGCGCTGCGATTGCGGCGAACAGCTGGCCTCCGCCATGAAGTTCATCGGCGAACACGGCGGCGTCCTTTTGTACCTGCGTGGGCAGGAGGGCCGTGGAATCGGGCTGTGCAACAAGCTTCGGGCCTACGAGCTGCAAGAGAAGGGCATGGACACGGTGGAGGCGAACCTTCACCTGGGGTTCAAGTCGGACCTGCGCCAGTACGGCACGGGGGCCCAGATTCTTGCGGACCTGGGGGTGCGGGAGATGCGTCTCTTGACCAACAACCCCAGCAAGATTTCGGGTATTTCGGCTTACGGACTCAAGATTGTGGAACGCGTGCCCATCGAAATCAAGCCCAACGAAAAGAACAGGTTTTACCTGCTGACCAAGCAGAAGAAGATGGGCCACCAGCTGCATGTGGACAGCGACCCCACCGCGGCCGGCGAAGTGCCCAGCGAAAAGGTTTAAAAAGAGGATATGAACATGGTGAATGAAATCAAGAATTCTCTGAACGGTGCAGGCCTCAAGGTGGCCATAGCTGTCGCCCGCTTCAACGAGGTGGTCACCGACAAGCTCCTAGAAGGGGCTGTCCGTGAACTGGAACTGCTGGGCGTTGCCGACAAGGACATTACCGTGGTGCATGTTCCTGGCGCTTTCGAACTGCCGGGCGTGTGCCGCAGGCTTGCCGACAGTGGCAAGTACGATGCCGTGATGGCCATCGGTGCCGTGATTCGTGGGGAGACCAGCCACTACGACGTGGTGGTGAACGCCTCTACCGGTGGCGTGGCAAGCATTGCCGCCGAAGGCAAACTCCCGGTGATTCTCGGGATCCTCACTACCGATACTGTTGACCAGGCCATGAACCGCGCAGGCCTCAAGGCCGGAAACCTGGGATCTAACTGGGCAGCCACCGCCGTGGAAATGGCGAATCTTTATAAGAACATTTAAATGAAAAAGTTGATTCGGATTTCGGATTTATGATTTCGGAATTTTACTCTAGATAAACAATTCCGAACTCCGAACTCCGAATTCTGAATTAGTTAGAAGATCTACTTATGAATAAAACTTACAGACCCGCCCGAGTTTTTGCCATGCAGCTCCTGTATGCCATGGAGATTACGGGCTCTACGGCAGGGGAGGCCCTTCCGGGAGTCCTGGAATCCCAGCCCCTGCAAGATGACCAGAAAAAATACGGGATGAAGCTGGTGGACCTGGTGCAGGCCCATCGCGAAGAACTGGACGAAGACATCAAGGCCTGTTCCGTGCACTGGGAAATCGACCGCATTGCAAAGATTGACTGCATCGTGGCCCGCATCGCCATGGTGGAACTGCTGTTCGTGCCAGACATTCCCGTGAAGGTGGCCCTGTCCGAGGCGGTACAGATTAGCACCAAGTACAGCACCGATTCGTCGGGAGCTTTTGTGAACGGGCTTTTGTCGGGGTTCATGAACAAGCGCGGAATCAGCACAGGAATTCAAATAAAGGATAAATAGTCGTGATTAAAGAAAAGTGGATGAAACATATTTTTGCAGGGATTGCCAGCCTTGTAGCCCTGATTGTCTATGCCATGACCATGGCGCCCACGGTCTCTTTCTGGGATTGCGGCGAGTTTGTGGCCTGCGCAAACACCCTGGGTATCCCGCACCCCCCTGGAACGCCCTTCTTCGTGTTCTTTGCCCGTGCGGTCATTGTACTGCTCCCCTTTGTCGAAGAAATCGCGAAGCGGGTGAACTACATCTCCGTGGTGAGTTCTGCGGCGACGGTCTATGTGACGGCCCTCTTTGCCTGGGATCTTTTGGCGACGGTCCTCAAGACGGACGCCCTTGCCGAAAAGATTTCTTCTAAGGTCCGCACCATCGTGCTTGCTACGGCCGCCCTGGTGGCCGGTTTCTTGCTGACTTTCTCCGATACCTTCTGGTTCAACGCTGTGGAAGCCGAAGTCTATGGTGTGGCCATGTTCATCTTGATGCTGGTATCTTACCTTGGCCTGGTCTGGTACAACAAGAGGGACGAAGACGGCAGTGACAAGATTCTGATATTTATCTGCTATATCGCCTTCCTCGGTATCGGTGCCCACCTCTACACCATGCTTACGGTGCCTGCGGTGTTTGTCCTTTTGCTTGCTGCCCAGCCCAAGAAAATTGTGGAACGCATTCCCATTTGGATTACGGGAACGCTTCTCTGTTCCGTGATTTACATGGTGTCGGCATTTATCGAGATTTCTCTTGTTTGCCTTGTGGTTCTAGCGATTCTTACCGCAATCAAGCCCTTTGCTCCCAATGTGAACAAGGCCATCCGCCTTTCCCTTGCCTTTGCGTTCTTCGCCCTTGTGGGTTACAGCACCCATCTTTACATTCCCATTCGTTCCGAGCTGAACCCCGTTATCGACGAGAATGACCCCGAAATCAATATTCGCGACGACCAGGGCAACCTGCAGCTGGGCAATCTGTTCAAGAGCGAAAACTGGGAGGCGTTCAATAACTTTGTGGAACGCAAGCAGTATGGCTCCGAAAGCATGATTAGCCGAGCCTTCTACCGCCGCTCTCGCATCACTCACCAATTGTTCTCTTTCCCCAGCATGAGCTATGGCGGTTACCAGATGGCTCAGTACTTGCCCTACAAGGTGGGCGGTGTGAACTACGCCAACGGGGTCTATACCTTTGACGCCTCCGAAAACGAACCCCTGGAACGATTCGGCATCAAGTTCCCCACCCAGATGAGTTTCATGGGCGATGCGGTGCTCCCGCAGTTCCTGATATTCGTTCTCATGAACGGCCTTATCGTGATGGTCTGCGTATTTATCTGGAAACGCAACAAGAATCTGGGCATATACATGTCTGTGCTTTATGCCCTGTGCAGCTTGGGACTCCTGTTCTACATCAACTTTGCCGATGGCACCCGCATGGAACAGCGGGAGCACGATTACTGGGTGAGCATCATGACCCGGAATGTTCAGGACTTGAACAGCCGTGGGGCTGCCATTCCCATGGTGCCCGATCCCAACGACTTGATTGACTTGCGCCAGGATATTGAGCGTACCAAGATCCGCATCGAAGTGCTTCGCCAGCGGAATACGCCTGCTCCGAAAATCGCTGAACTTGAAAAGAAACTGTCCTCCTTGCAGAATTCGACGGCATGGCAGGCCTGGCAGAAAATCGAGAATGGCTTTGCCCAGGTGGGCGCCCGCGCGCCTTTCCCGGATGCGGTCCACATGGAAGTCCGCGAGCGTGACTACTTCTACACGCCGGCCTTTATCTTCATGAGCATGATTCTCGGAATCGGTGCTGGAATCCTGGTGTTTGCCTGTGCCACGGGAGCTTACGCCTCCTTTGCAAGTCCTGTTGCTGCAGTGCTTGTTCTGGTCTCGTTCCTTGTTCCCTGTATTTCGAACTACAAGGAACACGATCGTTCCGGCTTGTGGGTTCCTTGGGATTACGCCTATAACTTGCTGAACAGTTGCCGCCCGAACGCCATCCTTTTTACCAACGGCGATAACGATACCTTCCCGCTTTGGTTTGCGCAGGAAGTGGCTGGTATCCGCAAGGACGTGCGCGTGGTGAACCTTTCTCTGGGCAATACGGACTGGTACATCAAGCAGATGCTGGACAACGAACCTATCTTGAAGCTCAGCTACGACAAGAAGACTATCGACAGCGACATGGTGCTGGACAACAGCTCCGCTTCTAATCCGAACCATCAGGTCTCTACCTGGGTCAAGAACGCGGAACGTTTGATGCCCCAGCTCAAGGCTCGTATTGACCAGATGGAAGGTCAAGAATTGTCTGCTGCTGATTCTGCAAAACTGCTGCAGTTCAAGGTGCATTACCAGGTATGGGACGCCTTTGTGGATTGGGCGAACCGCACCCGCAGCAGCATGATGCTCACCCAGCATAAACTGGTCATTGACCTTGCCCTGCAGAATATGGACAAGCCTATCGAAATTTCTACGACGGTGGGAACTTCTAACTTCATGGGACTTGAAAAGTACATGGTCCAGGAGGGTATGGTCTACAATTTCGTGAAGGGCGATTTGGAACCCAAGCGGAACGCCTTTGATGCTGCCTATACGGCCTCTCTCATTGATTCCGTATACAAGTTCCGCGGTCTGGGTGATGGAACCGCCTTTATCAATTCTGAAACGGAAAGACTCCTTTCCAGCTACATCTCGCTGTACTTGCAGATTTCTTTTGATGTCCGCGACCAGATTTCTGCGCTTCGTCAGGAACATCCCTTTACCAAGGAAAAGAAGGCTTCTGTAGACAGCCTTGCCTTGCAGGCCACCAAGTACTTGGAATTGGGAATACGTCAGTTCCCCAAGGAATGGCGTTGCTACTGGGCGGCCGCTTTCGTGTTTGAGGCTGCCGGCATGAAACAGGAAGCCTTGAATGTCTTGAGCAAGGGCATCGCCGCTATTCCCGACTACGAAGAAGGGGGCAAGGCTAGACTTGCCATGAGCCTGCAGCAGATTTCGGCTATGCCGGATGAACCTTTGCAGGTAGAGGAACCTCTTCCTGAGACGGATTCTACCGTTGAAACTTCTGATTCCACTCCTACAGTAGCGATGGCTCAGTAAATCGAGGTCATGATGGATTTGTCGATGGTCATCCCGGTCAAGGAAGAAAGCGAAAACCTTCCGGAACTACTCAAGGAAATCGTAGCCGCCATAGAGCCTACGGGTTTTAGTTACGAAGTCATCATCATCGATGACGGCAGCAGGGATAACACTTGGGATGTTGTAGAAAACCTTTCCAAGGAATATCCCTTTATTCGCGGGTTCCGTTTCCAGTTCAACTGCGGCAAGGCCGATGCTCTTGCCTTGGGCTTTTCGAAGGCCAAGGGCAACTATGTGGCCACTTTGGATGGGGACCTTCAGGACGACCCTCTAGAAATTCCCAAGATGATCAAGATTTTGGACGAAGGCTACGACCTGGTATCCGGCTGGAAAATCCGTCGTCTGGACCCTTGGCACAAGACCTGGCCTTCCAAGCTTTTCAACTTGACCGTTTCCATGGTCTGCGGCAAGCGCCTTCACGATTTCAACTGCGGGATCAAGGCGTACCGCCGTTCCGTGGTGCGCTATATCGAACTTTACGGCGATTACCATCGCTTTATTCCTGTCATGGCCAAATGGCAGGGATTCCGCATTACCGAAATGCCCGTGGCCCACAGGGCCCGCGTCCATGGGGTGTCCAAGTACGGTATATCCCGCCTGGTGTCCGGATTTCTCGACCTAGTTTCCCTGATGTTCATGCGGAGCTTCTCTACCAAGCCGCTCCATTTCTTTGGCCTGATCGGGCTCTTGTTTATGCTGGTAGGCCTGGGCATTTGTGGCTACTTTGGCTATGAATGGCTCCAGACGGGAGCGCTCCATGTGCGTCCGCTCCTGCTTGCAGGCGGTTTTGCTCTGGTGATGAGCGTGCAGTTTTTCTCTTTGGGACTCCTTGGAGAGATGGTAAACGGTCACCGCAAGCAGACATTCCCCATAGCCGATACTCTCGGCGAAGAATGATTTTGTAGATTGTAAGTGAATGTAGAGGAATTTATGTCTTATCCGAAAAGCCTGGTCATTATACCCACCTATAACGAAAAGGAAAACATCCTTCTCATTATGCCGGCCATTCTGGAGCAGAATCCCTGCCTGGAAATTCTGGTGGTGGATGACGGAAGCCCCGACGGTACGGGAGACCTGGTGCAGGCGGAATCGGAAAAGAACCCGAGAATCCATTTGATTCGCCGCAAGGGTAAGATGGGCCTCGGTTCTGCATACGTGACGGGCTTTAAGTGGGCCTTGGAAAGGGACTATGAGCGCGTCTTTGAAATGGATGCGGACTTTAGCCATTCTCCTGCGGATTTGACCCGTTTTTTGGAAACGGCCGAAGATGCGGACTTGGTTCTCGGCAGCCGCTATCAGAATCGTCGTATCAGCGTGGTGAACTGGGATTTGCGCCGCCTTATCTTGAGCTACGGTGCTAATGTCTACACCCGTTTAGTGACTAGGCTTCCGGTAAGTGATGCTACCGGTGGTTTCAAGTGCTTTCGTCGCGAGGCCCTGCAGGCGCTGAATCTTGACAAGATGAAGAGTGACGGCTATTGCTTTCAGATTGAAACCACCTTCAAAATCTGGAAAAAGGGCCTTCGGGTTAAAGAAATCCCCATCGTGTTTACGGATCGTACCCGCGGCACCTCCAAGATGAGCGGCGGTATCATTTCCGAAGCGTTCTTCTTGGTGCTGAAACTTCGCCTTGGGCTGGCTTAAGCAATTCCGCATTTGCAATGTATTCCTGCTCTGTTATCATTATCGCCTATAATTCCTGCGACTTTATTCCGGCCTGTCTAAAGTCCATTCGGGATGCTTGTGAGAATGTGGATGCCCAGGTGATTGTTCTGGACAACGGTTCCAAGGAACCGGTGCTTCCTGAAATAAAGGAGTTTTTCCCCGAAGTCACTTGGTTGGAATCCAAGGAAAACTTAGGATTTGGTAAAGGCTGTAATTTAGCCGAGAAGCATGCGACCAACCCCTATTTGTTCTTTGTGAATCCCGATACGGTGGTGTCACGTGATTCCTTTACCAGGGCGCTGGACTTTATGAAGGAGCACCCTGAAGCGGGAACAGTGGGCTGCCGTATCTTGAATGAAGATGGTTCTCTTCAGTGGGCTTGTCGTAGGTCTTTTCCTACGATTGTTTCTGCGGTGTCTAAGACGATAGGTCTTGCTTCGCTTTTCCCGAAAAGCAAGACGCTGGCGAGCTACAACATGACATACGCCGATCCCGATGAGATGATCGAGGTCGATGCCATAAGTGGCTCGTTTTTCTGCATCCGCCGCGATGTTTATGAAAAGCTGAATGGCTTTGATGAAGACTTTTTCATGTATGGCGAAGATCTGGACCTCTGTTTTCGCACCAAGGAAATGGGACTCCACAACTACTACACTCCGGTCACGAACATCTTGCATTTCAAGGGCCAGAGCTGTCGTACCCGTCGCTGGGGGTCCTATGTGGATTTTTATAAGGCCATGCTTATCTTTGTAAAGAAACACAAGGACCTTTACTTTGTTCCGAATTTTCTCGTGTCGTTTGGTATCATGTTTGCGGCTTTTGTGGGCATGTTCTCGCGCCTGATTCCCAAGTTTTGGAAGATGTTCCTGGATTTGGGCGTGGTAGCTATATGGGCTCTTGTTTTTTTGCCCGGTTTGGGAAACGGAGAATACCTTTTTTCATCCATTAAGAAATCCATAGAGGTTATAACGACGTTTGAAGACTGGTGGCTTGTCGGCTTGGTCGCTATTATTAACATGGTCTTTCTTATTTTCCGTGGGGAATACACAGAATCCAGCCTTAAGGGCGAAAAGTTCTTGCGGTACCTTGTGCCGCTGAATCTTCTTGCTGTTGGGGGATATGAGGTGTTCCGTTACTATGCTCAATTTCCTTATGACCCGGGAGACAGGTCTACAATCTATACCAGTATTGGGTGGTGCGTCTATGCCGTCTGTTCCAGCCTCTTTATCCCGCTGGCACTCCTTGCCTGGCGCCGCGTCGCATTCTGGATAAACTATTTCTACCGTATCTTTGCGAAAAAGCGCCACCGCTCCATTCTGCTCGGCGGTCGCGAAGATTCTCTCAATAACTGGTTCGACAGCTACAACGTGATTCCCGGCATCGAGATTCTCGGCTGCGTGAGTGGCGAACCCGAAAAGCTTTCCGAAGAGAACCGCAAGCACCTGCTCGGGCCCCTTTCGGACATGGAATCCATCTGCAACCGCACGGGCTGCCGCGAGCTCCTGGTGGTGTCCAATTTCTCGGGTTATCGCGAGGATTTTGACATCAATTGGCTCGGCAAACTCGGCCTGAGGGTCTATTTGCTCATCGGAAACGGTAAAAACGGCAATTTTGCCTTAATAAACCTTAAATATTTGCAATAAATACAGTTTCTTTTTTTCGTTTTTGCCAAAATAGAGTTATTTTTACTCTTGTGTAAGTTGTTGATTTTTAAGGTGTTATGTTCGATCAGTCCCTTTTAGATATTCTATGTTGCCCCGAAACCAGGGGTAAACTCAAAATGGCGGATGAAAGTACTCTTTCGACGCTGAATAGTGCCATTGCTGCCGGTACGACAAAGAACATTGGTGGCGAGAAAGTGGCCGAAATTTTGGATGAGGCCCTGGTCACAATGGACGGGAAACGGGTGTACCCCATCCGTGAAGGAATCCCTGTTCTGTTGGTTGACGAAGCGATTTTGCTCTCATTGGAGGAAAAATGACGGTAACGCTGGAATCTTTGAGAAAGACCATCGGTAAAAAGAAGGTAAATACCCAGGCCTTTGCTTGGCTTGCCGATTTTGAGAGAGAAGCGGGTGACCTGGACACCTCATTGGAGCGCATTGACGGTGGGTTGACCCTGTATCCTGGAGATTTGGCCGCTCACCTTGTCCGTACCAAGATTTTGTTTGAGAAGGGTGACTATGAGGGCTGTATAGAAGAGTGCGCCAAGGTCCTCAAGATGGATCCTTTCTGCCTGTCTGCCCAGAAACGTATGGGCGATGCCTATGAGAAGGTGGAGAAGATTAACGAGCGCAACCAGTGCTACCGCAAGGTCCACGATATGGATCCGCTGGACCAGTTCTGGAAAGACGAGTACGATGTTGTGGCTGCCGCCACAGCCGCTGCTGCGGGTGCGGAACTGGGAGAGATGGATCTGACCATGCCTGGCTTGGAGCCCGCAAATGCCGACGCCTCTATGAACTACTCTATGGGTGAAGAGGCTCCCTTCTTTGAAAAATCCCCCGAAGAGGCTGAGGTTCCTGAAGAAAAGGGACCCAAGTTTGGCAGTGGCTTTGAGTTTGTAAACGAGGAACCTGCTGCGGCTACTGCAACGCCGGAGCCTGAATCTGCGACTCCGGAAACAACTGCATTTGAATCTCTGGCCGCGGAAGCTAGCAATGCGGATGATCCCTTTGCTGCTTTGTCGGCCTTGATTCCTGACTCCGATGCCGGTGACGAGGCCGCGATGGATAGCCTGCAGGCATCTCTGGATTCCGCTATGGAATCCATCAATGCCGAGGAACCGTCGGCTCCGGAGGTATTCCCTGCCGACGATGACATTTCTGGCGGCGACGTGAATTCTGCCATGTCCAACTTCTTTGGCGTGGACGACGACCTGGAACCCGAAGAACCGGCGGCCCCGGCCTCTCCGTTCTCCAACCTGAACCTTTCGGCGGGTATCGACGACGAACCTGCGGCAGCGGAAAACGCAAGCAAGGTGTTCAGTGCTCCTGCACCCGAAGACAAACCTCAGAGCGTGGACGACGCTTTCGGCTCCATCTTTGGCGAAGACGAACTGCCCGAAGAACCTTCTGCGACCGCAGCCCCTGCAGCAGATAAGCCCCAGAGCATCGATGATGCTTTCGGTGATATTTTCGGCGAAGACGAACTGCCCGAAGAGCCGGCCGCCTTCCAGAAGTCTGCAGAGGTGGAACCCCCTGCCGAAGTTGAACCGCCAGTGGCAGAGTCGGCTCCTGCAGCTCCTGCTGCAGACAAACCCCAGAGCATCGACGATGCCTTTGGTGATATTTTCGGTGAAGATGAACTGCCCGAAGAACCTGCGGCATTCCAGAAGTCTGCAGATGAATCGATGAACTTGACGGGAGATGCTCCTGCTGCGACTGAAACGGTTGAACCTGCTGCAGACGAGCTGTCGCTTGCGGGTGATGACTCTTTGAATCTTGACGACACTCCTGTAGACGCAAGTGACTGGTCCCCGTTCCAGAAATCCGCAGAAGCCACGATTGAAGAAACGCCTGTTGAAGAGGCTCCTGCATCTGGAGATTCCCTGTTCGAAAAGTCTGCGGAGACAGAACCGACCAAGGAAGAATCCTCTGACAGTGTTGGCGGTGCCTTTGATTCTCTCTTCGGTGCCGACGAAGACTTGCCCGAAGAGTCGTCTGGCCTTTTCCAGAAGTCTGCTGAAACTTCGGCCCCTTCGATTGAAGCGGCTGAGCCTGCAGCCGAAACCTTGCCCGAAGAACCGGCCATAGAGGAATCTCCGGTTGAACAGACTGCGGAACCTGCAATCGAAGAACCGACTGCAGAATTGGAAATGCCTGCCGAAGAAACCAAGGAAGTGGAAAGCAGCGTAGACAATGCGTTTAGCTCCATCTTCGGAAACGACGACGACCTGCCGCAAGAAGACCTTGCCATCGGAGGCGAAACGGAAGTTGCAGAGGATTTGCCTGCAGCAGAACCGGTCGCAGAAGTTCCTGCCGAAGAGCCTGCCGTTGAACCCGCCACCAGTGCAGAATCTTTCTCTCAAAATGCAAGCGATTTCGAGAAGGAAATGGGCGGCGCCTTTGATAGTCTGTTCGGTAGCGAAGAAGAAAGTACCGGTGCGGCTGTTGAAGAAAAGAATATCTCGACAGAATCCCTAGAAGAAGGCCTGGACAAGTCTTTTGATAATTTGTTTGGAGAAAGCGACGATGTGGCGGCAGATGTCCCTGTTGAAGAAAAACCTGCTGCGCCTCAGGTCGAAGCTGCCGCTCCGAAGACGGATTTCGACAATTTGGAATCCGAGGTTTCTGGGGCCTTCAAGGGTCTCTTTGAAAGTGATGACGATGACCTGCCGGTCGAAAAGCCTTCGAACAAGGGCGTTGATTTCTTGATGTCCGGCGATTCCGATGACGAAGTCTCTGCAGGCCTTGTGAAGGATCCTTCGGCCTCTCTGGACAGTGTCAATGCTGATCTGGAAGCAAGCCAGAATACCCGTACCATGGCTGAAATCTACTTGGAACAGGGAATCTGCGACAAGGCTCTGGAAATCTACCAGGACCTGGCCAAGAAGGAACCCGAGAACAAGGAAATTCAGGATCGCCTGGAACAGGTTCGCAAGATTTACAATGAAAAGTTTGGAGGCTAGTAGATGGCTGATTTAAGGATTGAGCAGTTACTTCGCGAAATGGTAAAGAGCAAGGCTTCTGACTTGCACATTCGCGTCGGAACTCCTCCTATTTTCCGCATCAACGGCTCCCTGGTAAAAATTTTTGATACCCGCATCGACCCCGCCATGATGGATTCCTTCTTGGACGATATCATGAACCGGGACCAGAAACAGCGCTTTGAAACCAACAAGGAATGCGACTTTGCCGTGGGTGCACGCGACATGGGCCGTTTCCGTGTGAACGTGTTTCGTCAGCGCGGCACCATTGCCGTGGTGATTCGTCACATCAAGGCGAAGATTCCTCCTTTCGAAGAACTGGGACTCCCCGATGTGGTGAAGGACTTGGCCTTGACCCGCCGTGGTCTTATTCTTGTGACTGGTACGACGGGTTCAGGTAAGTCTACGACCTTGGCCTCTATGCTGGATTACATCAACCAGAACGAGTCGGTGAACATCATTACGGTAGAAGACCCTATTGAATACCTGTACAACGACAACAAGGCCATTATTTCTCAGCGTGAACTTGGTGTTGACACTTTGTCTTATGCTAATGCCTTGCGCGCCGCGCTCCGTCAGGACCCGGATGTGCTTCTGGTGGGTGAAATTCGTGACCTGGAGACTATGGCCATTGCGCTTACGGCAGCGGATACGGGCCACATGGTGTTTGCCACCATCCATACCACCAACGCCACCGAAACAATCCAGCGTGTGCTTTCTATGTACCCGCCTCATCAGCACGACGAAATCCGCTTGCTGTTGGCAGAAGTCCTAGCCGGCATTATTTCGCTCCGCCTGTTGCCCACCAAGGACGGCAAGGGCCGCGTGCCGGCTGCCGAAATTTTGGTGAATACGGCGGCCATCAAGGAATACATCAAGGACAAGGACAAGCTTCCTATGGTGGAAACGGCCATTGCCGAAGGCCACATGCAGTACCATAGCCAAACCTTCGACCAGTCCCTGCTGGAACTCTACAACGAAGAAAAGATTTCTCTGGACGTGGCCCTGAATGCGGCTACCAACAGGGATGACTTCGAACTGAAGATTCGCGGCATTACCGGTACATCGGAACGAGGCTGGATGTAATTTTATTCGGATTGTTGATTTTTTACTTCCCCGGGCTAGTCTCGGGGAATTCTTTTTTTGTATTTTACCCCGCGGAATGCCTAAAGGGTCTCTTTAGCGACGTTCTTCGGCGGATTCCGCAGGAATCTCTTTTGAATATGTCTTTCATGGAGGTCTTGCGGTGCGTGCCCTTTTCCCCCTAGTTCTTTTGTTGGCCGCCCTTGCGTCGGGTGCTGTAACCCTTGATTTTGTGGACACTCCCGTGCAGGAAGTGGCCCGTTCTTTGTCGCTGGCCTACGATGTTCCCGTGATGGTGGATGCCGGCGTGGACCGTCGGGTCACGTTTCATCTGGAAGGAGTTTCCCTTTTGGAAGGCTTGTCTGCCCTGTGTGAATCCAACGGGTTGGAACTGGTCCAGAAGGAGAACCTGCTGGTAATAGAGCCCCGAAAGCTTCGCGGGAAAAGCGACATCCGCCTGCAGGATTCCCTGGTGTCGGTCCAGGTGCAGGACAAGGACGTTCTTGAATTTCTGGAAGAGTTCAGTGCCACCACTGGACTGAACATCTTGTGGAAGCCGGAGGTGCAGGGACGGCTCTCCGGAAGTATCCGCAGTCTGCCTCTGGAGCGTGCGTTTCGCTCCCTGCTAGAAATCAACGGCTTTGGGGTAGAAAAGAAGAACGGCTGCCTGATGGTCCGGATGGTGCAGGCGGGGGACCGCAGGGAGGCCGCGGGCGCACAACCGGAATCGCCTGCACGAATCTGGAAAGAGGATTCGCTCTACGAAGCCCATCTGGACGGCGTCCCCGTAGGGGAGGCCGTGAAGGAACTGGCAGCCCTTGCGGAGTTGAACCTTGCCATGTACGGAAACCTGGACGAAAAGGTCCGCCTGGATTTTACAAACGTAAGGCTCCAGGATTTTTTGGAGGCCCTGTTCCGGGGGAGCCGATACACCTTCCGGCTGGATTCCAATACGCTGTCTGTTTCGGAGGGAGGAAACCGAAATCCCCTTTCGGTGACGAAACTTTACCCGCTGAAACACGTCTCTGGCGAGCACGCCCTGCAACAGCTGGGAAAGATGTTTTCTGGAACGGAGATGACTGTTTCGGAAGTGAAGGAGCAGAACGCCGTGCTGCTTTCGGGAGCGACGGACCGGATTGAATCGGCGGAGGCCCTTTTACAGAAAATAGACGTTCCCCTGATGCAGGTGACGCTTTCTTGCGTGATTGTGGAATTCCGGAAGGGGAGCGCTTTTGAAATCGGGCTACGGGGAGGCTCTGGTCGCCGCACAAAGGAAGGCGACCTGGGACTGAAAGGTTTTCTGGATTTTTTGGGAAAGGATGCTTCGGGCAAGGGGGCCGTCGGTAAAATCGGCATCTTGCCGGACCGATTCGAGTTGGAGCTTGCGTCCATGGAAGAAAACAACCAGGCGAAGGTCCTTGCCCGCCCGCGGCTTACCACCTTGAACGGCAACAAGGCGGAGCTGAACGTGACCAATACGGTCTATTACCTGGTGAGCCAGGTCAGTGCCGAAGGTTACCCCATTACGGATTACCGCTCCTTCAACGACGGCATTTCTCTGGAGCTTACGCCGTCGGTAACCCGGGAGGGCGTGATCACTCTGGACGTGGCTCCCGAAATCAAGACGGCGGGACGCAGCTCCGGTGACGGCCCGCGGGACATCAGCACCCGGAACCTAAAGACCATGGTGCTTTTGAAAAACGGGGAAACCCTTTGCCTCGGGGGACTGGTGCGCAAGAACAAGACCGAGGTGCGCACGGCCGTACCCTTCCTGGGGAGCATCCCGTTCATCGGCAGGCTGTTCAGTTACGAGAGTGAAGAAGAGGAAGAAAGCGAACTTGCCATCTTCATCACTCCGGAGGTGAAGTTCTGATGGCCCGCGTTCAGGGCGTAGACGCCCGGATTTGTACCTGGGAGCTGGTGACGGGATTTGAAGAAAGTCCTGCCCCCGAAAACCTGCTGGAATATTTCCGAAGGGATTTTCCGGAAGTGGAGGGCTCGCCGAAATTCTGGAAGATGGTTTCCTTCAATTCGCCGGAGGGCCGCAGGCACCGATACCTGGTAATCCTCGGGTCGCCTGGGTCAAGCGACGGCGAAAAAGGTTTCGGCAAGCGTTGTTGGCGGAGGAGGCGCGCCCTGCCTCGCTCCCTGTTCCTGTACGCCAGGGCCGACGCCCAGATGGAATCCTGGGAGAGCTACGAGAACTTCCGCTATGCCGCTATCGTGAACGGCTCCTTGTACGTGCTGGTCTTTTACGAGGGCCGGCTTTGCCACTGGTCCGAAGAACGGGGCTACGAGGGAGCCTGCGGAAAAGAACTTGCGTTAAATCGGCTTGCGCGGATGGACGAATTCTTGCGGCAGGACCCACTGTTTTCAAAGGCGGGAAACTTCCGGCATGGCGAGCTGGAATTCCTGGAAGTGGACTACGGTAACCCGGCGGGAAGTTGGGCGACGCAGCTTGGAAAAGCCGCCCGGGATCCGTTCTGGAAGGGCCTGCATCTCGAATCCCCAAAGCGGGGGAGGGCGGCGGGACTTTCTTTAATTCTATTTTTCCTGATGATGTTTGCGGGAATCCTTGTGCGGGAAAATCTTGATGCCGGCGGCGTGGCGATGCCTGGTCCGGAGGCCCCTGTGCTATCCACACCCGCGACAGGGCCCATATCAAAGGAACCCCGTATCAAAAATTCTGCAAAAAGCTCGCGCCCGAAAGCCAAAGAGGCGGCTACCGAGTGCCCAAGGCCGTCTATTTCCGTTCAGGGAATTGTAGGGGACAGGCTGTTTTCGGGTGTGTTCGCCGGTGCGCGGGTCGTGAAAAGGGCGGGGGATTCCTTGGCGTCGTACCGGGTGAAATCCGTGCTTCGGGACCGGGTGGTGCTGGAGTGCGGAGGTGCCGAGTGGGAGGTGCTCAATGGTGCGCCCTAGTTCCCGCGGGTTCGTCCTGCCCCTGGTGGCGGTTTTGCTGCTGAGTCTGACGCTGCTCTTTACCACCCTGCTGAAATCGGCGGGGCACATGAATCCGGTGTATGCCCGGTTCAAGTCGGACTTTGAAAATTTCTACAAGGCGGAATCCGCCGTGCTGCTCCACTTGCAGGGGTTTCCGTCGGGGTATTATCCGGAGCTGCCTCCCGTGCAGGCGGAACCCTTCGGCCCTTGGGAAAAGATTTGCGCTTCTGCTGTTGTGGATAGTTCCGGCAAGGCGTCGGGCGTGGGGGAGCTTTGCTTCGTGGCGGGAACGGAACCTCACGACGTTTCTTTTTGGGAATGGTCGAACGGGAAGTCCGCCTACAGGGCCGATTTGGAAAAGCGGCTGCAGGAGATGACGGCGGAAAAAGACCTGTACGGAAACAAGCGCTATTTTCAGGCCGAACAGTTTATGTCGGGCGCTATTCATCAGGGCGATCTCGAGATGAATTTTTCCGACAGCGTTCGTTCGGCTAGCTTCTGGGTGGAAGGTTCTGTCCTTATTCGCGGACGGACCCATTTTGATACGCTCCGGTTATATTCCTTGGGCGATGTCGTGTTTCAGGGAGAAATGTCTGTCGGGTACCTGGAGCTCTTCACTCGAGGTGGTTTCCGTGCCGAAGGGGATGCGTGTTTTCGGGGGGTGGTACTTGCTTCAAGTTTCCGGATGCAAGACCGTGCCCGGAGTCTGTTTCCGACGGCTATAGTGGCAACCTGGTCCGAAAGCGACGAAAATGAGACTGCGCAGAACTCTGAGGATGATCCTGGCGGGATTCTGTTCCCTGCCTTTATAGAGGGCAAACGCAAAATCTGGGGGCGCCTATGAGACGCGGGTTTACCTTGATGGAGGTCATGGTGGCCGTGGTGGTGCTCTCTATCGGAGCCATGGGAATCGGACACACCATCGTCAGTTTTTCGCAGATAAAGGAGAGGGAGTCCAAAAAGGGCCATGCCATTTTGGAGGCGGTGGCCCTGATGGAAGAGAATGTGGCAAAGCCGGCCCCCTGCGTAAAGCCTAGGCGCGACCAGGCCGACACGGCCTTGACCATGGTTTCGGTATCGAGGCAGGGGATTGATTTTACAGTGTCGTTTGAACGCGTGCCGGGAGGCGCCCCCTTGCAGTGGGTGGCCGTTCACGAAACTTCGGGATACTGGAGCGACTTGACCTTGAAAAGGATTGTACGGTGCGAAGAGACGGATTCACATTGATGGAACTGATAGTGACCATGGCCTGTGCTGGAATTGTGGCACTGGTGGCCTTTGGCGTTTGGAAAGGCATGCACGGGGACTACGTGCGGCTGCAGCGGGATTACCAGAGCAGTACTGGCGAACTCTTGCAGGACTTGATACAAACTAAAAATCGGGTCGTGGTGAACCCAGACCCGAAATCAATCTCTAATCGTTATTAATTACTTTCTCGAATTTCTCAGAACTTCTTGAGTCTTTCGATAATTCCGAACCCCGAATTCAGGATTCCGAATTCTTCTTTGCCCGGTGCATCTCGATGATGTTTCCGATGTAGTGCATAAAGGAGAGTACGCCAACAGAAAGGAACCCGATGGCGTAGAGGGCGAGGAACGGTCCGATAATGAACTTTTGTGCGCCGATGTATTCCAGAAGACCGAAAATGCAGTAAGCGCCCACACCCAGTTCCACCACGGCCTGCCAAGGGAACTTCTGGGCATAGTGGCTCTTGGCCTTTTTCTTGGAGCCGCCGCTCTTGGGCGTGCGCACGAAGCTGCCCTTGCTTCCGATGATGGCGGAGAACACGGCACGGGAGTTGCTCACGGCGATGCCCACGCCAAGGGCCATCAAGATAGGCAGACTCAGCAGACGGATTTTCCAGCCGGTATAGCCGGAGCAGCGCTGGGCTACAAAGTAAAGCACTGAAGGAGCGATAGCGGCAAGGAAGATAAAGCTGAAACCGATGGTGTAGGCCCAGCCCGGCAGGTGTGCCACCGGTTCAAAGAAGGCGAGCAGCGGCCAGGCGCAGAGGGCGGTAAACAGCATGCAGGGGTGAATCGAGTAGTGGGTCGTGTGGAGGATGGCGCCAATCTTTACACGGAGCGGGACCTTCGCCTTGAGCACACGGGGCAGGATCTTGATGGCGGTCTGGATAGAACCCTTGGCCCAGCGGAACTGCTGCGCCTTGAAGGCGTTGATGTCGTTGGGGAGTTCGGCGGGAACGATTACGTCGAAGACGAACTTCATTTTCCAGCCGGCCAGCTGAGACCGGTAGGAGAGGTCCATGTCTTCGGTCAGGGTGTCGCCTTCCCAGCCGCCACCGCCGTAGATGGCCTGCTTGCGCCACACGCCGGCGGTACCGTTGAAGTTCATGAACAGCTTGCCCCAGCTACGGGCGGACTGTTCCACCACGAAGTGTCCGTCGATACCGATGGACTGGGCGAGGGTAAGACCGGATTCGGTGCGGTTCAGGTGGCCCCAGCGACCCTGGACCAGGCCAATCTTTTCGTCCATCACCAGGTAGGGGATCGTCTTCAGGAGGAAGTCCTTCTCGGGCACGAAGTCCGCGTCGAATATGGCGAGGAAATCGCCCTTGGCAACCTGCATGGCCTCCTTGAGGGCACCGGCCTTGAATTCGGAACGGTTCGTGCGGTGGATAAGCTTGATGTCGTAACCCTTGGCGGCCAGTTCTTCCACCTTTTTCTTGGCTACTTCGTAGCATTCGTCGGTGGAATCGTCCAGAACCTGGATTTCGTGCTTGTCCTTGGGGTAGTCGATAGCGCAGACTGCCTCCAGCAGTCGCTCCACGCAGTTGGCCTCGTTAAACACGGGCAGCTGGGTGGTAACCTGGGGCAGGTCCGCCATGGAATGTTCACGGTAAAACTGGAGAATGTTCTTGCGGTCGGTAAGACGGGTCTTTCGGCTGTTCTTCAGGAACAGGTAAATACTGTAATAGCAACTAAAACCGTAAATGACCAAGCCAACGCCTGCGATGACGTACACCACGAACATCGCATAGAGTAGGACACTGTTTATCATAATTCCAAAAACCTTTGCATACTTGAATGCTTGACGCCAATTATAGAAAGGTTAACAAAACTTTTCTACACCCTCTACGAATTTTTTGATAGTTTTTTTATCGCTTTTGGAAATTTTGAAAAAAAAGAAATTTTTCTCGGTTTTACCCCTTGACAAGGCACTGCCAGATGGACAAAAATCCGCTTTTAGTTTGGGTTGAAAACAACCGGAAAAAAGAGGGCTTCGGCAAGTCCCTGGTCCAGCTTTTGGGGTATGCCTGCACGGACTGGATCCGCAGGGAGTGTTCTGCAAGTCTTACCGGCACCGATGGTCTAGCCTGGTTTTTGGCGAAGGCCCCTGCCGAAATTCCCATGGGGGAGTGGGTGCAGAGTCCGGAAGAACATGCGGAGGCCATCGTGGACTTTTGCGAGCGGTCCAAGACGGCGCCCATTCCGGAGAGCCTGAAGATGGAGTTTCCGAAGGTGCTGGACTTGCGGGGCGTGGCCTGCCCCGGGAACTCGGTCCGGTCCCGCCTGGTGATGGCGGGGTTTCCTGCGGGTCGGCCGCTGGAAATATACCTGGACGATGGTTCCCCTATCGAAAACGTGCCGGGCTCCCTGGTGGCCGACGGCATAAAGGTGCTTTCCCGGAAGAAAACGGGAAATTATTGGGTGCTCTCGGTGGTCAAGCCGGATGAGAATGTGTAGATTGTGGGTGGTAGGGGATAGGGATTAGGATCTAGGGGTTAGGACAGACGGTCTCAAGAGGCACCATACATCATGAGTCCATCAATCCTACCACCTAACACCTATAACCTACAACCTAGAAAGCCTCACAAGGGAAAGAATGGAAAACAGGATTCTGATAATCGGGGACGAAATGCTCGGGAGCGAGGGCGAAGCCGCCTTCCGCTGTTCGGAGATGCTGCTGTGCGCAGAGCCCAACCGGCCCATGCAGTTTTCCATCAACGCTCCCTTGCCACTGTCGATCCCCCAGCTTTTTGCCCGGGCCTCTTCTGACGTTATCGGCAAGAAGGCGGGGCGTATCGTGCTTGCCTTGGGGCTCTCTGACCTGAAACGGGAACGGGGAAGTGCCGAAGCCGTAGCCGAAAACTACCGCACGCTTCTGGACGAACTTTTGAAAAAGACCCAGTCCGAGCTGGACCTGCTTACAATTCCTACCGAAATGCTTCCGGAAGGGGCGGACCAGGTGGAACTGCTGAACCAGTCCATACGGGGCTTTGTGGACTTGGCACCGGAGCGCATCGGGGTCTTCGACTGGGAATCCCACGTGCGAAAGTTCCTGGAAAAGCAGGAGGAACGGGGAAAGTTCGGCCGTAGCCTCTTTTCGGAGGCCTCCAAACCCACCTCTTTGTGCATCACCCTGCTTTCTATGTTCCTGGAAGATTGTATATTAAAAGTGTTGAAATAGGAGTTAGTATGAGTCTTTTTGATGATCATTTTGCCGCAAAGAATGCCGCTAGCGCTCGCGCCTGGGCCATGGACGAAGAAGAAAAGAAGAAAAAAGAGAAACGTGAACCCGCTCCCCCCAAGATGGGCATTTGCGACAAGTGCCACAAGGAAGCCTTGGTGAGGCCTTACCGCTCCCGCCAGGCCGATAAGATGGACGGCGCCACCAGCTTCGGTACGGTGACCAGGCTCCTGTGCGAAGAGTGCGCCCCCAAGTCCCGCCGCGAGCGTGACGCCGACGTGCCCCAGCTGACCAACAAGCAGGTCAAGAACCTGATGAGGAGCGCCAAGAAAGGGCTTTTGTAGGTGTGCGGTGTGAAGAAAGTCGTCAGTTGTCAGTGATGAGTTGTGAGTATATAGTTTGGCGCCAAGGGCGCGATTATTAAAACTCAAAGGTGCGAAGCACCGACTCATTACTCAATACTCACCCCTCACTCCACATTCTTTTCCCTTTTCCCCTTAACGGGGCTTGTAAAGTTTTCTAAATTTGGCGCCGTTCTTTAGAACGGAGTGCCCGATGACTAGTATCCATGCCAAGGAATCTGTCAAGAGTTTCCTGTCTGGCGTCAAGACGACGATTACCCCGGAAATTGCCCGTACCATAAAGCGGGGGTATACCCGCAAGGAGTTTACCCGCGACCTGATGTCCGGGATTATCGTGGGCATCTTGGCGCTCCCGCTGGCAATCGCCTTCGCCATCGCTTCGGGCGTGGGACCCGAGCAGGGGCTTTACACCGCTATCATCGCGGGCTTTGCCATTTCCCTCTTGGGCGGCTCCCGTTTCCAGATTGGCGGACCCACCGGTGCCTTCATCGTGATTGTCTATGGCATCGTGAGCCAGTATGGCTACGACGGTCTAGCTTCGGCTACTTTGCTTGCCGGTATCTTCCTGGTGATTTTCGGGTTGGCGAAGTTTGGCGCCATCATCAAGTTTATCCCCTACCCGGTGACCGTTGGCTTTACGGCGGGCATTGCCATCATCATCGCCTTGGGCCAGGTGCCCAACTTCTTTGGCCTGCGGTTCCTGGCCAAGGACCCTGCCGATGCGGTCGGGAAAATCAAGCTTTACGCCTCCTCCTTTGACACTGTAAATATATATGCGGTTATCGTGGGTCTTGTGGCCCTGGCTGTATGTATCTTGTGGCCGAAAATTACGACGAAGGTTCCGGGTTCCCTGGTGGCCATCGTGGTGGCCACGGTCCTTGTGAAGGTGCTGGGCTGGGACGACCCGGTGAACGGCCACGGCGTGGTGACCATCGGCATGAAAAACCATATTCCCAGCGGGTTCCCGGTGCCCCATCTGCCGAACATCAGCTTGGAAATGATGCAGAAGGTGTTCCAGCCGGCCCTGACTATCGCCATGCTGGGGGCCATCGAGTCCTTGCTCAGTGCCGTGGTGGCCGACGGTATGACCTCTACCAAGCACCGCTCCAACACGGAACTTTTCGGTCAGGGTATCGCCAACATTTTGTCTCCCATCTTTGGCGGTATTCCTGCAACGGGTGCTATTGCCCGTACGGCTACAAACATCCGTAACGGTGCGGTGAGCCCGGTTTCGGGCCTGGTGCATGCGGTGGTGCTCTTGCTTATTATGCTGGTGCTTGGCAAGTACGCCGAGATGATTCCCATGGCGGCCCTTGCTGCCGTGCTTTTCCAGGTGGCTTTCAACATGTGCGGCTACCGGAGCTTTATCAAGATGTTCAAGGCTCCCAAGAGCGACGTAATCGTGATGCTGGTGGCGTTCTTCCTCACGGTGATTATCGATTTGACGGTGGCCATCGAAGTGGGCGTGCTTTTGGCCGCAGTCCTCTTCATCAAGCGCATGAGCGATGTTGCCGAAGTGGAAACGGTGACCGAGGCCCTCAAGGAAGACGACGAAGAGGCGGCCCACAACGAGCTCAGCCGCCAGGTGCCCAAGGGCGTGGCCGTTTACGAACTGGCCGGTTCCCTGTTCTTTGGTGCGGTGGACAAGTTCAAGGATACCATGGCCCGTATTTCCGACAAGCCGAAGATTCTTATTCTGCGCATGCGTAGCGTGTCGAGCATCGATGCCGCAGGCATCCAGATGATCGAGGACCTGCTGAACCGCTGCAACCGCGAAGGGACGCGGTTGCTCTTGAGCGGTGTGCATGCCCAGCCCGTGGTGGCCCTGACCCGCGCAGGGGTGCTGAAACAGTTGGGCGAAGAAAATGCCCTGGGTAACATCGATGCCGCCCTGAACCGGGCCCGCGAAATTCTCGGCCTCCCTGTGGTGGATACGTCCCACGAGGTGGTACAGGCGCCAACCGTTTCTTGGGAAAAGAGCCTGGACAAGCCCTGGATGCCCGAAGAATCCAACGCTGCCGTTGCCGAAGAGACTCCCGAGGTTATCGCCGAACGCATGATGGACGAACCCATCGTGAAAATCGAGGAAAAGCCCGGGAAGTAGGGGCGGGTTGTCATCCCGGCACCCCCTCCCCTTGTCATCCCCGGCTTGACCGGGCACCTCCTATCCCTACCATCGTCATCCTCGCCCCTCCCCTTGTCATCCTTGCGCTCCTCCATTGTCATCCCCGGCTTGACCGGGGATCTCCTTTCATTTGTAAAATCCGCACTGTAAACAAAATTTTCAGTCAAGTTTTCCTTCAAAAAAGCGTCTATACAAGAGGAGGGCAATTCTGCGCTCCCGCTTTCCGGAGCGTACCCGGTTATAGATATGAACAATACGAACATTAACGAAATCAGCCCCGAGTTCACCATCGCTACCTCGCAGGAATTTTGGGTGCAGAGGACCTACGAAGAAATCAAAAAGCGGACCTACATCGACCCGCTCTACGACACCGGATTCAAGGCCTTCCTGAGCGATGAACAGGCGCTTGTGAGTTTTCTGAACGGGGTTTTTCATCTGGAAGGGGACAACCGGATTACTTCTGTCACCGTCAAGAACACCGAGGTGAACATCATCTTCCCGCAGGTAAAATCCTTTAGGCTCGATATCCGTGCCACCACTTCCAACGGGCTAAGCGTGAACATCGAGATGCAAAAGGCAAAGCACAGCCGATTCATCGACCGCATTCTGCTGCAGCACAGCGCGTTCTTGCTCCAGAGCAAATACGAGTGGGATCACGAGTTTTTCAAGAACCCACAAAAGGACCTTACCGACGAAGAGCGCGCCCGTCGCGAGGAACGCCGCTACGAAATCCCGCCCACCTACGCCATCTGGATATGCGATTTTGCAGTTGAACAACAGGATAGTTACCGCGACACCTGGGCCATCCGTAACTCGAAGGGGTTGACATTGACAAGTAAGGCGAGCATGTGGCCATGCTTGCATGGACTTTTGCGAGCCGCTTAGTCAAGGGCCTTGCCAATCACGGACAAGGTGAAGTATATTTTGTATGACCTAACGCGGTTCAACAAGACGCTCGATTCCGTCCGGACCACCGAAGACCGCTGGCTGTACCTGCTCAAGCATGCGGGCGGGGCCAACGACCTTCCGGATTTCGGCGACGACGTGATTTCGCAGGCGATCAAGCGCATCTTGGTAGAAAACGCGTCGGACAAACTTATCAAGGAGCAGGCAAGGGATATGGTTTTCACGGAAGAAGAACTGGACTATCTGGCCTCACTGAAGGTCCGTGCCCGCAGGGAGGGCGAATCTAAGGGGCACAGCGATGCCATCGCCGTGCTGCAGGGCATGGACTTGTCGCCCGAACAGATTTCCGAATTCAAGGAAAAGCTGGCTGCATTGAGTAAATAAATCCCCGCCCCCTCTTCGTCATCCCCGCCCCTCCATTGTCATCCCCGCGAAGGCGGGGATCTCCTATCATCTGTAAAATCCGCATTGTAAACAAAATTTTCAGGCATATTTCGCCTCAAAAAAACGTCTTATACACAGACGGGGCTTTTTCCCTGTCCGCGATACGGGCGCGTTCCCGCATTTAACGGAATAAAAATGACAAGAGAAGAATTCGCACTCTTTCTCAAGAAACTCAAGACCGCAAACGACAACGGCCAGGACATTGACGCCATCGTCAAGGAATACGAGCACAGGAACGTCTACTTCTACAACGACGGATGCATCAAGAAGATTCTCGCCAGCGAGAAGAACCTGATGCTCACTACCGACCTTATCAACGCGGCGTTGAACCTTGTGGGTTCGGACCGCATCGAGAACCCGCAGCTCGTAAACCCCTTCGTTCCAGGCGAACTGGGATACCGCAGCGTCGAGCCCGACCTGCTCCTGACCAACGACCGCGGCACCGGTGTGCCCCGCGACCGCATTTCCATCGATGTCCAGCACGAGAACAACGATTCGCTGTACAGCGACCGTCTGGTTCTCTACGTGGCGCGCCTTACGGGCAGCATGGAAAAGCCGGGCGACTTCACTCCGCTCGAGAACCTTCACGTGGTAAGCTTCCAGTTCTTTGACGCCTTCAAGGGCTCGCCGAACTACCTCCACACGGTGCAGCTGCGCAACCAGGAGCAGCGTGTGTATTTCGAACGGCAGACGGTGACGCTCGTCGAGGTGAACAAGTTCCTCAGGCACGCCGAACAGTTCGCGGGCGACCGCAGCCGTATCGCCCAGTGGCTCCGTGCCATCGACACGCTCAACCGCGAGGCCGATTTCAGCGAATTCGCAGGCGATCCCGTGTTCAGGGTATTGCAAAACGAGGTGAAATTGTGTAATTTTAGTGCTGGATATATGCTCAGCAACATCATGAAAGACATCGACAAGTCGTACTGGGAATACGGCGCGGCTCGGAAAGCGAAGAAGGAAGTCGCGAGGAAAATGCTCGCGATGAATAAGCCTATTGAAGAAATCGCTGATCTTACGGAACTTCCCCAGTCAACCGTCCTCGAACTCAAGAAGGAAATCGAATCGTCGGAAACATAGTTCAAGCGTCAAACATTTCTAAGCAGCCCGTTCATTTTGAGCGGGCTTTTTTGTCCATCAACGCCACCCTCCCTCTTCGTCATCCTCCCGCCCCTCCCGCTGTCATCCCCGCCCATTCGGCCTTGCTCAGGGCAGGCTCCGGCGGGGATCCGTGTACATCCTTCCAGCGGATGTTCGCCTACGCGAACATGACGAAAGCCTTCCTCGTCATCCTCGCGCTCCTTCCTTGTCATGCCCGGCTTGACCGGGCACCTCCTATCCTTACCATCGTCATCCCCGCGAAGGCGGGGATCTCCTTTCACTTGTAAAATCCGCACGTAAACAAATTTTTCAGGCATATTTCGCCCCAAAAAAACGTCTTATACATAGACGGGGCTCTTTCCCCGTCCGCGATACGGGCGCGTTCCCGCATTTAACGGATTAAAATGACAAAAAAAGAAAACTTTGTGGAGTCGGATATTCGCGATATCGCTCACGAATTCAACGTGATTGTGGACTCCGTGAAAGATGACAAGAGTAATTTCGTTCACGACAGATACTTTAGGTTCGCCTTTGCAAAGCCCTCCCGCATGGTGGAACTCCTGACGCTGTTTTCGCGTCACAATCCCTCGCTCAAGGCTTTCCTAGACACCATCGACCTTGCAAGCTTGCGAGGAACGAGCGAAAACCATTCCAGTGACAAGCATGCAGGCTCCGCGGACCTCGTTTTCGAGGCGAATCTCAAGGATGGCGGCATCACCGGGCTCTACGTGGGTATTATCGCCGAGCACAAGTCCACCAACAGGGACAATGTATTTCTCCAGATTTCGGAGTATTATCACCACCTGTTCCTGGAGCGCGAAAAAGACGTGCCCGTGGTGGCATTCATCGTCTATAACGGAGAGGATGGCTGGGATCCGCTCAGCGAAACGCGTTTTCCGAACTATCCCGAATATTACCACGACATCGGATTTCCTTTCAAGGTGGAATTCTTGGATGTGGGACACGCCATCGACGATGCGGAATTGAAGTCTCTTTCGCCCATTACCCTTGTCGCTCTTACTGCAATGAAGTATATTTGGGACATGGAGAAGTTCTCCGTGTCCTTTCGTGAGGCGGCGAAGTACCTGCTCAAGATGCAGAATACCGATGAGGGGAAGGATTTTATCAAACAGTCGCTTTCGTATTTCTTTTGGAAGTGGCCCTACAAGAGCGAGGTAATCAAGATGGATAGTCCGGAAGCCATTGCGAACAAGGGTTACGAAACCTTCGGTGAGCATTTCTTCAATGCAGGCGAGGCGAAAGGCGAGTCCAACGCCATCAGTGTCTTCGAGAAACTGGGCGCTTCCCCGGAAATGATTGCTGAGGCGAAGGCGATGCTGGCAGAGCTCGCGAATAAGTAACCACCATTGTCATCCTCGGTCCCCTCTTTGTCATCCCCGCCCCTCCCGTTGTCATGCCCGGCTTGACCGGGCATCTTTGCATTCGCCTTCCCCGCCTTACCATCGTCATCCTCGCCCCCCCCATCGTCATCCTCGCGCAGGCGAGGATCTCCTAGCATATACTACCCCCTTATCAACAAAAAGCCCCGGACGGAGTGTTGATGTGAACCCCGAAAGTTGGACACAACTTTCGGGATTTTCATATATGAAATACACAAAAGAAGAATGGGATAAAGTCCTTGAACTCTATCAAAAAGGGAATGGATCCATCCTCATCTCAAAGATTACAGGCATAAACGAACGATACATCCGACACCGATGCAGGCAATATGACCTTACTGGTACCTGGTGCACGGAAAGGAAAGTTGGCGTTCGCCCAAATGCGGAACTTAAAAAGGCTGTCATAGAAACCGCTGAGCAACATTCGCTATCTTTGGACGAAGTTACCGTCAATTACGGAATCAGCCTCTACTGTCTCAAGTCTTGGCTGAAAAAGTTCCGTCATGGCGGATACGAGGAACTACTAGCCACC
>DGRZ01000061.1:27522-27942 GCA_002391195.1 Fibrobacter sp. UBA4375 | reverse complement strand
GCTTCTTGCAGAGCGGGGTGCTTTCGGTGGGCATGTCCTTGATGATCGTCGGCTGGATGAGCTTGTCTTCCACGGTGAGCTCGAACAGTTCGAGGATACCGCGGCCGCGGCTGAATTCGCCGTCGAGGTGTCCGCCGAGTTCCTCCATCTTGTTCTTGATTTCGTCGTCGCTCATCTCGTTCACCTTGAGCCCGCCGAACTTCTCGATAGCCTCGATCATGCTGTAGCGGGGCCACGGGGCCTTGAAGTCGATAACCTTCCCCTGGTAGTCAATCTTGGTGGTGCCGTTCGCCGCAATGCAGGCGCGTTCGTAGATGTTCTCGAAGTGCACCATCATGTCGTTGTAGTCGGCGTAGGCTTCGTAGAACTCGAGGCCGGTGAATTCCGGGCTGTGGGTGCGGTCCATGCCTTCGTTACGGA
>DGRZ01000061.1:0-27468 GCA_002391195.1 Fibrobacter sp. UBA4375 | reverse complement strand
CGGTCCATGCCTTCGTTACGGAAGTTCTTGGAGAATTCGAAAACCTTTTCCATGCCGCCCACGATGCAGCGCTTGAGGTAGAGTTCCGGAGCCACCCGCAGGTAGAGCGTCATGTCGCAGGCGTTGTGGTGCGTGGTGAACGGACGGGCGTTCGCGCCGCCGTAAATCGGCTGGAGCGTCGGAGTTTCGACTTCGATGAATCCCTTTTCGATGAGGTATTCGCGGATAGCCTGCAGAATTTTGAAACGCTTGATGAAGACTTCCTTCACATCGTCGTTCAAGGCCATGTCGATGTAACGCTGACGGTAGCGGGTATCCACGTCGGCAAATTCGTTGAACACCACCTTGTTGCCGTTCTCGTCCACCTTTTCCTTGGCCACCGGAAGCGGGCGCACAGCCTTACTGAGCATGGTCACCTTCTTCACGTGCACGGAGTATTCGCCCGTCTGGGTTTCGAACATGAAGCCATTCACGCCGATAAAGTCACCCAAGTCGGTCATCTTGACGATTTCGTAGTTCTCCTCGCCCACTTCGTCGCGGGCGACCACCACCTGCAAGCGGCCATAGCGATCCTTCAGGTGCATAAAGCACATCTTTCCCTTACGGTTAAAGCGAACCACGCGGCCAGCAAAAGCAACTTCTTCACCAGACGCCATCAGGGCAGCCTTGTTTTCTTTCAAAACCTTGGAATCGTGCGTACGGTTAAACTTGTGCGGATAAGCCTCCACACCCATTTCCTTGAACTTCGCAAGCTTCGCGAGGCGAGCCTGCACCTGGTCATTCATGTCTTGCATTGCCATAATAGGATCCTTTAAATTTTTACGGCGAAAATTTAGAAATTTCATCTCTACGTCATGCCCGATCCAGTCGGGCATCTCCCTTTTATTAGGGTATAAACCCTTCAAAAATAGAAGATTCCCGCTTTCGCGGGAATGACAATATAAATCGCGGAAACAACAGTTTAAGGGAAAATTAAATCTTGAAACAGTAGGCTTCGTGGGTGCCGACCTTGACGCAAGGCGGGACTTCAGCCGTTAGGCAAGGCCTGTCGCACAATTCGCAGCGGTCCGCAAAGCGGCAACCCTGTACAAAAACCCTGGCATGGGGCACCTGGCCCGGAATAGAGCGCAGGGTTCCAAGATCTTCGTGGCTTTCGGGAATGGCCGAGAGGAGCCCTCGGGTATAGGGGTGCATAGGCGAAGAGATAACCTCGTTAGTGGCCCCTATCTCAACAACACGGCCGGCATACATCACAGCCATGCGTTCTGCATACTGAGAAACAATTCCCATGTTGTGGGTAATCAGGAGTACCGCCGTCCCCGTAGTTTTGGCCAAGTCCTTCAGCACCGCAAGAACCTGTGCCTGGACAGTCACATCCAGGGCCGTAGTAGGCTCGTCGGCGATAATCAGCTTGGGTTTCGGGAGCAGCGCCATCACAATGCAGATACGCTGGAGCATGCCGCCCGAAAGCTCGTGAGGGTACGAATCCAGCACGCGGTCAATGTCCTTGAAGCCCGCCAGAGCAAGCATGTTCCGGATTTCGGACATGGGATCGGCGCACTTCCTTTCGCAGAACTTGAACACTTCCAGGAGCTGTTTCTTGATAGTCAGTACCGGATTCAAGGCCTGCATGGGCTCCTGAAAAATACAGGATATTTCGGAACCGCGAACCCGCTGCATCTCCTTCAGGGAAATTTTAGTCAGGTCAACCGTTTCACCGCCATCACGACGCAACAGCACAGAGCCTCCGACCACCTTCGCCGAAGGCGTGGGCAAGAGCCGCAAAATGGCCATGGCGGTAACGCTCTTGCCGCAACCGGACTCCCCCACCAAAGCAAAAAATTCACCGTCGTCAATATAAAAGCTGATCCGGTCTGTCACCTGGACGGGTGTTGCCGCCGGTTCACCATTTTTGTGATGACCGAATGCGACGGACAGGTCGTTTATATCAAGCAGGTGTGACATGGTCAGTGGTTAGTGGTTGGTGGTTAGTGGTTGGTGGTTAGTGGTTAGTGCGAAGCATGAGATATGGATTGTGGAATGTGAAATCTTCCTTTTGGAAGAGACTTTCTTAATCTCACATTTCTCATTACACACTATTCATACCGGTCTCCCGACTTCGGATCCATAGCATCCCGGACGCCCTCTCCCACAAAGGTGGTGAGCAACAGCGTAATGAAAAGTGCAGCGACGGTGCTTACAGATATCCACGGCGCATAAAGATTGTTCAACCCCTGGCTCATGAGTTCTCCCCAGCTGGGCGTAGGCGGTTGCAGCCCAAAGCCCAAAAAATCAAGGGATGTCAGGCTTCCGATACCGCCAATCAAGGTAAAGGGGAATAACGTCACCACAGGGGTCAACGCGTTTGGCAAGATTTCCTTGAAAAAGATATGCCTGTGCCCAAGGCCCAGGACCTTTGCCGACTGCACATAGGTCATGTTGCGGAGCTTCAGAAATTCGCCGCGCATGTAATAGCTTAATGAAATCCAGTTGAAAGCCGCCATAATCACAATCAACAACCAGAAACTTCGGCCATAAATGCTCCCGATCAAAATCACGATGTAGAGCATGGGGAGCGACGACCAGATTTCGATCATGCGCTGCATTCCAGTATCCCAGAACTTGCCCAGATACCCCTGGATACCGCCAATGACAATGCCGAGGAAAGTCCCAAGAATAGTGAGAAACAGGCTGAACGAAATACAAATGCGGAACCCGTGAATCAGGCGGGCAAGCACATCGCGACCGTTACTGTCGGTACCAAGCCAATGGCGGGAACTGGGGGCAAATGGCGGAGCGCCTTCTTCAGTCAAGTCCGCCTTCAAAGGATCATGGGCAATGGGTGGCATCAAAGCCCACATCTCGGGACAGCCCCCTGCCTTCGTGTAGCCTTCCGCCGCTTCTTCTTCGCATTCACGAACGTCGGCAAAAAGCTTGCCGTAATCCGCTTCGGTCTGGTAGTCACCGCCAAATTCCTGTTCGCTGTAACGCACGAAGGCCGGAAAATAGCTCTTGCCGTTATACTTCAGGTACAGCGGTTCGTCGTTTACCGTCCAGGGGCTTGTCAGTGAAAGGAGGTAGGCCACCACCAGCACCACCAGCGACACGAAGGCCCGCTTGTTCCTGTAAAAGCGGAGCAGGCGGTTCTTGGTCTCTGTGGTAATACGGATGTGCATAACGAGGGATAATATAATTTTTATTGCAGGAAGAAAAGGAGATGCCCGCACAAGGCGGGCATGACAATCGGGGGTTGGCAGTCAAGACGGTTTAAGACTGGCTGCTCAAACTTGTCCGCCGAATTCGAATCCGGCGTCTTCAATAGCCTTTTTCAGGGCTGATTCGTCCACATCGTGCTCGTCGTGCCATTCCACACGGAGTTCCTTGCGGGCCACGTCGGCGACAGCGGATTCCACACCGTCCAACAACCGGACCGCCTTCTCCACACAGGCCTTGCAGTGGCTACAGGTCATGCCGTTTACACGATAAAAACATACGACGCGTTCCTCGTGATCATGAGAATGTTCGTGTTCGCAATCGCAGTGGTCATGCTCATCGCAACCGCACTCATGCTCGTGCCCGCATTCGCAACAACCGCCATGGCAACCACAACCCTTGTGGGCAAACTTCGCATAAATCATGAGCGCCGCCAAGAGCAACGCGCAAGCGTAATCAAACAGGCCCAGCGCCCCATGCCCGTGGCATTCTGCAGAACCGTGAGGGAGCATGGCAGAAAGGAAGGTATCCATAAAAAACGTATCTACGACAAAGCCAAAGAACATGGCCCCGAAGGCGATGGACCCCAGATAGGCGGCAAGGGTCCGCTTGCCAAAGGCCTTACCCACCACCAGCATACTGGCTATACTCGTGGCAGGTCCCGCCATCAATAGCACCAGGGCTGCTCCCGGCGTAATACCTTTTTCAACCAGGGCCAAGGCCAGAGGGATAGAACCCGTGGCGCAAGTGTACATGGGCATGGCAAGTACCAGCACCACCAGCATGCAAAGCAGCGGGTATTCGTGCAGGAACAAGAAGAAATCATCAGGAACGAACGCAGCGATCAACGCCCCCAGCAACAAACCTATAACAAGCCACTTGCTCACGTCCCCCACCATGTTCACAAAGCCGTATTCAAAAGTCCCTTTGACCTTTTGCGCAAAAGACGCCTTTTCATGACGGTCAGGGTCTTCATGCCCGCAAGAGCAACGGCCCTCTTCACAGTCGCAATGCTCATGACCGTGGTGTTCATGCTCATGAGATTCTCCGAAGACCGCAACACCTGTTTCCGGCTCGTTTTTGGTCACCAAATTCGTGAACACACCGCCAAGCATAGCCGTCACAAAGGCAGCAATGGGGCGAAGCACCGCAAAAGGTCCGCCTAAAAGCGAATAGGTCGCCAAAATGGAGTCAACACCCGTAGCCGGAGTCGAAATCAAGAAACTAACGCTGGCCCCCTTGCTGGCCCCTTCCCGCCGGAGTGCAATGGAGGTGGGAATCACGCCGCAACTGCATATAGGGAGCGGCACACCGAACAGGGCCGACCAAAGCACCGACTTGAAATTCGGCTTGGAAATTTTCGGCACGTACAGGTGGTTTGGCACCCACACATGGAGGATTCCCGCCAGCAGAAAGCCCAGCAGCAAAAACGGGGCCATCTCTGAAAAAAGCGTTACAAATTGCCAAAAGAACTTCTCAACTATTTCGGCAAAGTCAGGCATTTTACACTCCCTTCTTGTGCATAATGTGTGCAAGGCCCGTATTGAAAATCAGGCCGATATGTTCGTCGTCCAGGGCGTAGAAAACGGTGCGCCCTACCCTACGGGGTTTCACAAGACCTGCCGTTCTCAAGATCCGGAGCTGGTGGCTTACCGCCGACTGCCCCAGTTGCAGTTTTTCCGCAATCTCGTTTACCGAAATCTCCCCCGAAAGAAGAATCTCGATAATGCGGATACGGGTGGTATCCCCAAAAAACTTGAAGAATTCGGACAGCTCAAAAAGTGTGTCCAATGAAAGCGGCCCGTCATTATATGAACAATCATTCATATTTTCATATATAGAAATATTCATCTGTTTTGGCAAGGCACCCACCCGCTTTGTGATTTCCGTCACGTTCTCAACAGCCTTTATGGACAATTTATCCATGCAAATTGGCGTTTTTTTCCATTTTAGGGCAATTTATAAAGGTATTTTTGGATAAAATGATTGAGTTTTCTGACACACAGGACTACCGCGACTTCCTGAAGGAGTATTACGACCGCAGGAAGGCGGAGATGCCTTTGTATAGTTACCGCATGATGGGCGACAAGCTGGGATTGGATTCCAGCTACCTTTATCGCGTGCTCCAGAAAAAACAGCACCTCCCCGCCCATGCCCTCCCCGCCGCCAAGGACATTCTCGCCCTTTCTGGCAGGCAGGCGGAGTATTTTGAGTTACTTTATTCTGCAGCAGTCACCAAGGACAAGAACAAGCGGGAAGAGCTGATGGCCAAGGCCCTCTCTCTCCGTGACGTACACCTCCACAGCCTGCAACAGGCCGAATTGAAACTTTTGGAAAACTGGTGGATTCCTGCCGTGCGCGCCTACCTGGAACTGAACGGCGGTACGGTAAACCTGAAGCAAATCGCCAAAGATATTTGCCCGCCTATTACCGAGGAACAGGCCAAAGAGGCCATCGACACCCTGCTGGAGGTTGGACTTGTCAAGAAAATGGCCTCGGGCAAGCTGGCCCTGACCGACGCCCACCTGACTGTCGGCGGCCCAGAAAAGAAAATCGCCGTCCGCAAGTTCCAGCGTCAGATTCTAGGACTTGCCGCAGATTCTCTGGAAAACACCCCCGTTGAAGAACGGAATATTTCCACCCTGACCCTTTCCGTAGATCAGGCCTGCTTCGACGACTTGGGGGACATGCTCAAGGAATTCCGCCGTCTTGTTCAAAAAAGGGTGGATGGAGCCAAAAATCCCGACAGGGTAATGCAACTTTCTATGGCATTTTTCCCTGTAGCCCACAAAAACAAATAAAATAAGGTATATTAGGGGTTACAGGACGAAGATGATTTGGGTAAAATACATAGGATTTTCTGCACTGGCAATGCTAGTCGCTTGTTCCAACAATAACGACGTTGCTGGCTCTTCTCTTGAGACTGAAAACTCCATAGCCTTCCATGTAAAATTGGCCAATGGGGAGAACGCCTCCAAGGCGTACGTCATCATCCATGATTCAAAGTACTTCGCAGACGATGCTGATCTGAATTCTACCCAGCATCCTCAAACCGACGAAAACGGAATTTTGGAATTGGATTCCCTGCCCAGAGGCAATTACATCGTAGAAGTTCGCGGTCTCCAAGATGAGCAGGAACAAAAGGGAGCTACCACTTTCGAAATCACTCAAGTCGATAATGACTCCGGCAAGGTAGTGACTGTACAAACAGGCATTCCCGCATCTTTTGAAGGCAAGGCCTACACGGACAAATACCCCGCCTGGGTCATGATTCGCGGTCTGGAATACAAGGTTCCCGTAGACTCCCAGGGCAATTTTTCCTTCGAGTCACTCCCCGAAGGCATGTTCGAATTCGTGCTAGTCCACTCGCAAACCAACAGTGCGGGGGCCACCGTTTCCCAGATTCTTACAGAGGAAGAATTTTGCGTAGGCTGCGGTGGTTCTGGATCTGTAACCTTGGTCGACAAAACGGCTCCGCCCAAAGATACCGTTTCTAAAGACACCGTAGCCGCGGATACCGCCGACACGGACACAATTCCTACGGACACGCTTATACACTTTATGTTCGATGATTTTGAAAACGCCCTTGAGAATGGAGAAATCAAGGAGTGGTACACCGCTTTCTCAAAATACGCTAGCGGAAGCCTCGAAATCACCGATACCTTAAGCGACCGCAAAGGCTATGTGGCCCATTTCATGTGTCAAAACGACTCCCTATACAACTGGACCCTGATGGGACGTTACCTGGGTGGTGCCGTCGATATGAGCGAACTTGATTCCATTGTGTTCTGGGCCAAGGGAACTGTCGAAAACTACGTTTCCTTCTCCTTTGACATTATTGAATCCGATACCACCGCCGATATCCAGAGTGGTAAATCTTGGATGCATATTCCCCTTACCGAGGAATGGACTCGCTACACGGTAACCCCGTCGAACCTTCTTTCCGTAGACAGCAACAATACCGGCGGAAATATCGGCTGGGATGCAGTCAAGGACAAGGTTACCAACCTCTCCATCTTTGGCGGAAAGGGCGGTGAATTCTGGGTTGACGACATTGAGGTTTTCGGCCTAGAAAGCTTCACGCCGAAGGCTTCGTCCGTTAAAAATTAGATACACTATTATTGATAATTTGTCCACGGGAAATGTCGCTTCTGGCGGCATTTTTTGCTTTTAAGAGCCTAGATTTAGTGTTGGGAAAAAAGATTTTCAAGGAGACACCATGGGTGTAAAAAATCTCGCCAACACATCGATTTCTACGCTGTTCACTATCGCCGGGCTAACTTCATTTGCCTTGGCGGACAACCCCATTTCCAGTTACCATTACCTGGCAGACCCTGCCGCTACTGCCGACGATGAATATTTCTATATCATCACCGATTCCGACGACCCAGCTCCATATAACGCAACAAGCTACTCCATTAAAGCTCTCTACGCCTTTCGCAGTAAAGATATGAAGAATTGGACCGACTTCGGCATTATTTATGATGCCAGGGAAGTCGAAGGAATCGGAAATATCTGGGCCTCTGGAATTGCGGTTCATGATGGTACTCTTTATATCGTTTTCCCTGATGGCGGTGGCGGCGGCGTTGGCTACATCAAGGCTCCGTCTATTGAAGGTCCGTGGACCAATGCTGTGGGTAGAGGCAGCGATAAGCTGGTTGGCGGCAGAAACGGCCTTATCGGCTGTGATGGCGTTGCCTGGTGCTTTGACCCGGGTATCTTTATCGATGACGACGGCACGACTTACGTGACATGGGGCGGTGGCGAAAACGACAACCGTCCTAATACGGATAACTTCGACATCGTCAAGCTGAACGACGCAAAGGATGCCCCGGTAGGCAACGGTGCTCATGTGAAGGTAAACGGCTTGCAAACTCGTAAGATGCTTGAAGCTTCTTATATTCACAAACACAAAGGAACCTACTATTTTTCGTACAGCACTGGCTGGCAGCAGGGAGCTCCGACGATTGACTATGGCATGTCCGACAACGTGATGGGCCCGTATACTTGGAAAGGAACTATCCTTGGCGACCCGAGCATAAATGGTCACAGTGTCAACGGCAACAATAACCACCATGGCATTGCCGAATTCAAGGGACATTCTTATGTAGTGTACCATGACCGGCGTATTGCCAAGGGACACAACGGACTGGAAATTATCCCAGCCGATGATGGCCAATCGAAGCCGAATGAAGGATACCACCGCAGCGTTTCCGTGGATGAAATGTTCTACAACAGCAACGGTACGATTCAAACTGTTAAGGTGACCGACGAAGGCCCTCAACAGATTGAGAATTTTGACCCCTACGATTGGTATCCGGCTCTCACCAGTTCCAAGCAGAAAGGAATTCGCAGCCGTTCTAACTTCGTTCTAGGCAAGGCCGCCGAGACATTCCTGCTTCCGCTTTCTACCAAGGAATCCTGGATTCGCGTGTCTGGCGTAGATTTCGGCACTGCAGCCACAGGCTTCACGGTAGAGGCGGCAAGCATTGCCGATGGCAACAAGATTGAAATCCATACAGGTTCTGCTACAGGAACTCTGGCTGGCACCTGCACGCTCCAGAAAACCGCAAACAAGAATACATTTGTTGAAAATTCTTGCGAAGTATCCGGACTTAAAGGCATCGTAGAACAACTCTTCTTGGTGTTCAAGGGCAATCAGGATTCTACCATGGCCATCAAGGCCTGGGGCTTTGAAGGTAGCGGCACCACACCGCCCGAACCACAAAAACCATTCAAGGGAACGGCCTGGGAAATTCCTGGCAAAATTGAAATGGAAGATTTTGACATTCCCGGAACGGGGCGTGGCGCTGGGCTGGATTCATACTCTGACAACGATTCCGAAGATCATGGAGCCGAAAGCAACGATGGCGTAAGTTACCGCGAAGGTACCGGCGTAGATATCTACAAAAAGGCGACCGGATACATTGTCGGTTACAACCAAGCCGGAGAATGGCTGGAATATACCGTAAACATTAAAGAGGCTGGTGATTACACCATGTTTGCTGCAGTGGCATCGGCCAACAACACATCTAGTTTCAAATTATCCATCGACGGCAACGACATTACCGAAGAAATTGCAGTTCCGCAAGCAACTTCTGGAGAAGAAAACTACGACGATTACAATAAGGTTTCCACAAACGTGACTCTTCCGGCGGGCGAACACATCCTTCGCTTTACCGTAACCGGAGACTGGATGGACATTGACTATATCAACTTCGAATCCGGCAAGGACGCCGAAGACTCGAAGCCTATCGGCTATGTTGACGCCTTGCACAGCACTGGAAAAATGAACTATTCGCAGGCAACCCATTTCGATGTATTCAGCATAAACGGTAAGAAAGTTGCGTCATTTACAGCCCACAGTTTTGCGGAAGCAACAAAACTTTGGCAAGACGGTCTTGTAAAGGGTTCCGAAAACAGTATCGGCATTTGCCTCATCCGTAACCGTAGTAACGGCATGGTTGCAAAAGTCCGCGCAAAGCGCTAAAAATTTGGGATGGGAAATATGAGGATCAAAAAAACAATCAAGGGTGCGGCCATAGCGTTAGGGGTCCTGGGTGTTGCAGGAATCGTCTCGGCCTCTACCGTCAACGTGGACCTAGATGAAGAACACCAGGTTATCCGCGGGTTTGGCGGCATGGTGCACAACACTTGGCAAGGCGGTCAAGGTCTTTCTGAAGCCGACGCGAAACTGGCTTTTGGTACGGGCGATGGACAAATTGGTCTAAATACGCTCCGCATTCCTGTAAATCAAAACTCCAATGATTTTAATAAAGAAGTACAGGCGGCTAAATACGCAAAGGCTGTTGCCGGTAAAGACTTTATCCTTTTTGCTACTCCATGGACATCGCCCTATGCAACTGGTGGTGGTGCCCATGTCAGTTCCGCTAATTACCAGAAATATACGGATCACTTAAATAGCTTTGCCGAATACATGAAAAACCAGGGTGTCCCCCTATATGCCATCAGTTTTCAAAACGAACCGGACTACTGCCATAACTGGGCATGTATGACCGCCGATGAAATTTATAATTATACCAAGGGCTACGCCGACCAACTACGTAAACACGGAACCAAAGTCATTTCAGCAGAATCCTTTGCTTACCAAAAAAATCAATACGACAAAGTACTACAAGACGGCACAGCACTCAAGAACTGGGACATACTTGGCGCCCATTTTTACGCCAGCAGTGCAAAGGCTAAAGATAATTTCTTTCAATATGACTTGGCTGACCAGAAAAAAGTAGAACGCTGGATGACGGAACACTACACCGAAAGCCAGGGCAGCGGCAACGACTGGCGCGAAATGCGATGGACCGGAGATCAGGCAAACCCCAATGTGTATGATACCGTTCGCGCCATGGATGTTGGCTATGAAATCCATCGCGGTTTGGCTATCGGTAATTTTAGTCAATACACGTGGTGGTATATCAAGCGCTGCTATGGTTTGATTATGGCAGCGAATACCAATACGTCTTCTCCTCATCCGGTTTCAATTCCGCAGGGTGAAATCAACAAGGTTTCCAAACGCGGCTACGTTCTTTCTCAATACGCCCGCTTTGTGCGCCCCGGGGCTATCCGCGTGGGGGCAACCATCAACCCGGAACCGGAAGTGTACGCAAGTGCTTACAAGAGTGCCGGTGGAGACAGCGTGATTGTGGTATTGGTCAATAGAGACTACGGTCACAACAAAACAGTAACAGTCAATGTTCCTGGAGCAAACATTGAAACCTTCCACATGTACACCACTAGCGAAGCCAAAAACGCTCAATACGAGGGAGAGGTCGAAGTAAAGAATGGTTCTGTAACCATCACCATGGATGCAGGCAATACGAGCAACAAGGATTGCATTGTCACACTCGTTGGTGTGGGACCGCAAATTAAAGTCCCTAGGGAACCTTTCGGTGGGACCGCCGTTGAATTGCCTGCAAAAATTGAAGTTGAAAACTTTGACGTACCGGGTGTAGGTTCTGGAAACAAGACCTACTACGACACCGAATCCGAAAAAAAGGGCGACGCCGACTACCGTAACGATTTAGGCGTAGACATTGTAATGGGAGGCTCCGGCATGGCCATCGGATACACCAACGAAGGTGAATGGCTTGAATATACCGTTAACGTGGCCACCGCAGGCAAGTATAAGCTCACTCTCAATGCCGCCTCGGGATCAACAACTTCTAGCGTCCAGTTCCTCGCTGACGGCAACGCCATTACCGACGTTATTGCAATTCCCCAGACAGCCGAAAATGACTGGAGCGTATACCAGGAGATCGAAGGAGGTGATGTGGAACTCGAAGCGGGAACCCATATCATCCGTCTCGCCATCACGGGAAGCTACGTAAATCTGGACTGGTTCATGCTGCAGGCCTATGACGCCGAAGGGTCTGTTGTCAAGGAAGTCATGGCCATTGCCGGTAAAGACTTGCATCTTGATACACGTTCAAGTGCCACCTACGATGTCTTTGACCTGAGAGGTAAAAAAATGGCAACCATTACTGCCAGAAACATGACTGAAGCAATCCAATTATGGAAAAACGGCTCAATCATGGGCAACAAGAAGTCAACAGGAATCAACCTAATCCGAAACAGAGCAAACGGAAGGGTTGCAAAAATTCACACAAATTACTAAACTAAAAATGGGGATGATGATAGGGGTATCATCAAAAGGGAGTGTCAAATGCACAACAAGATCATCAATGCCCTAGCCTTAACCGGTATTTTCGCGCTGGTAGGCTGTTCAGACAATTCTTCAGACCCGACAGATCTGCTCGGAAACCTGGATAACCCAGAAATTTCTTCTAACTCTGAAGGAGAAGAACTTCCGCCCGCCGGAGAGCCCGACATCTCCAGTTCGGAGACCTCTACCCTACCCGGCGAAAGTTCTCCTTCCGAAGAAAATACACAGCCAGATGGTTTCTCTTCGGCTACAGGCGAAACTACCGAACCGGATAATACCACATCTTCGGACAGCGGTTCACAGCAAACAACTTCGTCTGAATCCGCCCAGGAGCAGACTTATGCTTTTGGGTGGGCCAAAGGCAACGATCCCGTGCCAACAAAGGGCTGCGGGAAAGACCTGCAATTGCCGAAATCAGGTGATTTCCAATTCTCCTGGAATTTCAAGGGAAAAAATGAATCCCGGAAAATCTATATCGACATTCCTGACAATTACGACAAGAACAAACCCTATCGTCTTGTTTTCGGGATGCAGTGCATGAACGGTTCAGGTTCAAATGTCGCAAAAAACGAGAAATACTACGGACTTATGCCCCTTGACAACGGTAAAACGACTATTTTCGTAGCTCCGGACGGTCAGTGCTTTAGCAACAATTGCCCGCCTTGGGGAGAAACCGATTATACCATGTTCGATGAACTGCTGGCCAAGCTTCAAAACGAACTTTGCATAGACTCATCGAGAGTATTCTCTACCGGTTTCAGCTATGGCTCCATGTTCACCAACGGACTTTCCAGAAACCACCAGCATGTCCTCCGTGGCGTTGCCGTCTATGAAACGGCAGATATCAATATCTGGTTGCCTGAAGTAGAAAACAAGCCCATCGCCTGGATGGGCGTACACGGCATGAACGATGGACTTTGCAAGCCCGAAATGGGTAAATCCGCTCGCAATACAGCCCTTAAAAACGCAAGCGCCGAAGGAAAAGACGCCACTTTAGAACAACCTGAAGAATCTTATAGTTCACAGCACAAATGCTACGACTATAAAGACGTAGACGAACGTTTCCCGGTCCGTTGGTGCACTGATGACGCAGGACATATCTGGGATCATAAGGATCCCGGTCAATGGAATTCCTGGGTTCCTGCAGCCACATGGGATTTTATTACACAATTCTAAAAACGGGCAATATAAATGAATATACGATTTGCTAGTCTCATTTTGGCATTGCCCCTGTTATTGCATGCCGCACCAGACCCCAACTTCCACATCTACATTGCCTACGGGCAGAGCAACATGGAAGGCAATGCCATGGATTATACCGATAAAGATAAGGCGGAGCATCCTCGCGTAAAGATGTTCGCTACGACATCTTGCACTAACCCCAATCGTCCCACTATCGGCGAAATGTACCCGGCCGTTCCCCCAATGTTCAAGTGTGCCGGCGGAGTTTCAGGGCTTTCCGTTGCCGACTGGTTTGGCCGTGATATGGCTGATTCAATGCCCGATGTAACGATTGGCATTATTCCGGTGGCACAAGCTGGCACTAGTATCCGTTTGTTTGATCCGGACGATTATAAGAACTACCTTAGCTCTTCCGAACCCTGGTTGCAAAACGGAGCAAAATCCTACGGTGGCGACGGAAATGCCATGGGCCGAATCATCGAAGTGGCCAAGAAAGCACAGGAAAAAGGCGTCATTAAGGGAATCATTTTCCACCAGGGTGAAACAGATGGTGGCATGGACGAATCTTCCGCCGAATGGGAAAAAAAAGTCAAAAAAACATATGAGTATATCCTTAGCCAACTCGGTTTAAAAGCAGAAGAAACACCTTTTGTCGCCGGAGAGATGGTGGATCAAGGTTCCTGCTACGGGTTCGTCAAACGCGTTCATAATCTTTCCAACTACATCACAAACTTTGGCGTGGCAAGTTCCAAGGGCTACGGTTCCAAGGGCGATGGGCTCCACTTCACCGTAGAAGGTTACCGCGGGATGGGCGAACGCTATGCCCAGGCAATGCTCAATCTGATTGACCGTGGACCCGTTGTGATTACCCCCCGCGCCCCCTACGGTGAAACAGCCGCCAACATTCCAGGAAAAATCGAGGCCGAAAACTTCGACAAGCCCGGCACCGGATTAGCCAACAAGTCCTACAACGACAACGATTCCGAAAACCGGGGAAAAAGCACCTATCGTGCAGACGATGCTTCTTCTGCCGACCTTTACGACAAGGCAACCGGAGTCATTCTTGGCTACAACCAGGATGGTGAATGGTTTGAATATTCCGTAAACATCAAGGAAGCCGGTGATTACACCATGTTCGCTTCGGTGGCGACAGACAATTCGACCTCCGGTTTTTCGCTCTCCATAGACGGGGGAACCATTGCAGAAATCCCAACAAGCGGGACCAGTTTTGATTCCTATAACCTTGTTCAGACAAACGTAACACTCCCGGAGGGCGAACATATCCTCCGCATGACAGTGACCGGTTCTTGGTTCGACATAGACTACTTCACCTTCGTCAAAGGCAAGGATGCAACGGACCCTGAAGCCTACAAAACACAAGAACCCGAATCATTTACCGCACTGAAACTAGTAAACAATGCAGAAACTACATTCTTCCTCTTTGACTTGCAAGGGAAACAGGTAGCTCGGTTCAATGCCCACGGCATGGACTCAGCAATCCGCATAGTTCAAGAAGGTATGGGAAACCTCCGCCAGGGAGTTTACCTGCTGCGCCACAAAGAGCCCGCTGCGATTCAACAAAAGATCGTATACAAAAAATAACACAAAACCCGTAACTAGACAAAATCATCCCCACATGATGTACAAAGAAGGAGACGTCATGCGGGGTATCGCCCTTGACAATTTGTCAAGGGCATTTTTGCTTTTTGGGGTCAAAACACCCTCTTTGGAGGGTATTTTTATGCTGGACAATTTATCAGGGCAGGGTGTACCCCGGTCTGGGAGAAAAAAAATGGGATGGTTTAAAGTTTTGGGCATAGCCCTTGCCAGTTCATGTGCGGTGTATGCAGTTACCGTTTCTAACCCCATAATATGGGCAGACAACCCGGATCCCGCCATTGTGCGCGTTGACGATGCCTATTACATGGTATCGACCACCATGTACTATGCGCCTGGTGTTCCTGTAATGAAATCTACCGACTTAGCGCAGTGGCGCACGGTAGGCTATGCCTACCAGACCCTCATCAATAATGACGAACAAAATCTCAACAACGGGAAAAGCGCCTATGCCAAGGGTTCTTGGGCATCCAGCATCCGTTACCACAAGGGTTACTTCTACGTTTTGACACCCTCTTACACTTCCGGAAAAACACATATCTACAAAACCGCCGATGTAGAAAACGGCCCCTGGTCCGAGGTGCAACTTCCGTATATGTACCATGACCCCTCCTTATTTTTTGACGACGACGGAACCGCATGGGTCATTTACGGAAGCGGCAACGAAATTAAATATGTGGAACTCAATGGCGATGCATCGGGCTTAAAACAGAATGGACGAAGCGGCATTCTTGGAGGAGTAAATATTGACCAGGTAACTGGTTCCAGCAACTATTACGTGAAGCAGGAGGGTTCCCACATGGAAAAAATAGACGGGAAATACTACCTGTTTACCATTTCCTGGCCCGCAAACAGGGGACGCAGTTCTATCGTTTACCGTTCAAACAGCCTGCTTACTGGTTATGAGGGTAGATTTTTCTTGTCCGACAACGGCGTGGCACAAGGTAGCATCTTTGACACACCCGATGGCAAATGGTACACCTTGCTGTTCCGCGATTCCGGCCCCGTAGGACGTATTCCCCACCTAGTTCCCACAGTCTGGAAGGATGGCTGGCCGGAACCGGCTAGCGGGATCAACAAAGCTCCTGCAACCCTGGAATTGCCAGAATCCCCGTTGCCTGGCTACGGCATGGTCACCTCTGACGACTTTGATAGCGAAGATTTGCCTCTGGAGTGGCAGTGGAACCACAATCCTGACAACAAAAACTGGAGCCTCACTGCAAATCCCGGACACCTCCGCATTACCACAGGCCGTACCGATGCAAGTGTTTTAAAAGCAAAGAACACCCTGACCCAGCGCACTTTTGGACCCAAGTGCTCCGGCCGTATTTCTTTGGACGGAAGCGGAATGAAGGATGGTGACATTGCCGGCCTTACGACCATCCAGGAGAACAGAGGTTTTGTGGGACTCGCTAAAGACGGTAGCAACTACAAGGTGGTGATGTACCAGGGCGACAAGAATGGTGACGTACAGAAAGCTAGCGAACCGATTTCTGGTTCCAAGGTTTTCCTACGCATGGATTTTAACCTACCTCTAGACAAAGGAACCGCTTCATTCTACTACAGCACCGATGGCTCTGCCTGGACAAAGATCGGTTCCGATGTTTCCCTCAATTTCAGCCTTGACTACTTCACTGGCAACCGTTTTGGCCTGTTCAACTATGCCACCAAAACGGCAGGAGGCTACGCCGACTTTGACTGGTTCAAGATAGGCACGGACTACATGGACGAAATCTACCTAGACAACACTCAAGAAGTAGTCCCCCCTACCCCCTACGGCGGCAAGGCTCTTACACTTCCCGGGCGAATCGAGGCCGAAAACTTTGACGAAGGCAAACCCTACAAGGCCTATAGCGACAACGACGGCGAAAACAAAGGCAAGGCCTACCGCGAAACCGGCGTAGACATTGTGGGATTTGGCTGCTCCGACGAGGCGAACACAACGAATTGCAAGGGATATGCCCTCGGTTACACAGCCGAAAGCGAATGGTTGCGCTACACCGTCAATTTCGAAGAAGCCGGGGAATACGACGTGCGGGTAAATATGGCAACCCCCTCCGAAAAAGCAGGAGTCAAGCTCTATATAGACGGCAAGGCCGTTACCGACGAAATTATTGCCAAACAAAACAGTGAAAATGACTGGAGTACCTATTCGGTGGTATCCGCAAAGACCTCTGAAATCGCTGCCGGCGAACACACCCTCAAACTGGAAATCGTGGGCAACAACGTGAATGTGGACTGGATTGAAATCTGCAAGGGCGAATGTAAAACCTCAAGCATCGCACAGAGGCCCCGACTTGATGTGCACAGCGAGCAAAACTACCGCGTGTATAGCCTGAACGGGAGATTTATGGGCAGTGTAAGTGCCGCAAGCATCCGCGAGGCGCAAACGAATGTCCAGACGATGGTTCCACACAAGGGAGTGTATTTCATTAAATCCCAAACCGTCATGCACCGGGTGATAGTCAAATAAAGGGAGAATAAAAAATGTTGCAAATCGTCGGAAAAATTTCGGTAGCGACAACCCTCGTCTTCTTTGGCCTTGCCGCTCCGACCATGGCCCAATCCTATAACAATCTGGCGCTTACGCCCCCCATGGGGTGGAACAGCTGGAATGTTTTCCACGAAAACATCAACGAAAAGCAGATTCAGCAAATCGCCGACGCCATGGTCTCTTCCGGTTTGAAAGATGCGGGCTACATTTACCTGAACCTTGACGACAACTGGATGGCTAAGCACCGCGATGCAAACGGCAAACTCACCCACGACCCCGACCGTTTTTCTAGCGGCATGAAGGCCCTGGGCGACTACATTCACAGCAAGGGGCTCAAGTTTGGCATTTACGGTGACCGCGGAACCAGAACCTGCCACCATTACAACAATTCCGATCAATTTCCCGGCTCCGAAAGCGGTTCTAACGGAAGGGAAGATCTGGACGCCAAAACCTTTGCTAGCTGGGGCGTAGATTACCTCAAGTACGACAACTGCGAATCCAATCCAAACACCCAAGAAAAAGATTATACCGCCATGTCCAAGGCTCTCCTCAATTCTGGCCGCGACATCGTGTTCAGTATTTGTATGTGGGAATACAAGGAATGGATGCCTAAAATTGCCAACCTCTGGCGAACCACCTTTGATATTGGCCCCGCATGGATTTCTACTTCTTGGTACAGAGGGGTTTATCAAATTATCGATGACAACAACAAGTACTGGCAAAATGCAAAACCCGGCAACTGGAACGACCCGGACATGCTTGAAGTGGGTAACAACGGTCTTTCTTACGAAGAACAAAAGTCCCAGATGACCATGTGGTCTATTATGGCGGCCCCCATCATGATCAGTTCCGACGTCCGTAACATGAGCAACGAGGTCAAGGAACTATACCTGAACAAGGAGATGATCGCCATCAACCAGGATTCCCTGGGCGTTCAGGGCCACCGTATTTCTGACGTGGACGGCAAGCAGGTTTGGACCAAGCCCTTGCGCAGTGGTGATATTGCCGTGGCACTCCTCAACAACAATTCTTCTACCCAGACCGTCGAATGCACCTTTGCAGACCTTGGCGTAGAGGGTGAAGTGGAAGTTTACGACGCCTGGCAAAAAAAGAACCTAGGGGCACGTACATCCGTTTCCGCGGAACTCCCTGCTCACGGTTCCGCGTTGCTTCGCCTGATAATCAAACCGGTTCCCCGTAAACCGTTCAAGGGAAAAGCATTCGCCATTCCGGGCAAGATCGAGATGGAAGATTTCGACATTAACGGAGTGGGTCGGGGCAATACCACCTACAACGAAAACGATTCCGAGGACCATGGCGCCACCGAAGGAGGCTCAAGTTACCGCCCAGGTACCGGTGTGGACATTTACAAAAAGGCAACCGGTTACATTGTGGGTTACAACCAGGCTGGCGAATGGCTGGAATACTCCGTAAAGGTCGCCAAGACGGGGACATACACCATATCCGCCGCCGTAGCTTCGGCAAACAGCACCTCCAGTTTCAAACTTTCCATGGATGGCGAGGACATTACCGAAGAAATTGCCGTTCCGCAAGCCAGTTCCGGCGAAAACAACTTCGATGACTACAACGAAGTCGAAGCGACCGTGAACTTGACCGAGGGCGAACACGTACTCCGCTGGACAGTAACCGGCGACTGGATGGACATTGACTACATCAAGTTCTGCACCGAAGGGCAATGCGAAGCATCAAGCGCAATCCGTCAAGCGACACCTGCAGCGGTTCAGAACATTACCGCCCCTCGCCTACACAAAAAAGGAAACGCCCTTTTCGTCGAAAAGGGCGGCATGCATTTTGACTTGACGGGTCACAGGATTAAGTAAATTACTTAAGTTCGAACTGTTTCAAGAAGGGCCAGCCTATGGAGCCATTGCCCTGGTCGTGTCCGTTTCCTGTGCCATTGGCTCCATTCTTGTCGGTACAAAGCACAACCTTCGCGCCACCATTGCAGTTTGAATATTCCTGGCACCCGCTGGAATTTGTGGTCGGTTTATCGGTACAGCCGTCTTTTTCGGCCCAGAACTTAAAATTATTTTCAGCTCCCAAGAAATCCAGGCCATCCCTCATAAAGCTTTCGCCACCTGCATAAGGGCAAATATTATCTTGAGTACCGCGGAACATGATTACCGAAATTGGACGCACAATACTGCAGGAAACGCTATTGGTCCTGTTCAAATCCATTGCTGCAGGAGCCACCGCGGCAAAGACATCTGACATATTGCACGCCACATGATTACTCATGCCCCCGCCCATGGAGAAACCGGTCGCATAAATTTTCCTTGGATTGATGCAGGCAATTTCCTCGACTTTCTTAATCATTTCACGAGAAAATTTAACATCGTCATCTCTGGAGCAGCAGGGGCCCACATTCCAGCCAGCCCCCATGGGAGACACTCCATCGGTACCATCCGGGTACAGCGAAATTACCCCTTCTGGGTCCGTTTTTGACTTATAAGTCGAACCACCATAATCCGCCATTTGGCCTGCGCCTGACCCTCCGATGGGGTGATAATCCACAACCATGGGAACAGGCTTGGACCCGTTATAGGCACTGGGGACATGCATAATGAACGTGCGAGTTTTACCATCCACCACAACACTCATATTGTGATCACCCGGAGTTACGGTTTTACCGGCGCAGGTCGTAGGAACATCGGGAGGCGTAAAGGTACCGCTCTGGCTATTGCTTGTAGGATTGGTCCACCCTGCAGAACTAGAAGATTCAACGTCTGAAGAGGCCGGATTCATGATTATAGACACACCGGTCTCATTTTCCTGGGACATCTGGTAAATAACAGCCTCGTAGCCCTCTTTTCGGAAGGAGAAATTCGGCAAGGGAGCACCATCTTTAAACAAGGAGCCACTACCCGTCAGCATGTAGGAACTATTTGTGCCGTCAATGTTTATGCGTATAAACTTCACCCCGTGGGCGGACACCTTGGAAAAATCCAGGGACACATTTCCAAAGACATGCTGCAGGGAACGCTGATATACGACCTTGCCCAAAGCATCTATCGCAGACACCTTAAAAATACTTGCGTGTACATTTTCAATACTCAGCACCTGGTTCGCATAACGAACCTTCATGTCCAAATCCGCGACACCTGAAAGGGCTGCAGAGTTTTCATCAATGCTGAAGTGCCCCACATTGTCCGTCTTGGCACTTACACCGGCATGGTTAAAGGAGTTAATCATCACACCGGACAACGGTTCTCCCGTGCTGGACAGGACTGTTCCGGAAATGCTCCAGGCAAATGCCTGTGCGCAAAACAGCGAGGAAAATACAAAAAAACCGAAGGTTGTGCCAACGGCGCTTTTTCCACCAAACATAGACATAGAGGCTCCTTTTAATGTGTTTCCACACCCAGCCTCATTTTCCCTTGGCCTAAATATACATGCAATATGGCTTTTTATGACGTAAAAAAAAGTTAATTGCCCCAAACAAGCTTAAAACGGCATCGCACTTTGTAAACATTTTCAAACAAACGCATGGACAATTTATCCAAACCGGGCACCAAAAAAGTACTATCAGTTTCAAAAAAATTAGAGTATATTATTCTATGGATGCAGTAGATTGGGCGAATCAAAGGGGAATATTATGAATTTTTCCAAAAGGATTACGCTTCTTGCATTTATTGGGCTAACTTCCATTGCCAACGCAGGCCCCGGCCTTGCTGACGGTGCCGCCAAGTTCGTAGGTAACATCATCCAAAGCACTCAGGTGCGCAGTGATTTCACAACGCTATGGAACCAGGCGACTGCCGAAAACGGCTGTAAATGGGAATCCATTGAAGGCAGCCGTGGCAACTACAACTGGGGTGCTTGCGATGCTGCCTACAACTGGGCAAAGCAAAACGGAGGCTTCTTCAAGTTTCACGCCCTAGTATGGGGCGGCCAGTACCCGAGTTGGCTGAACGGTCTAAGCGCCGATGAGACCAAGAAGGCCATTACCAGTTGGTTTGATGCCGTTCAAAAGCATTACCCCGACCTGGAAATCATTGACGTGGTAAACGAAGCCATTAGAACCGGTAACGGCAGTTACCACTCCGGTTACGGAAGGGGCAACAACATTGTTCCTGCCCTGGGTGGCGACAACAATGACTACGCCTTTGTGACCACGGCCTTCAAAATGGCCCGTGAACGTTGGCCCAAGGCTATCCTAATCTACAACGACTACAACACCATCCAGTACGATGTGGACAAGGGCATCGATCTTATCAATACCATTAAAAAGAACGGGGCTCCCATTGACGCTTACGGTCTTCAGGCCCATGACCTGGTAACTCAGGGTGGTGGCTTTGGCGGAACAGGCGGCGGCGGCGACTGCATGGACTATACCCAGTTCAAAAACACCATGGAAAAGATCCATAGCCAGACCCAAATGCCCATATTCATCTCTGAATATGACATTCCGAACACTAATGACGACATTCAGGAACAGTGCTTCAAAGAACAAATTTCCTACTGGATGGAAGCGGACTATGTAGCGGGTATCACCCTTTGGGGCTACATCTATGGTCAAACCTGGCTTGATTGCGACGGCGCTGCAGCAGGTTGCTCTGGCATTATCAAGGACGGCAAGGACCGTAAGGCCATGACCTGGCTCAAGCAGTACCTGGCCTCCAACAAGGGTGTCAATTCCACCGGGCTTGCCACCGGCGTTACAACGCCTCCCGAACCCCAGAAGCCTTTCAGGGGTGCCGCCTTTGACATTCTTGCAGACAGGATTGAAGCCGAAGACTTTGACATTCCAGGCATAGGCCGCAACGAAGACGGCACTTCCAACGCCTCTTACGGTGATGCAGAATTCGAGAACAAAGGCGAAAGCACCTATCGCGAAGGCACTGGCGTAGACATCAAGGACAACATAGGCAGCAACCAACATGCTATCGGCTGGAACGCCACCGGCGACTGGCTGGAATATACCATCAACGTTCCCGAAGCTGGCGACTACACCCTGTATGCCGCAGTGTCTGGCGAAGGCGGCCAGTTGCAGTTCTCCTTGGACGGCGACGATATTGGCGACCTCCTTACCGTGTCCAAGTCCAATGCCGAACCTTCTGACGAAGAAGTGGACGAATCTATTTACGGTGATTTCTTCAAGGTAAAGACCAACGTGAACCTTCCTGCCGGTCAACATATCTTGCGCATGACCGTTGTCAAGGAGTGGTTTGACCTTGACTTCTTCAACTTTGTAAAGGGCAAGGATGCCGAAGATAACGCCCCCGTTGGCACCGAAGCCATCGCAGGCAACATCCACATGGCCGCTCACCATTTGGTCCAATACGACCTGATCGACATCCATGGCAAGCGCCTGGGCAGCATCAGCGCCTACACCATGGACCAGGCCATTGCCACCGCCAAAAATTGGAACACGGTGAAATCTACAGGAGTCTATTTCCTCCGCTCCAGAGCTACCGGCAAGGTCCATAGCTTGCGCATTGTCAAGTAACCAAAATTCAAATTCCCCTTCAAACAAAGTCTCGGAACTGATGTTCCGGGATTTTTTGTAAACGTAGCTTAACAAAGCCATGGATAAATTGTCAAAAGATTATTCCAAATTGGAATGTTTATCCCCCCTTTTTCTAGGTAAATTTCATAAAAACAAGGGGATGGATTATGAATTTTACTAAAGCAGTTGCGCTTTTTGCCCTGACCGGATTAATCTCCGTAGCCAATGCGGCCCTGGCCGATGGCGGAGCCAAGTTCCTGGGCAACATTACCACAAGCGGCCAAGTTCGTGACGACATGGGCACCTACTGGAACCAGATTACAGCAGAAAACGGCTGCAAGTGGGGTTCCATCCATAGCCTTTCTAACGGCAACAGTGGAACTAGCAAATTTGCCTGGGACAACTACGACAAATGTTATGGCGCCTACCAGTGGTCAAAACAAGCCCCCGGACGCCACTTCAAGTTCCACGCCCTGGTTTGGGGTTCCCAATACCCGAACTTCCTTTGCAAAAAGAAAAACCCAAACATCACAGTCGAAAAGACCAAACAGTACATTACAGAATGGTTCGATGCTGTTGCCGCCAAGTTCCCCGACCTGGAATACATCGACGTGGTGAACGAGGCCATCTGGGCCGGCAACAACTACCACTCCGGCTACGGCAAACCCGCCCAGGGTGCCGAAGGCCGCAGCACCGACGATACCGAATGCGGTGGTTCCTACATTATCGAAGCCCTCGGTGGCGACCGTGTGGTAAACGGCAAGCACCAATACGACTTTATCACTACCGCTTTCAAGATGGCCCGTGAACGTTGGCCGCATGCCGTATTGATTTACAACGACTACAATACCCTTACCTGGCAGATGAACGAAGGCATTGAACTGGTGCAAACCATCATAAAGAATGGTGCCCCTGTTGACGCCTATGGTCAGCAAGCCCACGACTGCAAGGGCATGAGCAAGTCCGACTTCGAAAGCAAATTGACCAGAATCCATAACGAAACCGGGTTACCCCTGTTCATTACGGAATACGACATCAGCCAAGCCGATGACAATGCTCAAAAGAACGACTATGCAAACCAGATTCCCTTTATGTGGGAAACAGAATGGATTGCGGGCATTACCATCTGGGGGTACATCAACGGTTCTACCTGGGCGTCCAACACCGGAATCATTCAGCCAAACGGTCAAAAGCGCGCCGCCATGGTCTGGCTCGAAGAATACTTCAAGAACAATTTGAGCAAGGGCAAGAGCGTAAAAATCACTCCTAACGGTACCGAAATTGTCTATTCCGAAGAAAAGGAACAGGAACCCTATAACGGAACCGCTATCGTAATCGACGTAAAAGACACGATTCAGGCGGAGCACTACGATAAAGCCGGTATCGGCTTTGGCAACGACTCCTATAGCGACGGCAGCAGTGACAACAAGGGTGATGCAAATTTCCGCATGGATGAGGGCGTTGATATCTATTGGGGCGGCACAGACATGAAGGGCCTGGTTATCGGTTATACGGAACCTGGCGACTGGGTGGAATACACCGTAGACTTTAAACAAAAAGGGCCCTACACTATTAAGGCCGTTGTCTCTTCGGCTAACGAAAATTCCAGTTTCAAGCTTTATGTAGACGACGTTCCCATCACCGATGAAATGATTGTTCCCAAGACTGGCGATGAAGACTGGAACACCTACCAGGAAATTGGCGGAATTGTGGACAGCGTCTCTACAGGCAAGCACATCTTGAAGGTGGAATCCATTGGCGGCTGGTTCAATCTGGACTACATCATTTTTGAAAACGTTGCTCCGCCCGAAGCGCCTGAAGAACCGGAAGGAATCGTCAAAAATGTCAAGATGGTCACGATTATGGCTGCGGACTACGATATTATCGACATTCGTGGCAAACGTCTTGGCCGCCTGAGCGCGCGTTCTACGCAAGATGCCATCAAGACCATCAAGGAAAACAATATGATCAAGTCCTCCGGCATCTACTACATCCGTTCTAGAGCCACCGGAAAGATCCAGAGTTTGCGTATCGCAAAATAAGTACACCCAAACACCCAATACCCCACTCCGGAACGAATGTTCCGGAGTGATTTTTTATATTTCCTTATAATGAAAGAACCGGCAGAGCACAAGCAGGAAAAGGAAAAGTGTATCCTCGTAGGGATAGCCACCCCGAAGGTGCGCCCCTGGCTTGCCCAGGAGCAGCTTGCGGAACTGGGCCGCCTCGCCGAGACCGCAGGGGCCATCGTTTCGGCCTCCTACCTGCAGCGGGTCCAGAACTTTAGCCCTGCCACCCTCATCGGCGAAGGCAAGGTCGAAGAAATCAAGCACGCCTTAAGCCAGCTGGACGCCAAAATGGTGGTTTTTGACGACGACCTTTCGGGCTCCCAAGTGCGAAATCTGGAACAGCGCCTGCCTGGAATCAAGGTGCTGGACCGTACAGGCCTGATTCTGGACATTTTCGCCAAGCACGCCATCACGGCAGAAAGCCGCCTGATGGTAGAGGTAGCTCAGCTCCAGTACATGATGCCCCGCCTCACAAGAGCCTGGACCCACCTTTGCCGCCAGCACAACGGAGGTATCGGCACCAAGGGTCCCGGCGAAACCCAGCTGGAAACGGACCGGCGCATGATCCGCAAGCGTATCCAGGAACTGAAAAAGAAACTGGCCAAAATCGAGGACGCCCGAGAAAGCCAGGCCGAAAAGCGAAACGACATCTTTCAGGTGGGAATCGTGGGCTATACCAATGCGGGCAAGTCCACCCTCACCAACCGCCTGACCGGTGCCGACGTTTACGTAGAGGACAAGCTTTTTGCCACCCTGGACAGCACCACCCGCAAGCTTTTTCTGGACGGGGAGAACATTATCCTTTCGGATACCGTAGGTTTTATCCGCAAGCTCCCCCACAACCTTATCGAGACCTTCAAGAGCACCTTGGGAGTGGCAGCCCATGCGGACTGCATCTTGGAGGTAGTGGACGGATCCGCTCCCGACTACCGGGAACATTTGGAAGTGACCCACAGGACTTTGGAAGGCATCATCGACGAAAAAACGCCCCGAATCCGGGTATTCAACAAGGTGGAAATCGCCGACGAGGCACGCCGTACCGAACTTTTGCAGAACTATCCGGAGGCTATCCAGATAAGCGCCAAGGAGAACATCGGCATGGAAAGGCTCCGTAAGGAATTCAAGGACCAGCTGGAACGCTGGAAAGAACGTCGCTCCGCACGAGAGGCCGAAGAAAAGGAACGTGCCGAGGCGGCATGGCCTGATTGATTAGGAATTCAGATTTCGGAGTTCAGAATTTAAAATATATAATGTGAAGAGAATCATGTAGAGTGCAGAACGAGGTTTAATGAACAAAAAGGAACTTAAAGAAAAATACGGTAAGAAGCGGGTGCCTCACGAATGGCGCGGGACAGACAGGTTCACAGCCCTGGTCACCACCTTCTTCGGCTCGGGAATGAGCCCGAAGGCCCCTGGGACCATGGGAAGCCTCGCCGCAACGATTGTCGCCTACCCCATGGCCCTCTTGGCAGTCTATTCTGGTTTTACTATCGGCTGGGGCGGATTATCCCACGAAACCGAAGAATTTTGGATGAACGGGCTTCTTTCAATTATTCTCCAGCCACACAATGTAACTTATTCCGGACTAAGCCCCCTATTTTTTATTGCAGCCCTTATCGTATTCTTCGCAGCCATTCCCTTCGTGAACAAGGCCATGCGGGACACGGGCACCGAAGACCCGGGCTGGATCGTAATCGACGAGGTCTGTGGAATCTTCATGACATTTGCATTTATCAGTCCCGTCTGGATAAAATATCTCCCCTTCATCATACTTCCTTTGGGCTTCGGGCTATTCCGTTTCTTTGACATCCTTAAACCATTGGGTATCCACCGATTCGAGAAATTTCCCAAAGGGTGGGGGGTCATGGCCGACGACCTCTTGGGAGGAATCTATGCTGGACTGACATTGATGATACTTACTATTCCCATAAGTTTCATAGGCACACTTCTTCATCTCGCATTCTTGTTAGGTCCTGATTACCATGACTAACTTAAAACGCCTGCTCTTATTGCTGTTTTTTGCCTTCGTTACTTTTGCCAATGCAGAGGTTATAAACGCTAGGCCTTCTGTTAACGGCAAACTCCACGTTCAAGGCACCGACCTTTTTGACGAACACGGCAATCAAGTGGTATTGAAGGGCCCAAGCACCCACGGCCTCACCTGGTTTCCGCAGTTCGTGAACAATGGTCTTTTCCACCAGCTCAGCAGGGAATGGAACACGAACCTGATCCGCCTCGCCATGTATTCGTACGACTACGTGCACGGCGACCGCGAAAAGAACCTCGAAATCCTGAGGAAGGGCGTGCAGTATGCCATCGAAAACGACATGTACGTGATGGTGGACTGGCATATACTCACCGATAACAACCCCAACGAGAACCTTGCCGAAGCCATCAACTTTTTCAACATGATGGCCAAGGAATACGCCGACGTTCCCAACGTGATTTTCGAAATCTGCAACGAACCCAACGGCGACTGCACCTGGGAAGACATCAAGGAATACGCGAACATCATCATCCCCGTTATCCGCAGGCACAAGCCCGACGCCCTGATTCTCATCGGCACCCCGAATTACGACCGCGAAATCCAGGAGCCGGCAAAGGACCCGGTGGCCTTCGACAACGTGATGTATTCGTTCCACTTCTATGCCACTTCCCACAAGGGCGAATCGCTTGCGCTCCTCAAGGAAGTCGTAGGCGGCGGCACCCCCATCTTCATTACCGAAAGCGGACTCTGCGAAGC